>NZ_JAENIL010000044.1 GCF_016595505.1 Pelagicoccus mobilis | reverse complement strand
CGACTCTATAACGAGTATCGCGGTCTAAGCTCTTCCGGCGAGGACAGCCAGAACGTCACCACCATGGAGTTCAGAACTCCATTCGCAGACGGCAAGTGGCAGTTCCGTACACGAATGTACGCAAACAAGCTCGACGTCGACTCCAAGGGCGTAAACGAGTTTGGATTCGGCGACCTGGACTTCCGTCTCCTCACCGTTCCCGTACTCGACATGTCCAAGAAGTTCGCCGTGGCCACCGGTCTTGAAGTCTTCACGCCAACCGCTTCCGACGACGCTCTCGGCAACGACGCATGGACGCTCGGGCCACAGGTCTTCTTCGTGAAGTTCCTCCCATTCAACGGCGCCTTCGACCTCATCGCTCCCGGTTACCAGTACCGCGTCAGCATCGACGAGGACGGCCCAGAGAACAAGGTAGGAGCCCACGCTCTCGATCTCTTCCTCCTCAAGACGCTCAACAACAAGCGCCAGTGGATCATGATCAACCCGCAAGGATTCATCGATGACGAGAACGACATCGAGTTCGGCAACATCGACATCGAGATCGGTTCAATGCTCGGCAAGGACCACGGCGGACAAAGCGTCTACGCTCGCCCATCCTTCGCATTCGGAGCTGACCGTCCATACGATCTCTCCATGGAAGTAGGCTACAAGTTCGTTTGGTAAGAAAACCAAGTAACCAAAAATTTTATACAGTATAAATCACCAGTAGTTCAGCATCATAACCGAAGGGCGGTCTCACCAGAGACCGCCCTTTCGCATCCCTGAGGTGGGAGCGTGCTCGTCACGCGATTCCCCACTCAGCACCCCCGTTGGAGTTCCCGCTTCAGCGGGTCCCCAACAGCCACAAGCACACCCCTTGTAGGGCCGCCGCTCGCCGGCGTGCCGCAAAGCCCCAACCTTCACCCACGCCCATCATCCGCGCCCAAGTATCCAACCACCGATTACACCGACACTCCCCCAAACCTAGCCCTGCCCCTCCACAAGCATCGGTGCAAACCGGTGTCATCACCGATCCTCAACAACACTACAGCCCCCTTCGCGCCCTTCGTTCACTTCGTGGTTAAAAAACAACTACCCGATCAATCCTCGCCGCCCCTCCGTAAGACCAAAGTCCCATATCCCATTTTGGCCGCAAATGATACTCTCTTTCCAGAATTCCAAAAACCGGCCCTACACCAAGTTAAACACGGGCCACGAACACACATCAGCTAACAACACAAAAAACGCACATATGAAAAAAAGAATCCTATCAATGCTAGCCACCGGCTTGGTCGCCCTCAGCGCCCACGCCGCCGAAAAGCCGAACGTCGTCCTCATGCTCGCCGACAACCTCGGCTACGGTGACCTCTCCTGCTACAACGGCGGCAGTAGAGGCGGAATAACAACTCCCAACATCGATCAGCTAGCCAGCGAAGGCATGCGTTTCACCCAGTTCCTCTGCGAGCCAGGCTGCACACCTTCCCGCGCCGGACTCCTCACCGGACAATATTCCATCCGTTCCGGCATGTCGCTAATCATTGTTCCCGGAGCCTCAGGTGGCCTCCAGCCAGACGACGTCACACTCGGAACCACCATGAAATCAGCCGGCTACAATACAACCTACGTCGGCAAGTGGCACCTTGGACCAGAAGCTCAAAGCCAACCGCAAAACCAAGGATTCGACCAGTGGCTCGTAGGTTTCAAAGGCACCACCGATAGCGTGCTCTACTCCGAAAGCCTCAAGACAGCCGGAGCTCCAGACGGTCTGCAAAAAGCAGCCGCCACTTACATCACCGAGGCAAAAAAACCAGGCGAAGCGGCAAAGGTAGTTCAAATCTACGACCGCGAGTATCGCAGACAAATCGAAAGCGATATCGCTGATGCAGCAGTCGGCTACATCAAGGAACAAGCTGACAAAGAAGATCCATTCTTCCTCATGGTCGGCTGGACTCGCCCACACTTCCCCAACGACGCTCATCCTGACTTCGTTGGCAAGTCAAACGCAGGCCCTTACGGTGACAGCATCGTAGAGCTCGACGCTCGTACCGGACAAGTTCTCGACGCCATCGACGAAGCAGGCATCAAGAACAACACCATCGTCATCTGGCTCTCCGACAACGGAGCAACAGTCACCGGTACCGTCCCCGCCGAAGTAGGCGGCGGCAGCAACGGCCCATTCCGCGGCGAACTCGGCGACGGTTACGAAGGCTCCATCCGCACCGCCGGCATGATCCGCTGGCCAGGCAAGATCGCTCCAAGCGTCAACAACGAGATGGTCTCAGTACACGATTTCCTCCCAACGTTGGCTAACATCGTCGGCGAAGAACTCCCAGACGATCGTCCTTACGACGGCTTCGACCAGACCGATTGGTTGCTCGGCAAGCAAGTAAAGTCCAACCGCCAGCACCTGCTCACCTTCGTAGGCGACCGCCTCATCGCTGTACGCTGGAATCAGTTCCGCATCTATCCAATAGAGTACCACTCCTCCAGTACTAATCCAGTACTTGGCGGATACCTCGGAACCATTCGCGAAACAGCAGGCATGCCACGTATCTACGACATCAACGCAGATCCAGGCGAGCTAATGGACATCGCTGTATCCGGAAACGGATGGGTCCTCGGCATCTACTCCAAGCTCATCAAGGAGTACAAAGCTACGCTCAAGGATCATCCAAATCCACCCGCGCCAAACATGACCAAGTTCTAATCAACAAACGCGAATTATATAAAAACGAATCAGTAATCTCTCAAACAAGCGGCGACCTCACCAGAGGCCGCCGCTTTTCCTTTCCCCCGGCAGCGGCCGTTGCTCGCCTCGCCGAAGCACAACCCGAAGGCGGGTCCAAACGGCCACAAAAACAACTCCCGTAGGGCCGCCGCTCGCGGCGAGCCGCAAAGCCCATCCTCCCCCGGAAACCGAAACCTGGAACCTGCCCCCCCCGACGTAAGCCCAAAGTCCTATATCCAAATTTCTCATCTCGTGATACAGTGTATCCAGATTCAAAAACACACAGGCTCAAAAAGCTAATTTTCGAAACACACAGTTTCTAGATACATAGTTTAGGGTAACATATTAGGGGTAGTTTAAACGGCGGTCTTACAAAGACCGCCGTTTGTATTTCCAGATAGCAGCCGTTCCTCGCCTCGCCGAAGCTCAACGCGAAGGCGGCCCCCCTAAGCAGCGCAAACCGATAGGCCCGCTGAAGCGGGAACTCCAACAGTTTCCCCTATGACAGCAATCCACTGCGTTTGACTATGATCCGCAAAAAAAACGCCCCTGCCCCTCCACAACCATCGGTGCAGATCAGTGCTATCGGTGGTCCTCAACAACACGACCCGATCCCTCCGTGACCTTCGTGCACTTCGTGGTTAAAAAAGCACTACCCCATCACCCGTCCCCCCTGGAAACCCAACTCCCTAGTGGTTACAAAACCACTCCTCTAAACAATAGCCCCAATCAAAGTCCCAAGACGTAGGACCAAAGTCCTATATTTAAAAAAACGCTAAGCCCTTAAAATCGCGCGCGAGGAAAAATAACTCTTCCCGAGCAAAACCCAAGATAACCAAAAAAGAGAAACTACGATGCACACCCTGATTAAAAACAAAACGCTCCTAGTGAAAACCATCGCCCTGTTGGCCCTCACTGGACTCGCCCCGCTGCAGGCCCAAGAAGGCAAGGCGGATAGAAGCGGAACCAACCCCATCAACTTCACCAACGACTTCCGAATCTACAACGACTACCGCAGTCTCAGCTCCTCCGGAGAAGACAGTCAGAACGTCACCACCATGGAATACAGAACTCCCTTCGCAGACGGCAAATGGCAGTTCCGTGTCCGAGCCTACGCCAACAAGCTCGACGTCGACTCCGTCGGCCTAAACGAATTCGGCTTCGGCGATATGGACATGCGCTTCCTCACCGTGCCCATCCTCGACATGCCAAACAAATTCGCCATGGCCACCGGACTCGAAGTCTTCATGCCAACCAACTCCGACGACGCTCTCGGCAACGACGCCTGGACCCTCGGGCCGCAGATCTTCCTCGTCAAGTTCCTCCCCTTCAACGGCGCCTTCGACCTCATCGCTCCCGGCTACCAGTACCGCATCAGCATCGACGAAGACGGACCCGAAAACAAGGTAGGAGCCCACGCTCTCGACCTCTTCCTGCTCAAGACCCTTAACAACAAGCAACAGTGGATCATGATCAACCCGCAAGGCTTCATCGACGACGAGAACGACATCGAGTTCGGCAACATCGACATCGAGATCGGCTCCATGCTCGGCAAGGACCACGGCGGACAAAGCGTCTACGTACGCCCCGCCTTCGCATTCGGAGCCGACCGTCCTTACGACGTCTCCCTCGAGCTCGGCTACAAATACGTCTGGTAGTCGAAATTTTAATACAATCAAACCTAACGCACAAACGGCGATCTCCCCAAGGAGGTCGCCGTCCCCATATCCCCCAAAAACAATCTATCGAACCACCGCAGGCCCTCCTTCGCGTCCTTCGTGCACTTCGTGGTTAAAAAAAACAACGACCCGATCAGTCCTCGCCGCGCAGCCCCTACCCCGGCCATCACCTCCGTAAGACCAAAGTCCCATATCCCCTTTTGGCCCCAATTGATACTCTCTTTCCAGATTTCGAAAAATCGGCCCCTAACCAATTTTCACACGGGCCACTCCAACCAAAAATTAACGACACAAAACGTACACATGAAAAAACGAATCCTATCAATGCTCGCCACAGGCCTTGTGGCTCTCAGCGCTCACGCCGCTGAAAAACCGAACGTGGTCATCATGCTCGCCGACAATCTCGGCTACGGTGACCTCTCCTGCTACAACGGCGGGATTCGAGGAAAATTCCAAACGCCCAACATCGACCAGCTCGCCAGCGAAGGCATGCGCTTTACCCAGTTCTTGGTAGAGCCAGGCTGTACGCCTTCCCGCGCCGGATTGCTGACAGGCCAGTATTCCATCCGATCGGGCATGTCATTAGTCATTGCTCCTGGCGACGGCGGCGGCCTTCAGCCAGACGACATCACGATAGGTACCGCCCTCAAGTCGGTCGGCTACAACACCACTTACATCGGTAAATGGCACTTGGGTCCCAACGCCCACAGCCAACCGCAAAACCAAGGCTTCGACCAGTGGCTCTACGGCTTCAAGGGATCCACCGACAGCACGCAGTACAATGATAGCATGCTCACCACCGGAGCGCCAGAAGCCTTCCGCAAGGCGGCCGAAGTGAAGCTGCTCGAAGCTAAAAAGCCAGGTGGCGCCGCTAAGGCCATCGGAGTTTACGACATCAACTACCGTACACAAATCGAAGCCGACATCGCTGAAGCAGCAGAAGACTACATCAAGAAGCAGGCCAAGAAGAAGGATCCGTTCTTCCTCATGATCGGCTGGACACGTCCTCACTTCCCGAACGATCCGCATCCAGACTTCGAGGGCAGTTCAGGCATCGGCAAGTACGGCGATAGCGTGGTCGAGCTCGACGCTCGTACCGGACAAGTCTTGAAGGCCATCGACGACGCTGGCGTTCGCGACAACACCATCGTGATCTGGATCTCAGACAACGGCGCCACTGTCACTGCAACCGTCGGCGATGAAATCGGACACGGCAGCAACGGCCCATTCCGCGGGGAACTCGGCGACGCCTTCGAAGGCTCCATCCGTACCGCAGGCATGATCCGCTGGCCCGCCAAGATCCAGCCAAGCGTCAGCAACGAAATGATCTCCATCCACGACTTCTTGCCAACCTTGGCAAACGTCTCCGGAGCCGAGCTTCCAAACGATCGCCCTTACGACGGCGTTGACCAAACAGACTGGCTCACCGGCGAAAAGGCAGAGTCCAATCGTGACCACCTGATCACCTTCATCGGAGATCGCATCGCAGCCGTTCGCTGGAACCAGTGGCGCTTGTACCCAATGGTGGTCAATGCTTCCACAGACACCAATCCGGTCATTGCTGGATACCTGGGCAAGGCCGAAGAAACCAATGGTTTCCCACGCATCTACAACATCGAGGCAGACCCAAGAGAAATGCAGGATACCTTAGTATCAGGAAACGCCTGGGTACTCGCCATGTACAGCAAGCTCATCGCCCAGTACAAGGCAACGCTCAAGGAATATCCCAATCCACCAGCGCCAAACATGACCAATCTCTAATCACTCAAGTGTAACGAGTAGTCCATAAACCAATACAAGCAATTCAAGCCAAGGGCGGTCTCACCAAGAGACCGCCCTTTTCGCATCCCCGTGGGAGCGTGCTCGTCACGCGATTCAAAGCCCCTCCCCGTCACGCGAGCGCAACCATTAAAAACCACAGAACACACAGCCCCCCATTGCAGGATCAATCCGTGCACTCCGTGCAATCCGTGGTTAAAAAAACACAAGCCCATCTTCCCCACTCCCAGAACCCCAAGTATCCAACCACCGATGACACCGACATTCACCGATACCACCCCAAAACAAGCCAATCCCCACCACGCGCATCGGTGCAAATCGGTGCTATCAGTGGTCCTCAAAAACGCAGCAAGATCCCTCTGCGTTCTCCGTGCACTCCGTGGTAGAAAAAGCCCCCCCGCTGCCACCCAGCATAAGCCCAAAGTCCTATATCAAAATTCTCCACCTCGTGATACAGTGTATCCAGATCCAAAAACACACAGACTCACAAAGCTAATTTCCAAAACAAACAGTTTCTAGGTACATAGCTTAGGGTAACATATCAGGGGTAATCAAAACGGCGGTCTCACAAAGACCGCCGTTTGCATTTCAGGCAGCGACCATTGCTCGACTCGCCGAAGCTTAACGCGAAGGCGCGTCCCCGATGGCCACAAGCACCATCCCGTCCCCCTGTAGGGCCGCCGCTCGCCGGCGTGCCGCAGAGCCCACACACCCGGCATCCAACCCCCGGAACCCAGACAACCACCGAGGACACCGATATTCACCGATACCTCCCCCAAACGAGACCCACTCCCTCCACAAACATCGGTGCAAATCGGCGCCATCGGTGGTCCTCAACAACACTGCAGCCCCCCCTTCGCGCCCTTCGTGCCCTTGTCTCCTCGCTACGCTCCTCGAGTGTCGCTGTCGCTCGGTAGTGGTTAAAAAAACAACCCCAGCCCCCAGCACCCAGAACCCTGCGTAAGCCCAAAGTCCCATATCCCCCGGAGCGATTTTAAGCCAAAATAGCCCTCCAAAAGATCAACTCTCCAGACGCAACCGCACCTCCACGAAAGGACTTCCACATATGAGAAACTTCCTGCCACTCAGTCTCAGCCTCATCCTCCTAGGAGGATGCGCGGTCAAAGAGCCGCCCACCGTCCAAGAGACCGCCGCCACCGCCATGGGCGAAGAGGCGGAAGTTCCCAAAACCGACTTCAAAGCAGCCGCCAACGCCGCCAAAGGCGCCGTGCAAGACGGCTGGGTCCGCTCCTTCGGCGATCCCAAACTCGAGGCCCTCGTCAGCGACGCCATCGACCACAATCTCGACATACGAGCAGCCATAGCTCGAGTCGACGCCGCCGCCGCAGAAGCCACCCAGGCAGGAGCCGAGCTCAAACCCGCCATCGTCCTCGGAGGCAGCTCCAAAGTGGCCGACGGCTTCTCATCCGGTTCCGACAGCACCGATTCATCCGGCGTGTCCCTCAACGCCTCCTGGGAGCTCGACGTGTGGGGACGCATACGAGCCGAGGCCGCGGCCGGAACCGCCAGCTTCGAAGCCACCCAGTTCGAGCTCGAGGCCGTCTACCAATCCGTAGCCGCCCAGACCGCCAAAGCCTACTTCTTCCTCACCGAAGCCACCCTCCAGGTAGCCGAAGCTCAAAAAGCCATCGACCTCTACAAACGCTCCCTCGAAGTCGTCGAAGCAAAATACGAGATCGGCCAGGTCACCAAAAAAGAAGTCTCTCAAGCCAAGGCCCGCATCGCCCAAGGCGAAATCGTCATACGCCGGGCCACCTCCGCCAAGAACCAAGCCGCACGCTCATTGGAAATCCTGCTCGGACGCTATCCGTCCGCCGAAATCGAAGGAGCCGAGGAGCTGGTCGCCACGCCGCCGCCCATTCCAGTCGGAATCCCATCCGAACTGCTCGAGCGTCGCCCAGACCTGCAAGCCGCCGAACGTAAGGTCGCCGCCCAGTTCTTCGAGATTCAAGAAGCCAAAGCCGCGCGCCTACCGAGCATCGCGCTCTCCGCGGGAGCAGGCTCTTCCACTAGCGACCTCACCGACATGATCGGCCTCGGAAGCGACTACTGGACCGCTGGAGCCAACTTCCTCGCCCCGCTCTACACCGGCGGAGAACTGGAAGCTCAAGTAGAGATCGAAACCGCACAACAGCAAGAAGCCCTCGCCGAGTACGGGAAGCTCGCCCTCAAAGCCTTCAGCGAAGTCGAGCAAGGCCTCAGCAACGAATCCCTCCTGCGCGAGCAAGAGGACTACATCCGCGAAGTGCTCGTCGAATCCGAAAACGCCCTACGCGTCTCCAACGCCCAGTTCGAGCAAGGACGCATCGAATTTCTCTTCGTGCTCATCCAGCAGGCAGAAGTCATCGGCGCCCGCGTAAGCTTACTACGCATCCGCGACAAACGTCTCCAGCAACGTATCGATCTGCACCTCGCGCTCGGAGGAAATTTCGAGGGTTAAACCGGTATCAATTAAAAACCTACAAAAGTCATGTTAAACATATTCGCGCTCATACTCGTCCTCTTCGTAGTCTTGTTCTTCTTCTACGCGATCATCGTGATCCACGACATCCCGTACGAAATGGCCAAGAAACGAAACCATCCGCACGCGGAAGCCATTCACTACGGAGGCTGGGTCAGCCTCTTCACGCTGCACGCCATCTGGCCCTTCCTCTGGATTTGGGCCACCCTCTACAACAAAGAAACAGGATGGGGTAGCAAAAAATCGAATACGAGCTCTTCACCGTCACCAAACCAAGAGCTGCTAGCGAAAATCGACGCCCTCGTGGAAAAGGTAGACCACCTCGAGAGCCAACTCGCCACCGTCAAAGAATCTAACAAGGAGAGCTAAGTCATGGATCTGTTACTATTACTACTTTACACCGCATTCTGCGTCACCTGCTTCAAGGTATTCAAAATTCCACTCAACAAGTGGACCGTGCCCACCGCCATTCTCGGCGGGGTAGCCTTCGTCGGCACCATCGTCTTCGTGATGAACTTCTCCCACCCCTACGGCAAATACGCCAAAGAGGTGTACGCCAGCGTTCCCATCGTACCCGCAGTCCGCGGTATCGTGACCGAAGTGCACGCCGAACCGAACCAGGAAGTAGAAAAAGGAGCCATCCTCTTCCAGATCGACCCGACGCCCTTCCAAGCGCAGGTAGACGAGCTGCACGCGAAACTCGAGTTCGCCAAAGTACGCGTCGAGCAATCCCGAGCGCTCGAGGAGATGGAAGCCGGCTCGCTCTACGAACTTCAAGCCTTCGAAGCCCAAGTAGCGGAACTCGAAGCGAAAGTTCGCGAAGCCCAGTTCAACCTCGACAGCACCACCGTGCGAGCGCCCAGCCGCGGCGTCGTCACCCAGATGGGCCTCCGTCCCGGAGTCCTGACCGCGAATCTGCCATTCCGTCCAGCCATGGTCTTCGTCCCAACCGAGAAGCGACAAATCATCGCCAGCTTCTGGCAAAACGCCCTCTCGAACCTCCACGAAGGCGACATCGCAGAAGTCGTTTTCGACGCCTTGCCCGGCCGAGTGTTCACAGGCGAGGTCAAGACCATCCTTCCCTACATAGCGGAAGCCGAGTATCAGTTCAGCGGCAGCCTGACCTCCTCCGACATGCTCAAGCACGCCGACCGTCCCATCGCCATCATCGAGCTCACAGACGATCTAGACCAGTACGAGCTTCCCATCGGGCTCCAAGGCAAAGTCGCGGTCATCCAGTCCCACGACCCGCTACACGTCGGCATGGTCCGCCGCGTCCTCCTGCGCATGGCAGGCTGGCTCAACTACGTGTATCCAGTAAAATAGATACAGGTAGCGGCCGTTGTCCCAACGGCCACCAAAACGATCTTCCACCCAAGCGCGTCTCGCCTCCGCAAGACGCGCTTTTTCACATCCCCCAAAAAAACAAATTTCACCATTCACCCACTCCCGAATCCCACAACCCACAATCCAGCACCCATAACCCAGAACCCAGAACCCAGAACCAGGCGACGAGCCCCCCAACATAAGACCAAAGTCCCATATTCAATCGAGCCTCCGCCTGATAAAGTACATCCAGTTTCAAGGTATTCATAGTAGTTTATTAGGGTAGTTAAACGGCGGTCTCAAAAAAGACCGCCGTTTGTATTTTCAGGTAGCGGCACTCGCTCGCCTCGCCGAAGCTTAACGCGAAGGCGGGTCCCCAACGGCCACAAACGCACCCCTTGTAGGGCCGCCGCTCGCCGGCGTGCCGCAGAGCCCACACACCCGGAATCCGAAACCCGGCCCCCAAACAACCACCAAGGGCACCGATGTTCACCGACAATACCTAAAAACCAGCCTGAACCCCACACACATCAGTGCAGATCGGTCCCATCAGTTATCTTCAAAAACACTGCAGGATCACTTCGCGACCTTCGTGCACTTCGTGGTTAAAAAAAAAACAGCCCCACCACCCATTCACCCTTCCCATCCCCTCTACCCCACATAAGCCCAAAGTCCCATAGCGCTAAGCAGCCAAATAGAGTATCCTTACCGCGATGCTACTATTCAGAGAGAGATCACTGCTCGCTGCGATCCTCTGGGCCCTCTTCGCCTGGGGAGCGCTAGCGCCAACCTACGGGCAAAACCTAGCCGAGCCCGCGAACGATCGCGCCCAGATAACGGTCACCGATCTCACCCAACTCCAAAACGCCATGGAGGCGGACCCAGGGCTGGATGAAATCACCAAGGAAACCCTACGCATTTCCTACCAGGAGGCTCGCTCCGCACTCGACGACGCCAGCGAACTCAGAGCCCAAACCGCTCGCCTCGGGCACATCATCGAAACCGGACGCGACGATACCGAGGAGCTAAAGCGTCAGCTCGAAAACTTGCCCGCAGTCTCCCCCGATACCGACGGAAGCGCCCTGAAAAGCATCGATGAGCTCCAGGCCGAACTCGAAAGCATCCGCCTCGGAATCAATTCCCAAGACAACAATCTGAGCGAAGTCAGCGCCGAACTCGAAGAGCTGAAGCGACAACCCATCTCCATCAGCTCGCGCCTCCCGAACGCGCGCGAAGAGCTAGCCGACATCCGCAAAGATCTCGAGACCAGCCGAAACGTAGAGCAAAATCAGAACAACCTCGCCAAGCTCACCCTCCTGCAAGCCCAAGAAAGCCGCCTGCTCGCCGAACTCGATCTCCTCTCCCAGCAGCAGCAAAGCCACGCCATACACGAGGACCTCGTGCGAGCCCGCCGCAACCTCATGCGCGGCTGGCTGGACAACGAGATCGCCAAATCAGAACAGCTCGCCGCCACCATCAACGAACGCCGCTCTCTCGAAGCCCAGCAGCTCACCTACGAAGCGCGACGCAACAACGAAGGCTTCAATACCGAAAACGAGGAAATCCTCGCCCTGCTCGAAGAAGTCAAATCGCTCGCCGCCGACCTCGAAGGCGTGGTCGAAGAGCTGCGAATCTTCTCCATCAACGAAAGCAAACTGCGCGAACGGATCGAACGACTCGATCGCGACTACGAATTTGTCCGGCAACAAATCGAGTTCGGAGGAAACACCACCCTCTCCCTACTCGACATCCAAAGCCGCCTGCCCACCCAATCCAGCCTCAACCGGGAATCCTCCTCGCTAACGAACCGGATTCTGGAAACACGTCTTGCCGCTCTGAATACAGAGTCGAAACTACAAGCCCACGACGAGTTCGCGGAGAGCTACGAATCGGTCATGAGCGCAAGCGTCGACCAAGCGCTCGACTCGCGTAAAGAGCTGCTCGAGCAGCTCGAAGAAAACTACCGCACCCTCACCCGCTCGCTCGGGACCTTAAGATTCGAAACACTCGAATACGCCAGCCGCACCAAAGAGGTGCGCCAGTTCATGTTCGAACAAACCTTCTGGATGAAGAGCTCCGCGCCCATAGGGGGCAAAACACTCTCCGAGCTTCCAAAATCCTTCAACTGGTTCTTTTCCGCGTCCCATATCGACGAACTTACCGGATCAATCACCAAAGCGCTCAAAGAAGAGACCCTCCTCTTCGGACTCTACCTTCTCTCACTTCTCATCCTCATCAGCCGCCGACGCCACTATGCAAAAGTCTTACTGGAAACGCGACAAAAGGTCAGACACATCTCCACCGACAACTACAAGCACACCCTGCGAGCTGTCTGGGTCTCCTTTCTCTTCGCCCTTCCCGCCCTCATCGCCACGCACTTTATCATCTGGGTCATTGGGCTAAACCCAGACGCCTCAAGCTGGCTTCAAGCTGTCGCACAAAGCCTAAAAGATCTCATCGGCATAATCTTCAGCCTCTCCTTCCTCATCGCTCTCTGCCATAAGGACGGCATCATAGTGGGGCACTTCAGGTGGCAAGAAAGCTTCACCTCCCAAATCACAAACATCAGCCTTCTTTCCGGACTGACCGTGCTTCCACTCGCCTTCATCGCCCTGGTCACACGCTACGCAGGGGAGAGCGAAGTCTTCGACAGCCTAGGCCGACTCAGCTTCATGGGGATGGAAATACTCGCCGCCCTCTTCACCTGGGTGCTGCTCAAGCCTTCCAACATCGTAACCGCAAAAGCGAAGCGCCCCACCAGTCCCCTACTCGAGGCCGCCCTTAAGACGCTCGTCACAGTTGCCATCTGTACCCACATCATCCTTACACTTTTCGCCTGCACCGGACGCCTCTCCACCGGTATCCATCTCGGACTCGAAATCATTGCCACATTCTTCGTAGTGGTAGGAAGCATACTCGTCTACTACCTGCTCCTCCGCTGGTTCCAAGTAAACGAACGCAAGATCGCCCTCAAAGAAGCCATCGAAAAAAGACGGGCCAAACTCGCCGACCAAGAAGAGGAAACCTCAAATCCCGACGAAATCCCGCTAAACATCGAAGAGCCCGAGGAAGCCGATCTCGATTCCATCAGCGAACAAACGCGCCACCTGCTCGGCACACTCTTTGTCCTCCTAACTGCCATCTCACTAGGCTATCTATGGGCCGAAACCGCCCCCGTCGTCGAAACGCTCGAAAAGATAAACATCACTTCCGGCCTCAGCTTGATGAAAATCTTTAACGCCGCGATCATAGGCGTTTTTGGATACATCGCCTTCCGCGACCTGCCAGCCCTTTTGGAACTGGGAATCCTCCGCTCCACCAAACTCGAATTCGGTACCCGCTCAGCCATCACCACGCTCTGCCAGTATTTTGTGATTGCCGGTACCCTTCTTGGAATATTCCACATCATCGAGATCGACTGGTCCCGCTTCGGTTGGATCGCCGCCGCGCTCAGTGTTGGCATCGGCTTCGGACTGCAAGAAATCGTAGCCAACTTCGTCTGCGGACTCATCCTCCTCTTCGAATTGCCCGTCAAGGTCGGCGACGTTGTAACCGTCGACGGTCAAACCGGAACCGTCGTCCGTATCCGCATGCGCGCTACAACCATCATCAACTGGGATCGCAAAGAACTCGTTGTTCCCAACAAAGCATTCATAACCGGCGCCCTCCTAAACTGGACGCTTACCAGCTCCTTGAACCGCCTCATCATCACCGTGGGAGTCGCCTACGGATCCGACACCGAAAAAGCGCGTCGCATCATGATCGAAGCAGCCAAAGAAAACCCAATCATTCTCGACGATCCCTCGCCATTCGCCACCTTCGAGGAATTCTCCGACAGCTGCCTCACTCTTCGTCTGAGAGTCTACCTGCCAAACATGGACAACCGACTCAGCGTCCTCAGCGACATGCATTCCGAGATCGATCGACGCTTCAAAGAAGAAGGCCTAGAAATCGCCTTCCCACAACGCGACCTCAACATCCGTTCCTGGCCCAGCCTCAAAGACTTCTCCCGCTAACAAAAAATTTCAGTTAGCCCCCATCGTCCCCGATGGTCACAAACGCACCCCCTGTAGGGCCGCCGCTCGCCGGCGAGCCGCAGAGCCCACCAGCCCCCCGAAACCCGAAACCTTGCACTCCCAACACAGATTCGAGAATCACCCACTGCAAGATCCCTCCGCGTTCTCCGTGCACTCCGTGGTCAAAAAGAACACAACCCATCATCTCGCCCCCTGCCACCCAACGTAAGCCCAAAGTCCTATATCCAAATTCCCCACCTCGTGATACAGTGTATCCAGATTCAAAAACACACAGACTCACAAAACTAATTTCCAAAACAAACAGTTTCTAGGTACATAGTTTAGAGTAACATCTCATAGGTAATCAAAACGGCGGTCTCACAAAGACCGCCGTTTGCATTTCAGGTAGCGACCATTGCTCGCCTCGCCGAAGCTTATCGCAAAGGCGGGTCCCCGATGGCCACATACGTCCTCCTGTAGGGCCGCCGCTCGCCGGCGTGCCGCAGAGCCCCAATCTCCACCCATCATCCACAACACCAGTATCCAACCACCGATTACACCGATACTCACCGATACCCACACACACACATCAGTGCAGATCGGCACCATCAGTGCCCCTCAAAAACACTACAGGATCACTTCGCGTCCTTCGTGCACTTCGTGGTTAAAAAAACAGAAATTAATAACACCACAAGCGCTTGACCAATCGTCCCTGAATACCATCGGTGCAAATCAGTGGCATCGGTGGTTCACCCCCCCAACAACGTATTCTCCCTCCAACTACACTCAAAAACAACCAATCTTCCCGTTCCCTCAAAAAAGGAAAAGGCGCAGGCCGATAACGACCCGCGCCCTCAAAGCAAAGAGATTCGTAAATTCTCTATTGGAATAAGCTAGCGATGATAATTCCCGCTACTGCAACCATCAGAGCCGCCCAAAGGACCAGCTCGTTTCGGTACCATTTTTCAACGATTCTTGCCATAGTATTGTGTTTGATAGGTACTCAGACATCCGTCCGAGTGCACAAACTATAGAACGAGATTTACAAAAAGTTCAAGCTCGCGTTACCCAACCGACACCACTCCGTAACCCGTCCGTCACCCTAACCTCTTGAAGAAGAACGAAAAAACGTATCCAAAACATCGATTCCAAATCACAACAAATCAGAGGTTTTCTACTGATTTTACACCCTTTCCAGTTAGAACCACACCTAGGCAGCTCTACGCTAGCTCGCTCCATAAGAGTGACTAGAGCCATTTTTTACAAAACATCAACTCAGTGTAAGACCTTATTTTACTAGCCTAAAACCACCACCTGCTTGCATTTCGAGCACTGGTTTCACGTAAGCGTTTTGAGCGATCACCGACTCTTGGTGGCCCCCATCGTCGCGCACGCCTTCCTTGCTGGAGCTGTGATACATCGCATTCGAGGAGATAACGCAGCCCTTGAGGTTTTTAGCGACGATTCCAAAATATGGATACGGCGTACCAAAGTCCCACTCCTTGCGATCGTACCACCCCCAAATCGTATTGCCAGTGATCGCCGTTCCGACACTGTCCTGAACAATAATCTGCACACTATCGTCCCCTTCACGATCCACGCCATTGCTACGCACCTTGCACCCCGTAATAGTATTCGACGTACAATTACGCAAAGCGATTCCAGGACCAAAGTTGTGATCGATGGAACACCCGGTTATCTGCATAGAGTTTGACCCCTTCAGCAAAATGCCACCTTCCCGGTTCCATTCAACTCGGTTCGCAGTCACCATGATAGACGCTGTACCGAAAAACTTGAGATCCTTGACCTCTTCCTCGCTCATCCCATCGGCAGGTTCGCCCCGGGCAAACAATCCTGCCCCCTTATTGGCCGTCAACTGGCAATCAATAATCCAGCCGTCATAACCGCCTGTCGCATCCACCCCATGCTCGCCGTTGAACATGATCAGACAGCGACGCACCGCGAACACCCACGAACGCTCAAAGCGAATGCCCGAACCGGAAAAGTGGTTGATACGACAATCCTCAATCACGTTGTGCTGCTCGCAATCGCTATGCCGCGCATAGAGTCCGTGCAAGCCAGTCCCTTGATTCCGACCATCGAGCGTCAGCCCAATCACCCGAATACCTCGCTCATTCCCAAGATCCAACAAGGCTCGTCCAGCTCCGGAAAGGGCAGCCAGCGTCGTGCGCCCCTCAAACTCAGGATCACGCCCATCCTTATTCTCGTAGGACCAACACGAATCGCCACGCAGCATGATGTGGCTCGGCACCTTGACCGGATGGATCATGTACTCACCTGGAGGGAAGTAGACCACGCCCACTCCTTCGCGAGCCGCCTTCATCGCTTCGATCAAAGCCGGCGTATCATCATGCCGACCATTCCCCTTCGCGCCAAAATCCTTAATGTTGAGATGATCCATACAGGATACAATCTCGCGACCGGCCCCGCTTGTCGAAGACGAAGCTCAAAAGAAAGATGGATATGCTTCCACATCCATCGACATTCTTAAACAGGTAGCGGCCGTCGTCCCCGACGGCCATTCTCAGAACAGGGCCACGAGTGCACGCGACGCAACCTGCCCCAGTCCGCTACCTCAACACCACCATCAATTCCTTAACATCCACGCTGTCACCAACGCCTACGGGGATCCGGTCAACCGTTCCGTCCGTCGGAGCATAGACCGTGGTCTGCATCTTCATCGCCTCGATGATCAATAGCTTATCACCTTTCTTCACCTTGGTCCCAACCGAAGTCGCGATACTGCAAACCATGCCCGGAATCGGAGCTCCGACCTGCATGTCGTTTCCAGCTTCCGCCAATTCTCTCGGCGTGGAATCGGCCTGGATCGACTGGTCGAGGATCGAAATGTCGCGAGCGCGCCCGTTGAGTTCGAAGGTGATGTGGCGGTAGCCATCCTCGTTCGGCTCGCCCACATTGATGAGCTTGATGTATAGAACCTTCCCCTTCTCGATCTGCACCGCGACTTCCTCGTTCGGCTTCAGCCCATAGAAGAATGCGGGTGTCGGCAAAACGGATACATCCCCATACTGAGCGTGGAACGACAGATACTGCTTGAAGACATCCGGGTACATCAAGTGGCGGAAGAGATCGTCCTCGGTCGCAAGACGTCCCAACATCTTGGAAAGCGACTTTCTCTGCTCGGAAAGATCAATCTTCTTCGCGTACGATCCCGGGCGACCACGCCGCGGCTTGACATCCCCCAGCACGATCTTCTGCAGCTTCTTCGGCCAACCGCCCTTAGGCTGCCCCAAGCCTCCCGATAGCATGTCCACGATCGACGCGGGGAAAGAAGAGCCCGGCTCCAGGTTGAAAATATCCGCCGGCTTGATACCACGCGTCACCAAGAAGATTGCGAGATCGCCAACACACTTGGAAGAAGGCGTCACCTTCACGATATCGCCGAGAAGCAAATTCACTTCCTCATAAGTTTTCACGACTTCCGGCCAATGACTACCCAGCCCAAGCGAAAAAGCCTGCTCACGTAAATTAGTGTACTGCCCCCCCGGCATCTCGTGCTCGTAAACCTCCGCCGATCCAAACTTCGGACCGGTATCAAACGGCTCGTAGAATTGGCGAATCGCTTCCCAATAAATGGAGAGCTCGTTCAAGGCCTTCAGGTCCAGCTTCGTATCACGTGGTGAGTCACGCAAAGCCGCCACAATCGAATTCAAATTGGCTTGCGAAGTCAGACCCGACATCGACGAAACAGCCAGATCAACCACATCCACTCCCGCTTCCGCCGCCTTGATGATCGACGCCGAGGCGATTCCAGAAGAATCGTGCGTGTGGAAGTGGATAGGGATCCCTATCTCCGCCTTGAGCGCCTTCACGAGCTTGGTCACCGCAAACGGCTTGCACAGTCCCGCCATGTCCTTGATCGCAAGAATATGGGCTCCCATCTTTTCGATTTCCTTGGCGAGATCAACGTAGTACTTCAGCGAATACTTGTCGCGTTTCGGATCATTGATGTCGCCCGTATAGCAAATCGTACCCTCGCAAAGTGCATGCGTTTTACGCACCGCCTCCATCGCCACCTTCAGGTTCGGAAGATAGTTCAACGAATCGAATACACGGAACAAGTCCATACCCGCTTCCGCCGCATGCTTAACGAATCCAGACACCACGTTGTCTGGGTAGTTCGAATACCCGACCGCATTCGCCCCGCGCAACAGCATCTGAAAGAGTACATTCGGCGTCTTCTCACGAAACGCTCTTAGCCGCTCGTACGGACACTCTTTCAAGAACCGCATCGAAGTATCGTAAGTCGCCCCGCCCCACATCTCTAGCGAGAACATGTTTGGCAGTCGCTGAGCCACCGCTTCCGCGCAGGTCAACATGTCGTAACTCCGCATACGGGCAGCGAACAAGGACTGGTGGGCATCACGAAACGTCGTATCCGTCACCAGAAGACGCTTCTGCTTTAGCATCCACTTGGAGAACGCATCCGCCCCGTCCTTCAACAAACGATCACGCGTCCCAGCAGGGACCTTGCCCCCTGGCTCGAACTCCGGAACCAACACCGGCAGCTGCATGCTCGGCACCGGACGCCCCTTCACTTGCTCGTTTCCATTTACGATCGTTTCCCCCAAATAGGATAGCAGCTTGTTGGCACGATCCCGCCTTGGCTTAAAAATGAAAAGCTCAGGAGAGGTGTCGATCATCGTCGTCGTCGCCTGCCCTGCCTGGAAAGCATCATGGTGAATGACGTTTTCGATAAACGGAATATTCGTCTTAACTCCGCGGATACGGAATTCCCGCAACGCGCGATCCATACGGTTGATCGCGCTCGAAAAGCTCGAACCAAAAGTGGTCACCTTCACGAGAAGCGAATCGAAATATGGAGTGATGACCGCTCCCGTATCGCCCATTGCTCCGTCCAGACGCACACCAAAGCCCGCAGCCGAACGATAATTTACGATGCGACCGTAGTCCGGCGTAAACCCGTTCGCCGGATCCTCAGTGGTAATACGGCTTTGAATGGCAAAGCCGTTACGCGGCACCTCGTCCTGAGCAGGGATGTGAATATCCTTCCCGTGCAGCGTTTTTCCCTGAGCCACCAAGATCTGCGAACGTACGATGTCGATATTAGTAATAAGCTCCGTAACAGTATGCTCCACCTGGATACGTGGGTTCATCTCGATAAAGAACCAATCGTCCGTATCGCAATCGTAGAGATACTCGACAGTGCCCGCGTTGTTGTAACCGATCTCCTTAGCCAAGCGGGCAGCCGATTCGCAAAGCTCCACCCGCATCTCTTCCTTTAGCCCGACAGAAGGAGCAATCTCTACAACCTTTTGGTGACGACGTTGCACCGAGCAATCCCGCTCATGCAGGTGCACGACATTTCCATGGCGATCGCCCAGTATCTGCACTTCGATATGTTTCGCCCGCTCGATATAACGCTCCAGGAAAACAGCGTTGTTGCCAAAAGCGATCTGAGCCTCGTTTTGCGCCTCCTCCAGAAGCGGCACCAAATTCTTCTCCTGCTTGACCACCCGCATCCCACGGCCGCCGCCGCCAAAGGCCGCCTTGATGATCAGCGGGAAGCCAATCTTCTTCGCCAACTTAACCGCTTGCTTCGGATCCGATATCGCGTCCTGCGTACCCGGCAACGTCGGCACCTTCGCTGCATCCGCCGCCTGGCGAGCCGCCACCTTGTCTCCCATCTTGTCGATCAGTTCCGCGTCGGGACCGATGAAGATGATCCCCGCATCGCGACAGGCCCGGGCAAAAGTCGGGTTTTCGGAAAGGAAACCGTAGCCCGGATGAATCGCATCTACGCCTGCGTCCTTGGCGACCGCAATGATCGATTCGATATCGAGGTAAGCCGCCACCGGACCTTTCCCCTTCCCCACTTGATAGGCCTCGTCCGCCTTAAAACGATGGACCCCAAATCGGTCCTCCTGGGAATAGATGGCGACGGTGCGAAGACCAAGTTCAGTTGCAGATCGAAAGATACGGACCGCAATCTCACTGCGGTTGGCGACGAGGATTTTTTTCACAATATATTTGTAGGGGGGTTGTAGCTCACAGGAATCCCATGGGGGCGCTAGGAAACCTATTCGGAAACCAGCAAAACTAATGACTGCTATTCCTCAACTTTTTAGTGCAAACAGTTTGATCTATTCATATCGAACCCAGATCTCCAATACACGCCGCTGAGCGAAGCATTACGTGTTGATCTCTCCAAGAGACTGTCCAATAAATTGCTTCCGAGTGTACGAAGTACAATTCGAGTTCCATATTTCGGCTTTCGATTTGAGGTATACCCGGAGGGTATATCGAAATGAGGAAATGAAATCTGGAGCCGAAAGGTGCGAGTACGCGAAGAAACGGGAGGTATTGGACAGTCTCATGAATATTCGATATCCCCAGAACATCCTCTTGTTTTAAGCCCTCAAAAAATCCCACCCTATGCCTCAACCGACCGCCGATGAACTCGAGCTCGCCGGAGCTCAAACAGCTATCAACAAATCCGCGTCCTGGTTCTATTGGATCGCCGCCCTTTCCGTCATCAACTCCCTCGTCATCGCCTTTGGCGGCGAGTTCAGTTTCGTCGTCGGTCTAGGCGTCACGCTCATCATCGACGGCTTCGCCTACGGCGCCGTAGCCGAAGGCGCCCCCGAGTTCGTGAGGTATATAGCCCTCGGCATGAGCCTTGCCATAGCCGGCGGATTCGCCCTCCTCGCCATCGCAGGTAGAAAGCGGATCCTCTCCCTCTATATCTTCGGCATGATTCTATATGCGATCGACGCCCTCATCTTTCTGGCGTTCCAAGATTGGGTCCCCGTGGGATTCCACATGTTCGCCCTCTTCGGCCTTTCAAGAGTGATTTCCGCCACCAAAGACTACCGCCGTATCGAAAACAAGATACTGAAGAGCGCAGAAGCTCCCGCCGAATCCGAAGAACCGAGTCCGGCTTTGTAGACTCAATCCCGGCCCGGCTGCACTATCGGGTGGTTACGCTGCAAGACCAACGGAGCTTCGAAATCACGGTTGTCGATCACCAGATGCGATTTGGCCTTTGGCTGATACAGCTCGAAATAGCGCCGCTGTCCTGGCAGGTAACGACCATGGTATTTGCGTTTCAACGTATCCAAACCGCCAAGACGATCGATATCCCGCGCCGCCGCGCGTTCGAGAATAGTCTCCTCGTCCACGTCCACGAAAATTCGGAAATCGAAAAAGTCGCCTAGCTGGTCGCAAAACAGCATCACCCCTTCAAAGATTAGAATCGAATCGGGCTGGGCCTGCTCAAACGCCGCCTCGGTCGCGCTGCTGCTCACGAAATCATAGAGCGACTCCTTGTACTCGCGATTCCCGGACGGCCCCAAAGGGCCGAGCACCTGCTCGATCACGGCCTCCTTGTTGAAGGAGTCTTCCAAATACCCTTGCACCGAATCCTCACCTTGGCGGTACCGCACCTCCGGCGGGTGATGAAAACCGTCGATCGAAGCCCGGATCACGTGCCTGCCAAGAGCTTCAAGCGGCTCCACGAGAGCGTCAGCGAATCGAGTCTTACCCGAAGCGCTCGCCCCATCGATTCCTACCCGGACCGGATGGGGCAGCTCCAACGAAGCGATCGCTTCCACAACTTCCTCAATCAGTTTCGCTCTCACAAGCGGCGGGTATGGAGACAACCGCCTTCCTGCGCAAGGCCTAGCAATTTGACAGTTTTCTCTTGGTGGATACTCTATTGGCTTCCAACAAGCCCTCCAACCCTCGACCACTGCGACCATGGAATCCACTCGCTCCGACCTCGCCTCTCAACTCCTAACCGACCGGCGATTCCTTACCTTCGCCGGCACCGAAACCTACCTGCTATTCCAACAAGGCTTCAACCTGCGCGACTTCTGCGCTTTCGAAGTCCTCGAGGACGAATCTGCCTGGAAGCAACTCGAGCAAGAGATGCTCATCCCCATCCTCGATGCCGCTGCCCAAGCCGGTCACGGCGTCCTCACAGATTCACTCTGTTGGCGAGCCGCGCCCGACTTCGTATCCAGCCTTGGATACTCTCCCGAGCACATTGCACATTTCAACAAACTGGGTAGCGAACGCATCAAGTCCACCATCGACACTTGGCGCGCAAGCTCCGGCAAAACGGAAGTGGACTGCCCCGTCATCCTCTCGACCGAAATCGGCCCCCGAGGCGATGGATATGCCGTTCCGGAAGCAGCCATTACAATCCAAGCGGCCCGCGACTACCATCGCACGCAGCTCAGCGCGATCGCCCAAAGCCACGCGCACCTCGCCGCCGCCCTTACCATGACCAACATCAACGAGTCCTGCGGCCTGGCAATCGCTGCAAAAGAACTCGACCTCCCCATCGTCATCTCCCCGACCATCGAGACCGACGGACGTCTGCCCGACGGAATCACCTTGAGCGACTTTATCCGAACCGTCGATGCGATCACCAAAGCCGCTCCCCTCTTCTACATGGTCAACTGCGCCCACCCGACTCACCTCGAGCCCGTCCTAGCAGAAGCGAAAGCAAACCAGGAGCCTTGGCTGGACCGGCTACGCGGCTTCCGCGCAAACGCATCCTGCAAAAGCCATGAAGAACTCGACAACGCCACCGAACTTGACCGAGGCGACCACCAGGATCTCGCCCAGCGCATGGCAGAGATGTCTAGCAACTACGGCATCAACGTCATTGGCGGCTGTTGCGGCACCGACGCCGAACACATTCGGTCCATGATCAAGTCGATAGGCTGACACCTTCTCCTCGTAATTGCAGCCCCACTACAAACGCTTTTTACGAGAGCAGTTGCAAATTGCCTCAACTTAGACCTTTCTAAGGTAGAACAACCCAGACTCGCCTATGCCTCTCGACCTTCCCCAGGAAGCCCTTGCCCAACTGATGGACGCCCTCGAAAAAGGACGTACCATCGACGCCATCAAACACTACCGCGCCGCGACCGGCCACGGACTCAAAGAGTCAAAAGAGGCGGTCGAGCAGCTTTACGCCGAATTGCACCAGCAGGACCCGGAGCGCTTCCCTGAACGCAAAAAGACCGCCGGCTGCTCCAGCTCCGCCGCCATCCTCGCCGTGCTCTTCTGCGTCGTATTCTACTTCGCAAACCAAGCTTAGATCCGCCCTTCAAGCGTAGCGTCGACGCCGCTTGGGCTTGTGGCGAACTGCCAGCACCACCCCTGCCAGGAAGCCAAACAGATGACCCTCCCACGACACCCGAGCATCCGTCGGCAGGATTCCCCAGATCATCCCGCCAAAAAGCAGCATCACCACAGTCGAGATGAGCACCGAACTGATGCGTCCATCGTAGATGCCCCGTGTCATGATGTAGCCGAAGTAGCCAAACACGAGCCCGCTCGCCCCCACATGCAGATACGGCCTCCCCATCAGCCAGACGCCCAATCCCGCATAAAGCGTGATCATAAAACTCAGAAGCAGAAACTCCGAACTGGAGCTTCGCAGCGAGATGATCGCCCCGAAAACGAGCAGAGTCAGCGTGTTGTTTCCCAAATGCGTGAGATCCGCGTGCAGAAACGGCCAGGCCAGAACCCCGCTTATATTGCCCCAATCCCGCGGCAAGATCCCATACTGCAATAGGTCCTTCGACAACAGGACGCCTGCCAGATAAGTCCCCCAAATAAGCAGCACCAGAAACAGCAAACCGCTGAGCTTCCGTCTATCCGGAACCAGACCTAATCTCCGAAACACTGAGGGCATCCTTTCATGGACCGCGGACACTAGGAGGAGCTCCACACGCGTCAACTAAACGAAAACACGCGATGCAAGTCGTCCGCCGACCTGATCGCGTGTCAGAAAAAACAATTGGCTTCGGCCTAGCTCGCCGCCGTGTCGCACCAGCCCTTCTCAGGCTTGATCGGATGCTTGGTAAACACCTCCAAGTTCGTTTCCTCCAGCCACTTCATCATCTCGTCCCGCTTGTCTTCGAGCTCGTAGTGGAAGGGGCAAGGATCTCCGTTGCCACACCAACCTGGACCGAACGGGCACATCAGCGCCTCCTCGACCTTCTCGAACAAACGCACGATCTCCAGCAAAGTGATATCGCTCGGAGGACGGGAAAGAAAGAAGCCGCCGCCCGGCCCCGGAGTGCCATTCACCAAACCGGCCGTAGACATCTGGGACATCAGCTTGCCCACCAAAGGGCGTGAGAGATTTCGTGCAGTCGCGATCGTCTGGGAGTTCGCCTTGAATCCCTCCTTGTCGTAATTCGCAGCCAGATAGCTCAGGCTGGCGATCGCGTAATTGGCCATTTTTCCGTAACCGAACATAAGTGATACTAATTGGGGGCCTTATGGATGCAGCAACGTCTTCAATAAAGACTTTTTCGTATTTTTATCCGAATTACCATAGATTTAAAGGTTTATCCGGTACCCTTATACAAAAAGACCTGCAGGCAATGACCGAGGCCTTACCTGCAGGCGCGATTGAACAACGCTTTTACACCAAGAAATTTTTCAGTTTTAGAATCGGGTTGTGGTTCTCTTCTCTTTTTAAATTCGATCCGCACTCTTGAATCTCTGTCAGCTAAGGAAGCCCCCATCAATAAGGGCTTCCCTGCTTGTGCCTAATCCAACTTGGCTCGTATATTGCCTGACAGAAATTCAACGGCTAGATCGCCTTGGTTTCGCCCGCTTCCGCTAGAAACTTCCCTCAACTTTGGAGTAACTCTGTGTGTGCCTTTTTTGCTCCGTTGAGCATGAGTTGTGTTGAGTTTAGTTGTCTAGCGGAGCGCTTGAAACTGGAGATAAACCTAGGTCAGAAATTCCAGTACGCAAGCTTATTTGATGATAAAATTGTATTTTTTTATCTTATTCTTCTTTAGTAAGGAGCGCAGCTTACGCAAAGCCCTGAAGCCCCGTAGATTAGGGCCTGCCTCTAAATGAGCTCAAAGCTAGCAGGAACCCATTTGGAGGGAGGCGATTGTATAAAGCGTTTGCGCAGTTTCATGTCGAACGTTCGACATGAAACTGCGCATGTGGAGGGTTGGGGCTTTTTTTCTGTTGAACAAGGCGGAAACGATTCGGCCCAAAACGAAGTTCGCGGCGTCCGCCAAAGCCTTGCGCTGCTTCGATTTAGGCTCGAACCAGCAAAGAGCTAGTTTAAAGACAGGCCCTAACGGCTCAAACGCTTCCCCAAGGCTCCCCAAACAATAGCGAGACTCACGATCGAACTAAGCGGCATCAGGATCGCCGCGATCAAAGGAGTCACCCATCCGACCAACGACAGGCCAATGGCGAAGAGGTTGTAGGCGACCGCGAAGGCCATCAGCCCTTGCACTGAGCGACGTCGCTGACGCCCCACCTTTAGCAGCGAGCGAATCCCCCCAATCCCATTGCCCAAATAGTGGAAGTCAGCCTTCTCCGCTACGATCCCCTGCTCGTTGGCCGGAGCTCCCGCGCACAAAGCCGTCTCGAAGGCGAGCGTATCGTTCGCCCCATCGCCCACCATCAAGGTATGCTCCGCGCTATGCGCTTCGATCCAGGCCGCCTTCTCCTCAGGCAACAGATTTCCAAACACGCTGTTCTCCGACAAACCAAGGGCAGCCCCAATCCGGCGAGCCTTCTCCATGCGGTCCCCACTCAAAATAGCGATCGCCAAGCCCCGCTTCGAAAGCTCATCCACTTCGCGACTCGAATCCGGCAGCGGCAGATCCTCAAATCGCAGATCCAAGAGCATTCGGCCGTTTCTGGAAAAGACAGTCCCCTCTCCGGATTCCGCCGCCCACGAGCCCTTGCCCAATCGCCAACGATCCGCGCCTGAAATCCATTCGACTCCAAAGCCGACCCTCTCCTCAAGCGTCCCGACGTCACCAACGCTCCTGAAAAGCCCTTTCGCCATCAAATGCTCGCGGATCGTATTGGACACCGGATGTCGAGTCTGGGAGCAAAGCCTGCTCAAGGCAGTCAGCGCCTCAGCCTCCAAACTCTCGATTCCCTCGGGATTCACCAAGGCCAGCGAGCTACGAGTCAAAGTACCCGTCTTGTCGAAGACGATCTGCCGAACCCGAGTCAGACGGTTCCACAACGTATGCGTCGTCACAAACACGCCCTGTTGCTTCAAGCGGGCTAAGGCGATTTCATCGCCAAACGGCCAAGCGATCCCAAGAGCGCAGGGGCAAGACACCACGAGCACCGAAATAAACACCTTCAGCCCCATCGCCAGATCGCCCCATGCCAGCCAGACGGAGCCTCCCGCCACAGCGATCGCGAAGGCGACCATCAGGTACCTAAAAATCCATTTCTGAGCCACCTGATCGCGCTCAATCGAACGCGTGCCTCGAGTGCTCAGTTTGTTGAGAAGCGAGTCACTCCACTCCTCGTCCGCTCTCAAGCGAACCGAGAACTGATTCTCCAACTCCGCCCCGGAAGGAGCCTCCCCCCCCTGCTCGACGATGCGTGACTCGGACTCGCCGCTGATCCAATCCATCCCCAGACTCGCCCGCTCGCTCAACAACGTCGAACGCACCGGAACGCGTTGCCCGGACGGCAGCCAATAGGTCTCCCCCAACTTGATCTGATCGGCCCTCGATTTAATCCGGTTCCCATTGCTGCTCTCGATCTCCACCTCAGGAGCATCGAGCTGTATATCCGCTAGCCGATTTCGGTTCCGCTCAATCGCCACCACCTGCAGCCAACGCCCCACCAACATCAAAAACACGAAGGTCGACACAAAGTCGAAATAGACGAGGTTCTCATCCCCCTTCCAGATACCATACCAACTCACCGCATACGCAAAAACGATCCCGATCGAAATCGGCAGGTCCAAATGGGCGATTCCCTGCACGGCCGCTTTCGCTGCCTTTCCGATGAAATAAGAGCCGCAAAACAACATGCTCAGCGTGGCGAAAATCGCCGAAAGCCAATTGAAGTGAGTCGCGATCAAAAAGTCAGACTCCATCCCCAGATACCCCGGAAGCGTGTACAACATCCCGTTGAGAGCGAACGCTCCGGCCAATCCGAGTTTCCAAACCACTTTGCGCGATTCCGATTCACCCGATTCCCGAGCCGGACAAACTCGATAGCCAAACTGCTTGATACGCCCCGCAAAAGCTCGCAAGTCGAACTCGCCCGACTTCCACTCGAGCTCGATCGTGCCGTACTGCACATTCACGCGACACGCGATCCCCCCTTTCGCCTCCGCAAACACACGGTCAATCAACCACACGCAGCCGACACAGGAGATTCCCTCCAGAGCCAGATCCAGTCTCGCAGTCGGCCCCTTCTCTTCCGCGACCTCGATCAACGACTCCAACCAAGGATAGTCAGTGTTCTCAAACACGCTCGACCCGACCGGTCGCGACACGTCCCCTCGCAAGTCATAAAAACGCTCCAGCGACTCGTCGTGGATAATTCGATACACGTACTCGCAACCCGAGCAGCAAAAATCTGCCTCCGCCTTCACCGGGCTAAAAGTCGTCCCGCAATGCTTGCAGGACACCTCGCCGCAAGGTTCTCCTCGCGCTGAAGTATCAGGCTCTACTCGCATATGCCATCACCCGAGATCACCGCCTCGGCATCCGTTCCCACAAACGCTCGCAAGCAGAGCAAGCCCACCGCCACGAGCGCTAGACCACGACGCAAGTACGCCAGCTTCGTAGCATCCATTCTCACCGACAGCCAGACCCAGCCGCTCTGCGCAAGCAACATAAGCGGAGCCGTCCCTGCCGCAAAACTCGCCATCACGATCATTCCTTGAACCGCAGAACCGCTCATCGTGGTGGCCCACAACATCAGATAAAGTGGACCACAAGGAATGAGCGGCGTCAGAGCTCCTAGAGCAAAACCACGCGTGTGCCCGGAAAGCCGATACGCCTTTTGCACCAATCCACGCCCCACTCCCGACTTGGCCTGCCATTTCGTGAAAAGCCCGTCCAAGTTAAAAGCAAGAGCGACAAAAAACGCCGCCATCGCCCACGGCGCGAATCGAGCAGGATTTTCGCCCACCCAGGAAACCAGCTGGCTCCCTAGAGCCCCCGCCAACGCCCCGAGCAAGGAGTAAGAAATCAATCGCCCCAGATGGTAGACGCCATGCGAAGGCAAGACGCTCGCCCCTTTCTTCTGACCAATCAAAGCGCAGCTCAAGGGGCCGCACATCCCTACACAGTGCAAACTCACCAATGCCCCGGCCCCAAAGGCGGCCACCGGACTTAGCAAAGCGTAGAGATTTCCGTCACCGATCATTTCGACTGTTCAAGCGGAACCGGCTCCGGAGCATTCTCCGAAGCGATTTTGATCAAGAAATACCAAGCCGATGCGAGCCCAACAAAAGTAAGCGTCACCCAAATGCCTAGCGTTCTCCAACCACCCTTTTTGCCTGTGTTCTTAGCGTCGTTCATTCTTGGCTTATTGTTTGTTCAACAAACGAGGGCTGGGTCCAATAAATTCTAACGGTCGCTCCATCAAAGCTTTCCCTTCCTCGTCGAGGACTTCCACAACCATCGAAAATCCCCCTGCGTAACTCTCCTTGCTAGCCAGCACCACAACCGGACGAACGAGATCCCCATTCCCTACAATCTCAAAGGCTTCATCTACACCCCGAACAGAAACGCCTTCCTGCTCGTAGTTCAGACGCAGGCTATAGGTCCCGCTCTCGTTGCTCGTATTTGTGACGCGAACCATAAACTGATTCCGCACAACCTCCTCGTCCACGTAATAAGACGATCCAGGAGCTCGCCATGCAGTGATCGTCGCATCCCCCAAACCTCGTAGTGAATAGAGCAATACGCTCGCTCCCACCAACAAGAGAACCGTGTAGAGGATCATGCGGGGGCGGATGTACTTCGTCTTGCGGCCTTCCAGACCTTCCATCGAGTCGTAGCGAATCAGCCCACGAGGCCGCTTCAGCTTATCCATCACCGAATCACACGCGTCGATACATGCCGCGCACCCGATACACTCGAGCTGCAGTCCTTGACGAATATCGATTCCAGTCGGGCAAACCTGCACACACTTGTTGCAGTCGATACAAGCCCCCGCGTTGGGATCCTTTGCCTTGCCGCGTGGTTCGCCCCGCTTCTCGTCATAACCGATCACCATCGAATGCTCATCAATCAAAGCCGACTGCAAGCGTCCATAAGGACAGATCACGATGCAAAGCTGCTCGCGGAACCAGGCAAAATTGAAGTACAGCACCCCAGCGTAAGCAAAAACGAATACAAAGACCTTCCAGTTTTCCGCAGGCGCGTCCTGCATCATGTCCCACAACCCTGGGATCGATACAAAGTAGGCCATGAACATGTGAGCGAGGGCTAAGGAAAGCCCCATGAAAACCGCGTGCTTCAAACCGCGTTTCCAAATGCGCTCAAAGCCCCAACCGGAGTTGTCGAGCTTGCGACGCTTAACCGCATCACCCTCGATCCATCGCTCCACGCGACGGTAAACATGCTCGAGAAACACCGTCTGCGGACAAGCCCAGCCGCACCAGATACGGCCGAGCAAAGCCGTCACGTAAAAGAGCCCAAACCCTAGTCCCGTGATCAAGAAAAACGCCAGCCACAGATCCTGCGAAGCAAAGGTCATCCCCACGAAGTGGAACCGCATCGCTTCAGTATCGAGAAACACCGCCGGGTAGCCGCCGACCTCGATCCACGGCAAAGCCGCGTACACCACGATTAGCAGATAGGCGCTAAGCTGTCGCCAAAGCGTAAACTTACCCTTCACATCAG
This sequence comes from Pelagicoccus mobilis, assembly GCF_016595505.1. GTDB lineage: Bacteria > Verrucomicrobiota > Verrucomicrobiia > Opitutales > Opitutaceae > Pelagicoccus > Pelagicoccus mobilis. Next base: position 36,544 of record NZ_JAENIL010000044.1, on the reverse strand, counting down.
CCGGGTGGATGATGTTGCGCGAGCCGTCGTCATTCACGGCGGTCAGCGAGTCGCGATTCGGTTGGTGGTTCTTGAGATTGCTTGAAGTGCTCATTGGATTCGAGGGGCCGGTCACCCCATTCTAAAACAAAAAACGGACCAGACGAAGGTCTTTCCCTCAGTCACTAGATTCTCTAGCGGGAGGGAACGAACCTCATCTGATCCGCAGATTAAGTATTCGAATTACTTAACTTGCTTAGAAACGAGGAACGCGACGACCTGGTTCACCTTCTGGTCTCCCAGAACCGGTCCCCAAGGCGGCATACCCGCTGCGGCCACGCCTTCTTCTACGATCTTCTTCATGGCCAACGGCTCGGAGCCATGCTTCCACTCAGCATCGTTGAGCGGCAGCCCGATTCCGCCTTCCAAGTTCTGGCCATGACAAGACGCGCAAGTCTGCTTGTAAACCGTCTCACCGGCAGAGACGATGCCTGCATCCTTCGCCATCACGGCGAAAGTATCGTTATCGAGCACGCCAGCCTCGGCCTTAGCCTTGGCGACGGCTTCATCAACTTGAGCCAGAGCCGCTTCGAGCTCTTGCTCCTGAGTCATTCCGATATCCGCCTTCTGGTAGTACACCCAATAGGCGACTGCGAAAACGATCGTTGCGTAGAGAGTGAAGAGCCACCAGTTCGGTAAACTCTTATCGTACTCTTGGATACCATCGAAGGTATGAGCGCGGATTTTCTCTTCTGTAGGTTGCTTACTCATTTCTGAAATGTGTTCGTAGGTTATTTTCCAATACAGCCTTAGTCATCGAGCGGCATACGGCTCGCCTTGTTGCGCTCGCCCTTGCCCATCTTCAACGCCTTCCAGACGATCACGCCGAAGGCTAGAAAGAAGAGCACGAAGCCGATTTGAGGGAAGAGCGTGTGCCACTCAGTGTATTCAACTCTTTGAAACATAGTCTTGGTCCTCCGAGTTACTTGCTTGCAACCTCCTCCACAACAGCATCGGACTTGCCGAGCTGCTGGAGATAAGCGATGAGCGCCACGATCTGCGCGTCCTGATCCACTTCCTTGCCACGTGCCTCCAAGTTCTCCTTGATGGCGCGAGCTTGGGCCTTGGCTGCAGAATCGATCTCGGCAGGCGACCAGTCTGGCCAAGGCACGCCGAGCATCTTCTGTGCGTTGATCTTCGAAGGAAGCGATCCGTAGTCGGTCATCTTCTCAAAGAGCCAAGGGTAATTCGGCATATTCGAACCTGGCGATGTGAGGCGCGGATCGAGCATGTGGTCGTAGTGCCAGTCGTCGTTGTACTTGCCACCGAGACGAGCGAGGTCAGGTCCGGTACGACGAGATCCCCACTGGTATGGGTGATCGTAGATGGACTCGCCGAGACGGCTGTATTCACCGTAACGCTTCACTTCCGCCACGAACGGGCGAACCATCTGGGAGTGACAGTTGTAACAGCCTTCCGTGATGTAGATATCGCGTCCAGCAAGCTCCAGCGGAGTGTAAACCTGCTGGATCTTGTCCTCAGCCACGCTCGCCTTGTCGATATTCACAAGCGGTACGATTTGAACAACGCCACCGACCGCTGCGGAGAGCAGTACAAGAACCGTAAACGGCATGGAGTTTTCGATGAGCTTGTCATACCAAGCCGCGAAGCTGTCGCCGCTTCGCGCAAAATGAACGATACAGCTCATAACCACTACGATAGTGAGTCCCATGCCGATCAGCTCGACGAAGCCTTCGCCAAAGAGCCAAACACAGGAGAAAACGATGAGGCCTGCAGAGTAGAGGAACGCGGGGTGAACGATCGCGCCAATGAGGCCCAATTTCTTGCCCTCCTCCTCAGTATCAGCCACCTCGCAGACACCGTTCACTGCCTTGCCAGACTTAACCGTCATCCAAATGTTCGCCGCCATAAGGATGAAACCAGCGAGGTAGAGCGCGCCGCCAACCACACGAGTCAGCATTAGCGGACGGATGGATTGCAGCGTTTCCAAGAAGTTTGGATACGCGAGGATACCTTGCTCATCCGCATTGTTGAGCATGAGACCTTGCGTGATGCCCGATACCCACATCGATGCGACGTAGAGCAGGATGCCCACGAGGCCGAGCCAGAAGTGCATGTTGGCCCAGGAGACCGAGTAGAGCTTTGTATTATAAAGACGCGGAGCGAGGAAGTAGAACAAGCCCGCTGCCATGAAACCGTTCCAACCGAGCGTACCTGCGTGAACGTGCCCGATAATCCAGTCGGTGTAGTGAGCGAGAGCGTTCACCGAGCGGATAGAAAGAAGCGGTCCCTCAAAAGTAGCCATGCCATAGAAGGTAACACCCGCCGCGAAGAACTTAAGAACCGGATCCGTACGGAGCTTATCCCAAGCGCCACGGAGCGTAAGCAGACCATTCAGCATACCACCCCAAGAAGGAGCCCACAGCATCAAGCTGAAGATCATGCCGAGCTGCTGCAGCCAGCCTGGAAGCGCCGTGTAGAGCAAGTGGTGAGGCCCCGCCCAGATGTAGATAAATACCAGCGACCAGAAGTGCACCACCGAGAGACGGTAGGAATAAACCGGTCGGTCCGCCGCCTTCGGCATGTAGTAGTACATGATACCGAGGATCGGCGTGGTAAGGAAGAACGCCACCGCGTTGTGACCGTACCACCATTGCACAAGCGCGTCCTGCACACCTCCAAAAATCGGATACGAGTGAAGCAGACTGGTCGGGATCGAAAGGTGATTTACGATGTAGAGCATCGCCACCGTCACGATCGTCGCGATGTAGAACCAGATAGCCACGTAGAGCGACTTCTCGTTTCGCTTCGCCAGCGTGAGGAAGAAGTTGATCGCGAAAACGACCCAGATGAGAGCGACGGCGATATTGATCGGCCAAATCAGCTCCGCGTACTCCTTACCACGAGTGTAACCAAGTGGAAGGGTCAACGCCGCAGAAACGATGATCAGCTGCCAGCCCCAGAAGTGGATCTTCGAAAGCAGGTCCGATCCGGTGCGGGCCTTCACCAAACGTTGCGTCGAATGATAGACCCCAGCGAACATCATGTTGCCCACAAAGGCGAAGATGACCGCATTGGTATGCAGCGGACGCAAACGTCCGAAGGTCAGCCACGACGTATCAAAATTCAGGAAGTGGAAGTTTAGCTGTGCGGCGACGATGACGCCCACGAGCATGCCGACGATGCCCCAAAAAATGGAGGCCATCATGAACATGCGCACAGTCTGGTCGTCGTACTCGATTACTAGTTTCTGATCGGACATAAGGTCAGTATTGTTTGAGGAGGTGTTCGCTGGTTGTGGGAAACTCGTTCGCCTCGGGCTTAGTCTCTTTCGCGATGGGCAACCGTCCGCTCCTCTTCGAGAGGCATCAGACTGTCACGTTCAGGGCTGCTCCACGTCGACGTCTTCCGCGTAAAAGCGAAAAACGTGAGCGCGAGTCCCACGAGTATCAGTCCGATAAAAACGGTTAGGAAAATGACGTTCATCCTAGGCTAGTAGCGTTGCTAATTAGAGCATTTAGAATAATTGCTATTAAATACCTTTATTTCTTTTATTACTATCGAACTTCGCAAATCAAGCTTTAAGACGGAAAGTTCCAAATATGAGGAATCTCGATCAACGAAGCTAATCGATGAATCGACACCGCACTAATTCGCAACCGGTTCAGCCATAAAGATAGCTAACGACCGGTCCGCGTCACCATCCCCCTATTCGTGGAGCGACAAGCAAAGCAGATGGCCGCTATCGCCCATGCTCTGCAAAAGGCAGTCGACCACCCCCGTCTCCTCGAAAAACGAAAAGACCACGCTCTCCTTACGATAAAGAGGATCCCGAGCCTTGGTCTGACGCTTGAGAACCCCCTGGAGGTAGTCCCACCGATCGTAGGGAAAATATCCCTCGATTCGTTCGCTCCCCTCGAAATGCTTCTCGCAAAACTTGGCGGCGGTCCCCGAAGCAGATTCGATCCTGCCCTCTGAATTCAGAAAGAATGACACGACCTCGCGCTGCCCCCGGTTCGACATAAGCTCGACAACCCGATTTCGTACCGAACGGCAATGCACCCCCTTCGCGCACGACAATATCGCCCGATAATCAGCCTTAGGCCTCCAATCCCCGGAAGCAGTCGACTGCGCCTCGCTCGCAACAAGATGCACCACCACCGCGATCCTCCGCCCCACCGACATCGCGAGCAACACGGAATCGTTCGAAAACTCAGTGATCTCGATCGCCTCCAGGTCGTCCACGCTCTCCGAGCTCATGTAGTCCGCCTGCAAGCCGATCACCGCTCCCTCGATCCCGTAGGATTCGATTAGAAAATTCTTCAGCTCCGCCCAATCATTAAAGTTCTTACAATTATAGCGACACTCCAAGCGCGAGGGACATTCACCCAGCGCCTCGGAGCTAATCGAATACTTCGATTCCAACGATTCGGACATAGAGAGCGTAACAAGAGTTTTAGAGGCGGATGATCCCCCTCTTCGGATTCAGCCCAACGGCATGGCACATTCCGTAAATATGTCGAGAACCTTATCCCTACCTACTTACGTAAATCCACCTTACACAATTAACGGCAAAGTGCGAGCCAGGGCCTGTCTTTAAATGAACTCAAAGCTAGCAGGAACCCATTTTTTTGGGGGCGATTGTAGAGAGCGTTTGCGCAGTTTCGTGTCGAACGTTCGACATGAAACTGCGCGCATTGAGGGCTGGGGCTTTTTTCTGTCCCATTTGGCTACCGAGGAGCGCAGCGACGACAGCGAGGCGAACAACAACGTAGTTCCTCGAAAAATTGGCCCTGTCGCGACTCGTCACGGCGTATCGAAAGGAAGGCGGAAACGATTCGGCCCAAAACGAAGTTCGCGGGATCCGCCAAAGCCATCCGACACTCTTGTCGCAAGGCTTTGGCTGCCTTGCGGTGGTTCGATCTGGGCTCGAACCAGCAAAGAGCTCACTTAAAGACAGGTCCTAACGGATCGCTTTTACAAAACGCGGCCTACCGCTCCAATCGTCAGTCCCGATCACGTCATGGTACCCGATCCGCGCCCCAAAGCTCTCAAGCGACTCGCGATGGGCTATCCCCGTCTCCAGCCAAAGAACACCCCCCTCTTTCAGCCGGGCAAAAGCTCCTTCCATGATGGTTTCCAGATCAGCCAATCCATCCCGGTCGGCACGCAATGCGGAAAGCGGCTCGAAATCCCTAACCTCTGGCTCCGCCGTTCCCATCTCCTCATCCGTCAAATACGGCGGATTCGAAACGATCATATCAAAGTCTCCCGGCTCCTCCAGATCCGTAAACCAGTCCGACAAAACGAACGTCACACGATTCTGCAGCCCGCACCCGATCGCGTTCTCTTGCGCCAGCTCCAAAGCCTCCTTGCTCGCGTCCAACGCGAACACTTCCGCTCGCGGCAGGGCAAAGGCCAACGCCAGAGCGATCGCACCCGTCCCAGTACCCAAATCTAGGATACGATAGGCACCATCGTTTTCACCCAGCGAGTCAATCGCGAGCTCCACCAGCTGCTCCGTCTCCGGGCGCGGGATCAAAGCCCTAGCATCCACCTTCAGCTCGAGCTCATGAAAGGGAGCCGTGCCCAAAATGTACTGCAACGGCTCTCGCTTCGCCCGGCGGGCCACCTTGCTTCGCATATCCGTCAGCTCGTTTTCGTTCAACGGCCGATCGAACTGCATGTACAGCTTCATCCGGTCGATCCCCAAAGACGAAGCGATCAACCACTCAGCATTCAAGCGCGGGCTCTCAACTCCCTTCCCCTCCAGGAAAACGGAACTACGTTGAACAACGTCCAACACTGTCAGCATCTCAGCCATTCGAGGAAACGCGTATCCAAAGAATCAAGACTGAGGGCCAGTCATCAGAGCCTCAATCTTAAGACGCTGATCTTCCGCCTGCAAGGCAGCCAACACCTCGTCGAGCTCGCCATCCATCACCTGCGTCAAACTATGGATCGTCATCCCGATACGGTGGTCCGTCAGTCGACTCTGCGGGAAATTGTAAGTGCGGATACGCTCGCTTCGATCCCCCGTACCGACTTGCTGCTTACGGTTCTCCGCATACTTGGCACGCTCTTCCTCCTGCTTCACCTGCAAGATACGAGAGTAGAGAACCTTCATCGCCTTAGCCCGATTCTTAATCTGAGAACGCTCGTCCGCACAGTAAACCGTGATACCCGTAGGCTTGTGCACGATGTTGATCGCGGAGTCAGTCGTATTAACGTGCTGCCCGCCCGCTCCGCTTGCGCGAGTCGCGGTGATTTCTAAATCCTGCGGGTTGATCTGCACGTCCACCTCTTCCGCTTCCGGCAAAACCGCAACCGTGACCGTCGACGTGTGGATACGCCCCTGCGATTCCGTCTCCGGAACACGCTGCACACGGTGCACACCGCTCTCGAGCTTCAGCTTCTTGTAAACCTCTTCCCCGCTGATCGAAAAAATGACTTCCTTGAAACCGTCGATACCACTTTCACTCGCGCTCATTTGCTCGACACGCCACCCCTGACGCTCCGCCAAACGCGAATACATGCGGTACAGATCCGCCGCGAACAACGACGCCTCGTCACCGCCAGCCCCAGCGCGGATTTCCAAAATAGTGTTTCGCGAATCCGTCTCCTCCGGCGGGATCATCGCGGTCAAAATCTTCTCCTCAAGCGACTCGATCTGCTCCTCCAGATCCGGAATCTCCATCTCCGCCAACTCCTTCAGCTCCTCGTCCCCATCCGGGTCCGCCATCATCTCCTTGTTTTCAGCCAGCTGCTCCTTCGCCTTGTCCAAGGCCTCGTAATCCACCAGCAGTTGGCGCAGCTTCATCTGCTCGCGGGAAATCGCAGCCGAACGACGGGCGTCGCTGTAAAAGTCAGGCGCGTTCATCATCTCGTCGATCTCTTCGACGCGGGCCTTGAACGGAGAAATATCTGGGAGCTTGATAGCCATAATTGCAAGAGTTCCGCCCCTTGGCAGGCAGAGCATTGAAAAAGACGCAAATCCGTTACCAAAAGCAAGCCACATAGCAAGCGCCACATTTGCAGATTGCCTCACCACCCCCACCCTACAGCCTAATTGCCCAACACCTAAATCCCTCGATTCCGTGTCCCAAACCTATCTCACCCAAAACAAAGTCGCCATCATCTGGGACTTCGACAAGACCCTCATCCCCGGCTACATGCAGCAGCCGATCTTCGAGACATTCGAGATCGACGAGCCCACCTTCTGGAACGAGGTCAACACCATGGCAGAACGCTACAAAGAGCGCGGCTACACCGTTTCCGGCGAAAGCGTCTACCTCAACCACATCCTCACCTACGCCAAAGCCGGCAAGATGCCCGGCCTCAACAACAAGATGCTCCGCGAACTGGGCAAGCAGATCGAATTCTACGACGGCCTGCCCCACTTCTTCGAAGAGCTCCGCGAGGTCGTCAAATCCAAGCCCGAATACGTCCGGCACGACATCCAACTCGAGCACTACATCGTTTCCACTGGGCTCGCCGAGATGGTCCGCGGCACAGCCATCGCCCCCCACGTCGAAGGCATCTGGGGCTCCGAATTCATCGAAAACCCGCTCCTCCCCGGCTACCTCGACCAGGACGACTTCGAGATCGAGACCGACGACATCATCTCGCAGATCGGCACCATGATCGACAACACCACCAAGACACGCGCACTCTTCGAGATAAACAAAGGCTCCAACAAAAACGACGCCATCGACGTAAACGCCAAGCTCCCAGCCGAGGACCGCCGCATCCCCTTCCAAAACATGATCTACATCGCCGACGGCCCCAGCGATGTCCCTTCCTTCTCCGTCATGCGAAAGTTCGGAGGCAAAGCCTTCGCCGTCTACAAGCCGGGCAACGACAAGGAGTTCGAACAAAACGATCTCCTCCTCCAGACCGAACGCATCCACGCCTACGGTCCGGCCCGCTACTCGACCGAGTCCTCCACCGCCATGTGGCTCCGCATGCACGTGCACAAAATCTGCCAACGCATCGTGGCCGACCGCGAAGCCTACCTCGCCAAAAAAGTCGCCCGACCACCCCGCCACATCGACGACAAAGAGCCACCCGCCCCCGAAGCAGAACCGAGTCTCGAACAGGAGACGCTCGAATTCGAATCCTAGAGTACGGCCACGCGAGCCTAAGCCGCTCGCCTACTCGGCCTTTTCCTCAGAAGACTCCGCTCCGGCGGACTCCTCTTCGCCTTCCGGCTGATCACCGCCATCGACCAGGAACGACAACACCTCCTGGTTTTCTAAAAAGTACTTCGGGTCCAATTCCACAGCCGGCACCAGAAACTCGCGCTTGCTCGGACGATGCACGTAGCGCGTGTACTTCCGCGTACGCCCCTTCACGCGAAGCACTCTACGACGCTCCAGCATCAAACCGAGGAAATGCTTCAGCTCCGAATTCTCCTCAGTCAAGGAGCCCTCCTCCTCTCCTTCGAACAGATTGATGAACAGATTGTCCGCGGTCAGCTTAAGCGCCTCCGCCTCCTCCTTGCCATCACTCGGCTTTGGCTTGAAGCGCTGCGTCCAACGACAAAGCACCCGGCCTGGCATCTCCACCGCGTTGGCCTCCTTGATCAGCACATCCACCCGCTCCAGCTCGCCTTCCTCCGTCTTCACGAGAGCGCAAGCGACCGCGTCATCCTTCTCGAAGTCCTCTCCAGTCAGGTACGATTTACGAGCGATTGGGGTGATATGCCATTCCATAAACCTCCACTATTTGCGGCCACGCCCAACTGGCTAGAAAATTTTCGGTCTTCGGATTGATTCCGGGCAAAGATTACTCTTTAACATGCGGCTTCTTACGGGGCGCAACCGCTCCGCAACTCAAATTTGATCCAGGCATGCAACTAAACCGCAAGGTTCGCCCCGAAATCCTCGACTCCGTCGCCCTCCTCGTCGTCGACGCTCAAGACAGCTTCATCGACACGCTCCACAACAAGGACGAATTCCTGAGACGAGCCGCCTTCGCCATCGAAGCCGCGCGCTGCCTCAAGCTCCACACCATCTTTACAGAGCAAGCTCCCGACAAGCTAGGCCGCACCAATAGCGAACTCTTCAAGCTCGCTCGCAATCCTCGCGTATTCGCCAAGCAGACATTCTCCGCCCTCGGCTCGCCAGGCATGGAGCGTTTCCTACGCGAAAAGGAGATCTACAACCTGCTCATTGTCGGACTCGAAGTCCCCATCTGCGTCTACCAGACCGGACTCCAAGCCACCGACGAGGATATCGACGTCACTTTCCTCAGCGACTGCCTCGGCTCTCGCCGAGCCCAAGACGAAGCCCCAGTCCTGAACGCGCTCACCAACATGGGCTGCTCAGTCCTGCCTTCGGAAACCGTCTTCTACTCGCTCCTCTCCGACACGCAGAACCCCTACTTCCGCGCCTTCACGAAAATCGTGAAAGCCTTTTCCGAAGAAGAGTTCTCTCTCGAAACCTACCTTGAGAATCGTCCGGAAGAAGTGAACGAGACACCGGAACGTCCTCAAAAACAACGCAAGGACCGCCCCAAGCGAGAGCGTGAAGATTCCGAATCCTCGAAAAGCGACGATCGCAACGAAGAACGCGCTTCCGATTCATCCGAAGATGGATCCGACGAACAACGCCGGGGACGTCGACGCGGACGCCGCCGCGGCAGAAATCGCGGACGTGATCGCCAAGAGCAGAACCGAGAATCTGACAACAATGAGCAGCCTTCCGACTCTCCACCCAAGCCTGAAGAAAAACAGGAACCCAAACCAGCCGCTCAACCGAAACCGGAAAAGCAGGCCGAGCTGAAACTCGATTCTGAACCAAAGGCAAAATCCGAGTCCGCTCCAAAACCAGAAAAAAGCGAATCGTCGGAAGAGCCTAAGAAACCAGCGAAAAAGGCTGCCAAGAAAGCAGCCAAAAAAGCGGCAAAGAAAGCCGCGAAAAAGGCCGCCAAAAAAACAGCGAAGAAAGCTGCCAAAAAGGCCGCCAAGAAAGTCGCCAAAAAGGAAGAGGCAGAATAGGCCCCTCCTTACAACCAATCACAAGAAGGACGTCCGTTCAGCGGCCGTCCTCTTTTTTTGACGATAACAAGCACTAGCTACTAAAGGTAGCGTCCGTTGCTCGCCTCGCCGAAACTTAACGCGAAGGCGGGTCCCCAACGGACACAAAACTGCTACTACAGATTTTAGTGACGATTTCTTAGGACCGTCTCTAAGCCAATCGATCAAGCGGCAAGGCAGGAACAATATCGAGCAACCCCGCCTCGCGTCCTTGCCCTTCGAATACATGGCTAAAGGCAATCATCCCCGCATTGTCTCCCGTATGGCAACGCTTAGCCATTAGGCTCTTCACCCGACGCTTCTTCCCCAACGCCTCAAAGCGAGACCTCAAGACACCGTTATTCGAGACACCTCCAGACAAACCGATGCTCTTATAGCCACCCGCCTTCAACGCTCGCTCCGTTTTCCGTATCAAAGCGTCCACTACAGCTTCTTGGTAAGAAGCGCAAAGATTAGTCAAGTCCGCCTCCGCAGCTTCCACTCCCATTTTCTCGACTTGATAACGCAAGCTAGTCTTCAAACCTGAGAAACTAAAATCGAGATGCGGCTTGTCCACTAGAGCACGCGGAAAGCGATACGCTTTCACGTCTCCTCCAACCGCCAGCTTCTCTAGCTTTGGACCACCCGGATAACCGAGAGCCAAAAGCTTCGCACCTTTATCCAAAGCCTCACCTGCCGCATCGTCGATCGTCTGCCCTAAGATAGAAAGCGTCCGGTCCTCGTCGATTCGAGCCAAAATCGTATTTCCACCCGAAACGATCAAAGACAAATGAGGCAAATACGCCTCAGCTATTCGCGTATCAAAATCTTCAGGACAGTCCTCGTAAACCGATACAAACGGCGAGTGCGCGTGAGCTCGCAGATGATTCACCCCATAGACCGGCACCTTCCAAGCTAAGGACAGCGCATTAGCCACCGCCAAGCCCATCGCCAAACATGCCGCCAAGCCCGGCCCAGTAGTGACCGCAATTTCAGAGATTCCCTCCAGGCCGTGTTCATGACGAGCCGTTTCTAGAAGCGGGGCAAAATTATTCAAATGTTCACGGCTCGCCAAATCCGGAACCACTCCCCCGTATTCAGCATGCAAGGACACCTGGCTGCTAATCCATTCCCCACGGATTCCCACACCGCGCTCAAAAAGAGCGAGGGCCGACTCGTCACAGGAACTTTCGATCGCTAACAGCATAAATTCAAACAGCACTGCTTTAGCCCTCTCCGCGGCGCCCGCAATCAAATTGCGTGACTTCAAGACGATCGCATGTCTTCTTGCTGCCTCAAAATGAAGACCGAGCTCCCAGATCCATCACCCGAAATTCTCGCCGCCCTCGCCGAGAAAGCCGATCAAGACGGGTACATCGAACTGCCAGACTTCATCGAGACTGCCCTCTACCACCCCACCCACGGTTACTACAGGCAGGACAAGCAACGCGTCGGCAAAAACGCGAAATCCGACTTCTACACCTCGATTAGCCTGAAGGAAGCCTTCGCCGAGATCGTAGTCGAAGCCGCAAGCGCTCTCCTAAAGGAAACTGGCCTCTCTCCTGCCGAAACCGATTGGGTCGAGCTCGGCGCCGAGCCAGGCGGCACTCTCTTCCAAGAATCCGATTCCCCCTTCCGCTCCATCCAAACCGTCGGAATCGCTGACGCGTTGAAAATTCCCCCCAAAGCCGTCGTCTTCTCAAACGAGCTCTTCGACGCCCAGACGTTCCGCCAAATCCGCTTCAACGGAAACGAGTGGGTCGAATACGGCGTCACCCTCGAAGACGACCAGCTACACTGGACCCCACGCAGCGCACTCAGCTCGGCAGCCAGCCAATACCTCCCCCAGCTTCCCACCGACTTGCCAAACGGCTACACCATCGACCTGCCCACTGGTTCCTCCAAAATCGCTGCTACTATATTAGAAGCAAGCTGGCAGGGCGTCTTCATCGCCTTCGACTACGGCAAGACCTGGCACAACATTATCCATGACACCCCGCAGGGCTCCGCCCGAGCGTACTACCAGCACCAGCAAATCCCCGACATCCTCCCCGCTCCGGGCCAAATCGACATCACCCACCACATCTGCTGGGACCATCTCGAAGCCGAGCTGGAGAAAAACGCCTTCCAAAAGATCTCCCTGCAAAGCCAGGAATCCTTCATCGTCCACCGCGCTCCCCAATTCCTGCAGAAAGCCTTCGACCCAACGCTTCCTGCCCTCGCTCCTATCCGACAGAAGCTCAAAGAGTTGATGCATCCGGCCTTGATGGGCCAAAAATTCCAAGCCCTCTCCGCCATCCGCAGTGAAATCCCCAGAACCTAGTACCCGAAACCCGATACCAAAAAAATCACCATTTGGTTCTTGCCAAGGTCCCCCTCGAACCATTTCTTCCCCGTTTCTCAACCAATTTCTGACATGGCAAGAATCTGCGCAATTACAGGCAAACGCCCAACTACAGGCTCAATCATCCACCGCAAGGGACAGTCCAAGAAGAGCGGCGGCATCGGTACACACGTAACCAAGACTACCAAGCGTAAGTTCCGTCCAAACGTGCAACGCGTTAAGGTTCGCCTCCCATCAGGTCAGGTCAAGCGCATGTGGGTCAGCGTAAAGGCTATCAAGGCCGGCCTCGTTGAAAAGGCGTAAGCCCCTTACACAAAACAATTTCCAAGCCGCTCATCCCCCCAGGAGAGCGGCTTTTTCGTGCCTAGATCTAGCATTATTCGCCTATCCAACCGCATTCCTCAAGGCACATCCTCTGTGCGTGCTTGTCACGCGATTGTCCGCGTCCCACCACTCAACACAGACTCCACAAGAAAAGCCGGACCTGACCGGTCCGGCTCTTCCTAACTGAGACTTTGGTGTAAAAGTCGTTTGCGGGAGAACTCTCTCCCACAGAAATATTTTAGATCTGGAAATCCGCCTGCCCAGAGAGCTCGTGCAAGCCGCACTCGCGCTTGAGTCCGCCAAAACGAGTCTGCTCTTCAGTCATTCCGGGCATCAACTTCGAGGTGCTGTGCCAATCGCCCAGCGAAACATAGCCTTCATCCCAAAGCGGATGATACGGCAAGTCGTTGGCTGTCAGGTACTGGTGCATTTTTCGGTTATCCCAATCAAGAATCGGATAGACCTTTGTCATCTGATTCTGCACCTGCACCACCGGGCGTTCGCTGCGGCTCGAGCCTTGACTGCGGCGCAAGCCGGCCAGCCAAGCCTTCGCCCCTAGATCACGCACCGCGCGATCCATCGGCTCTACCTTGTTGATCAAAGCGTAACGCTTATGCCCCTCTTCGCCATTCTCCCACATCTTGCCATAGAGAGCTTCCTGCTCCGCGGCCGACATCTTTGGGAGAAACTTCTTCAAATTTAGATTGAGACGCTCGCTCAGCTCGTGGGCAAACTTGTAGGTCTCAGGAAACAGATAGCCCGTATCGATGAAAACCACGGGGATGTCCGGCAAAACCGAGGTCACCAAGTGCAACATCACCGCCGAATGCGTACCAAAGCTGGTCGTCATGATCAGCTCGCTGCCAAAGGTTTCCACCGCCCAGCGGACGCGCTCCTCCGCTGAAGCCTGCTCCAGGTCGATGTCATTCTGTTCCATTGTCTCAATTGCGGCGCTCATGATCTTATCTTTAGTAAATTGGTTATTTTATAAATGTTTCGACAGATCAAGCACGTTTTCGCGATTCAGCCGACTGCGCTCCGCAGCTCTTAAACAGTACCGGTCTCGAGGTCCACACTTGTTATCCGGGCGACGGAGAGAAAATCCCCCCAGGTAGATCCCTCAGCAATTTTGCCCAATTGAGCGCTTTCCGCATCAAGTCATAGCGGGTGCAGCCGATAGACCACGCAGCCTTGAAGACCACACAGGGCCTTGATCCCCAATCCCATAAACCTCCAGAGGACCGTTATACTCCCATGCTCAAGAAACTCTCCCTCCAGGCTCGGTTATTTACCCTAGTCGGCAGCCTCACCACCCTCTTCCTCATCCTCGGTATCGTCGGAATTATCGGAGCCAACAACGCTAGCTCCGCAGCAGAAGAACTGGCAGCCCTCGCCAAGGAAAATCCCTCTGTCGCTGAAAAGATCGACTCCCTCGAATCAAGCGCCAGCGGCACCTATAGGGCGACAATCGGCATTCTGGCAACCGGCTTCATCGCAGCAGGCCTGTTCTCCCTCCTGCTGAACTCCTCCATCACCAAGCCGCTCAACGAAGTCGAAACCACCCTGCTCGCCATGTCCGAACAAACCGGCGGCGCAGCGGCACAGGTATCTTCCTCCAGCCAAGGCCTCGCCGACGGCTCCAGCCGACAAGCCGCCTCCATCCAGCAAACCTCCGCCGCCCTTTCAGAACTTTCGAACACCACCTCCCGCAACGCGGACAACGCTCTCAAAGCCCGCAACATGGCAAACGAAACACGTTCGGCCGCGGAGCACGGATCACAAAGCATGGCCGAAATGTTCGAAGCCATGAACGCGATCAAGGCCTCCAGCGACAACATCGCCAACATCATCAAGGCCATCGACGAAATCGCGTTCCAAACCAACATCCTCGCCCTCAACGCCGCGGTCGAAGCCGCACGAGCGGGTGAAGCCGGCGCCGGATTCGCCGTGGTCGCCGACGAAGTTCGCAATCTCGCCCAACGATGCGCCTCTGCCGCCAAGGACACCGCCACTCAAATCGAAGACTCCATTCAGCGTTCGGAGCGCGGCGTAGAAATTTCCAACCGCGTCGGCGAAAGCTTCGAGAACATTCTCGGCAAAGCCCGCAACGTGAACGAACTGGTCGAAGAAATCTCCAACGCCAGCCAAGAGCAGACCAACAGCATTTCCCAAATCAATAGCGCCGTTTCGGAACTCGATCGCGACATCCAGGCAAACTCAGCCACCGCCGAGGAAACAGCCAGCACCTCCGAAGAGCTCTCCTCTCAAGCCGAAATGCTTCAGCAAACGGTTCTCGATCTTCAGAAAATTCTTAGCGGCTCAGAAGGAACCGCCCAACTCGCCACTTCTTTCACTCCCAAAGCAACAGGAACCCAAAACAGCGACTGGGATAGCTTCGACCTCGCCGACAACCGCGTAAAAGAGGACGCCCTCTTCAATTAGTTTCCCCTAAGAAACCGTTTAGATGATTTATGCGGCCGGGCTCATAAGAGCTCGGCCGTTTCGCGTATCAAGGAAGCTCGATCCGCCACACATCGCCATCTGGATCAACGTCTCCGCCCATCATCGTCTCAACCACTCGATCGACAATCTCGACCCCTCGCTGCGCCATCAACGGAAAGCGATCCTCCCCTTCCAAATCTGGCGTACGATCAGGAAAACCACGACGCGTCCGGTGGATCCAGTATGTATCCGAAAAGTCACTAACCCCAAACGCTTCCGCTACTCCATCTTCGCCCAGCATAAAACCGATCAAACCAGCCCAAGTCGCCGTCGGATTATCAGAATCCCAACCTGCTAAGCTCCCGATTTGAATCGTCCGCTTCAAGTCGCCCTCCCCATAGAACAGGCTCACCAAGCTCGCCCCGAAGTTGATCCCAGCATCAAAAGGACGACGATACTCGTATCCATCTTTTCCATTCAACTGATACGCTTCATAAAGCGCGTCTCGGGTCGCCTCCCAATCATCGCTCTTGGGACTCTCATCATACCGCCCCTTCACAAACTCGTACATTCCCCGCACAAAGGAACCTTCCGGCAGGCGCTCCTTCGCTTGCTCCGCCATCCACAGAATCCTCTGCGTCATATCTCCTCTTGATTCAGAGACCGCAGCCAAGGAGTGCATCACCACATAAAACTCAGACGCCCACTTAGCGTTGTCGCGAGCCGTGGTAAGAATCGGAAGCTTCGCCATCTTCAACGCGACATCCGGACGCCCCGGAGCAAACAGGCCAAAGATCTCCGTCGTCAGCTGAGCATCGATCATTTCGTAGTCCGGATTATTTTCCGCCAAACTAGTATCCGGTGGAAGGATACCTTTTCGCATCAACTCGTAAGCATTCTCGTTCGAAACCCAAAGATAGTTTTCACCCTCTTTTCCGAAGTTGTCCGACCAGATATGCTTTAACCATCCATCCCGAATCTGCTCCCCTGTCAAAACGCACGAATCGCTTTCCGTCAGCAAATGCTGATACAAATACTCAATATCGGTGTCATCATCAGCCCCCCAGACTTCACCCTCCCGAACGAAGAAGTAATCGATAGTAGGAGAAGGCCCCATGTTTCCCCACATGTTCGGCTGATCCGCCTGTCCCCACATCTCATCCGTGTAAAACGGAACCTCCACTCTATCCATCTCCGTCGTCAGTCCTGTCCAGTTCGCAATACACTGAGCCAACCAGAACCCATGCAACCCGTCGGCATATTCAGAACGAGACAGCTCGATGGGCTCGCTTTTCACAGTCACAGGCGCCGCAAGCAATGCTCCGAAAACCGCGGCTAAAGTAAACGATGGGGCTTTCATAAGAGGCAATTTCGCGCAACTTCATGACATTTTCCAGTCACTCCTCACTCTCACGTAACAGTCCAGTTCCCAAGCCCTTGGCCCCCTTCCTCCCATCAAACCAATGGAAGTGCCAGCAACGACCCCAGCCATTCAAACAATGGGATTGCCTCGTACATTCACCCAGCCATTTAAAGAAGCACACTTCCTAAAGCCAGCCACGTTCACTGTGGCTTCTCCTTCAGCGAGCTCAACTGTTTCCCCTTTTATAACCCATCATTCCTACTTCCGACTTTCTTTCTCCCATGTCTCTTAAAATCTACGTCGACTTCGCCCTCACCCCAGAATTGCTCGAACGCCTCAAGGCAGGCACTCAAGGCCACGAGCTCATTCTACCTAAAAAGCCCGCCTCTGTTCTTTCTCTCGGCGAAATCGAACCTAGCTTCTACGAAGCAGACATCGCCTTCGGTCAACCAATCACCGAAGCGATCGAGAAGGCAGAATCCTTAAAGTGGATACAAGTGAGCTCCTCCGGAGTCACCCGCTACGACACACCAGAGTTTCGGAGCTTCGCCTCCTCCAAAGGCATCAAGCTCTCCAATAGCGCCAGCGTTTTCAACGACGCCTGCGCAGACCACACGCTCTCCTTCATGCTCGCCCAGTCCCGCAAGCTTCCCCAAGGCCTAGCCAGCACCACCGCTAACGGCACCGACGAGTGGAACCAGCTAAGATCCGGTAGCGTATCACTCCGTGGCCAATCCGCGATCATCCTCGGATACGGAGCCATTGGCAAACGACTTGCGGAACTCCTAGCCCCCTTCGAGATGAAGCTTAGCGCCTACCGCCGCACCCCGCGCGGCGACGAGGGCATGCCTGTCATCGACGCCGAAAGCCTTCCCGCCGCCCTCGCGGAAACCGATCACATCATCAACATCCTTCCCGACAGCCAGGCCACCCAGCAATTCTTCGACGCCACTCGCTTTGCCCAATGCAAGCCGGGCTCAGTCTTCTACAACATCGGCCGCGGCACCACAGTCGACCAGTCCGCCTTGGCCCAAGCCCTAAGCGATGGCCCTATCCGCGAAGCATGGCTCGACGTAACCGACCCTGAACCGCTTCCCGCAGACCACCAGCTCCGGCAGCTTCCAAACTGCTTCATAACTCCTCATACCGCAGGCGGTCACGCCAACGAAGCCGAGTCCTGCATCGACCACTTCTTGCGCAACCTCCAGCTCTTCACCGACGGTAAAGAACCAAACGACCGAGTGATCTAAGAATCACTTCGCAAAAAGGTTTCGACCAACCACCGCAGTTTCTCCAACTCGATAGGCTTCGGCAAATAGCCGTCGAAACCGGCGGCATGTATACGAGATTCATCGCTCTTGGTCGCGAACGCCGTTTGGGCAACGACCTTTAAATGAGGCAGTCGCTCCCGAATCCACTCCAGCACCGAGTAGCCATCCAGGCCAGGCATCCGGATATCTAGAAGCACCAGGTCAAACGCGTCGTCGTTCTTCAAAATCTCTACCGCACGGATGCCGTCACTCGCCCAAACCACCTCACAAGCGAATCCCTGCAAAGCCATTTCCAAGTACTTGTAATTCGCGTCTTCATCCTCAACCACCAACACCCTCGCAGGTTCAAACGCATCAGCCCCTCCTCTTTTGCTCGATTGAGGAATCGCGACTCCCTCCCCGGTGAGAGCGACCCCTTCGCCACACGGAAGCGTCAAAGTGAAAATAGATCCGTTACCGTATTCAGAAACAACCGACAACCTTCCCTCCATCAACTCCGCGAGGGACTTAGAGATAGCCAGGCCCAATCCCAAACCACGTCGTGCCGCGATGTCGTCCTCATCCAATTTCACGAACTGCTCGAATACCGTGTCCAGTTCATCCTCACGAATCCCGTGACCAGAGTCCGAAACGCTCAGAAAGAACTCATTTCCCTTTAGGCCAACCAGCAAGCGAGCTCCTCCTTTCTCCGTAAACTTCAAAGCATTGCTCAACAAGTTCTCCAGAATCTGCTCCAAGCGCTCTCCGTCATAGTCAAATGACAACTCAAAATCCTCCAAGGTGTTATCGACCACCAAGGACAGTCCCTTTTCGTCATATAATTCCCGATACTTCGCAAATAGCTTATCGAGAAGCGGGTTGAGCTCGAAACGCCGAGAGAAGAGCTCCATCTCCCCCGCCGCCAGCAAAGAGTAATCCAAGATCCCCTCGATCAGCTTTAGCAACGACTGAGAATTCTCTTCGATGATTTGAATAAACTCCTGCCGCGATTCCGTATCCAGAGAGTCATCATCCAAGAACGAAGCAAGACCCGTGATTGCGTTAAGCGGCGTTCTCACCTCATGAGATAGATTCGCCAAAAACTGGGACTTCAAACGATTCGCGCTCTCCGCCTCATCCTTAGCATGCACCAGCTCTTTCGTCCGATCGCTGATCATATCTTCCAGGTGATTCTTATGAAGCATCAACTGGCTTTGCTGGGCCTCCAACTCCGACTTCTGAGCCTCTAGCTCCTCCTTCTGGTTCTCTAGCAAACCAGTCTTCTCCGCCAACCGGCCCTTCTGCTCATTAATCACCTTCGTGCGTGTCTCCACCGCTTGTTCCAAACGAGCATTCTCACGCTTCAATCGCCGTTCCCGAAAAACGATGAAGAGATAAGTGAACCATATGAGAAAAATCAGACTACCTGCGTAAAACCATGGCCTCAACCAAAACGGGGGCGTAATAACGATTCGAATACTAGCGCCCTCCTCATTCCACAAGCCATCGTTGTTCGACGCCTTCACCCGAAACACATACTCCCCCGGGTCCACATTCGTGTAGTTCGCCCACCTCAAATCCGCGTCACCGTAAGTCCACCCCACGTCGAAACCCTCTAGCGTATAGGCAAACGCATTGTTCCCCGCATAGGTCATATTGACGGCTGAAAACTCGAACTTCAGGAAATTCTGCCGCCAATCGAGAATCAGCTCATCCAACGAGCTCGGGTGCGACTCAATCAGCGAGTCGTCCTCGCCAAACACCAAATCCTCACCAAAAAGCTGGATTCGATCTATGGATACATGCGGCAAATAGGAGTTTTCCTGAATTTCGATAGGCAGCAAAGAACTCACCCCCTTCGTGCCTCCAAAATACAGTCGCCCATCTCGCGTCCGGCACGACGAATTAGTGAAGTACAAATTCCCCTGCAACCCCTCGTTCGCGTCATAGCGGACCATCCGTTCAGATGACACTTCGTAGTGGAAAAGCCCATCGTTCGTCCCCATCCACAAATCGCCGTTTCGGTCTGTCTCCAACGAACGGATAAACAAGCTAGACAAGCCCTCCTCATGGCCGATCCGACGAAGCTCTTCGCCCGCCCGATCTAAAACGACCACCCCGCGCTCTACCGTTCCCACATAGTAGACCGCCTTGATTTCATCCCAAACCACCACAGTGGGCGTATCCATCCGGATGAACTCTTCCAGCGACTGGCTCTCTTCCTCGAAGCGGTAGAGAGCCCTCTCTGTCGTAATTATGATATCGCCATTCGTCTGCTCTTTGACGATCGGCGAATACGACACGATCCCCTCTCGCAAGGCCTCATCAAACTCCTTCAGCAAAACGCCTTTGTCATCGTACAAAAAGACTCCGCCTTTCGCGGCAGCGACCCACAAGCGATCCTTCTGATCCACCTCGATATCCCAAACTGAAATCCGGTCCAGCGCCGCTAGGTTCTCCGAAACCTGCTCGTCCACACGAAAATGCCCGTCCTCCTCGACCAGGGCATCAACGCCCCCATTCCACGTCCCGACCCAAATGCGACCATCGCTCCCCTGATCAATCTGCCGAATCAAGTTCGAGCCCAGCAACGCTCCAGGCTCGGCAAGCGTCGGGAGCCAAGTCATCCGCTCGCTCTCCGGATCCAGCCATCCCAAGCCACCTCCACCCGTTCCTATCCACACTCGCGAGTCAGCATCTTCGAATACACCGCCAACCACCGAAGCACGCAACGTGAAGGCATTGTCTCCGCCTCCGCTACGGATCGTAGAGAAACGTTCCATCTTCGGATTGTAGTAGTCTACCCCTGTCCGAGAAGCACCGATCCAAATGATCCCCTCCTTATCCTGGTGAAAAGAGATCAATCCGTCCGAACTCAAACCATAGCCAGTCCCATCCTGCACTCGCTGGTACGTGAACTGCCCGCTCGCCTTATCAAAGAAGTTGAGCCCGCCTTGATCCACAGCGATCAGCAAACGCCCCTCCGGGTATTCAAGCACATCAGACACGTTCGAGCCACTCGTCCCCGCCCCACTCGAATCCATTCCGTAGCGCTCCACCTCCAGGCTCTCTGGAAGAAACTCAAACAATCCATCATCCCTCGCCGCCAACCAAAGTCGCCCCGACAAATCACGGTAGAACTTCTTGGTCGAGCCATTGGCCCCCGGCAAAAGCTCATGCGGCTGCGCAGCCAGCGTCTCGCCATCAAGCTCCCAAATAACGACTCCCGAGCCAGCGATCCAGAGGCGCCCTCGCAAATCCTCCACCATACTCGTGAAGCCGCTTTCTTCCCGTCCCTCGAAATTGAGCCTGCGGCTTTCAAAACGATCCGACGCTTCGTCATACCACGCGACACTATCCGGCGACAATGCCCACAGCCGCCCCGTCCCATCTTCGTAAACATCCACCACCGACGGGCTCTCCCCAACCGTGTAGCGAACGAAACGATCCATTCGGCGATCGAAACGAGACAATCCATCGCGCGTCGCCACCCAAAGCCGATTTCGTGAGTCCTCGAACACCCGCGTAACAAAATCACTACTCAATGAGGTCTCGTCACCTTCCTCATGAATATAGCGCACAATCTCCGTGCCATCGTAACGCATCAAGCCCAAGCCAAGATTGCCTATCCACAGGTACCCCAAGTGATCCCGCCACAGGCTTCTCACCGCGCTCATCTCCTGCTCACTCTCCAGATGGTGAACCTTCAGCGGCTGAGCCGACACGTGAACCGCCAACACAAAGGCAAGACTCACGAGGGAAAGAAGTTTCATCACAGAATGATAAACGGGTGATAACATAAAACCTGTAGCACTCTGTTCGCTATCTACCGAGATACAAGTCTCTGGGAGTTAAAAAGCCAATACAAGCTCGACTCGCACTCGCCCAACAGCCCCAGCCACCACAAATTCACTCCGTATCCGCCAACGAGTTCAACACCGCCTCGAACGGGGTCTTTTCGAGCCTGCCAAAGAACTCGCTTCGATTCGCCCGGGAGCGGCTAGTCTTCGGCGAAGCAATACCGCACAAGAAACGAGCTCCCTCGCGTGCCGTACTAACACCGCCCGGCTTCGAGGCTTCGAATCGCTCGACAACAACACGCTCCTCATCGCTTAAACAAGCAGCAGCTCGCCCAACAGGAACGACTGTCTCGGTCTCGCAATAGCCACAGTGCCCGCAATCCTCGCTCAGCTCTTCCCCAAAGTACGATAGCAAGAAACGCGTCTTGCATCCTTCGACATTCAGCAACTCAACCACGTTTCGCGTTCGCTCGAGATTACCGGCCTCGTTACGCTCGACCTTCTCCACGAGATTCCGAACGACCTCGATTTCAGGCTGCCGATCAAGCATGCGCATCCCTTGCCTCAAACCGGTTACCCCGACCTCCAACATCCCCTTTTCCTCGAGATGATTGAAGGCCTTCACGATCCTGTTTCGATCTGCTCCTAATGCTTTCGCGGCCGTATCCAGATTCAAGTAGCTCCACGTCTTCTTTTCATTCGCTTGAGCAAGCAGTCTTTTCAAAAACTCACCGGGTTCTCCCTTGAAAGCAGCAAGCACTTCCGACTTCGGCTCCAGATACTTAAACTTGTACTCGCTATAAAACGGAGCAGTGAACTCGATCACCCCCTCCAGTTCCAGATAAGTCAGCAAAGTGCTCAAAACCAAAGGCCGTATGTCAGTGAGCTGAGACAATTGGTAGAGCGAGATGTCGAACTCATCTTCTTGCTCCAACATGAACGATGCGAAAACACGAATCGACTCCTCCGTTGGCGTGTCCCCGAAGATAAAATTCTCGAGCACCACCAAGTCTTCTCCGGAACCGAGAACCTCGCAATGCGACGGCTTCCCATCCCGCCCCGCTCGTCCAATCTCCTGCGAATAGTTCTCCAAGGTTTTGGGAAGGTTGAAATGAAAAACCCGGCGTATATCCGATTTATCAATACCCATCCCAAAAGCGATCGTCGCCACCACGATCCCTTCAGTCGAAGCCATGAACCAATCCTGGATTTCGGCTCGTTGCTCGCTCTTCATCCCCGCGTGGTAAGCTCTCGCCGAAAATCCGTCCGCAACAAGCTGAGCCGCCACTTCTTCAGCCGTCTTCTGCAAAGTCACGTAAACAACCGTCGGCCCCACAGGAATCGCGTTG
Organism: Pelagicoccus mobilis; assembly: GCF_016595505.1. Taxonomy (GTDB): domain Bacteria; phylum Verrucomicrobiota; class Verrucomicrobiia; order Opitutales; family Opitutaceae; genus Pelagicoccus; species Pelagicoccus mobilis. The sequence continues at coordinate 13,654 of NZ_JAENIL010000044.1, read as the reverse complement.
AGGCGATCCTGCAACGCTCCCATTCGTTCCGCTTCCGGCGTAGGAGAAAATTCCAGGTGAAGATTGGGGCGATGAAAACCAGTGTTCACGTAAGCTTCGCGCTGAATCTCAAACTCACGCACGATATCCTCCACCACACTTGGCGTTGCCGTCGCCGTAAGCGCCAACACTCGCTCGACCTTCAGAGCTCTGGCAGCGATGGCGAGCTTTAGGTATTCCGGACGAAAGTTGTGCCCCCACTCTGAAATACAGTGGGCCTCGTCGATCACCATCAGCGAAATGACATGCCCCTCGATCGCTGCGAAAAATCGCTCGTTAGAAATCCGCTCCGGAGCCACATACAAAAGCTTCAGGCTTCCAGCCCTCACATCGCTGTAAACCTGACGCGCCTCCGCCGCTGAAAGCGTCGAATCGAGACGCGCCACCTTCACGCCTTTTCCCAACAGAAAATCCACCTGGTCCTTCATCAGGGCGATCAACGGGGAAATCACGATCGTCAGCCCATCGAGCATCAAAGCTGGCAACTGATAGCACAGGCTCTTTCCACTCCCCGTCGGAAACACAGCCAACGCCGAATTCCCGGCTAAGACTTGCTTGATAATCCGCTCCTGCCCCGGACGGAAGGAATCGAAGCCAAACACAGCCTCCAACGTTTCCTGGTAGTTTGATCCTGACACAACTCCAAACTACCTCCTCCCCATCTAAGCTAGCAAGCTTCCGATGTATCTGCTCTCCAAAGATCCACACCTTGGATACAACAAGCTAAACGGTTCAGCCTCCACCGCATGTCCTCGCCCCTCTTCATCACCCATTCTCCGTACATGCCCCAAGAAAATCCGCTCAATCGTAGACAGTTTCTCAAAACATCAACCGCTCTCACAGCTGGCCTGATCGGCTCACAGCTTCCACTCAAAGCCGAAACCTCAGACGTTCTCGGCTACGTCCTCCCACGTCGCCGCCTCGGCAAAACCGGACTGGACGTCACTCTATTCTGTATTGGCGGAGCCCATATCGGCAGTCGCAGCGAAGAGTCAGCCCAAGCCCGAATCGAAGCAGCTATCGAAGGCGGATGCCGCTTCTTCGAAAGCGCCCAAGGCTACCAGAAAGGCCGCAGCGAAGAACGATTCGGCAAATACCTCACCCCCAAGTACCGAGAGCACATCACGCTGATGACCAAAACCACCAGCACCGATGGAGCGACCACACGCCGCCATCTGGACGAGTCACTCAAGCGCCTAAAAACCGACTACCTCGACATCTACCTGATGCGTTGGATCAAAAGCAAAGAGGACGCGGAAAACCGGATCAACAACGGCGTCTACGACGCTCTGCTCGAAGCCAAAGCCGCCGGAAAAATCAAGCACATCGGATTCAGCGGCCACACCACTCCTGAAGCTAATATTCACCTGATCGAAAGGGGCCTCCCTGAAATGGAAGTTGTCCTCATGCCAGTCAACGCCGTCGACCTAGCCTACCACAGCTTCATCACCCACGCCCTTCCCCAAGCCATCGAAAAAAACCTCGGAGTCATCGCCATGAAGACCATGGCCGGCGGCAGCTTCTTCGGAGGCGAAGCCCCCTGGGGCCCCATCAAAGGGCAATACCGAGAGCCGATCATACCCCAGAAAATCTCCGTCCGCGAAGCCCATCACTACGTCTACTCCTTGCCCGTCGCCTCGCTCACCAGCGGAACCGACACCGTGGAGCACGTACGAGAAAACGTCAGAAACGCACGCAGCTACGCCCAACTCTCCGAAAGAGAACGCCAGACAATTCACAAACGCGTAGCGGACTACGCAGCCACTGGCTCTCTCGAGCACTACAAACACTATTGAAGCAGCAAGGTTCGCAAAGAGCGCAGCAACTCCTCAAAAACCGCATCCGGATCGAGGATACGTTTCGCCACCCAGTGAGCGCCCGAGTCCACCTCTTCGAACCGTGACTCGCCAATAGCTCTACCAACCGTCCCTACACTCACCGTACCTCGAATCCCTTCGTAGAGCTCCGGCCTCACCATGGACACCGTCGTGTTCACATCGTGCATGACAGAGTTTAGAGCAAACTTCGCTTGATCAATCGCTTCCGGAGCTCGAAGCAAACCGATCAACTGAATCGCCTTCTCCCTCACGCCACACAGTCTTTCCAAGATCTTTGCTTCTCTCGCTGGGGTAAACATCAGCTGATGGGTGCAGTCCATTGGAAACAATACAACAGGTATCCCTGAATCCAATACAGTCGCAGCATCCTCCGCCGCCTGCTGAAAGTTAAACTCGGCCCACTCCGTGATATTCCCTCGCCGTAGGATGGATTCCTGACTCGTCCTCTCCAGATCATCATTAACCCGGTATCCATCTAGCGGACGAACACAGCCACCCATAATGCGAATCTCCTTCAACCTTTTCATGACTTCAGGAGCTCGCCGAATCGCCTGAGCAACGTTCGTCTGGGGGCCCGTAGCAATCAGGCAAACCGAACCGGCTGCCTCTCGCTCAATCGCCTCAATCAAAAAGTCCACTGCGTCCCTAGAATCCACCGACGCTTCAGAAAGTGGCAGCACCACCTCACCAAGCCCAGTCCGGCCATGCGCGTCATCTCCCTCAGGCGGTGCCTCGCAGCCACTCGGAGCAGCAGCGCCTCGGAAGCGAGCTACTCGATCGTCTACTCCCAGAAACTTCAGGATAGCCCCCGCATTCTCCAGATTCTGCTCAAGAGACGCATTCCCGAACACAACCGTAGCTCCAAGAATCTCGTATTCACTCGGCCGCGACAAAAGCACGCTCGCCAACTGCAAAACGTCCCCTCCCCAGTCACTGTCGATGATCACCCTTTCCATCCCCACCTTCCTTGCCCGTCCCCTTCTTCAAAGCAAGCACCATCCGAACTCTCCCCAAGCAATCCTCGTCTGGAAAAATTAGTCTTCCGATTCTGACCAATACTCGCAACCTAGCCGCAACCGTATGAGAAAAAAATTAGTTGGGATAGCCATGGGACTAGCGGGGATAGTCAGTGTACTATTGCTTTGGTCGACCACTGATGACGAGCAACTTAATTTCCCGCTAGAATACGAAGCAAAGTACCCGCCACCCCAAGATGCTAAAGAAAGTCAAAAGCTCCTTAAAGAGCTATCAAACATAGAGTTCATTCTTCCCCCAGACCCGATTCAATCGAGCGCTTTCTTCAGAGATTTCCTCGAAGAAGAAACCAAAGGTTCAGGAATCTATCGCCTAAAAGAGGGAGTTACCGTTCACGACATCATTGCAGAAAGTCGCGAGCATTCTACGGATCCCGATCACACTTTGGGATTCAGCCAATCCTACTATGAAAAGCTCACAAGCGAGAAAAAGTCCGAGTATGTTCTCACACACAGAGCTGAAGTAGAAGCCAGATGGAGTTCCCAACCAGAACTCGACGAACTACTCAAAGAGCTAGATAACTTCGAACTGATCGGGGGTAATTCCGAGTATTCGCTAGACACATCAACCGTGTTTACTGGATACACTCGGACGATTGCAAAAGAGCTCTCTAAACGAGCCTACTTGCTATTAGTTCAAGGGCACCCCGACCAAGCACTTCTGGAGCTTCATCGTATGATGTCCATCGCCAACAAAACACTCCCTGATTCCCGCACCTTGATAGAGTGCCTAACGGTTGTGGCTGTTACAGCGATTTGCCTAGAACCAGCAAACTACATCGTAGACAATTACGATATATCCAAACGCTTAATACAGCCAACAACCGCAAACATACATCCGACTCTATACCCTATAGAGATTCTCGAACGAAATTTCGACCAAGAGATTGTCTACCTCTACGAAGGATTCCTACTACAAGCAGATCTTCACAACAGTCTGTACCCACTTTTCCTTCCCAAAGCGTCAGCGAACCTCGTTTACGACTATTGGCAAGATGTCCTCCAAGCACTAAGAGATGGGCGGATAGAACACCTTACAACACTTGAACAAAACTTCACGCAAAGCATCGGCCGCTTCCGCATAAGAAATCCAATGGGCCACACTCTAGCTGCATCAATGGCCCCCTCGATCGCCCAGTTCTACGAGATCTATGAAAAAAGCGATTTAGCTCGCCGGGACTACATCCGGAAGCTCGAAGCAGTCTTGCAAAAATAGCGACACAGTCGGAATCAGCACGATCCAACCGACCCCTTAAATCCGCGCTTTCTAAACAAGAAGCTACAGATTGTACGGGGCAGTCCTCACGCCGGAGTTTCGAATATTGATATATTCCTTCAGCATCGCATCGACTCGCCCCTTGTATTCAGGATTCCGTACAAGATCCTTTTTTGAGTCTTCATACGGGTTGTCTCTCAAATTAAACAAGTTCTGCGGCTTGAAGAAACTCAGCTTCGGATCGCTTTTGATGATCAGCTTCCAATCACCCTTACGAAATATCAGCTCGTTTCTCGACCCGGCCTGCATCACTAGAAAGTCCCGCTGCTCAAATCCGTCCTCCCCCAAGAGAAGAGGAAGCAGGTTATTCGAGTCTCTCGCCTGATCTTCAGGGACATGCGTGCCCACAAGCGAAGCGAAGGTAGCCAGCATGTCTTGGTTGACTGCCAACTCATCGGTCAATCCCGGTTTTATCTGATCCGGCCAAACCGCGAAAAACGGCACTCGATGCCCGCCCTCGAGAGCGAGATTCTTTGATCCCGCCCAAAGACCGCTCGAGTCGTGGCCCGCCTTCTCCGTATCCGCATCGACCACCAAACCTCCATTGTCCGAGGTGAAGACGATCAACGTATCTTCATAAACACCTTTAACCTTCAAAGCCTCCACGATCCGTTTCACCTGGAGATCCAGCTCAACCACCATATCGAGGTGCAACGACGGCGTTGCTCCTCTAATCTTCTGGCCGTCAAACGCAGCCGGCGGCACATGCGGGATGTGCACCATCGGAGAGCAGTAGTAGAGAAAGAACGGCTCCTCTTCAGACTGGCGTTCAATAAAGTCCACAGCCTTGCTGGAGATCAGGTCTCCAATCTTTCGAGTGTCCCAGGCGCTATCCCCCATTCCCGGTCCCTTGTCCGAAACATCCTTCGGATTGATCGCGTTCTCTTCCCACAAGTACACAAGCTCGGAGTCTTCAGAAAGCGGATACCATTTCTCGTTTTCATAGGCGATGTAGATTGGGCCTTGGATGCCGCAAGGGAGGGTAAAGTCATAATCAAACCCGCAGTCTTTCGGCCCGTTCGCCACATACTTGGACGCATCGACCGTCGTATCCGGATCCCGCCGATCGTCACCGCGAAAGAGCTTACCCGTCTTCTTGTCCAAGAAGTCGCCTCCCAGATGCCATTTGCCAATGAAGCCCGTACGATACCCGGCATCCTTCACCACAGAACCAAGCGTCGCCTCTCCTTTCACAAACGCAGACTCGCGAAAAGTTCCCCAAACACCCCACGGGGCGTAAGATCGATAGTTGTTGTTCCCGCTCATCACGCAATAGCGAGTCGGCGAACACAAAGCCGTCGCCGAATGCCCATCGGTAAACCAAAGCCCCTCTCGAGCCAAAGCATCCAAGGTCGGCGTTTCAAAAACCGGCTCCTTGCCCGTCTCCTTCCGGACATAGTGACTCAAGTCCCCAAGCCCCAAATCGTCCGCCATGATCAAAACGATGTTCGGGCGACTCTTCGCCTGCAGGGCCAAACAACCGTAAAGGGACAGGAAAAATACAAAAAACGTCTTCAGCATCTCGCCCGTCATCCTAGCCCATCCGAGCTCCAGGTCTACCGAAAGGACCGGGAACATTTTAGCCAAAGATGGACAATAGCGTCCCCCAATGGCATCGCACGAGGCTTTGGGCTCAATCGCAGCGGCGATCAGGCAAAAACGACGGAGGCTCAGTCTTCTCGTTTCCTGTTCCGGTCCGCTCGTTCCTTGAGCTTCATCTCGCGCCATTCCTCGCGTTCGAGCTGGGTCGCGCCGATGTGCTTGCGGCCGAGAGCCTTGCTGATCTCGACCTGACGCTGGCGCTCTGCCGCCCGCACGCGCTGCTCTTCCGTCAACGTATCGTAACAATGGGGACAGCTCGTCCCCTCAACAAACTTATCGGACTTCAAGTCTTCTTCCGTCAACGCATGGCGGCAAGCCCGGCACATCTCGTAGTCCCCCTTCTTCAGGGAGTGGTCGACCGCCACGCGATTATCGAAAACAAAGCAGTCCCCCTCCCACATGCTGTCCTCGGGATCCACCTTTTCGAGGTAGTTGAGAATGCCTCCATCCAAGTGATAGACCTTGTCGAAACCTTCCTTCAACAAGTAGGAAGTCGACTTCTCGCAACGAATCCCGCCCGTGCAGAACATGGCGATCTTCTTGTCCTTCTTGTCCGCCAACTCCTTTTCGACATAGGCAGGAAACTCACGGAAAGTCTTCGTGTTCGGATCAAGCGCCCCTTTGAAGGTACCGATCTCGTACTCGTAATCGTTGCGCGTGTCGACCACCACGACATCAGGATCCGAGATGAGCTCGTTCCAATCCTCCGGGGCGACGTACTCGCCCACCTGGTCATTCGGATTCACCTCCGGCATGCCAAGCCGTACGATCTCCTTCTTAAGCCGCACCTTCATGCGGTAGAAGGGACACTCGTCCGTCCACGACCGCTTCACCACGAGCTCCCCTATCGCCGGGTCACTCTGCAAGTACTCGAGCACAGCCTCCACACCCGCTTCGGGTCCCGCCATGGTGGAATTGATCCCCTCGTGGGCCAAAAGGATGGTCCCCTTGACTCCATTCGCCTCGCAGAGCTCGAGCAAAGGCTGCTTGCGGGCTTCGAAATCCGGCAGGTCTACGAATTTGTAGTAGGCGACGACCAGTGACTTTTCCGTACTCATGAGGGCGAGATACCTCCGAGCACGAAAAAGTCGAGAAATCAGTCCGATTAGCTCAGCTAACAAGCACCGGCTCGCCGGTCACAACGTACTGCTTGAGCGACTCGTCCATCTTGCCCGTCAACTTGCTGAGATAGATCAAAACCCCATTGGGGTCAGCCAATACACAAGTTCGCTCCCCCCAAGGCTGATCCGTCGGCTCCTCGCGAAAAACAACTCCCTCCGACCGCAAGCGCTCAAACTCCGCATCCACGTCCTCCACATAGAGCGTGATCCACAGGCCCTTGCCTTGGGTGCCGTTCTCCAACTCCGATTGCCCCGCTTCGCTCGTCGAAGCCATCAAGCCAATCTGCGCCCCATCCGTCTCGCGAACCAGATGCGCGTAACACGGGGCATCAAAGACCGCCTTGAAGCCCAGTTTCTCCACATAGAAATCTCGAGAAACCGCTAAACTCTCAGTCACCAAACCAAGACAAAACGAGCTCGCCCCAGGTAGCCCAGTGCTAATCTCCCCACCTCCAAAACGCTCCAGCAAGCTCTCCACCTCGTTCACCAGCTTTCTATAGTGCATTTCAAACAGAGCCTCAGTCATACCGGGACGCTGCGACATGAACATCGTGAAGGAAGCCACCGTCTGCCCGTTATCCGCCTTGTACACGCGAATCGGAAAGCTCTCCATCACCTCCGCCGTCGGCCCTGCCAGCATCTCGATGCAACCGCTCGAACGATCCGCATCGATCGCAAACGCCAATTCGCCTTGGCCCGTCTCGACCACCCACCCTTGCGACTCTTTTCGAACCGCCTTGCTAAAGGATGTCGCCCACAACGGCAGGGTCTCAGGGTTGGCCAGGAAACTAAACACCTCATCGAAGGAGGCGGAAACAGTGATAGTAACAGTGCGATTCTTCATACGCACCCACTCTAGCCCCTCGAACTGACAACCCTATGTCAGCAGGATTCCCTTTTCGTAAAAAAGCCTCAACGCGCAAGGCATCGAGGCTTTCGGAAAATCGCAAAGCGAGCGAGGAATCAGTCCTCGTCTTCGGGCTTGTACTTCTGGTGCCCCTTCTTGCGGGCGTCGTTGAGCTTGCTCACGAGCTCGGTCGCCTTTTCGGCATCGCCAGCCTCAAACGCAGCTTGCAGCTCCTTGAGCATCTTAACCGTGTAGCGCATACCCTTCTGGTAGCCTTCCATGAACTTCTTCTTGGCTTCCGCACCCTCTTGCTCCGCCAACAGAATCGGCTCCATCTCGATAGACTTCTCCGCGTGCACGATCATGGTCTCAACCTTCTTGGCCGCGTCAGCGAATTTCGCAGGATCTCGAAGCGCACGACGCACATGACGCCAGCTCTTGTTCATGGCATCCATTTCCTCCTCTAGCGGAGTGTGATCGTCCTCGTCTGCTTGAACGACGAAAGGAGCGGCAAAAACGAAAGCGATAGCAAAAAAGATAGAAGTGTATTTTTTCATATTCAGAACTCGGATACTATTTGAGCCCATAAGGGGACTAGACTGTCGCCAACATTTTCTGCAGAAAGCAGGCCAACGATCAAGATTAACTAGGGGCTCCCCCCTCCGACAGAGCTCAACTGAAAAGGTTCAGCTGGATTTCAGACGCTCCCGCCCCCCGCATGGTGCATCGCAAGCCGCCTTGCCTCCTCTACCAAGAGGTCCCTCATTGTCTGCGGCTCGATCACACGAGCCTTTTCCCGAAATGAGAGCAACCAGCCGGTCATCCAATCGTAATCGCCAGTCGAGAGCGTGAGAATCGCCCCTCCTGCGAGCTCCTCTTCAGCAACCAACCCCAAAGACCATTCACGCTTCGCTCGACAGAGAGCATAGGAGTCGAAAAAGACCTTCACCTCAAGAGAGACCTCTTCCGTCCGCTGCGACTTCAGGTACTGCTGCAAGTCAAAGCCGCTTGGACGCCTCACCTCCACATCCAGAAAATCCAACTTTTGAATACGATCTAAACGAAAATCCCGATAATCCTGCCGCAAACGGCACCACGCGATCACATGCCAGTAATCCAGGTAGTGGATCAAGCCCAACGGCTCCACCTCTCTCGTAGTCACCTCGCCTCGCCCTCCCGTCTTGTACGTTATCCGAAGCGCTCTCTGCTCCGCCAGGCACTTCTGCAGGTCGACGAGACTCGCAATCTTGCCCTCCGGTTTATCCGCGTAGCTGTCCCAGCCAAAAACCACCGACTCCTCCACCCGCTCGAGCCGAGCTCGCTGCCGCTCCGGCAAAGCGGCTTTGACCTTCAATAAAGCAGACTGAATCGAAGCGTCTAAAGAGGGATCACTCGTCCTGCTCAAAGACATAGCCGCCATCCCTAATGCCGCCGCCTCGTCTTCGGAAAACATGATCGGCGGCAGAAGGTAGCCCTTCATCAACGAGTAGCCCACCCCGGCCTCCGCGATCACTGGAATGCCAATCTCGCTCAAGGCCGCCACATCACGATAAACGGTCCGCAAGCTGATCTCGAAGTGCTCCGCAATATCCTCCGCCCGCGTCACCCGCCGGCTTTGCAAGAGCAACATCGTCCCCATCAACCTATCGATCCGATTCATCGCCAAACAGGGAAGCGCGTATTGCCCCAGCTAGCAAAGACTGAAATTCAGTAGATGTTGAAGACCTCAAAAGGCGTTAGAGACCTCCCCTTCACTCAAGATCATCCTGGCGAGATTAACCCGAACCGGATTCCGGGTCGACCTGATCTTAAGTACGCAATCCTCAGAGCCCCTCGTACTTACATCCACTCGTTTCTGGACCTGAAGAAGACTCATCCCGCTCCAATAGTAGACCGGTGGAAAACGTCTCGCTTCAATCGTTTCCATCACTCCTCCACCTACCCAAAGCTCTGCAGACACAGCCCCACCACCATAGGAAACGGCCGCAAGATTCAAATCAACCAACCAATCCCCTCGCTCAGGGATCGAGACCGCGCAGACCTTTTCGGAAATGCCCGGACGAACGAACGAGCACAGTCGATTCGCAACCACCGGAACAAACGCCGCCTTGCGCAGGCAGCTGCGAAACGAATTAATTTCAATATCCTCAATCGAGCTGAGCACCACTTTCACGAAGGCGGTCTGCTCAGTAGTCTCTATTTCAATACAATCTCGAAAGGCGACTTTCCCCGCCAACTCACCCAAACCAACAATCTCTTTCGAAATCCCCCTCTCTCCTGCCGATACCAGCAGACTGATCTCGCCATCGTTCTCAACGCACGCATCGGCCTCGATCTCAAAGAGCCATCTTCCAGGTTCCGGCGAAACATGAAACAGGTACGCGATGTTTTGCCAAACGCCATCGTAGTATGGAACCCAATACCACGGCTGCGTATTCCAATACGTGTACGAGACACACTCACGCGGGAAGTCAGGCGTTTCAATACGAACGCTCTCAGATCCAACCGCAGCTAGATCGATCCGAGCCAAATCAACGCAATTCGCCCCTCCAAAACTCCGAGCATCGATAGAGCAAATGGCCCCCTCCTCCACATAAAGCTGAACACGTTTGCTTCCTTGCATGAGACGAGGCCCCCAACCATAGCGGCGAGGAACAATCGGTACGCCAAAGACAGTCCCGATCCGCCGTTCACCTACCTTGAACTCTGCTTGACCATTTCCTCCTGTTCCCGGCGCCGAAACAAAAGAGTATCCAATTTTCCACTCTCCTGAATACGGAATCGTCACCTCAACCACGGGCTCGAACGATGAAGAGCTGAAATACTCTTTCTCGCTACAAGCAGAAATGCAACGTTTGCGAAGCAGCTTCCCCAGGTTCAATACTCCATTTGACCGAGACCACCCCTTGAGCGACGACACAGGTCGCGTCGCCCCTATGACAGCCTCAACAACCTCACGGACGGAACCTCCCTCCTCTAGCAAATCAGCATACGCAAGGGCAATCGCTCCCGATACAAACGGAGCAGCCATCGACGTACCACTACAATACCTATAGCCTGCCCCCGGCACCAACGAAAGCACATGCCTACCCGGAGCAAACAGATCCACACTACGGCTTCCATAGTTCGAAAAGCGAGCCACCCGATCACTGGAATCGGAAGCCCCTACAGCGAGAATATTCTCATTTAGGAAAGATGCCGGGTATTTCGGCACCGCATCAATACTACGGTAATCGTTGCCTGCCGATACAACAACCACCACTCCTTGTGACTCCGCAAAGTCAATGATCTGCTTCAACGAAGCATCATACCATCCGCCCCCTAGGCTCACGTTAATCACGAGAGCTCCCATTTCCACGGCATAAGCAATCCCCTCGACCAAGGCGTCGAAATAGATAGCCCCTCGGCTATTCATTACCTTCACCCCCATGATATCCGCTCTCCATGAAACACCGGATATGCCTACCCCATTATTCCCAACCGCTCCTATAATTCCGGATACATGAGTGCCATGACCATACGTATCCATAATATCACCATCATCATCTCCAAAATCATAACCGTGGACATCGTCAACAAAACCGTTCCCATCGTCGTCGATTCCATTCCCCGCTATTTCACCAGGGTTTGTCCACAAATTCGCCGCAAGGTCCGGATGCCGATAATCAATTCCTGTATCAACAACAGCAACAATCACCTCCCTCGAATCCGTTTCGAACTTCCAACCTTCGGGAGCGTCAATCGCTTCCAAGCCCCACTCGAACTTGTATTGAGGATCATCCGGCACCACCGAAAGCTCAATCCTGTGGTTCTGAGTGACCGATTCAACTAGCCGATGCTCTCTCAACGTATCGATCAATTGGCTACGCTCCACTTCATTGAGTCCACCACATTCAATTCTCCGATAACCAAAAACGTTTAGACTCTCGCTTCCGCTTTCAGTCTGAAAAACATCAAAACGAGACTCAACCAGATCTCTGATTCTCTCCCCCTCCTCAGAGTCCGCAGAAACTCCAGACTCATATTTCACAAGGATGAGATTCGGGTCGATCCCACGCCCCCAGTTTTCGACGATGTCGATCAGCTCCACAGCCATGGGTGGAACTTTCCCGCAACAAACAGTACAGCTGAACAACAGCACGAGGTAAGCAGCACAACGATTCATGACCAACGCCTTCCCATCTTAGAATCGTAAGAACTGCCCTGTTCACAGTCCTCAACCTCTAAAACGTCATCTCAGGGCCAAAGCCGCCACGTCCTCAAAAAAAAACGCCCCGCTCTTTCGAACGGGGCGTACCAAAATAATTGCTACAGCGATTAATGCTTAGCCGCCAACGGCGATCTTCTTCATCGCGCCCATGTGGCCGCGGAGAACTTCACCGATCTGCTCAACGCCGTGGCTGCGGATCGTTGCGTTCGCCGCAACGAGCTCTTGGTTGTCAACCGCTGTGCAGCTGCTGTCGAGGCCCTTGCCGATCACGTCGGTGCCGACGCCCTTCATGAAGTCGCCGAGGAGAGGTACCGCTACGTTGGAGAACAAGTAGCAACCGTACTCAGCCGTATCGGAGATAACCTTGTTCATTTCGTAAAGCTTCTTACGGCCGATTGTGTTGGCGATAAGCGGAGCTTCGTGGAGTGACTCGTAGTAAGCAGACTCAGCCTTGATACCAGCGTTTGTCATCGCTTCGTACGCGAGCTCAACACCGGCACGAACGAATGCGACCATGAGGATACCCTTGTCGAAGTACTCTTGCTCAGAGATTTCAACATCGCCGGCTGTGGACTTTTCGAAAGCAGTTTCATTGGTCGCTTCGCGCCAGCCGAGGAGGTCCTTGTCGTCGTTGTCCCAGTCAGCCATCATACCGCTAGAAAACGCGCCGGACATGATGTCTTCCTGGTGCTTGTCGAAGAGATCACGCATGATGTCCTTGAGCTGCTCGGAGAGCTCGAAAGCCTTGAGCTTCGCTGGGTTGCTGAGGCGATCCATCATGTTGGTGATGCCGCCGTGCTTGAGCGCTTCGCAAATAGTGTCGAACGAGTGCTGAACGAACTTGGATGCCCATCCTGCGTCGATGCCTTCCTCGATCATCTTGTCGTAAGCGAGGAGAGAACCAGCCTGGAGAAGACCACAGAGAATAGTCTGCTCACCCATGAGGTCGGACTTAACTTCAGCGATGAAGCTAGACTCGAGACAGCCGGCACGGTCGCCGCCAGTTGCGCAAGCATATGCCTTAGCAATGTCCCAGCCCTTGCCTTCTGGATCGTTCTCGGTGTGAACCGCGATGAGAGTCGGAACACCGAAACCACGCTTGTACTCTTCGCGCACCTCAGTACCTGGGCTCTTTGGAGCAACCATGATAACAGTGAGGTCCTTGCGGATTTCCATGCCCTCTTCAACGATGTTGAAGCCGTGGGAGTAAGCGAGAGTCGCGCCTTCCTTCATGAGCGGCTGAACCGCTGCCACTACCGCGCTGTGCTGCTTGTCAGGAGTGAGGTTGAGCACGAGATCCGCAGTTGGGAGAAGCTCTTCGTAGGTACCTACGTTGAAACCGTTCTCAGTCGCGTTCTTCCAAGACTGACGCTTTTCTTCGATCGCAGCCGCACGGAGAGTGTAGCTCACGTCGAGGCCAGAGTCGCGCATGTTAAGACCTTGATTGAGCCCCTGAGCACCACAGCCCACGATGACCACTTTCTTGCCCTTGAGTGCTTCGACTCCGTTAAACTCGGAGGAATTCATGAAACGGCAACGGCCGAGCTGCTCGAGCTTTTGGGCCAAAGTCAGTGTGTTGAAGTAGTTTTTTCTGCTCATGGTGAAAGAGGTCTAAAATTGAGAAAGCGAGCACTATGCGGTCCTCTCCCCTCGGGTAAAGCGCTTTTTCGCCCCGAAAGATCCCCCC
>NZ_JAENIL010000043.1 GCF_016595505.1 Pelagicoccus mobilis | reverse complement strand
GGATGGTCGTCGCGAACTCGTTGGTCGAGATTGACGCGATAGCTGAACAGCTCGCACTGAGGTACATGGGTTCCCATCATGACGGGAACCATCATACTGGAACCTTTGGCCTATCCAAGCTCGAGTTGGGAGAAACGACTGTCCTCTTGTTCTTTGGGCAACAGCCCGCGGAGCGTTGCCCTCCTGTTTTAGTTTTCGCCGACGTTGAGGGCTTGGCGGGCGTGCTCGAGTTTTTCGCGGGCATTGAGGATCGCGATTTCGAGGGCGCTTTGGTCGATTTCGAAGGCGCCTTCGATCATGTCGAGGGCCCAGGAGTCGCGACCGTCGTTGCAGCCGATGACGGCGGCTCCCCAGTTGGCGAGATGAAGGGCGCCTGCCAATTGGCGATGCTCTTCAGGGGCTTCCTGAGGATTGTACTGGTAGCGGATCGGCATGTAAACCTCTTCGGGGAAGGACCACTCCTCGAGCATCTTGGAGCCTGCGAGGGCGTGGTCGAAGCCGAGGGTTTCGTTCTCCGCCTTGTCGAGGCTGAGGCGCTCGGTTTCTACCTTTTTGAAAATATCCACGTATTGCTCGCCGCAGCCGAGGTGAAGGCCGAGTTTGCCGATGTCGTGCAGGAGGCCGAGCGTGTAGGGGAGGCCGTCCATGTCGCAAACGTCGTTGGCGATCTGGTCCATGATGAGGGCGACGGCGAGGCTGTGAGCCCAAAGGCTGCCTTTGCCGATGTCCATGCTTGGAAGGGCGCCGTCGAGGTAGTCTCCGCTGGAGACGAGATTGACGATGCGGTAGACTTCTTTGATGCCGAGCATGGCGACGGCGTCGTTGAGGTCTGTGACGGGTGAAGGGGGTGAGTAGGCGCCTGAGTTGCTGAGTTTGAGCACGCCTGCCATGATGGCTGCGTCTGTGGAGATCAGCTGTACGATATCATTGGAATCCGTGTCCGGATCCTTCATGATCTTGACCAGTTTGGGGAGAACTTCCGGCGCGGGGGGCAGCGTGTCGGTTTTTTGGATTAGGTCTTCTACAGTCATGCTAGGCTGAATTTAGAGGTTCCAAGTGGGGTTTTGAGGGTCACTTCGCCGGTTCCGACGTTGAGATGGATCGTGCGGTTGTTGACGCCGCCTACGTCTGCTTTGACGACTTGGATGCCGAGGGTGCAGATGAGTTTCTTGACGGCCATGATGTTGCGTTCGCCGATCTTGAACATGTCTGAACCAGAGATGACGGAGGCGCCTCCGGCCACGAAGGCTTTCATGCGTCGACGTTCGGCTTTTAGGCCGCAGAGGTTGCGAAACATGAGCGGGATGCCGGTATCGGCGAACATGGCTGGCTGTTTCTGGGCTTTGTCGGGAGATAGCGTGGAGTCGGGGAGCATGATGTGGATCAGGCCGCCGACTTTGGCGTCTTTGTCGTAGACGATGATGCCGACGCAGGATCCGAGGGCGAAGGTGCTGAGGTTCACGTTCGCGTTGTTGGATACTGCCAGGTCGCCGACGCCTACGACGACTCGCTGCTGAAATAGGGATGGGAGAGTAGGGGCTCCGCTCATGTGGTCAAAGGTCTGTCTGTGCTCGGTCTAAGGTGGTGCGTAACGCGGTGGCAGAAAGTCTTCGGACTTTGTGACAGTCGAGGGTCCTGTGGAAGGTAGGGGATGTAAAAACGGGCCCCGTTTGGGCGGGCGGGACTCGTCGAGGGAGAGTGGGGAGCGGATTCCGGGTGGGTGGCCCGGCGGTTTAGAAACCGAGGGCGTCTTCCAGTTCGCTGGAGACGACCTTTTCGATATCGAGCAGGGTCTTGACGCTGTCTTTGATTTTGGCGATGCCGAGGCAGCACTCGGTGCTGAGGCGGGTGCCAAAGTCTGGGGACGGCTTAACGTCGCCTTCGGTGACGTTGAGAACTTCTTCTACGGCGTCGACTACGAGCCCGAGGAGCTGGTTGACGCCTTGTCCGCCGTCTACGTCGACGACGATGATGCAGGTGCGCTCGGTGGCTTCGCCTGCGTGGAGATTGAATTTCACGCGGAGGTCAACGACTGGGATGACCTTGCCGCGGAGGTTGATGACACCCTTTACGTGTTCCGGCATTTGGGGAACGGGGGTGATCTTCTGCATTCGGATGATTTCGCGGATCTTGAGCACTTCGACGCCGTAGCATTCTTCTGCTAGGGTGAAGGTGAGAAATTTGCCGGAAGAGAAGGATGTGGTGTTTGTGGAAGTGTCTTCGAACGTGAGGTTGCTCATAATTTTTCCTCGGTGGTTTTCGTGGGAATGCGATTTATTATGAGCTAGATCGGTCGGGCTGCCTCGTTCCTTAAGGATAAAATAGGCGTCGATACCCCCAGATGCGTAGATTCTAGGGCCTAAGCCGCGTTGTTTGCTGCTCTAGGGTATTTACGCGCAATCTATTTACACTTTTGCAGGGGTGTATCTGGATACGCGTGGGGCTTGAATGGGGAGCGGCTAGCGAAAGACCATCAGGCGTTGCGTGATGGGATTGGCGAAGTCGTGCTCCTTGATCTTGCCGATGATGCCGCCGGTGAGTCGCTTTTCTTCTGGAATGAGAAGGAGGCCGGAGGGGCTGTAGATACCTTTGGCTAGTACCATGCCTGGCTCGAGTTCGGCTAGGGTGATTTCCTTAACCTTTTTGGGGAGGTTGGTGAGGTTGGAGCTCTTCATGAAGAGCCGGACGGCTTCTGGATGGTAGGCGCGTCCGGACTCGCGGATGATGAACTCGAGGGCTTGGTCGCGCGGGAGGTTGCACTCGACGAAACCGACGGCTACGGCGAGGTGGCGGGCGGGGATGGGAATGCTCTCGCGGCTGAGCTTGTCTGGGTAGCCGATGCCGTCGAAGCGTTCGCGGTGGTAGCGGATGGCTTGTCCGACTTCGTTGAGGTTTTCGACGAAGTTGGCGAGGGTCTGGCCGTAGACGGGGTAGTGTTGGAGAAGAATCTCTTCGCTCTCGGTGAGGCTCTGGGCGTCGTTGAGGCTTTTGGAAACGAGGTCGCGAGGCAGGCCGATGCGGCCGAGGTTGTAGAGCCAGGAGGCGACTTTGAGGACTTCGGCGTCGCGGGGCTCGAGCAGGTCGGATTTTGCGATTTCGGAGCAGATGGAGACGACTGACTTGGTTTGCTGCCCGAGAATGGGGTGGAAGGCCTCGATGAGGCGGAAGCAGATTTCGAGCGAGTGGCTGAAGTTTCGCTCGAGGGCTTGGTTGGCTTCGTCGAGTGCGGTGGTCTGTTCTTGGAGCTGCTGGACTTTTTCCTCGAGGGCGGAGTTGCTGGCGACGAGCTTTTCGTTGAGATCGAGGGTGTCGGCTTGCAGCTTTTCGTTGGTTTCGACGAGGGCGTAGCGTTGGACGGCGTTTTCGACGGTGGCGAGCAGTTCTTCGCGGATCCAGGGTTTGGCGAGGAAGCGGAAGATTTCGCCTTTGTTCACAGCTTCGACCACGGTGTTGAGGGTGAGGACTCCGGTGATGAGGATGCGAGATGCGTTGGGTTGCATCTGCTTGCACTGATCGAGGAATTCGAGGCCGGTCATTTCCGGCATGCGGTGGTCGGAGATGATGGTGGAGTAGCGGTTTTGGCCGACGGCCTGGATGGCTTCGTTCGGGCTTGTGAAGGCGGTGACTTTATAGCCCTCGCGTTCGAGGGTCTCCTTCATGGCGAGCAGGACGATTTCGTCGTCGTCCAATACGAGGATGTTGCTGGATCTCGGCTCGGAGATTCTCATTTGCTTCTGTCGAAAGTGTGGTTGGGGGCTCTTGGGCTAGTCAGAGTGTCCTAGCGGAAGAAGGCGTGGAGCTTGTTGAGCAAGGCGGTGGGTTTTGATGTGCCGGGGGCGGTGAATCCGCAAATCCTTTTTGCGGAAACTGATAGGGCGTCAGGGCTTTCACCGAGGGTGACGAGAGCGACCTTGTCGCAGCCGCGAGCTTGGCCCAGCTCGGAGATGAGGGGTTCGGCTTTTTCGTCGAGAGCGCTTTTGAAAACGAGCACGCCGTTGAGGTCGTCGCTGGCGTCGAGGAGATCGAGCAGCAGCGGTCCGGGCTCGAGGTGGACGGTGGTTTCCCAGCCGGCTTTTTTCATGGCGAGTAGGAGCGGGTGGCGGCTGATGTCTTCCCAGCTGTAGACGAGTAGTTTGATGGTTTCGCTGGTCTTGGGAGCGGAGGCGGGAGCGGGCTTCGCGGTCGTGGGCTTGCCGGGGGTTCGCGGCTTGGGAGGCGGCGGCGCTTCGGCGGGCTTGGAGGGGGCGGTTTCGAGGAGGGGAAGGCAGAAGCGGACGAGGGCGCCTTTGTCGGTGTTGGCGAGTTCGATGTGTCCTCCGAGCTCGGCGGCGAAGTTGCTGACGATGCTGAGGCCGAGACCTGGGTGGTTGTCGCTGTCCTTTGTAGTATAGAAGGGGGCTGTGGCTTGGGAGAGTTCCTCAGGCTTGAAGCCGGTGCCGTTGTCGGCGAATTCGAGGCAGGCGAGTTGTTGGCCGTTTTGCTCGTGTTGGGTGATGCGGATGGAGATTTCAGCGTCGTCGCCGCAGGCGTCGCTGGAGTTGCCGGTGAGGTGGAGAATTGCTTGCCGGAACAGGTTCGGATCGATGCGGATGGGGTGCTGGCCGGGCTGGATCTCGAGATTGATGCTGGCTCCTTTGGGGAGAAGGGCGGTCATGTATTCTCTTTGTTCTTCGGCGAGGGATCCGAGGTCGAAGAGGCTTTCGTGGCCGGGCTCGAGCGAGGTGAGGTGGCGGATTTTTTTGGTGAGGTCCTGGGCGCGGATGGAGCAATCTCGGATGTGCCCCATGGCTTCAGCGGTGGACTTCGGGTCGGAACCGGGTTCGGCGTAGAGCTCGCTAAGGGAGTAGATGCCGGCGATGGTGTTGTTGAAGTCGTGCAGGTAGCGACGGGTCATGCTGCCGGCGATCTCTTTCCAGGAGCGGCGGGCGAGGGCGTCGAATGCGACGGAGTGGAAGGAGTCGTCCACGAGGCGGCCGGCGATGGCGGTGGCGTTTCCGTCTGCGTCTCGAATGATTTCCCGGTAGTCGACGACGGGCAGGCTTTCGCTCCGTCGGTTTATCTGGATGCGGTAGCGGATCTCTTCCTGGAAGTTTTGTTCGGAGTTCGCTTCGCAGTAGGCGCTGCGGAAGTTTTCCAGCACGAGGTCTTCCCAGCGTTCGTTGGCTTCGAGCAGTTTATAAAATGCGTTTGGGAAGCGGCCTTCCAGTTTGCTGAAGGAGAGGAGGCGCTTGCTGGGGAAGTCGAGCAGGTAGGTGATTCCGGGACCGGGCGAAGAGAGGTTTGCGGCGTCTTTCGCTGCGGCGGGGATCGCGCGTATGGGATCGGGTGCGGGCACGTGTCGGCTGGTGTGAGTTTGATTCTAAAGTCGAGTCAATGGGAACGCTTGTGCCTTCCCGTTGTGCTGGCAACTCGGCTCTGGCAAATCCAGCCGGATTTCAATTGTTTTTTACAAAAACGCTACTGCTTGAGGCGCTGTGTTGGCGCCTCGGTTTTTGAGTTTTGCTCCTGCGGCTTAGCCGGGCAGCTGGTAGATCGCTGGCTTGATCGACTGGTAGGGGTGATTGATGCCAGCGAGGCTTTCGGCGTGACCGATGAGGAGGTAGCCGCCTGGGACGAGGAATTGTGAGAGTCGGCTGACGAGCTCCTGTTGGGTTTCGCGATCGAAGTAGATCATCACGTTGCGGCAGAAGATGACGTGGAACTTCTCGTACCAAGGGTACTTGGGGGCGAAGAGATTGAGTCGCTGAAAGCTGAGCTTGCGGGAGATCTCGGGCCGGACGCGGAAGTAGCCGTCCATCTGCTTTTCGCCTTTTTGGAAGTAGCGTTTTAGCCACTCGGCTTTGACGTTCTTGAGGCGGTCCCGGTCGTAGATGCCTTTGGATGCGAAATCCAGGACGCGGTTGGAAATGTCGCTGCATTGGATTTTCCAGTCCGAGCAAGGCTGGTGTCCAAGGTATTCTTCGAGGGCGATGGCGAGCGAGTAGGGTTCTTCGCCGGTGGAGCAGGCGCAGCTCCAGATTTTTAGTTCGTTGGTGGAGCCGAAGCGTCCTTGGGAAAACTCGGGGAGGATGTGGCTGTTGAGGAAATTGAAGTGGTTGATCTCGCGGAAGAAGAAGGTGTGGTTGGTCGAGATCGCGTCGATCAGGTGGTAGAGCTCGCCGCTGTTCGGGTTGGATTGGAGGAGTTTGCAGTATTCCGTGTAGCTTCCGAGGCTGTTGGCTCTGAGGCGTTTACCGAGTCTTGCACTGACGAGCTCCCGCTTGCTGTCGCCGAGGTTGATGCGTGTCTCCTTGTAGATAAGGTCGCGAATGAAATTGTAGTCTTGAGTGGTGATCTTGCCCATAGGGGTCAATCCGAGTGGAATTTTAGCTGGTTTGGGCGCTGGCGCCTGGCTCTTCGGTGCGAGAGGACGTCGAAGCCGTGTTAGACTGAAGCTCATGCTGCTGGTGAGTAGGTGTACTTAGTTGCGAGTGTATTAAATCGCTCATTTTCTGAGTAACTTGAGGGGATAGATGTAATGAGATTTGAAAATGAAGTTGAGCGGAGGGGAGGGGAGCCGATTTCTATGCGATTTGCACTTGTACGTATCATCATATCATAATATGTTGATATAAAATTTCTTTAATGATGGCATTATTACCTGACAGTAAACCACTTAGTAAGTCCGGACAGGCTCTGGAGGCCTTGATCCGTGAGCGGATCGTAATTCTGGACGGGGCAATGGGTACCATGATCCAGCGCCATAAGTTGGAGGAGAAGGACTTTCGCGACGATTCGCTTGCTGACGTAGCCGGTGAATTAAAGGGCAACAACGATCTGCTGAGCATCACGCGTCCGGACATTATCGGCGACATCCATCGCCAGTACTATCAGGCGGGCTCTGACATCGTAGAAACCAATACTTTCTCGGGCACCACGATCGCCCAGGCGGACTACAAGTTGGAGCATCGCGTTCGCGACATTAATATAGAGTCGGCGAAGCTAGCGAAGCGAGTGGCTGCTGAGGAGTCGGAAAAGCAGGGTCGCCCGCTTTGGGTGGCTGGCGCGATGGGGCCGACGAATCGGACGGCTTCCCTTTCGCCGGATGTGAATCGCCCGGAGTACCGTGCGACGAGCTACGACGAACTGAAGCAGGCGTATTACGATCAAGCCGAAGCCTTGGTCGAAGGCGGCGTGGACATTCTCATGCCTGAGACGGTGTTTGACACCTTGAATCTAAAGGCTGCTTTGCACGCGATTGAGGATTTGTTCGACACCATGGACGAGCGTTTGCCGGTGATCGTGTCGTTGACGATCACGGATCAGTCTGGACGGACCTTGTCGGGGCAGACCCCGGAAGCGGCTTGGAACTCCATTCGTCACGCCAAGCCGACATGCGTGGGCTTGAATTGCGCTTTGGGTGCGGACCTGATGCACCCTTACCTCAAGGAGTTGTCAGACGTAGCGGATACGTTTGTACACGTGTATCCGAACGCAGGTTTGCCCAACCCTCTAAGCGATACGGGTTACGATGAAACGCCGGAGATTACGGGGAACGCTGTAGCAACGTTTGCAAGTGAAGGCCTGGTGAACTTGGTGGGTGGCTGTTGTGGGACGACACCCCCTCACATCAAAGCGATCGCCGAGCGAATGAAGGAATTTGAGAGTCGTAAAGTGCCTGAAGCAAAGAAGGGTCTTCTTCTGAGCGGTTTGGAGCCAATGAATTTTCTAGTATAAGATGAGCGAAGGTAAGAAACCATTTATCATGGTCGGTGAGCGTGCGAACGTGACCGGCTCACCGAAATTTAAGCGGCTCATCAAGGAAGATAAGTTCGAGGATGCCTTGGCAATCTGCCGTACGCAGGTCGAGAAGGGGGCTCACATCATCGATGTGAACTTCGACGAAGGTATGCTCGATGGCGAGGCCTGCATGACTCGCTTTCTGAACCTGATCGCTTCGGAGCCCGACATTTGCCGGGTACCGATCATGATCGACAGCTCTAAGTGGTCGGTGATCGAGGCCGGTCTGAAGTGCGTGCAGGGTAAGTGCATCGTCAATTCTATCAGCCTCAAGGGCGGTGAAGACGAGTTTCGCAAGCAGGCTCGTTTGTTGATGCGCTACGGTGCTGCCGTGGTGGTCATGGCCTTTGATGAGAAGGGGCAGGCGGACAGCCAGGAAGGCAAGGTCGCGATCGCGAAGCGTTCCTACAAGATTCTCGTCGAAGAAGTCGGGATGGATCCGCACGATATCATCTTCGACTTGAACATCCTCACGGTGGCGACCGGGATGGAGGAGCACAACAACTACGCGGTTAATTTCATCGAAGCGGTTCGCGATGTGAAGCGTGAGTGTCCAGGTGCCATGACCAGCGGTGGCTTGTCGAACATCTCTTTCTCCTTCCGCGGAAACAACCCTGTCCGTGAAGCGATGCACGCGGTTTTCCTCCATCACGCGATGGAGGCAGGCTTGGATATGGCGATCGTCAATCCCGGGCTCTTGATGGATTACGCGGAGATCGATCCTAAGCTAAAGGAGTTGGTGGAGGACGTCATTCTCAATCGCAACGACGAGGCGACCGAAAAGCTGATCACCTTTGCGGAGCAGATAAAGTCAGGCGAAGCGAAGCTCGGTGCAGGTACGCCTGAAGAACGTATCCACGAAGCCATGCTCAAGGGTATGGATACTTTGCGGGAGCTGTTCGAACGAGCCACCAAGGAAGGCAATCCAGAGATCCTGGAGAAGTTCCTCGAGGGTGGCGCTGGAGCGGTTCCTGAAGCTCAAAAAAAAACGGATGAAGTAGCCGAGGACGATTGGCGTAATGGTTCCGTTGGGGAGCGTATAACGCACTCGCTCGTCAAAGGCATCACCACCCACATAGAAGCGGATACCGAGGAAGCTCGCCAGAATTTCGATCGTCCGTTGGAAGTGATCGAGGGTCCGCTCATGGACGGCATGAAAGTCGTCGGTGAACTCTTTGGCGCGGGTAAGATGTTTTTGCCGCAGGTGGTAAAGAGCGCTCGCGTGATGAAGAAGGCGGTGGCCTACCTACTGCCGTTCATGGAGGACGACAAGGAGGACGGTGCTTCCGCGGGTACCTTCGTTATCGCTACAGTCAAGGGTGACGTGCACGATATCGGCAAGAATATCGTGGGTGTCGTGTTGGGCTGTAATGGATACAAAGTGATCGACCTTGGCGTGATGTGCGAGGTCGATAAGATTTTGGAAGTCGCTGAGAAAGAGAATGCTGATTTCATCGGGATGTCCGGCCTGATCACTCCGTCTCTTGATGAGATGATCAAGAACGTCTCGGAGATGGAAAAGCGTGGCATGAAGACGCCTGTGCTTCTCGGCGGAGCGACAACCTCGAAGGCTCACACGGCGATCAAGATTGCGCCTCACTATTCGGGCCCCGTGGCGCATGTGACGGATGCTTCGCTGGTGACTGGTGTTTGCGGCGATCTGATGAATCCAAAAACCAAGGACGCGTTCATCAAGCAGCTCGAAGAAGAGCACGAGGCGGCACGTGTTCGTTTCGCGGAGAACAACAAGAAGCCTGAGAAAATCCTCTCTTTGGAGGATGCACGTTCGAAGGCGATCGCGTTGGATTTCACTTCTCTTCCTACTCCAAGCCAGTTGGGATCCGAAGTTTTCGAGAAGCTGCCAGCGAGAGAGATCGTCGAGTACTTTGACTGGACGCCGTTCTTCATGGCGTGGCAAATGAAAGGCGCGTTCCCGAAGATTCTCAGCCACAAGGAGCGTGGTGAAGAAGCGACCAAGCTCTACAACGACGCGCTTCGTCTGCTCGATGACATTATCGAAAACGACCGCGTGCATGTGCGAGCTGTCCTGGGTATCTGGCCGGCGAATAGAATCGGGGATGACGTTGAGGTTTACGCAGACGAGTCCCGTGCAGAGGTTTTGGAGACCTTCCGATTCCTTCGTCGTCAGAAGGAGAACAGCAAAGGACTCTGTGGAAGCTTGTGTGACTTCGTCGCTCCGAAGGAAAGAGGTCAGGCCGACTACATGGGAGCGTTCTGCGTAACCGCAGGGCAAGAGATCGAAGATTACGCTGCCGAGTTCAAAAAGAACGGCGACGACTACACGGCTATCATCATTCAGGCATTGGCCGACCGTTTTGCGGAGGCGACAGCTGAGTACTGTCACAAGCTCGTTCGTGACCGCTGGGGTTACGGGGCGGAAGAGCCTTTCAAGTTTGGCGACAGCCTGAAGGTCGGCAAGGGCGAGAGCCACGCGAACAACGACTGGATGATCGGCGAACGCTACAAAGGGATCAGGCCCGCTCCAGGGTATCCGGCTTGTCCGGACCACACTGAGAAGGGAGCTTTGTGGAATCTCTTGGATGCGGAAAAGGCGACAGGAGTGGGACTCACCACAAGTTACGCCATGAATCCGCCGGCATCGGTTTCGGGACTCTACTTCGGGCATCCGGACAGCAAGTATGTTCGTGTCGGACGCATCGGTAAGGACCAGGTCGAGGACTACGCGACGCGCAAGGGGATGACAGTCGAGGAAGTGGAGAAGTGGCTGGCTCCGAATTTGGGCTATCAGCCTTGAGGCGGTTGCCGGTTTTGAATTGGCGAGTTTTCCGTTGTAAGAGTAAGCAGCATTTGGATACTACCTTCTAGATTGAGTATTACGCATAGGCGTACTTCTTGTGGAGAAATTTTGGATACTGCTCTTTGAGCAGGTGTAGAGGTCATCGGTTTGAGCGATTAGAATAACCCCTTCGCTCGACTAGATTATCTACGTAGCCAAGGAAAGGGGGCGGCAGGGATCTACCGTGCCGCTCCTGATCGGGGCAGGGATTGGCTTGTAATGTCCTCGCTTATATCAAGATGGCTCTGGGCAACGGCGCTCAGATTTGAGCCACGAAGCGCTTCGCAGCCGCATTAATTCAGACGCTGCGGCGAATAAGTTGCCCTTGTTTGCACCGAATTGGGCCTGTGGGCCTTTTTGGCGCAGGCGATGCTGTTCGAAGGTCCGTCCCTGGTAACAGGGATTGAGGGAGTGACGCTGCTGCCAATCCTGGCAGAAGCAGACAATCCGGGGCCGGCGTTAGGGGTTATCGTCGGCCCCGACCTTTTTATAGGAATCGATCCGACAAATCCATTCCTTCGTATACTTGCCCTGTTCGGTCCCAAACATCGTTTCCTCATCTCGAAATACCCTCCGGGTATTACTCAAATCGAAAGCCGAGGTTTTGACCTCGAACATGACTTCGCCTACCCGGAAGCGACTTGCCGGACCGACTCCGGTAGAGGAGTCTGTAGGAGTTGATATGCGAAAAAAGCGAAGGCCGTTGGCGCTTCGCTTTTTCGAGAGGTTATAAAATTTGGATCCTAGTCGCCGAGCAGGTCTTGGCCGGTGAGGATATCGATGAACTTCTTCATCGCTGGCGTGAGTACGCGGCCCTTGCGGTGCAGAATGCCGAGCGGGCGGTCGAATGCGGGGCCATCGATTGGTACCGCAGCGAGGGTGCCTTGCTTGATCTCCTGAAGGACAGTCGCCTTTGGTACAATAGCGATACCGGCGTCGATTTCTACCGCGCGCTTTACGGTTTCGATGTTGTCGAACTCCATGACCGGATCGATCTCGATCTTCTGGTCCTTGAAGATCTGGTCGACGGCCTTGCGAGTCGGAATGTCTGGATCGAAGCTGATAAACTTGTGATCTGCGAGAACCGGAAGCGTGAGGCTACTCTCTTTGGAGAGCGGGTTGTTCGGGTGGCAAATCGCGATGAGGCGATCCTTGCGGAAGTCTGTGATCTCGATTTGGCGGTTCTTCTGAGGGAAGGCGACAAGACCGAAGTCGACTGAGTTATGAAGGATGTCCTCGTAGACGAGATTGGAGCGGCGGTACTCGACGCGCACGTTCACGTTCGGGAACTCGCTGAGGAAATTCTTAATGTACGGTGGCAGCTCGTGTAAGCCGATACTGTAGATGGTGGAGATGCGGATGGTGCCAGAGATGACTTTCCGCATTTCCATCAACTCGCTGAGCAGCTTCTCGTAACCGTGCAGGATTTCCTTGGCAGATTGGTAAACGCGCTCGCCTTCGCGAGTGAGTTGGAACTGCTTCTGGCTGCGGTCGATGAGAAGGGCTGCAAAGTGCTTTTCCATCGATCGAGCCTGCTGGCTAACGGCCGACTGGGTTACGCCGTTGAGGCGGGCGGCCTTGGAGAAGCTTTTGGTTTCGACTAAGTCGGCGAAGATCTTGAAGTTGTCTATTTGCATGAGGGGACTCTTTTTTTGTGTCTAGGTATATTATTCGTGCTTATTAAAGCAATACTAAACAGTAGGAATTTTAATGCTAATACGTTTCGAAGAATTTAAGACAAATTTATCGCAAATTAGAGCAAAAATTGCGGATGCCTGTAAAAAAGCGGGCCGCACGGAGGAGTCGGTTAGGCTTTTGCCGGTCACCAAGAACCATCCGGTAGATGTCGCCCGCTACTCTTGGGATGCGGGATTGAGGGCAGTGGGCGAAAACCGAGTGCAGGAAGCTTTGGGCAAAATGGACGACGTGGACCCGGCGCTTTCGTGGGAACTGATCGGACCCTTGCAGAGCAACAAGGCGAAGCGAGTGGCAGAGAAATTTGGCCGGGTGCAGACAGTGGATCGGGCAAAGATCGCTAAGGTCCTGGATAGGCATGCCGGAGAAGCGGGACGCGTGTTGCCAGTGTTATTGCAGATAAATGCGGGGCGCGACCCTGCGAAATCGGGTGCAGAATTGGAGGATGCTCCGACCTTGCTCGAAGCGGCTTTGGAATGCTCGAATCTGCGAGTGGACGGACTGATGACGATAGGGGCTTTGTCCGATGATTTGGATGTGGCTCGCCGATGCTTTGCCTCATTGCGAGAGTGCAGGGATGAGTTGAGCGAGCGGTTTGGTGTTGCTTTGCCGGAACTCTCCATGGGGATGAGTGGCGATATGGAAGAGGCTATTCTGGAGGGCAGTACCATGGTTAGAGTAGGGACGGCCTTGTTTGGTCGACGCGTCTACGCTTAGTTTTTTGTCATATGAGCAAACCGGTAGGAATTGGTATTATTGGCTGTGGGAACATCAGTCCGCAGTACTTCAAAGGAGCGACCTTGTTCTCGGAGATCGAGGTGGTTGTGTGCGCGGATTTGAACCTCGAGTTAGCAGCTTCGCGGGCGGAGGAATTTTCGATCGCGAAAGCGGTTTCGGTGGACGAGCTTCTCGCAGACCCCGAGGTGGAGATCGTTCTGAATCTCACCACTCCTCAATTTCACGCGCCGATCAACAAGCGAATCCTGGAGGCTGGAAAGCATGCTTATTGCGAGAAACCTTTCGCTACCAACCGAGAAGAAGGGCAAGAGGTGCTGGAGCTCGCTAAGGAGAAAGGCCTGCGGGTGGGCTGTGCTCCAGACACGTTTTTGAGCTCGCCGCTGCAAACTGCTCGGAAACTGGTCGATGAAGGCTTCATTGGAAAACCGTTTGGTGGCACCGCATTTTTTGCCTGTCCGGGGCACGAACGTTGGCACCCTAATCCAGAATTCTATTACAAGAGAGGAGGAGGTCCCGTTTTGGACATGGCCCCTTATTACCTGACGGTTCTGGCGAATCTATTCGGTCCGGCGGTTTCGGTGATTTCGTCGGCTAAGAAAGTGTTCGATGAGCGGACTGTTGCTAGTGGACCGCTGGAAGGAGAGAAGATTTCAGTCGAGACGCTGACTCATAACGTGAGCGTGATCGAGTACTCGAATGGAGCGACCGTGAACGCGATATTCAGCTTTGATGTGCAGGGCAGCCACGATTTGCCGATGCTGACCGTGTATGGAACGGAGGGAAATCTCTCTCTGCCGGATCCGAATGGATTTGAGGGTCCGTTAAAAGTGAGTCGAGCCGGGCAAGACTGGGAAGAGGTGTCGTGGCAGCACAACTACGAAGGGATGCGGGCAATCGGCCTGGCGGATCTGGCGGCAGCGATTCGGGATGGCAGGAAGCACCGTGCGAATGGTGAGCTCGCTTACCACGTCTTCGACACGATGCTGGCCTGTGAGGAATCGGCGGAAAGCGGCCAGCGAGTCCAAATCGAATCAACCTTCGAGAGCTTGCCTGCGATCAGAGCTTCGGATGGGGCAGCTCCTTTGTTTTGATGGCCTAGAAAAGCGTTGTCGCGGACGAATCACTTAGCAGGATGCCTGCACGTGGCTTCTCCTCCTGCCAGTCCAAATGAAACGAGCTCCCGATATCGGATCGGGACTTTGCTCTATTTTCAGGATGAAGGTGGACGGTTGCTTCTTATCAATCGGAAGCGTCCGCCTAATCTCGGCGCATGGTGCGCGGTTGGCGGCAAGCTTGAGATGTCCACTGGTGAATCGCCCTACGAGTGCGCGGTTCGCGAAGCCGCTGAGGAGATCGGAGTTGAGCTCGTGGCATCAGATTTGGCTCTGCGCTCTATCCTTTCCGAAAAGGATTACGAAGGGACTGGGCATTGGTTGATGTTCGTTTTTCAAGTGCTACGTCCGTTGGCTGACTTGCCTGCTGAAATCGAGGAAGGCGAGTTTCGCTTCTTTGACCGAAGGGAGCTTTCGGGACTCAACATACCGAGCCTGGATCGCCAGATCCTCTTTGAACGTATCTTGGACGAAGATGAAGTGCTGCACATCCTTCGCTCGGATGGGGAGGACGCTCCGTTAATAGAAGAGAGTAAGGTCGGAGGTTGAGATGATTCTGCTCATCGACAATTACGACTCCTTCACTTACAATCTCTCCCAATATCTGAGAATGATGGGGGAAGACGTTTTGGTGCGTCGGAATGATGATCTTTCAGTTGAGGATGTTCAGCAATTGAAACCCCGTTTGATCGTCATATCTCCTGGTCCAGGCGATCCTGGGGATACAGGTGTTTGTAGGGAAATATTGGATGCTGTGCACAGCTCCATTCCTGTACTCGGTATCTGTCTTGGAATGCAAACGATCGCGAATTACTTCGGTGGGAAAATCGTGCAAGCGGTTGAGCCAGTCCATGGGAAGGTTCGTTTGGTGAACCACAATGATTCTGGATTGTTTGCCGGTTTGGCAAATCCGCTTCAGGTGACGCGCTACCATTCGTTGATTGTGGAGGAGGAGAGTTTGCCGGAGTGCCTAGAAATCACCGCCCGATCGCAAAAGGGTGAGATCATGGGGTTGCGGCACAAGCTGTATCCAATCTCTGGAGTCCAATTTCACCCCGAGGCGTATCTGACGGAACAGGGTTTGGATCTCCTAAGGAACGCGTTGGAGGTGGAGTGTGTTTGAGCGAAAGCTTGAGGTTCCGTTCGAGCCCCTTGCGGCCGCTAAGCGGCTCGAAGGTTCTCCAGGCTTGGCTTTCTTGTACAGCGGTTTGCAGGCGTACGGTTTGGGTCGCTACAGCATCCTAGCCGCGAATCCGAAGGAGCAGATTGCTTTGTTCGGAGAGAAGAGTGATTGCTTCGGCGAGCTGCAAAAAGCGTACCCTGAGTTTGGAAAACAATCGGGTGGGGACTTACCGTTCTACAGCGGACTTATCGGTTACTTCTCGTACGATGCTGGTAGGCAACTCGAGAGAGCTAAGTTTGGGTTTAGGAGCACAGAGAAACCTCTGGGTCGCTTTGGGTATTATCAGGGCGGTATCGTTTTTGATCACTCAACAGAAGAGACTTGGTTGGTTGCTGAGAGCGAAGCGGCCAGTGCTGCTGTCGAACCAATTGTTGAGCAGGCTTTTGGCGCAACCGGATCGTTAAGTGGTGATTTTGAGTTGTGTTCGGAATTGAGGAGCAACTTCGAAAAGGAAGAGTATTGCGAGCGGGTCGAGTCCATCCGCAGTTTGATAAGCCAGGGGGAGGTTTATCAGGTGAACCTGTCGCAGCGATTTGAAGCTCAGTTTCGTGGCTCAGGTCTAGAATTGTTCTTTCGTCTGGCGGAGTATAGTCCGGCACCTTATTCTGCGTATTTGAGTTTTGGTGACGAAGAGATTGTCTCCTCGTCTCCAGAGCGCTTTCTGTATGTCGATGGAGAGGGGGCAACGACCCGTCCGATTAAAGGAACACGAGCGACGGGTGGGTCCGAAATTGAAGCGGGTAGGAATGAGGAAGAACTACGTGGTTCCGAAAAAGACAGGTCCGAGCTTTTGATGATTGTGGATCTCGAGCGAAACGATCTCGGCCGAGTTTGTGAACCGGGTAGTGTGCGAGTGGACGAGTTGTTTCGTCTGGAACGTTATGCGACCGTTATCCATCAGACGGCCGATGTGAGTGGCACCTTGGAAAACGGAGTGGATGCGATGGCTTGTGCGAAAGCGATGTTCCCGGGTGGGTCGATCACCGGAGCTCCGAAGATACGGGCGATGCAAGTGATCGATGACCTAGAGCGCGGCGAACGTGGCGTGTACACGGGTTCGATCGGGTATTTTGATATGTCAGGTCGTGCTGACCTGAATATCGCGATACGGACCTTGCGTCTCGCGGGGAATACTCTTTCTTATCAGGTTGGGGGTGGGGTTGTGTGGGATAGTGATCCAGAAAGTGAATACGAGGAGACTCTTTTGAAAGCAAAGGCGATGGTTAAGGCGTTGCATGGAGGAAATGATGAATAAGCTGTATTTAGACGATAAGCTACTGGATGCGGATTCGCTATCGATGCCACTTATGAGTCGAGGGTTTGCATTTGGGTTTGGTGTTTTTGAAACGATGAAGTTTCTCGAAGGGAGGCCTTGTTTCTTTGGTGAGCACATGACTCGTCTGCAGAGAGCGATTGCCGCTGCTGGATTGAGCGTTCAAATTGATGTGAGGGAGCTGAGAGAGCGTGCCGCTAAGTTGTTCGAGGCGGAAGGAGTTGAAAGTGGTGTATTCAAAATAATAATATCCGATGTCGATAAGGATACCGCCGTGGCAATGTTTGTTCGGAATGGCACCCTGCCTCCAGACCCGGAACCGATAAAGGCGATCCAGTCGGAAGTGTCGAAAGCTTCGAAGGCGTTTACCAGTCGTCACAAGAGTTTGAATTACATGGAGTCAGTCCTGGAGCTTGAGAAGGCGAAGGCTGCAGGTTATGACGAGTGTGTCTTCAGCAATGAAAACGATCACCTGACCGAGTGCGCGATCGCTAATCTTTTCTGGATTAAGCAGGGGGTGCTTCAGACCCCTAAATTGGACTGTGGCTTATTGGACGGGATCGTTCGCGGAAAGATTATTGGAATGGCTCATCAGATGGGGCTTAGCGTTGAGGAGGGTGAATTTGGCGTGCAAGACTTGCTGGAGGCGGATGAAGCGTTTGTTACGAGTTCCGGTAATGGGCCTCGTTCGATTTCGAGTTTTACTGACCTTGCTGGAAATAAGAAGAGCTACGTTGTGGAGCTGCTGCCGCGCTTGCGTTCGGCATTCCTTGAACTGGAGCAGGAGGAGGCGTTGAAGAGCGAATGAGTGCAAAACGAACTTGGCGAATCAGGGACGGGGAACTGGAGTTCGGAAACCGTTCGCTCATTGTGGGCATTCTCAATGTGACGCCGGATAGTTTTTCTGACGGGGGGATTCACTGCGACCGTGATTCTGCAGCTGCGAAAGCGATTGCAATGCTTGAAGAGGGTGCCGGCGTTATCGATCTAGGAGGCGAGTCCACTCGTCCCGGGTATGATCCGGTTGATGACGAGGAGGAGGTCAAACGTACCGAACCCGTCGTTAGTGCTGTTATTGAGCAACGGGCTGATTGTATCTTCTCTATCGATACAACGAAACCTCGAGTGGCCGAAGCTGCTTTGAAAGCAGGAGCCCGGATTGTTAACGATGTCTGTGGTTTTCAAACAAGTCCTGAGCTTGCGGAAGTGAGCGCCCAGTTTGGAGCAGGAGTAATCCTGATGCGGAATGGTCGAGATGGGGAAACTGACGGGTGTGTCTTGGACAGAATAAAAAAAAGCTGGGAGCGGTCTCTGACTATCGCGAAAGCGATCGGAGTTGCCGATGAGTCGATTGTCTTGGATCCTGGTGTTGGCTTTGGAACAACGCGGCAGGAGGATTTGGAAATTCTGCGTGGCCTGAGCGAACTAGTGAGTTTTGGGTATCCAGTGATGTTGGGAAGCTCACGCAAAAGAATTACGGCGCAACCTGCTGGGCTACCTTTGCAAGAACGTCTGGAACCTACCCTGGCGACTACTGTAGCTGGCGTGGCGGCAGGGGTGGATTTCTTCCGTGTGCACGATGTTGCCGAAAATGTGCGAGCGGTGGGATTGACTGACCTGATTTACCGAGGAGGACACTTGGATGAGTAGAGAGTTGGATACCGTATTTTTAGAAGGAGTAGAACTTTTTGGATACATCGGGGTTCTCGAGCATGAGAAGAGAGAAGGGCAGACCTTCTATATCGATGTTGAGCTAGGAGTGGATCTTCGAAAGGCGGGTCAGAGCGATGTGCTGGCCCAGACGGTCAACTATGCTGAAGTCTTCACTTTGGCGGAGCAGCTGATGGACGAGGCGCGCTTCGATTTAATCGAGAGCTATGCGGAGCAACTTTCGGAGGAAATCTTTAGCTACTTCGATTTGGTCGAGAAAACGTGTATCACGGTTCGTAAGCCTGAAGCGCCGATTGATGGGAAATTTCGATCAGCCGGGATAACGATAAGGAGGGAGCGAAGTGATTGAAGCGTTCATCGGCCTAGGGTCCAATATTGGTTGCAAGTCGGGCAATATCAGGCGAGCGGCGAATCGATTGCTCCAGTTTGATGGTATCCAGTCTCTGGAACTTTCCCCTTTCTACAGAACCGATCCGGTTGGGAATGTTGACCAAGATTGGTTCGTGAATGCAGTCGCTCGTGTTCAGACGAGTCTTTCAGCGCGAGAGCTTTTAGAGCTCTGTCTAGAAGTGGAACGCGAGCAGGGACGGGTTCGCAAGGAACGCTGGGGGCCGCGGATCATCGATCTAGATGTGCTGTTCTACGGAACTGAAATCGTTCGTGAGGACGATTTGGAGATCCCGCACCCGAGAGTACGCGAACGTGCTTTTGTGGTAGTTCCTCTGTTGGATCTTGCTCCCGAATTTTCAATTGAAGGAGAACCATTGCGTTCCTGTTTACCAGGTTTGGAAGAACAGGGGATTGTTCGCATGGATCCGGTAGTCGCGATTCTAGGTGCAAGCGAGAAGCCCGATCGCTATGCGAATATGGCGCAGAAACTTCTCGTGGAATACGGGCACGTGGTTCGGCCAATTGCTCCTCGTGGCAACGAGATTTTGGGAGAGCCGGTTTTGGCGAAGATGACCGACTGTAACGAGCCGGTGGATACCCTCACGCTCTATGTCGGTTCTGCTCGTTTACCGGCTATGCTTGAGGAATTATTGGAGCTCTGTCCGCGACGGGTAATATTTAACCCTGGAACGGAGAACGCCGAGGTGCGTCGATCCTTAGAGGAAGCAGGAATCGAAACGATTGAAGCCTGTACTTTGGTAATGCTGAAGGTCGGAACCTTTACTCAGCGATAACGTAGTAGTAGCGGTCGGAGGAGACCTTTTGGAAAACTCCGGTAGAGAGGTCGCCGTCGTCGATTCTCTTGTCGACCATAACAAAAAGCTCTTCCTTTTCGATTGGGCTGACCACTCCCACGGCGGAGGTGAAGTCGCCTACGTCGTCCTGCTCGAAATCCCATACGCCACCCAGCGAGCTGCCGAGTTCGAATTTGCGGCGAGAAACGTAACCTTCGAGTTCGTCGGGAAAGACGCCACTCGAGGTGTCGTCGACCCACCAGCCTGATTCTAGGGCGTATTGGTCTCCGGCGTTGGCGAGAATGCGAATGTCGTTGGCGAAGGTTGTGGCCTTGGCCTGATGAATGTACTTCTGGAAGAAGGGGATTCCGATCGAAGCGAGGACGCCGATTACGACGATAGCGACAAGTATTTCGATGAGAGTGAATCCTTGTTTGGATTGTGTCGCTTTGTTCATTTGGAAAGGAGTTAAGTTGTTCAGGGGCACAGGCCTTCGTTGATTGGTTCGCTCCTATTATCGGCTATTAAGGCGATTTATTGCTATAGGGGGCGGTCGAATTCTTATAAATAAGAAGTCAAAAACGGAGCCTGCAAAGGCGGGATAGAGTTTGGCGCCTATGACGTTAAGCGCTGCTATGGGTATCCTTACGCGGCTGGGGCTATACCTAGGAATCGGTAAGGGACTCCTTGAGAGTCTCTAATTCTTCCCATCGTTCGAAAGCGGTTTCCAGTTCAGCCTCGATTTCGCCCATTTCTGTTTTGAGGGGAATCACTTTCGCTTCGCCTTCCTGGTAGGTGGCGGGATCGGCGAGTTTTTCGACGAGCTGCTCCTTTCGCTCTTCGAGCTCCTCGATGCGTTTGGGCAAAGCTTCGAGCTCCTGACGCTGTTTGTTGGTGAACTTGGTTTTCTTCTGTTTCCAGGTGCTTTGGCTGGATTTGGCTGCTGGCTTGGAGGGAGCGGGAGCTTGCGAGAGATGGCGACTGGCTTGCCAATCGTTGTAGCCGCCGTGGTGCTCGATCACGTAGCCTCCTTTTTCGAGAACGAAGAGGGAGGTCACGGTGTTTTCGAGGAACTCTCGATCGTGGCTTACGAGCAAAAGGGTGCCGTCGAACTCTAGGATCCGTTCCTCGAGAAGCTCGAGGGTTTCCGCGTCCAGGTCGTTGGTTGGCTCGTCGAGGACGAGCAGGTTGGCGGGTTGAGTGAAGAGGCGGGCGAGCAGGAGGCGGTTTCGCTCTCCGCCGGAGAGGGTCTTTATCGATGCTCTAGCCCGGTCTGGGGTGAAGAGGAAGTCCTGCAGGTAGGTCATGACGTGACGCTGCTTTCCGTTAACCGGGACGGTCTCGTTTCCGTCTGCCACGTTTTCGAAGACGGTTTTTTCGTCATCGAGCTGGTCGCGCATCTGATCGAAGTAGGCGATCTCGAGTTTGGTTCCGTGCTCCACGGTGCCCTCTGTTGGCTGGAGCTTGCCGAGTAGCAGCTTCAGAAGGGTGGTTTTACCGGAGCCGTTGGGGCCGATGACGCCGATGCGGTCCTTGCGCATGATTTGGGCGTCGAAGGGCTGGAGGATTTGCGCGTCACCGTAGGAGAAGCCGGCGTCTTTGACAGTGATGACTTTGGCTCCGGAGGAGTTGCTCTGCTGGAGAGAGAAGGAGGCTGAACCGGAGCGAGTACGCCAGGATTTGCGTTCTTCACGCATTTTCTTGAGAGCGAGCACGCGGCCTTCGTTGCGGGTGCGACGGGCTTTGATGCCTTTGCGAAGCCACGCTTCTTCCTGCCCGAGCTTCTTTTCGAAGGCTGCTCGGTTTTTGGCTTCAATTTCCAGGAGCTCCTCCTTGCGGACAAGGTAGGTTTCGTAGTTGCAGCGGAAGCTGTTGAGTTGGGCGAGGTCGACTTCGACGATGCGGGTGGCGAGCTTCTTGAGAAAAGAGCGGTCGTGAGTGACGAAGAGAAGGGTGAGTTTGCTGCCGATCAGAAAATCCTCGAGCCAGAGGATGGATTCGATGTCGAGGTGGTTGGTCGGTTCGTCGAGGATGAGTACGCTCGGCTCGCATACGAGGGCTTTGCCCAGGAGGGCTCGGCGCTTGAGTCCGCCAGAGAGGCTTTTGAAGGGGGCGTCTGGATCGAGGTTTAGGTCCTTCAGGGTTTGCTCGATGCTGGCCTCCATCTGCCATTGGCGTTCCGGGTCCAGGTGCTCGTGCGGTTGGTCGGCGTGAAGAGCGAGTAGGGCTTCGCCATCGGCGCCGAAACCGGACGTGACGATCTCGCGTACGGAGGCGTCGAGGTCTTGGGGAATCTCCTGGGGAAGGGCGGTGGCGACCCCGCCTTCGGGGAAGGTGATCGAGCCCGAATTTGGTCCGTAGTCGCCGGAGATGACCTTGAGCAAAGTTGATTTTCCCGCTCCGTTTCGTCCGAGCACGCAGACGCGTTCGCCGCGATCGATGTGTAGGCTGGCGTTTTCCAGGACGGGTGGGCCGCTGAAGCTGATAGTCAATTCTGTGACGCTGAGGACGGGCATGAAGCAGGCTAGGTTTTGCCAGATCGTCCCGCTGGCAATGTGAAAATGTAGGTGCGTCCGCTCTGGTGGCAATAAGCGTGCCTTCTTGCTTGAAACAGATCCGGCCGCACCTCAGTGATAGTGGTCCCTTTTCTCCCCACTTATGACGTTTCAAGGTATTGCAGCAGACAATCTTGCAGAAGTATACCGCCTCGCGGCGGAGAAGTACGGCGACTTGCCTGCCTTTGCGACTCGGATTCGAAGTGGGGTA
This sequence comes from Pelagicoccus mobilis, assembly GCF_016595505.1. Lineage (GTDB taxonomy): Bacteria > Verrucomicrobiota > Verrucomicrobiia > Opitutales > Opitutaceae > Pelagicoccus > Pelagicoccus mobilis. Next base: position 44,352 of record NZ_JAENIL010000043.1, on the reverse strand, counting down.
TTCAAGCCGGTCAGCTATCGGGACTTGTATGATTTCGGTCTGTATTTAGGGACGGCTCTGATCGAGCTCGGAGTGGAGGCTCGAGCTCATGTGGGCTTGTTGGCTGATAATCGGGTCGAGTGGAATATCGCCGATTATGCGATCCTGATGTGCGGTGCAGCGGATGTTCCTCGCGGCACGGATGTCACGAATCAGGAAATTGAATACATTCTGGACCACTCGGACGCTCGCGTAGTGTTTGTGGAAAACAAGCGTCTGCTGGAGCGGGTGATCCGAATCATGCCGAAGCTCGGCAAGGTGCAGCATCTCATCTTGATGGATCCCAAGGCGGAAGCGCCGAAGGGAGTGCTTCATCTCTACGAGCTTGTTGAGCGTGGAAAGGAATTGCGAGGGGAGGGAGACCGTCAGATCGAGGAACGGATGGCTCAGATCACCCCGGACGATCTGTTTACTTTAATCTACACCTCAGGCACGACAGGTGTGCCCAAAGGGGTGCAGTTGACGCATGCGAACATGGCGTCGCAGGTTCGGAACCTGCCATTCCCTCTAGAGCCCGATGATCGCCTGCTTTCGATCTTGCCGGTTTGGCACAGTTACGAGCGGATCTTTCATATGATCGCGATCAGTAATGGGTGCTGTACTTATTTCACCAGTTTGCGCTCGATTGCGGATGATCTGAAGACGGTGAAGCCGACGATTATGGCTTCGGCTCCGCGCCTTTGGGAAAACCTATATCTGCGTATCATGAAGAATGTGCGGGAGTCGCACTGGATCCGTCGCGGGCTTTTCCGAGCGGCCTACTTCAGTTCTCGCATGGTCAAGAGTTCGACCTTCTTCTTTCAAGGCAAGGAGCTCGACCTGAGTGGGCGTGGGATCGGAGCTATCCTTGGAAAGTCTGCGTTGGGAGCTTTGAAGATTCTTTTGTTCCTCCCGCTCTACATCGCTCTCAATGCGGTGGTATTGGAGAAACTGAGACAAGTGGTCGGCGGGAGTTTCAAGGGGACAGTTTCCGGCGGGGGAGCTTTGCAGCCTCATGTGGACGAGTTTTTCAACTACATCGGAGTTCCCGTTTTGGAGGGGTATGGTTTGACCGAGACTTCTCCAGTCGCGGCGGTACGTACCCATGGGAAATTGGTGATTGGAACGGTTGGGCCTCTTTACCCGGAAACCGAACTCCGGATAGTGGATTTGAACACGGGCGAGATCTTGTATCCGAATTCGAAACACAAGGGTGACGGGCGAGGATTGAAAGGCGAGATTCACCTCAAAGGGCCGCAGGTGATGAAGGGTTATTACAAGAACCCGGAATCGACTGAAAAGGTATTGAAGGATGGCTGGTTCAATACCGGTGATATCGGCATGTATACCTTCAACGACTGCCTTAAGATCATGGGGCGTTCGAAGGATACTATCGTGTTGCTCAACGGAGAGAATCTGGAGCCGATCCCGATTGAGGCGAAGTTGTGCGAGTCGCCTCTGATCGACCAATGTATGGTAGTCGGTCAGGACCGGAAGCAGTTGGGAGCGTTGGTGGTTCCATCAATGGAAGGCTTTGAGGAAGCGGGCTTGAAGGCTGAATCCCTCGAGGAGCTTGCGGAGAGCTCGGATGCGCGGCGTTTGATCCAACAGGAGGCGAAGCGTCAGATCTCTGGCGAGAACGGATTCAAAGCGTTTGAACATATCCATGGGTTGCGGCTTTTGGACAAGGAGTTCGAAGTCGGGGACGAAATGACCAATACTTTCAAGATCAAGCGTCACGTGGTTGACGAAAAGTACGGGGATCTTATCGATGAGATTTTCCAAAGCTAATCGAGATTAGCGCGACTGCTTATTGCTCGAATGAAAGCGCGTTATATTAAAGGGTTAAGTAGCAAATTTCTCGGATTCGGATTGGATCTAGCTAAAGAAGTGCTTTTCTAGCTTAAGTTTTTCTAATACCAAACCCGCAACCCCCAAATTTACCCCCCCTGATGATTTTACAGTCGAGACGAGTTCTTTTGCGCGAACAGGGCGCAGACCTGGAAATCGACGAACAAATGCCTGTACAGTTTGTATAAGTAGCGTAAGGAAATTTAGCAGCTTAGGCGTAGCGATTAGGAACCACTACAACACTGAAAAAAGGATAAACTGATGAAAGATGAAAACTCTGGGAACGGATTCCAGGTTGATAGTTTAGGAGCGTCGTTCGCGTTCCTCGCTCTACGCCTCTGGCTCGGTGTCCGGTCACTGCTGACTGGTCTCGAGAAATTTGCGGGCGTAGAGACCGTGCAAAAACCGCTCTTGGACGAGTTTGGCGAGCCCGACATCAGCGGGGCGATGGTAAACGTGAAGGAGAAGGTTTATGGTTTCTCTCACTACCATGGCTTGCCGAAGCCGCTCTATGACAAGTTCGCTGCTGAACCGCTCATGCCGGTTTGGGCTCTCGATATTTACGGTGGTCTGCTGGGTTACATCTTGTTGCTCTTGGGTGGTTTGCTGATCGTTGGCGCTTTGCCACGCATCACGCTACTTGCGAGCGGCTTGGTTTATGTTAGCTTGTCGGTCGGTCTCATCCTGCTCAACGAGAGCGGTGGCATCGCATGGCTCGGTACACACATGATTTTGGTCGCCTTGGCGCTTGTGCTTGTGAAGTACAACAAGTGGGCGGTCGCTGGTAACAAACTTTAAGGAAGGAAGACATCATGTCTGAAGAAAATAAAAGCAGCTCCCTCTTCCGTCGGGACTTCATCAAGACTGGTCTGGTCGCTGGTGGCGGTATCCTCATCGCTCCGCACCTTGCCAAAGCTCAATCTGCTAACGGCGAAATCAACGTAGCCCTCGTCGGCGTGGGCGCGCAGGGGAGAATCCTCCTCAATGCGATGCTCAACATCCCAGGTCTGCGTTTCCGCGCGGTTTGCGACGTTTGGGAATACAGCCGTAGCTACGGGCAGAAGAAGCTGAAGAAGGAAGGTTTCGAGGTAAACGCCTACGAAAACATCGATGACATGCTCGAGAAAGAAAAGGACCTCGACGCAGCTATCATCGCGACTCCTGACCTCTGGCATGCTCGCCACACCAATGCCTGTTTGAAGGCCGGTCTTCACGTCTACTGTGAGAAGATGATGGCTCGTACAGTCGAGGAAGCTCGTTCGATGGTTTTGACTGCTCGCGAGACTGGTAAGCTTCTCCAGATCGGTCACCAGCGTCGTAGTAACCCTCGCTACCAGCACGCCTACAACAATCTCATCAAGAAGGCTAAGATCCCGGGCCGTATCACCAATCTCAATGGTCAGTGGAATCGCGCGGTGACCCCGGACCTTCGTTGGCCGAAGAAGTACGAAATCGATGAGGCGACTCTCAAGCGTTACGGTTACAAGAACATGCACGAGTTCCGTAACTGGCGTTGGTTCAAGTCGCTCTCGGGCGGCCCGATTTCCGACCTCGGCGCTCACCAGATCGACATCTTCAACTGGTTCCTCGACGCGTATCCAAAGACTGTGTTCGCAAGTGGTGGAGCTGACTACTTCCCGACTCGTGAGTGGTATGACAACGTGATGGTCATCTACGAATACGACACGTCCTACGGTCCGGTTCGCGCTTTCTACCAGACGCTTACTACGACCAGTGCGGGTGGCGGTTACTTCGAGTACTTCATGGGTGACGAGGGAGCGATCAAGTTCTCCGAAAATCCAGGTCTCTCAAAGATCTTCCGCGAGGAACGAGCGCCCGATTGGGACAAGTGGATCAATCTCCACTATCTCACTCAGGAAGAAGCTCCTGCTCCAGACGAGAGCACCAAGGTGGACGTTCGCGAAACGGCGCCACTTGCCAAGTTCGACATCCCAGTCGTTCTCGACAAGCCACCTCACCAGCCGCACTTGGAGAACTTCTTTGAAGCCATCCATGGCAAGGCCAAGCTTAACGCTGACGGTGAACATTCCTTCAAGAGCGAGGTCGGTATCTTCCGAGTCAATGAAGCCGTGGAGTCCAAGTGCCTCCTCGAAATCTCCCCTTCTGAATACGAAGTCTAACTTACTAACTATGATTAAGAAACTTTTGCCTCTAACTGCAGTAGCCGCCCTTCCATTTGTCGCAATGGCGGCTGATAAAGCTCCAATCGAGCTCGAATATCCAGCGCCGTTCCTCACTGGTACGCCAGTGCCGATCGTGCTGCCAAACCTTGAATCAGCGGGTGCTCCTCAACCAACTGTTATGGCTCCTGCAGGTGTTGAGAACATCGCTTACGAAAAGGAAGTAACGTCTTCCGACGACTTCCCAATCATCGGCGAGCTCGAGCTCGTGACAGATGGCGACAAGGAAAGTGAGGAAGGTTACTTCGTAGAGCTCGCTCAAGGCCCGCAATGGGTACAGATCGATCTCGAAAAGGAAGCGACTGTCTACGGTATCGGCCTCTGGCACTTCCACACTCAGAAGCGCGCTTACGTTGACGTTGTTATCCAGTTCTCAAACGATGAGAGCTTCGAAAGCGGTGTTACAACCGTTTATAACAATGACCACGACAACTCGCTCGGTAAGGGCAAGGGTACAGACCTCGCTTATATCGAAACCAACAAGGGGAAGCTTATCCCTGCGAAGGAAACGAAGGGTCGCTACGTTCGCCTGTATTCAGATGGCAATACAAGTAACGAGATGAATCACTACGTAGAGGTTGAGGTGTTTGGCGCCTACTAGAAACAAAGATCTTCTATTTTGGGTCCCAGCGCTGATTGTGCTGGGACTCGCTTTTTGGCTGCGAACCGAAAGTTCGCAGCTTCGTCTTTTTCACGCCGATGAAGGCGTGCAATCGTATCAAGCGTGGAGGCTGATCGAAGAGGGCGAGTATCGCTATGACCCAGGCGAACATCATGGTCCGCTGCTCTATTTCGTGACGAAATGGATGTATCCATTCATCAGTCGCGCGAATGGGGAGTTGACGGATGAAGGGATGCGTCGAGTGCCGATGCTGTTTAGTATGGGGACCGTTTTTCTTGGTCTGCTTGTGTTCCGTAAGTATGGAAGAGCGGATGCTTTGCTTTGGGGAATGATCGTGGCGGCAGCTCCTTTGTGCGTGATCTACGGTTCGTATTACGTGCAAGAAGCGTTGCTGGTTTGTTTTACGTTGGGCTTTGCCTTTGGGATCTACCGGTACTGGCAGTATCCCTCTATGGGGGCTGCGGTGGGCGTGGGGATCGCTTTGGGCCTGATGCACATCACAAAGGAAACGGCGGTTCTGCATGTGGCGGCGATTATGGGAGCTGGTTTGATCACTGTTTTGCTCCGATCTGAGAAACCGTCGATTGGGCTTTCAGGATTATTTAGGCATTTGGGAGTCGTCGCGGGAATCGCGCTACTGCTTCATTGCCTTTTCTTTTCCTCTTTCTTTCAGAATCCGAAGGGGATCGTGGATGGTTTCGCTACCTTCTTTAGCTATGCCGAGCGATCCCAAGGGCAAGGGCATGAAAAGCCGTTTTTCTACTACGCTTCCTTGTTGCTGCCTCAGCGACTAGAGGGCGTGCGGTGGAGCGAGCTGGCGTTTTTGATAGCTACTCTTTTGGGCGTTGTGGGTGCTGTTGCGAAGCTTAGGGCGGATGGGTTTCGCTTCTTTATCGTAGGAAGCGGGTTGTTGATGTTTTTTGTGTATTCAATTATACCTTACAAAAACCCATGGTTGATGCTCGCTCCCTATTGCTTTCTTGCGTTTTCTGCTGCGATTGGAGTGGTGGAGGTTTTGCACTATGGGCGTTCGCTTAGGAATGCTCCTGGCAAGTGGGGAGTGGTCGTCTGTGGTCTCGGATTGTTGTTTTGGTTGACTGCTGAATTGAGGCAGAATCACGACAAGGCGCTCGTCCGCTACGCGAGCGCGAGCCGTAATCCTTACCTCTACATGCATACGACTCCTCGCTATTCGAAATTGCTTGATCGTCTCGAGTCGGTGAAAGGGCTTGAAGAAATCGCAGTGTATAGCCCGGATGCAGCGTGGCCTCTGCCTTGGCATTTGCGGGGCTGGACTAAGGTTGGTTACTGGACGGATCTCAATTCTTATCAAGCGGGCGGTATAGATGTTTTCGATACTCGTTTGATGGAAGGGCAAGAGCACTTGGCCGCGTCGGGTGGTTTTTGGGAGCTGCATGGATTGCGTCCAAATACGATATTGGCCTTGCGGGCGACGGATGAACGCGGAGAGTCTTGGGTAAGTAGCAATGCTGAAGATTGAAGAAAAGGAAGGACTCTTCGCGTTTCGACACGAGGCGATGGCTACCGAGCTGACTCTCTCTTTGGGTGGTGTTGACCAGGAGTATGCCAAGGGGATTTCGTATGCTTTTTTCGAGCGTGTTGACGAAATCGAGTCGAAGCTAAGCTTGTATCAGGAAACGAGTGACGTGACTCGTATCAACCTTCTCAAGAAGGGCGAACAGACTCGGGTATCCGAGGAGTGCATCGATTGTCTGCAACTGGCGATGACTGCCAGTGAACTGACCAGTGGGAGATTTCACCCTTTTCTCGGTGTCGATGCTCTGAAGGTAAAAGGAAAGGCGCCCGCATACCTGAGATCTGTGTTCCAAGCCCCAGTTGGCGATCCATCCTCCCCTGCTATTCAGATCGACCCGAACACGCGGCAGCTCGTTAAAGTGGCGGAAGGCGTTATCCTTGATTTTGGTGGTATTGGGAAGGGCTACGCTCTCGATGTAGCGATGGAAGAAATCGAGGATTGGGATGTTCCTGTTGCAATGGCCAACTTTGGGGGGAGTACTTTGCTCTTTAAGAGCGAGGATGAGGACTCTCCTTGGAGCGCGACCTTGGATGGCGAAGGTTTTGTTCCGTTTCGAAACGGCGCGTTTTCGAGTTCGGGAGTTGGTTTTCAAGGCGAGCACATTGTTTCTTCTGTTGGAGAGACTCTGCTTTGGGAGCGGAGTTATGCTCGGACTTACTCCGCAGCGCTAGCGGATGCGCTTACGACGGGTGCCATGTTGATGGGACAGGAGGAGTTGGATACGCTTTGCCAAGCTCAGCCGCAGCTTGTGGTCGCGGCGAGTCAGGGTGGGAAATTGTGGGGCGGAGAACGATTTCGCAAGTGGGGGGGGTGATGATCGATTGTTTTCTAGTCATCCCTTGTTTTCACGAGAGTGGGCGAGTTCCGCACTTTTTGGGGGAGCTGTGCACGGAGGTTGCAGCGAGTGGCTACAATGTTCGAATTCAGCTTGTAGACGATGGCTCGGGGAAGCACGAATGTAGCAAGCTGGGCAAGGTAGCTGCCGAAGCTAAAGAACGGTATCCGTTCGTTGAGGACGTGCTGGCTCTTGAGAAGAATCGGGGCAAGGGGGGCGCTATCCGCTTTGGTTGGCTGTCTGCCCCAGAGGAGGTTCGATTGTTGGGGTTTGTGGATGCTGATGGTTCGGTCTCTGCGAAGGAGACTTTGCGGGTTATGGGTGAGGCGATTGAGAGTGGTTGTTCTTCCCTTGTTATGGCCAGCCGTGGCGCCGATGGGGCTCAGGTAGATCGCTCTGTTTTGAGAAAAGTGGTGGCGAGGAGTTTTGCTAGTTTGGTGCGATTCTCATATGGTGTGCAAGTTTTGGATACGCAGTGCGGTTGCAAGTTTTTGGGATCAGGATGGTTCCGGAAGCACGAAGGAGAGTTTGTAGAAAATGGTTTCGGGCTTGATTTGGAATTGATCCTACTGGCAAAGCAGAGTGGTTATCCGATGCGAGAGGTCGGAATCGCTTGGCATGAGGTTGCCGGGAGTAAGGTGGGGATTGGCAGCGCTTGGAATTTAGGCAAGGCGGTGCTTTTCAAGCGAATCGGAAAGGGGGCTTAGCTCTCTGATATTTGCGTCGCCTGATGGTAGCGATTGATGCGAGGAGACGTTAGCTCGCTTGTTTCGCCGTCGGGCCAGATGATGCGAATCCGAGATACGTCTTCGATTTCTCCAAGTCCGAAGTGGAGTGTCGGTGGTCGCTGTCCTGAAAAGGTTTCTCCGTGAGTGTAGATTCGTTCCGTTTGGAACTCTGGGCATTCGAGGATGACGCGGGTTCCTAGGAGGGCTTTGCCTCTTGCTTGTTGCAGGTCGATGCCGATCCAGTTGCCGGTATCGATCATTTGGTTACGGTAAAGGTGGACGCGTTCGAAGGATTTCGCGGAATTGAGTTCGATCAGAAGAAGGTCTTGTCTGCCGTCTCGATCGAAGTCGGCATCCACCACGGCCCGTCCGTCGCCGCCGTGGGACAGTCCGAAGAGGTAGGAAGCATTGACGAAACCTGCTCCATCTAGATTAAGATACAGGTGATCCTTTTCGAAGGGATTCCAGCCCATTTGGTCTTTTCCGACGAGAGCTTCGGGACCGAACTCGGTATAGAAACTGTCGAGCTGGTCTTGGGAGAAGCTTGTTCCTTCGTAGATGTCGTGAGTCCAGAAGTTGGTGCAGTAGTCGCGGGCGGTGGAGCGTGAGAGGTATCCGTTTGCGATGAAGATGTCGGGGAAGGAATCATTGTTGAAGTCGAATGTGCTATTGCCCCAGGACCAGCCTGAACGGGCGATGTCCTCGCTGGCTGGTTGCTGGCTGAGGTTTGGAGAGGTACTGCCGTAGTAGAGTCGATTCCCTTTGGCGATGCGCATCCGCATGGCTTGATGTTCGGGGAATTCTTCTCTGCCGAGCCCCATTTGTTCGAGGCGACGGGCTGTTGTGGAACTCATGCCGACGGCGAGCAGATCCTTGGTCCCGTCGCGGTCGAAGTCGGCGAACGCGTGACTCATGCCGAAGAGACTTCGATCGTCCAAATATTCGGAAGTCTTTTCGACCAGTGTTCCGTTTTGGTTTTCGTGGATGTCCACTCCGGAGAAGTCGGCGGTCACCAAAAGTTCCATACGTTGATCGCCGTTTAGGTCTTGGAAGGACGCGGTGAACGCGCGTCGACCTCGCTTTTCGGCGACTGAGCTTTGCTCGGTGATGTCTTCGAATCGTAGGTTGCGATCGTTTTTTAGCAAAAAGGCTGGGCGACCGTCGTTGGCGTCGAAGTAGGGGGTGGGGACTTTGCCGTTTTCGTAGGCGGGAGCGGATTGGCCGAGGTAGATTTCTGGGTATCCGTCGCCAGTGATGTCTCCTGCGGCGAGAAGTCCGACTTTGAGAGGTGTATCTGATTTCCAGATACCGAAGGGTTTTCCGTCGAAGGACTTGGTGAGGGGATTGAAGGTGTAGGCGAAGAGGTAGGTTGTATCGTGGGTAGCGACGACGTATTCGGTTTTCCCATCGAGGTTGAGGTCGGCGAAAAAGGCGGCGGTGGGCAGTCCGCGTATCATGTACTTGGCGAGAAGGGTTTTCTCGAACTCGAAATTTCCTTTGTTTAGGTAGAGGACATTGTAGCGAGGGAAAGCGATGTCGGGAAGTCCGTCCTTGTTTAGGTCTTCGACCAATACGATGCCGTAGGGTGTGGTGTTACGTTTCGATTCGAGCCATTCTGTGTGCTTGAAAGTGGGAGTAGGGCGGCGGGTGAGGATGTCCATGTCCTCTATGCTTATGGTATCCGGCTGGTAGATGCCGTTGGTCGCTTCGCTACGCCAAGCTACCTTGAGTTTTCCGCGTAGGATATAGCGTTGCTTTTGTGGGCTTGGACCTTGGGCGTGGAGAGCGAAGGTGAAGAGTGAGTTTCGGGAACCGTCTTGGGGCGCGTCGAAACGGGCGTGATGCCATTCGCTTTGCTCGATCTGAAAACCGCGGTCGCGGTAGGATTGGATGAGGGATTGGAACTCTGTTTTTGAGAGAGGGGCGTCGCTTCCTTGGACCGGTTTGTAGGACTTGATTCCTTCTTTGTAGCTTTGCTTGTGCTCGAAGTTAGGCAGCAGGAGTTGATCGAAGTCGAAGGCTTCTAGAGCTTTGCTCTGGTCGCTTTGAGCCCGCATCCGGTCCCAAAGTTGAATGAAGGCTGTTTCGTACTCCTGCGCGAGTCGCTCTTGCTCCCAGACCGAGCTGTCCAAGTTTTGACGTTGGCTTAGGATGGGATCGATGTCGGCTGCCTCGATTTTCGGGAGCGCGGAGAGCAACAAGAGTGAGATCGTCTGGAGAAAGCGTGGGGTGGGCATAGTACTTTTCTAACGTTGCTAAGATGCAAAATAATGCAACTAAACCTTTTGGTTCGCAAAGGAGTTTTGGAAAAAGAGAACGCCCTAACCTTGCGGTTAGGGCGCCAGTATAGGGGTAGGTTTGTAGTATGCGTCTTAACGCAAAGCTTCAAATTTGTTGTGTCTCACAAAGTATAGTGCGGCGGTGGTAAATAGCAAGTAGGTGCCGATTTCTGTGACTTTGTCGTGGTTGCCGAGCACCATTTGTCCGAAGGCGAGGGAGACGTAGGTGAGGGAGATCAGGGCGAGAGCCCATTTGGTCTTCACGCCTACGAGGAGCAGGAGGGCGAGGATTATTTCCACGTAGCCGATGCAGTAGGCGTAGAGGGAAACGAGGAATCCGGGAAGGTTGGTCTTTTCGAATTCGCTTACGATCCAAGTGACGACGCCGCTGTAGTAGGCGTCGAAGGAGTAGCCTTCCGCGTTCTTGAATTTGCCTAATCCAGCGAGCAGGAACTTTAGGCTAAGGAAGAGTCGGAGCGAGATGAAGGCCCAGCTTTCGGCTGACCAGTAGAGGGGAGACCCGTTGCGTTGCGTGGTCTTTCGTGGCATGGGGATGTTTGTGGGGTTGAGGTTGCTAAGGAGAGGATCGGGAGGAGAGAGGCTCCGCTCGATCGATTTTTGGGGCTGGTTTGTGGGGTAAGGGTGAGGAGGTTGGCTAGGGTTTGAGCCAGCCTTGGGAGAAAAGGTCGTTTTTAACCTCGTCGTTCTCGAAGTGGAACCACTCCTTGCGAGCGATTCGACGCATGAAGTAAGTGACGATTGTCGAGGTGTTTACGATGAAAAAAGAGTAGAGCAGGGCAGGCCAAAGGATGGCGGCGGCAATGGCGTCGTCTTTGAAGGTGAAGAGAATGATGGCGAAGGCGAGCGGGCCGTTTTGGATGCCGGTCTCGAGGGAGACGGTCCGGGAGGAGCGACGGTTCATGCCCAGTCCGCGGCTGACCCAATAGCCGAAGAGAAAGCCTCCGAGCCCGAGTCCGATGCTTGTGAAGAGGATGGCGATGTCGGCATTGAGAAGCTGTTCGAAATTTCTGGGAAGCCAGCTGACGATGAGGAAGAGGATGACGATGATGCCGAGGGCGGCTCCGGTTTCTTCCATGTTCTTAGCCCAGCGTTCGCTGCGGGAGCGCAGGAAGACGCCGCCTGCGACTGGCACGAGGCAGGCGATGAGGGATTTGATGACCTCTGCGGTTTCGACCTTGATGTCTGCGGTCTGGAAAGGGCCTGTGTAGAAGGCCAGCAGGAAGGGCATGGTGATCAATGCGGCAGCCGTGGTGATGGAGCTGAGCGAGATGGACAGGGCGAGATTCCCTTTGGCGAAGTAGTTGAAGAGGGAGGAGGTCGTGCCTGAAGGGCAGCAGGCGACGATGATGATGCCGATCGCCACGAAACGGTCTAAATTGAAGAAGACAGCCATCCCGTAAGCTAGGACGGGCATGATGATGTACTGCGACAGGAAGCCGACGATGACCGCCTTGGGGGTCTTGAGGGATTCCTTGAAGTCTTTTCCCGACAGGGAGCAGCCGAGGCCGAACATGATGACGAGAATCATCACGGAAAGGAGCGTCTTCTCCAGAGGGGTAATCATTGGTTCGCTAAGCTATTGGTAGGCACAGGGTTTTCCAGAAAATAATTCGTGCTCATAGAGCGTAGCGCTCAATTGAATTCTGATCATTGGTAGAGGGAATCTCGGCCCAATTGCTAAAAAAGCGGGCGGTATAGACGATTAGCAAAGGGATGAAGCGTCTTTTCATAGCGACGTTGGCCTTTGCCTGCGTTTGCGTGGCTCGAGAGTACGAGCCGAACGAGCTGGAGATTTCCGTCCACCGGAAGGAAGTCTATGGCTTGGCGCGTGACTACGTGGTGAAGACCTTCAATCTCGAAGTAGAGGACGAGGGGAACTTTAATCCGGTCCGTTTCAACTCGAATGGGGTTTGGGGCAATTTCGACGCTCGGATAAAGGAATTGGGCAATGACCGGTTCGAAGTCCAGGGCTGGCTCGATGCCAAGGGGCACGAAAAGGCCAAGATCCGCTGGGCGGTGCATATCCGCTACGGGTTGGTCGATCCGATGGCTTGGCGGTACATGAAGATCGGCGAGGAAGTCGAGAACGAGCCCGAGTTTTTGGGCTGGAAGTTTGGCGACTACTACAGTCTTGGCTACAAGGCCGAGTACGATCCGATGTTCGTGAAGCGAACTTTTCGTTGAGGGGGCGCCAGTTTGCTCGAAGCGAGGAGGCTACTTTCTGAGCTTCGCTTTGAAGGATTCGGTCGGGAAGTATTTGCCCGGACAAAGCGTGTGCTTGGGGTGAATGAGCGTGTGGGTGGTGACGCGATCCACTGGCACGGTGGTGGTCTTCATCAGGTCGCGGACGAGCGCTTCGAGGGAGCTGAGTTGTTTCGCGGTGGGCTTGTATTTTGAGAAGTCGCCCACGAGGCAGATGCCGATGCTGATTTGGTTGAGCGTGTATGAGGAGACGTGGCCGCCTTGGATTTGCTTCTTCCATCGGTCGCCGATGGCGATTTCACCGTCCTTCATGCCGCGGCCGTTGCCGATGACGAAGTGGTAGGCTAGGCCGTTTTCCATGTGTCGCTCGGTGCGGTGGTAGCGGTCCATGCCGCGGGCTGAGCCGGAGCGTGTGGCGCTGTGGTGGATGACGATGTGTCGCCACTGGTTTCTGCGAACGGAAATGCGGTCGAGCGTTTTCTTGAAGGAGGAGGGAAGCTGCGGGTGGCGCGACCGGTTGACGATGGCGGCCGAGGCCGAGCTCGAAGGGATGCGAATGATTTGTCCGATGCTGATGCGGCCTGGGTCGCGGATGGAGTTGAGGCTGGTGAGGGTGTTGAGGGAGACGCCGTGGTCGCGAGCGATTTCCGAGAGGATGTCTCCCGGGCGGATGCTGTAGTCGATGTAGCTGGGGCCGGCGGCGGGGATGACCAGCTTTTGGCCGACGGAGATTTGGTTCGGGTTGGTGAGGTTGTTGGCGCTTTTGATGGCGTCGAGGCTGACCTTGTAGGCGTCTGCGATTTCGGTGAGCGTTTCGCTGCGTTTGACGGTGTGGGTGGTGCCGCTGCGGGCTGTGGTCGAGCTGGAGGCGCTTTGGGCGCTTTTGAGGCCCGGAATGATGAGTTTTTGGCCGACGGCGATCCGGTTGGCGTTGGTAATCCGGTTGGCGGTTTTGATCGCCTGGATGCTGACTTTGTAGCGTTTGGCGATGGCGTCGAGGGTTTCGCCTTTGCGAACGGTATGCTTGGCTCCGGTTGCGGCGCTGACGCCTGGAATGGTCAGCTTTTGCCCGACGGAGATGCGGTTGGGGTTGGTGATTTTGTTGGCGCTTTTGATGGCGTCTAGGCTGACCTTGTAGGCCTTGGCGATTTCGGCCAAGGTTTCGCCTTTGCGTACGCGATGCTCCACCGTCGCTCCGGCGCTCGAGGCGAGCGTGGCGAGGGCTAGGCTGACGTATGCGAAAAGCTTATACATATTGGGTGGCTTAGCTGACCTTCTTCTTTTTGCGGCGTTTTTTAAGTTTCTCGAGCTTGTTCCAGTCTTCTTTGCGGACGATGTGTCCGACGCAATTGTCAGAGCCGCAGAGACAAGGGTGATCCTCCCAATGTTCCAATGCGTATCCGTAGTCGAAAGTGATCTCTTCGCCTTCTTCGATCTCGCGCAAGGAAACGAGCCATATCTCGCCCTCGACGTTTTGGGCTTCGCAGTTGGGCGAGCAGGAATGGTTGGCGAGTCGGGCGATGTTCCAGTCGAAGTTGCCGTCGATATCGGTCTTGTCATCGAGTTCGAAGATGTAGACGGAGCCGACGTCCTCGGTTTGGGAGAGGTCGTGCTGGGCGTTGGCGCGTTGGGTGGACTCCTTCTTTTTGATGATTTCTCCGAGGTATTGGATGACGTAATCGTCTTCAGGGATGTCGGTCGCTGCGAAGAGTCCGCGGTTGTGGATGCTTGAGGAAGAGGCCCTGACGTAGGGGAATTCAGGCGGTTCGCCGTTTTTGTCGAGCCCGAGGTAGACGGGGGCCTTCTTCTTTTTGGAGGATTTCTTCTTTTTGGAATCTTTGCCCATAATGTGGGAGAAGGGTGGTTTAGGGCCTCGGTAGCCGCTCGAATTGGCTAGAGGAGAGGCGTTCGAAGGCAATCACTTTCTTGTTGGCGGGTTTAACCATGAACGATGTGTGTGGATTCGTTCCCGATCGCGTTCGGGGTGGCTTTGACGGGGATGGTATGTTGGAGAGGAACTCGACATGTGGCGGGGAGTCCTTATTGGACAGTCTTCTATTAGCAGCGAGGGATCTGAGAATGTTGAATCAAAGAAATAGAGAGCCGAACTTCCTTGAGAAAAAGCGGCAGTGGAAGAGTAAGATGGAGAAGCCGCTTTCGCGCCGCATGCTTATGATGATGCTGCCTGCGGTCATTTTGAGCGTTTTTGTGATCATGTCGGCTCCTTATCTGAAGTTGATCATGGAGCAGTTTCTGGAGGATGGGGACATGATGAGCGCTCCGATGGAGCTGAATCTGAAGGAAGAGAAGGTGGTCGAGAAGAAGGGGCCGCCGCCGAATCCGGATGCGGTGATTCGGGAGGATTACCGTCGAAAGCTGGAGGCGGAAGGCTTCGACTGGCGGAAGAAGCCGGAGATCGAGGGACCGGATTTGGGCTTCGCCAAGGAGCAGGAGCATCCGATCGAGCCGATCGATGTGGAGCTTCCAAATACAATGACGGAGCTTCAGGCGCAGTCGAAACCGGCTGAAACTCCGTCAAAGTGATGTTGTTTGGGCCCGACCTTGCGGCCGGGAAAGTCATGTTTTTGGCGGCTCAGCCCGCCGCCCTTCAGAGCTAGCAGGAGCTGTAGTTGCCTTGCAGGACCGAGTCGGCTCGGTGGAGGCTGTCGCTTACGTCGGTGACAAGGTTCCAGAGGGTTTGTTCACCTTCTCCGAGTAGATTGAGGACGAGCACGTCTGGGCCCAGGGCTTGATCGGGAAGTTCGTCCACTTCTCGTACGACTCCGGTGATCCACTTTGCGAGATTGAGCAAGCAGGCCATTTTGCCGGTGGTTTGGCAATCGAGCGGCGAGTACTGGAAGCGGATGGGGTCGATGAGAGCAGAGGGGAGACCCCACTCGTTGAGTAGATTGTAGCAAAGGCCTGAGTGATTGTATTTCTTGAGGCGATTGTTGATGTGGGCGAGCTCGTCGGCTTCTTCGCTATCCTGTGATTCGGTTGCGATAACGGCTTCTGCGAGCGAGTGGATGAGGCCGATGGTGTAGGCTCGGTGTTTGTCGAGTTTGTGTTTCTCGGCCAAGTTTTCCATGCAGACGGCACAGGTGATGGCGCGTTTCCAGTGGTCGGACGAGTAGGCGAGGTCTTGGCTGCCGCCGGCGTATGAGTAGAGGCCGATGAGATCGTACATGCGTTGGAAGCCGATTGCTGTAACTGCTTCTTCAATGCTGAGATAGCCATCTGGCCGCCTGTCCGCCAAGAGATTGGCTTCGCGTAAAATTCGGGTCGCCAGTAGGGGCTCGAGTCGGATGAGGGGGAGGATCTCGTCCGGGTTCACGTTTCCTTCTGCTACGAGGGAGCGGAGGCTCTTGCCGATGCGGGAGGCGGGGGATAGGGTTTCGAACCGTTGCTGGAGATCGTCGAGTGTAGGATTGACTGGGTCCATGCCCCAGTTTTTCGCCTCGATGCGCCTAACGTTTAGGAGCTTGGGGGAGATTTGGTAATCAAGCTCAGCCGGCTACGTATACTGCTGGGAAACCATGGGGGGATGATGGCGGAATTCCTCTATGCTGGCAGAGGTGGCGGCGCTCAGCGAGGCTAGGCTGCCTTCGGGTGGCGCGGTCAGACGGTGGTGACGGCTTGGGTAGAGATCATCTCGTAGAGTTTGGAGATCTTGCCTCGGATGGAGCGGAGGTGTCGGAGATCGAAGGGGCTGAGGTCGATCTTCTTTTCGTGCGAGACGGTTCCGACGATGAGGGCTTTCAGCGTCTTTTCGTGGTTTACCGGGAGGATGATGAAGGAGCTGGTATCGCCTGCGGAGTGGATCCAGTCGGGGACGACGGAGCGGATCTTGCCTGCGTTTGTGTCTTCGATGAGGATATCTTCTTTGCGGGCGAGGCAGATGGAGAATATATCCCTTTTGCTCGGGCTGACGATGGGGCGGTTCTTCACTTTTGAGAAGAGGTCGCCGACTCCATAGCGGGCTGAAAGGCAATCGGGATCGAACTCCTCGCGTACGAAGATGAGGCAATTTTCCAGGTGGGCTGCCTGCTTGAAGGAGCTGGAGACGGTTTTGAAAACGTTTTCGAGGGCGACTTTGCTGCCTGGGACGAGGCAGGAGTCGATGGATTCTACGGCGGGGGCGAAGGTGGCGTCGGAGTAGGTCTTGCGTTCGTCCGGATCCATTTCGTCGACCGTCTTTTGTTTGAGGCGGGCGGAAATTCGGGCGTAAGGGGGCGGCTGGGGAAGGGCGACTCCGTTGATGCGGGCTTGGAGCTTCACGCTGGCGGGGGATTGGCGTTCGCTGAGCCCTATGGTCCGGTTGAGGGTGCTCATGGTTTCGTCGACGCTCAAGAGCGCTTCGGTCACGCTTTCGATGCTGACCGGGTAGGCGATCGAGTAGCGGGAGAGCACGTTGGATATGGAGTCGTTGAAGCGGTCTGGGCCGATGGATTCGTCGAAGACGACTGTGGACAGCCCGACCGCCATGTCGGAAAGGATAAGGGTTTCTTCGTCTTGGCTGACCGCTGCCCGCATCAGGTTTTCTCGGCGGACGGGGCGAAGGGAGGCCATGATATTTTTGGGAAGGTTGGTGCGCTGGAGGATCTCTTGGCCGAGCTCTAGGGTGGTGAGGCCGAAGATCTCGCGAAAGGCGTCGTCTTCGGGCATGTCGAGGGCGTGGGAGCGAGCGAGCCGGTAGCGCTCGACCATGAAGGTGGAGAGCAGAAGGCGTCCGTAGTTGCGCAGGGAGGCGCAGACGAAAAAGAGCTCGGTATCGGCGTCTTCGCCCAAGGGGCGGTTTTTGAGGCGCTCGGCCAGCATGCCGCTGCAGACGCTGAGGGCGGCTGCGTTTCGTTGCTCGTAGGTGTTTCGGTTTTGGGCGGCGTTTTCGGCCAGCATAAGGGAGATGGCCAAGTTTCGGATCTTTTCGAAGCCGACGGTGTGGATGGCGTCGGAAATGGTGCTCACCGCGAGGCCTCCGGGATTGTAGCCGAGCGTGTTGGCGGAGCTGATCACCTTTTCGGTGATGGTGGGGTCGCGCCCGACGAGCTGCGACAATTCGCCGATGGAAATTGAGAACGCTTTAGCGGCCAGCTGCTGGATGAGCTGGATGATTTCGGTTATCGCGGCGGTTTGTTTGTCTTCGAGAGCGGATTGGATCTCGATGATCGTCTTGCGGGCAAGTCGGTTTGGCATTGCTGAGCGTGTGAGTCGGTGCGTTGAGTCGACTTGATTAAAGGAACCTGAAATGGGGCTGTGGCAACCATTGGGCTGAAATCGGGCGGTCGGGTTGAGCAGATTTACATTCGATTTGTAGTAAAACCGCTAATAGGGCCTTGGGAGAGTTCGTAACTTGTTGTTGCCATGCCCGTTATTTTATTTTGATCTCAGAACCGAGAGACCCCAACTTGGGCGTCTCTATTTTTTTTCTTACTTATGAGCAATGGCATATGGATAGCGTTAGCGGCCTTGTTGGTCGGGTTTGCCAGCGCCTACGTTTTTCTCCGCTGGAATATGAGTCGCTCCCGCCAGCGGGCGAAGGAGGAAGCGGACGATTTGCTTGAGTTGGCGCGTCGCAAGGCGGAGATCGAGAGACTGGAGGCGAAGGCCAAGGTCGAGCGGGAGATCGAGGGATTACGGAGCGATTTTGAAAGGGCGGAGCAACGGTCGGAGTTGGAGATCGAGATGAAGCTGAAGGAGATCCGCTCCCATGAGGAGTCGATCGGCTTGCTGGATCATCAGCTGCAGCTGCGTCAGAAACAGATCGAGAAGGAGCTGGAGGAGCTTCAGGAGAAGCGGGAGGACCTGTCTCAGATGTCGGCGAACATGCAGCGTACCATGGCGAACCTCGCTTCGATGGACGTGCAGGAGGTGAAGGAGTCTTTGCGGGAGCAGGTACGCCTCGATTGCGCGGACGAGCTCAAGAAGCTGCGCAAGGAAACGTTGGAGCGTTCGGAAGCGGAAATTCACCGGGAGGCGAAACGTACGATTTTGGCGGCGATGCAGCGGATCGCGAGCAAGCCGAGCAACGATATCACGGCGGCGATCGTGCAGCTGCCTAACGACGAGATGAAGGGCCGGATCATTGGTCGCGAAGGGCGAAACATTAAGTGCTTCGAGACGGCGACGGGGACTTCGCTGCTGATCGACGAGTCTCCGAATATGGTGATGGTCTCGTCTTTCGACCCGGTGCGTCGCGAGATCGCGAAGACGGCTTTGGAGCGTTTGGTGGCGGACGGAAGAATCCACCCGGCGACGATTGAGGAGTTTGTGGGCGAGGCTCGCAACGATGTGGATCAGATCGTGGAGAACGCGGGGGATGCGGCGGTGTCTCACTTGAAGATTTCGCGGTTGCATCCGGAGATCATCACGGTGCTGGGCAAATTGAAGTTTCGTACTTCCTATTCGCAGAACGTGCTCGAGCATTCGGTGGAGGTCGGTTTTTTGGCATCGATCATCGCGTCGGAGCTCGGTCTCGATCCGAACATCGCGAAACGTGCTGGCTTGTTGCATGACATTGGCAAGGCGATCGACGGCGACTTTGAAGGAAGCCACGCAACTGTGGGCGCTGACTTCGTGAAGGCTCGTGGCGAGAGCGACGTGGTGGTCAACGCGGTGGCGGCCCACCATGAGGAGGTGCCTCCGGAATCGCTCTACGCGGGGGTGGTTATTTTGGCGGACACGATTTCGGCGGTTCGCCCGGGAGCGCGTTCCGAGACCTTGACGGCGTATGTCGACCGCTTGAAGGAGCTGGAGGAGGTCGCTCTTTCGTTTGACGGAATCAAGTCGGCTTACGCGATTCAGGCGGGCCGTGAGGTGCGTGTGATCGTGGATCCGAAGCGCGCGGGCGATGAGCAAGCGCGCAGCTTGTCGCGAGAAATCAGGGACAAGATCGAGTCGCAGCTTGAGTTTCCCAGCTCGATTCGCGTGACGGTTATCCGCGAACAGCGTTTTGTGGAGACGGCGAAGTAGAGGAAGCGGCTAGCTTGCCGTGAGGCAATTCTTCAGGCTCTGCTCCATGCGCTCGACGGTGTAGAGGTACTCTTTGATGCGCCACTCGCGCCAGGCGGCGGCGTGGCGTTCTGTCCACTCGAGGGCGATTTGGGCGCGGTCGTGGTTGCCCTGTTCGCCTTGGATCCAGATTTCGGACTCCATCGCTTTGAGCTGGTCGAGGCCTTCGGCGATTTGGTCGACTATCTTGTTTTGAATGACGAGGATTTTGGCGGCTTCGATGAGGTCGTCGTCCTCGTAGGTGGAGCTGAGAAGTTGGCGGAGTTCTTGATGCTTCTTGCGGTAAAATCGTTCCAGGGCCTTGGCGTGTTGCTGGAGCTTGCCGGAGTCCCAAAGGCGCTGGAGGCGTTCACGCTCTTCCGGCGGTGGACGGGACAGGTCCTGTGGTTCTAGGTATTGATCTGAAATCTGTACCATGACGAAAGTGGTTGAGTTGGAGTATCGCACGAAGGCGACAGGTGTTATATCGGACTTTGAGCGTACAATGTTGCCTCTAAGGACTTGGTGAGCGGGTGTTTGGCGATTGCTTTACAGTTACTCGGGGTGATAGGGGCAAAAGGCTCGGGAGAATCCCTCTGTATAGGCTGGAATCCTCTCCCGGGGAGGGGATTAGGGGAGTTGGGACTTGGAAGGTTTTTGAGCTGTGGAGCGCTTAGAATTGTCTAGGTCCGCCCGGCGGTCGGACCCTACCTTTGGCAGCCGTCGGTCATGGGGGATGCCCAGGCGAGCCAGATGGCGGCGGTCCAAGTGAAGTGGTTTCCGCCAGAGCCTTCCCCGGTGATCGGGTCGAAGTATTCGTAGAAACCTGAGTCTTGGATGACTTTTCGGGTATCGAGTCGGATACGGCTGGCTTTTTCCTCGAAGCCATATTCCTCAAGCCCGCGGGCGATGAGGTAGTTGACGATGGCCCAAGTTGGTCCACGCCAGTAGCGGCGGGAGTCGAACTTGGGATGTTCGGGATCGAAACTAGGTACGGAGTACGGTGCCGCTTTCAGGATGCGGCTGAGAGTCTTTTGAAGTTTGGCGTCGCGTTTGGGTTTGGTGATGCCGGCGTAGTAGGAGAGGAAACCAACGCTAGAGACGCCATCGGCGTGTTGGCCGGTGCGCAGGTTGCGGGCGGCGTAGGCGTTGATTTCGTCGTTCCAAAGGTAATCGGCCGCGATCCGAGAGCGATACAACCAGGTATCGATCTCGTGCACGGCGGATTCCTTGTCCAAGTATTTTGCGAGGGCCTGCAGGTCGCGGTCGGCTCGCATGAGGATGAATGTGATTCCTGGGTCGGCCACGGCGAACGGGCCTTCTCGAGTGATGTGCGCATGGTCCCAGCCGCAATCCCGCCCGTACTCGACGAGCTTGATGTAGCGGTCGTATTCGGCGTCGGTGGGCCGCATGGCGGCGTCTACGTGGCCAAGATCCTTGCGTTTATAAGGGGTGACTCCGGTGGGGTCGACGGCGGCAAGGGCGTCGTCCCAGTCAGGCGAGTTGTCTCGTCCGGATTCCCACGGATGGGTTACCGCGATGGCAGCTCCTCCAGAGATGACACGCATGGTGTGGAACCAGCGGTGCCAGCGCATGAGGCGGGGAAAGAGTTCGGTGAGGCGTTGTTTTCCGAGCTTCGGATCCTTTTCGTAGAGGTCCCGTACTATGGTGGCGGCGACTGGAGGTTGGGAGCAGCCGGAAGTGGGTACTTCGTGAGTGCCGCCCCAGACTTTGGGACCCGGAAAGTAGGTCGGACTGTCTTTGCGGAAGACGATGTGGGCCGCCATGCCGTTCTTCCATTGGCCTTGGAAGAGGGATTCGACTTCGGTCCATGCCCGGTCGAGGTCGATCTCCGAGAAGCCGAGGGCAACGAACATGGAGTCCCAGTTCCACTGGTAGGGATACAAGCCCTTGGTGGGCAGGGTGTAGTCGCCCCAGGAGTTTTCGCGGAGGATTTCGATCGCGCGTTTGTCTAGGTCGACCTTTTTAGCGGTGTAGTAGCTGTCGTCGTAAAGGGAGCTCATGAATCTGTTCGGCTGGCGATTCGTGAAATGAGGGTTTCATCGCTAGCTTGGCTTTGGATTAAGCAGGGTGCGTGCCGAAACGGATGTGCTCAATTTTGGGCGGGCAAGGAGAAATTGTCGATTGGTAGGGTGTGACGGCCCGGCACGCCGCGGAGCTAACTTTCGCAAGCGGTCCGCCCGGCGGTCGGACCCTACCTGAAGCGCAGCCAATGTCGGAGGTGTCGCCCCTCCGGAGTTGCGTTCGAATGAAGCAGTTCTAGCGTTTTGGGCATATGGAAAAAAGACGTCTTGGTTCGAGTGGCTTGCTCGTTTCTCCGATTTGCTTGGGTACGATGACTTTCGGTTCGCCGGTGGGAAAAGAGGATTCGATTCGGATCGTGCATGGGGCGATCGATCAGGGTATCAATTTCATCGATACCGCAAACGTCTACGAGGGCTATGACCGCTTCATGGGATCATCGGGTGGAGTCGCCGAGGAAATTTTAGGCGAGGCTTTGAAGGGGCGCCGTGAAGACATCATCGTGGCCACAAAAGCAGGTTCGCCCAATGGCACCGGACCGCAAGATGCCGGACTTTCGCCAGTAACGATTATGCGTGAACTGGAGGGAAGTTTGCGTCGGATGAAGACCGACTACATCGACCTTTACCACATTCACTGGCCGGATCCGGACACGCCGCTCGAAACGGTGCTCAGCGTCATGGAGACGGCGTATCGCCAAGGTAAGGTCCGTTCGTTTGGAGTGTGTAACCATCCAGCCTGGCAATTGTGCGAGCTGCTTTGGATCGCCGACAAACGGGGTTGGCCGCCGGTAGTGGCTTCGCAGATACCGTTCAGCATTTTGAGGCGCGACTACCAGAACGATCTGGAGTTTTGCGTTAAGCATGACGTCGGCGTGACGCCTTACCAGTCTCTCCAAGGTGGATTGCTCACTGGAAAGTATCGTCGGGGAGCGGATTTACCAGACGGGTCGCGCATGAAGGAGAATCCCAAGTGGTTGGGAGCCCCGGACGAAGCGACCTTCGACAAGCTTGAAGGAACTGCGGCGTTGGCTGAGGAAGCGGGATTGAGCATGACTGAATACGCTCTTGCGTGGACTTTGGCTCAGCCGGCGATGAGTTCGCTCGTGGTTGGGGTGAAGAATCTGCAGCAGGTAGAGGACGCCGTACGCGGTGCGGCAGCGGACTTGGCTCCTGAGCTGCTTCGCAAGCAGGACGAGATCACCCCTCCGCCTCCGACTAATCCGACTCCGTTTAGTCGTCTATGAGCGAGGCGGCCAAGTCTGACCCGATGCATGGGAAGACGCTCAAGGTGATCCTGACCGAACTGGTCGATCGCTACGGGTGGGATGAACTGGCATCCCGGATTTCCATCAATTGCTTTGCCAACGATCCCAGCCTCAGCTCGAGCCTGAAGTTTCTTCGAAAAACGCCTTGGGCTCGCAACAAGGTGGAAGCCCTTTACCGGGAATCGATTGGGCTGCCCCCACTGAGGCGAAAACCGCCCAAGCCGAAGATCAATCCGTGGACTGGCAGGGCCTACGAAGCGTCTGAGGAGGATTGAGTTTTCTCTGCGGTCGCGTACGAGATCAGCTATCTCGTCTACAATTGGAGTTGGGCAAATGGACTAGCCCTTGCCAGAGGCGGTGTTTCGGTGCACTGGTGTTCGGCTATGTCATTCGCTTCGCTCGCACTGTCAGACTTTTTGCTCTCGTCCCTGGAACGCCTCGGTTACGAGAAGCCGACTCCTATCCAGGAGGCCTCCATCCCGGTGATCCTAAGTGGACGCGATCTACAGGGGGCGGCTCAGACTGGCTCCGGCAAGACTGCGGCGTTTTGTCTGCCAATGGTGCAGTGCCTCTCTGAGTCCGAAGAACAGCCAAGGAAGCCAAGACACTTGATTCTCGTGCCGACGCGTGAGTTGGCTGTCCAGGTGGGCAAAGCCTTGGAACGTTACTCGGAAGGCGCTCCCAAGCGAGTCCGCGTAATGGTCGCGTACGGAGGGGTAGGCTATCAAAAGCAAATGACCGCTGCGGCAGAGGGGATCGATGTGGTGGTGGCCACACCCGGCCGGCTGATCGATTTGGCGGAGCAAAGAGCGGTGGAGCTCGACGAGCTGGAGTTGCTCGTGCTGGACGAAGCGGATCGCTTGCTGGCTTTGGGCTTTGCTGACGAGCTCAACGCGATTTTGGATATGCTGCCGGAACGTCGGCAAAACCTGCTCTTTTCAGCGACCTTCCCGCAAAACGTGATCTCGCTGGCGAATGCCCTGCTCAACGACCCAGAGAAGATCGAATTGGAAGCAGCTGCTCGGCCGGTAGAGAAAGTCGTGCAGCGGGCGATCGAAGTGGAAGCTAACAAACGCACAGGCTTGTTGCGTCACTTGCTTGATTCCGAGGGCTGGGAACGGGTGCTCGTATTTGTTGGGTCAAAGCGACGTGCCGAAAACGTAACCGCGAAGCTGCAGAAGTATGGGATCAAGGCGGTGGCCTTGCACGGCGACATGCCGCAGGAAAAGCGGGCGCGTTCCTTGGAGCGATTCAGGGCGAACCGGGTGCGAGTGCTCATGGCAACCGATGTGGCGGCCCGAGGGATCGATATCGCCGGTTTGCCGTGTGTAGTGAATTATGACCTACCGCGCGGCGCGGCTGACTATGTCCACCGAATAGGGCGAACCGGTCGAGCGGGCGAAGAAGGTGTGGCGATCAATTTCGTTTCCGATGATGTGGACGCTCACATGAAGCTTCTAGAGAAGCGCAATGGCCTCAACCTCGAGCGGGAACGCGTTGAAGGATTTGAACCGGAAAACTGGGATCCTAAAAATCCATCCAAGGGAAAAGCTCCCGTCAAAGGTAAGCGTCCGAGCAAAAAGGATAAGCTTCGCCGAGCTGCGGCTGAGAAAAAGGAAAGCCCATGGGGAAATGCTAAATCAGACGTATCCGATCCGTGGGGACAGGCGAAGCGTAAGGAAGGAAGAGGCTAAACCGGCTCATCGTTCGGCGTTTTCGGGGCTGAACAACTTTTGGAATACTTCCAGAAACAAGTAAGCCACAAGGTTGCTGAGGCCTTGTGGCTTGAAAGAGTGTCATCGAGATTAATCCTGCTAATCTTTTGAACTGAGACCTGTCTAAAGAGTGGCTGGCAAGATGCACCCAAGTTGGAATCGGTAATCAGATGCGCTTTTTTCGAATTAGAAAGCGTAAATTGGGTGATTTACTCAATTTCTACAAGTTTGGCACTTTGACTCGGGGTTTTGGTATGTGTGGCTGCGGCAGACCCTAGTAGGCAGTCTAGTGATTGACCCTTTTATTAGTAAAATTCATAGATGTTGCACTTGTTCAGCGGATACGGCTGAATGCCCGTAATTACGGGTCGTGTCATGGAAATAGCGAATGAAGTATTGCTGGTTTTATTTACGGTAGCAGTGGTTGCCGGTTTCTTGGATACCCTTGCTGGTGGAGGTGGCTTGATTGCTTTGCCTGCCCTTTTGATGGCTGGGATTCCGCCTCTCGCCGCTTTGGGAACCAATAAACTGCAAGGCACAATGGGCACTGCTACGGCGAGTGTAATGATGCTGCGGACACGACGAGTTGCGTGGAAAGACGTTTGGCCGTTGATGCTGATCGCGTTTCTCGCGTCAGCTGCGGGGTCTGTCGCGGTCCAGTTCGTGGATGTGGAAGTATTGGGTTTTGTGATACCGGTTGTACTTGTTGGAACCGCGGTTTACTTTCTGTTTGGTTCGGTCGAGGAGAAAACGGATCAGGCCCCAGGGCGTGGGAATTCTCTCTTTCGTTGGTTAGCCGTTCCTGTTGTAGGCTGGTACGACGGAATGTTTGGTCCTGGTACCGGCTCCTTCTTTTCACTCGCTGGGGTGAGCCTGAGAGGGCAAAGTCTAGTGAACGCCACCGCTGTGGCCAAGACTCTCAACTTTGCCACGAACATCGCATCGCTGCTGGTTTTCTTGGCCGCCGGCAAAGTTGTCTGGTTAGCGGGTGGGGTAATGATAGGCGGGCAGCTATTGGGAGCGTGGCTGGGAGCTCATTGTTTGCTGCGAATAAAACCTCGGCTGTTGCGAAGTCTAGTCGTTGTCATGTGTTGCGCGATGCTGATCAAATATGGTTCGCAACAAGGATGGTGGTAAGATGAGGTCGAGGCTATGAGGTACAAGCTAGTCGTCTTTGATTTGGACTTTACTGTTTGGGACTCAGGTGGCGTTTGGTGCGACTGCTTGCTGCCGCCCTTTCGCAAGCACGAGGGCAGGGTGCTGGACGCGGAGGACTCTCATGTTCGGGTGTACGAGGACATTCCTTGGGCTTTGGAGACGCTGGCTGATTCAGGGGTGGAACTAGCGATTGCTTCGCGTACTTCACAGCCCAATTGGGCGAGAGAGCTTCTAGACCTTTTAAAGCTAAGGCATTTCTTTGAGTACGAAGAGATTTATCCCTCGTCGAAATTGCGTCATTTCGCTGAACTGAAGTCGAATACTGGATACGATTATTCGGAGATGCTTTTCTTCGACGATGAGCTCCGAAACGTCGAAGAAGTGGGTGAGCTAGGAGTACGGGTCGTGCACGTTCGCAACGGATTCCAGCGAGATCACCTTGCGTCGGAGATGGACGTTTAGAGCGTATGAGCACCTGGATGGTCGAGTTTTGGGGAAGCGAGGAGCTCAACTTGCTCTTCTGGATCGCGACTGCGAGCTCGGCTCCGTTCTGGGTTTTGATGCTCGTTTGGCCGAAGGCAAAAGTGACCCGTGTGCTATGCCGGCTTTGGCTCGCGCCTCCTTTGCTGGGGCTATTCTATTTATACCTGCTTTATTTGGCGAACGATGTGACGGGCCTGCCGAAGCTGGAAGGTGTAGAGATGAAAAACGTGAGGCGGTTTTGGGCTCATCCGATCTTATTCATTGCCCTGTGGATGCATCGCTTGGTGATGGACTTGTTTGTTGGAATTTGGATCGCCCGCTTTGCTCGGTTTCGGGCTTGGGAAGTGCGGATTGAGTTGCTGCTGGTTTGGTTGCTCGGCCCTTTGGGAGCGATGGTGTTCGCAGTGCGATACTGGATATCGGTCTTGCTTGGAAAGATAGAGCGGAAGAGAGGGTAGTGAGCGGAAACTGTGGGTCGTCGCGGCGAGGTGGCAGGGGATGGCGGGTCGACGCCCCGCCCTACAGAAGGGCTTTTATTGGATTTGGCTTTTGCGCCATTTGCCAGGGGTGGTACCGAGTTCACGCCTGAAAACTTGGGAGAGGTAGATCGCTGATTGAAACCCTGAGTCTTCCGCTATGTCGTCGAGTGTGCGATTGCTGTTTGCTAGAAGGTCCTGGGCTTGTGCGATTTTTGTGCGTAAGATTTCTTTGAATACGCTGCGACCGAGCGTCGCCTTAAACTCTCTTTCCAACAGAGTGCGACACACGGGGGATCGTTCGACAACTTGTTCCACCGAGATGGGGTCGCATGCGTGCTGCTTTATGAATTCCAAGGCGCGAGTAAGTGTTTTGGACTCGGTGGCGAGGATGTCGGTAGAAGCCCGGGTGATAACTTGACTTGATGGGATCAGTGTTTCGTTGGGAACCTTTTTGTTGGGATTCCGCATGAGTTCGTCGAGCAACTGGGCAGCGGAATAGCCGACTTGGGCGGCATCGGTTACGATACTTGAGATAGGTGTTGGGGAGAGTGTGCAGAGGTATTCGTCGTTATCCACACCCAGAACCGCGAGGTCCTCTGGGACTGAAAGTTCGACTCGGTTGGCAGCATCGATCGTCTCTCTCGCGATCTGGTCGTCAACGCACAGGACTGCGGTATTAGCGGGCAAGCTTTGTAACCATTTCCCGAGTTTGCGTTGCTGGGCTTCCCATGTCGCCTTCCTCTTTCCGAATCGTGTATCGGTAAACTGAAGACAGGTGTGGCCATTGATGTGCACGATTTCTTTGAAGTACTCCAGGCGCTGGTCGAGGTGAGGATGGTATTCGCTAGGTGCCCCCACGATAGCGAAACGCTTAAAGCCTTTGTCTTGAAAGTGCTGATAAGCGAGTTGGGCGATGCTTTGATTGTCGATTCCTACAAAGGGAACGGGAAGGTCGCTAAGAATGCCTCGGAGGTCCACCAGCGGAAGCTTCTTTGAAAGCAAAAGGTTGGCTGTGCTACGATCGCTGATGCGGGCGAGTATGCCATCACCAGCCCAGTCTTTAAGCCAAGGCGGTGGATTTCGCCCTAAGCCGGCAGGCTCAAAGTAGGCTGACCAAGCAAACTTACTCTGGTTGAACTGAGCCACCCCTTCCAGTAGCCCCCGCCCGTAAGCTCGGGAGGTCTCGATAAGAAGAGCGACCTTCTTGGGCTTGGTCTTTGCAGTGTGTCTTTGCGGCATACTGAAAATCTTAATAAAAATAAGAGAACAGGTAATGTCGGCAAGCTCTCAATTTGCTATGCTCTGAGGCCATGGAAGAGCTTGTTGGAGATGCGGAGAATGACTTTGCGAGAGAGTCTCGTCTGGCGATGCGTAAGGGAGAGTGGACGGGGGTGACTCAGTTCCGGGCACGAGACCAGGTGTTGGCGAATCTTGTGGTTATCCCGAAAAAGTGGGCTTATGACTTCGTGGTTTACTGTCAGCGGAACCCGAAGCCATGTCCCTTGATTGAAGTTCTTGAACCCGGCGACCCAGAACCACGTTACAGTGCTCCCGGAGCGGATATTCGCACCGACCTAGCGAGCTACCGTGTTTTTAGGAACGGTGAGTTTGAGGCGGATGTGCGTGAGATAGGCGAGCTTTGGCGGGAAGACAGTGTGGGTTTTTTGATCGGTTCGTCGCTCTCCTTTGATAATGCCTTGGTGCGGGCGGGAGTTCCATACTCGCCTGACGTATGGGTATTGAACTCATCGATACCGACGCGTCCTTCCGGACAATTCTCCGGAAACATGGTGATTACAATGCGCTGGATGAGTGCGGAGCAAGCGGTCATCGCAACGCAGTTAACGGGACGCTACTATAATAATCACGGAGCGCCTGTGCATATCGGAGATCCAGAAGCGATAGGGGCGGATTTGATGAACCCAATTGTAGGAGCTCCGGTCGAAGAGATTCCCGATGGAGTGGTGCCAGTTTTTTGGGCCTGTGGAGTGACTCCCCAAGTGACCCTATTGGGGGCGAAGCCTGAGCTGCTGATTACCCATACTCCCGCTCACCCCTTTATGTGCGACTTGAAGGTCGATCGCATTTGCCTGCCGTAACCCTAGAAAAACTAAGATGAGAAGAAGAGATTTTATTCGTGCAGCCAGTGGAGTGAGTGCCGGTTTGGCTCTCGCTGTTAAGGGTGGCTCAGCCCCAGAGAAGAAGAAAAAGCGTTCAGCTAATGATCGGATTAATGTCGCTCTGATTGGCGTTAAAAACTTAGGAAGCTCCACGCACTTGCCATCGGTGGTCGGTTCGGAAGAGTGCCAGCTTGTAGGAATTTGCGACGTAGATTCCGCAGTGTTATCTGATGCTGTAGGCAAAGCGGAGTCCCAATACGCTGAGCAAACCGGAAAAAGTGGATACAAGGGAATCAAGGCGTATGGCGACTTTCGGGAACTGTTGCAGCGGAAGGATCTTGATGCTGTGATGATCGCCACACCAGATCACTGGCACGTGCCAATTGCCAAAGAAGCTGTTAGAGCTGGTTTGGATGTTTACGTTGAGAAGCCGCTTTCGCTTCACATTCAAGAAGGACGCGAGCTGGTGGATTTGTTGAAGGAGCACCCAAGTATTGTGCAGGTTGGAAGCCAGCAGCGGTCAGGGGATCGGTTCATCATCGCGAGCGAGTTTGTTCGGAATGGTTTGCTCGGAGACATCAAGCATGTCGATGTCTCTATCAAAACGAGAGCGGGGAGCGCAGAAAAGTGGGAGCCTGAGCCCATCCCTGCTGAACTGAATTATGACATGTGGCTGGGGCCTGCCCCCTGGTCAGAATATCACTCCGAGCGCGTTCACTATAACTTTCGCTTTGTCCCGGAGATCTCGGGTGGAGAAATAGCCAACTGGGGAGCCCACTTTCTGGATACTGCTCAGATGGGGTTGGGAACAGACCTAACAGGTCCGGTTTCTGTGAGGGGGATGGGACAGCGCAATCCGGTTGGGTCCCGTCATACAAGCTTCTTCGATTTGGACGTGGATTACGAGTACGCGAATGGAGTAACCATGAAGCTCCACTCAGGCGGGAACGGAGTGACCTTTTTCGGGACTCGTGGACAACTGTTTGTGAATCGCAACAAGTTGGTTACTGATCCGCCGGAGTTGATTCGTGAATACAAGGAACACGAGGACTTGGCGATCCGACTCAGAAAAACAAAGGGTAGCCATTTTCAGAATTGGTTGTCCTGTATTCGTTCTCGGAAAGCGGAGGATTTGCACGCACCAGTAGAAGTGGGGCATCGCTCGGCAACGATCTGTCACTTGGCCAACATATCTATCGATCTCGGTAGACCTTTGTATTGGAATCCCGAGCGAGAGAGTTTTGTAGCCGATGCTCATGCGAACGCCCTAGTAAACCGTCCGTCGCGGGCGGAATGGACATTCTAAAAGATGAAGCACCTCGTTCTCATTTGTTTCGGCCTTATCCTATCGCTCATGGGAGGATGCTCGAAGTCGCTCAAGGTCCACATGCTCTCAGGTTCGAAGGAATACAATTCCGCTGAATCGCTAGCCCTTTGGTCTGAGCATCTCGAGAATCGTTACGGGATCGAGTCAAGTTTCACCTGGTCCGAGGACAAGGCGAAGACTGTGACCAATCTAGAGGCGTTGAAAGACGCAGACGTCCTCGTTGTTTTTTGTCGCCGTTGGGAGCTCGAGGGCGAACAAGCCCAAGCGATTATTGATTGGTGCGAGTCCGGAAAACCGGTGCTGGCGATTCGAACGGCAAGTCATGCCTTCCAATTTTACAAGGAGTTCGATTCAAAAATCCTCGGAGGAAACTATAGTGGGCATGGGCCAGCGGAGGACGAGGTGAGTATCCAGATAGTGGATGAAAATTCCAGCGACCCTCTCCTTGAAGGATTGGCTCCTTGGCAGCGCCCCGGAAAGGTCTACCGAAACCCGGAAATCGCTCAAGACTGTCAGGTTCTTCTACGAGCTCAATCGCCGCTCGAAGATCAAGCAGTAGCCTGGAAACGAGTGAATGGGGAGCAGCGTGTTTTCTATACCAGTCTCGGCCTGCCCGACGATTTTCAGAATCCTAAGTTCGTGGGATTATTGGACCGAGCTCTGCATTGGGTAGCAGAGGCTCGGCCCTAGGGTCGTTCAATCAGCCGCCGATGATCTGCTTGGCCGCCATGTGGTAGATGGGTATGCCAAGAGCTAGGTTCAGCGGAAAAGTAATCCCGAGACTGGTAAAGACGTAGTAGGCAGGGTTTGCATCAGGTAAAGCGATGCGGGCCGCAGCGGGAGCGGCGATATAGGATGCGCTGGCTGCTAGGGTGGCGAAGAGGGTTGCTCCGCCGGCAGAGAGTCCAAGGTATTTCGCGATGTAAACTCCGATGATTCCTTGGACGAGTGGGGCGATAATCGCAAAAGCGATGAGCTTCCCCTTCAGATCCGTGAATGATTTCAAGCTCTTGCCTGCGACGAGTCCCATTTCTAGTAAGAAGATTATCAATACGCCGTAGAATGGTTGGATGAGGAAGGGTGCTGCCTTTTCGGCTCCCAATGGTCCGGCGGCAGCTCCAATGACCAGCCCCGCAACCAACAAGTAGACGCTCTTTCCTGTGAAGGCTTCTCTCAATGCGGGACTTAGGTTCCCGGAACTCGTCCCGCCGTGCAGTTTGGCTAACATTATGGCGATTACGATCGCCGGGATTTCCATCAATGCCATGACCGCCGGGAGGAAGCTCTCGAATGGAACGTTGCGTGACTCGAGGAAAGCAAGGCAGGTCATGAACGTGACTGCGGACACGGACCCGTAGTGGGCTGCGATGGCAGCTGCGTTCGATACCGATTTGAATATCAGGTATTTTGAAATGTAGAAGGCGGCCGCGCTTAGGAGCGATCCAAGTAGGATCGCGGCAATCGCGACGGGCGCTACGGTTGCGAATTTCGTTTCAGCGAGAGAGGCTCCTCCTTTGAAGCCGATCGCGAGTAGAAGGTAGATTGCGAGGCCTTGGTAGACCTGTTCTGGTATTTTTAGGTCGCTTCGGGCGAAGACGGCAATGACTCCGGCTCCGAAGGCGAGCACTGGTGGGGAGAAGAGGTTGGCGTAGAGGGCTGCGCTTTCCATGGCTTATTTTCTCAGTGTGTGTTCTTTCGTATCGTAAGAAGAGGGATTGCGAGCGCTGTGACCGATGAGTTGTGCTGCGATCGGTGCAGTTAGGTAGAAGAGTCCGATTATGAGTATCGACTCGACGACTACGGTTAGCGTCTGGAAGTGGAGAGCGGCCGCGACCAGTAGGAGCGATGCTCCGAATGCCCCTGCTTTTGTCGCCGCGTGCATGCGGCTCATCGTATCGGGAAGGCGAATCGTTCCGATGGCGGCAATGAGAGCGAAGCTTGAGCCGACTATAATAGTGATAGCGATCAGATAGTTCATGCTAGTTCTTGTTTTGCATGTGACGGGTTGCGAGGTAGCGGGCGAATGCTGCTGTACTCATGAAGGCGAGCAGGGAGATGCAGACTGCTACGTTGAGGTAGACGCTCTTGTCTGCTGAGACTGCGAGTAGCGTGAATAGGGCGAGGCAAATGCCTGCCAGTAGGTCGAGCGCCACCACGCGATCTGTAGCTCGTGGTCCTTTGAAGGCACGGTAAAGCGCGATGAGAAGCGCCAGCGACAGAAGAGCGAATCCGACCTGAGAGGCGAACTGAATGACTTCTTTTTCCATTTCCTAAAGAGCGAGCCGGATGCGGCGCTCGTACTGGTTAGTGATTTCCTCTTGCAAGGTATTGGATGACCGTAGGTAGAGAGTGTGCAGAAACAGGGTTCGCTTATCTGAAGAGAACTCTAGGCTGAGAGTGCCGGGTGTCATCGTGATCATATTGGCGAGAGCGAACCGCTGTCGGTCTGTGAGTTGGCCTACCTGAACGGATACGATACCCGGGATTACGTCCATTGATGGACTGAGTACATCGCGGGCGACTTTCAAATTGGAGACGAGCACTTCCTTTAGGAAAAAGGTTAGAAGCTCTAGGATGTAGTAGATACGTTTCATGGTGCTGCTTGTGTGACTGCGACAACGTAGTCGGTTGAGAGGAGCTGGTTGATGTAATGCTCGGGGTTTAGGAGCTGGTAGGCTGCTTCTTGGGCGAAGGAGAAAAGTGGCTGGGAATGGAAGCCAATCCCGAGAGTGATGAGTGCGAATGCGATTGTGGGCATGTAGGAAGCTAGACCACTGTATCCAAATTCTGATTTCTTGGTGTCAGTTGTGTTTGGAGACGCTTTCCAGAACGCCTCGCCCCAGATCTTCGTCATCGAATAGAGTGTCATGATTCCAACGAGAAGGGCGATTGCGGCTGCCCAGTAGTGGGCCTCGTTGAGCGTTGCCTTGATGAGGGCGAACTTGGCCCAGAAGCCGGACAAAGGTGGGATGCCTCCGAGGGAGAACGCAGGAATAAAGAAGAGTAGGGCGAGGTAGGGGGCAGTTTTATATAGACCGCCAATATGCTTCAAAGAGTGCGATCCAGTTCTCCGGGCGATGATGCCTGAGATCAGGAACAAGTTGGTCTTAACGATGATATGATGGATCGTGTAGAAGATGGCCGCTGCAATCGCGAGTTGGCTGAAGATCGCGAGTCCCAAGGTCATGTAGCCGATCTGGCTAATGATGTGGAAAGATAGGATCTGTTTTAAGTCGAAGCGAGACGCTGCTCCGAGCACTCCGGTTACCATAGTGGCAAGCGAGAGTACGAAGATCGAACCCAGCAGAAAACTCGTGTCTTGGGTGAAAACCAAGGTGAAGCAGCGAAGAAGGGCGTAGACGCCTACTTTCGTTAGAAGCCCAGCGAAAAGGGCGGAGATTGCGATGGGGGGAGTGTGGTAGGATGCAGGCAGCCAAAAGAAGAAGGGGAAAAGTCCCGCTTTAATTGAAAACGCTACCAGGAACAAAACCGCAGAGCTGTTTACTAGGCTCGCATCCTCCAACTGGGAGAGTTTCAGGGCAGCGTCTGCCATATTTAGTGTACCCAGTTTCCCGTACAGAAGCCCAAGTCCTGCAAGGAACAGGGCGGATGCAACCAGGTTGATTGCCACGTACTTGAAACCTCCTTCGAACTGCGGCTTGCTGCCGCCAACTGTCATTAAAGCGAAGGATGCAATGAGCATTACCTCGAACCAGACATACAAGTTGAAGAGGTCTGCGGTAAGGAAGGCTCCATTGACTCCCGCAATGAGAAAGAGCGTTAGCGGGTAGAACCATTGGCTTCGCGCCGATGCTTTTAGGTCATCGATCGAGTAAATGGATATGCCGAGAGCGACCAGGGCTGAGACTCCAACCATGAGTGCAGCAAGCTTGTCGGCTATGAAAGATATGCCAAAGGGGGCCTCCCAATTTCCAAGTTCCAGGCTTATGATGTTGTGAACGCTCACCGTGTGCAGGAGCAGTCCAGCGACGAGTACTCCAAGAGCGCTCGTGGCGATGCCGATAAAGCTCTGGATCTTGCTCCGTTTAGCCAACAACAGTCCAAGGATGCCACCGGCAATTGGCAGCAGTATTGGCAATATGATGACAAGGTCGTTCATGTGTCCGTATTTTTGAAGTTGTTTAGGTCGTCGCTCCCGACTGCCTCTATGGCACGTCTCGAGAGTGCTAGGGTGAAGACCAGTAGGCCGAAACCGATCACGATGGCGGTAAGCACCAAGGCTTGTGGAAGTGGATCGGCGATGGTCTCAGGCGGGGCGCTCATGCCTGGTTCGATGATGGGAGGAGCTGCGGGCGTGAGTCCCGCGGATGTGAAAACGAGCAGGTTTACCGCCTGGCTGAGAAGAGCGATGCCGACGATGAATTTCAGGAGGCTACGCCTTAGCAGTGAGTAAATGCAGGCTGCGGCGATGGCTCCGATTGCGATTGCGTTGAGTAATTCCATTTTAAAGACAGTTAGCTGGTTCCTTCTTTTCGACCTTGGCAGAAGTCACGGCACGTTTTGGTAGATCGCTTGATGAAGCTTGTAGGTTGAAAACAACCTGTAGTGTAAAGCCGACTACGCAGAGAAATACCCCCACGTCGAAGAGGAGTGGTGTTCCGAGGTGGACCTTGCCAAGGAGCGGAAGGGTGAAATCGGGTAGCCAGAGGGCGCTCATGAAGGGCTTTCCAGTCATCGGACCGAAGAATCCGCTGACGAGTGCGAGGGCTAAGCCGAATCCTATGTAGTTTATCGGTGAGGCTCTTAACTTGGTTCGGGCGGCCTTTTCGCCGAATGCCATTGCGTAGAGAATGAAGCCTGCCGCAAGGATCAGGCCGCCGATGAAGCCGCCTCCTGGTTCGTTGTGGCCTCTGTAGAGAGCGACGATCGATAGTGCGATGCAAGTTAGCAGCAATGCGTTTGCTCCAACGCGGAAAATGAGATTGTCATCCGCGGAGAGCTGTCTGCGATCAAGGTGGGGCCGTAGGCAGATGGATACGCCTAGAGCGGCGATGCCGAGCACTGCGATCTCACCAAACGTATCCAGAGCGCGGAAATCCACCAGGATTACGTTCACTATATTTCGACCTTTCGCTAGTGGGTAGCTCCACTCGCTTAGCTGGTTAGATATTGTCGGTGCGAGTTCGAGAGCGGAGGATTTAAGCACGAGCAAAAACACGATGATGCCTCCGCAACTCGCGAAGATCGCGTCCTGGATGCGGAGCGACTTTTTCGAATACCTCTTGAAGGAGGGAAGCTTGAGAACCGCGTAAAGCATGAAGGCAACCGTCAGTGTTTCGACGACGATTTGTGTGATCGCTAGATCAGGTGCTCCGTTGAAGCCGTAGACGAGCGCGATTCCGAACCCAACCACGCCGAGACCTGCGAGCGCGTTGACGATACTTCGCGCTGCTGCAGCGACGAGGGCTCCCAGCACGATCGCGATCGTGATCGTTGTATTTAGAATTGAGATACCCTCGGTAGAAGGGAACGCTGGGAGTCCACCAAGAGCCAACAATTTGTAGGAAAGAAGAAGGCCGGAGACTCCCAGTATCACCCAAAGGTAGAAGCGCATGCTTCCGTTTTGCAGAAGAAGGGTGACCTCCTTTGACTTCTCGACGAACTGATGAAATGCGAACTCGTAAGCACGCTCTGTGCTGCGTCGTTCGATACGAGTGCCTATTCTCTGTTTCTTCCAGAAGTGCTCACGGGCAAGGTAGATTAGGATTCCCAGAGCCATTGTTACTAGGCTCAGTAGCAAGGGCAGGTTGAAACCATGCCACAGTGACACTTTTACAGTGGTTGCAACTCCGCTCGAAATTGATAGTGCGGGTCCGATCAAATTGCTTATCCACTCTGTTGGAAGGAAGCCGAAGGTGAGTCCGAGGCTGGCCAGGATGATGGGGCCGATCCACATCGAGAATGGAACTTCGTGAGGCGTGTGCGGTAAGAGGCTTGAGTAGGATTTTCCTAGCCCCGGTTTCGCAGCAGAGGACCAATAAGGATGCACGCCAGCTTTGAACGCGAGCGCGAGCAGCATAGCGTTTCCGACGATTGCGATGCCAGTAAGCACTGGAGCGAGGGAAGCGAGATCGATGCTTGCTTTGTAAACGTACTCTTTGGATACGAATCCCAGTAGTGGTGGAAATCCCCCTTTGGAGAGAGCGGCCAATCCCGCCGCCAGAGCTGTGAGAGGCATGGCTTTCCTAAGTCCGCCAAGTAGCGTGACCTCACGAGTGCCAGTGCCGTGATCGACGTTCCCGGCTGTCATGAACAAAGTCGCTTTGTACAAGGCATGTCCCAGCATGAAGAGTATGGCGGACTTGAGAGCGAGTTCTCCGCCGATCCCAATTAGCAGAACCAGCATGCCGAGAACGGACATTGTAGTGAATGCCAGAATACGCTTCAGGTCGCGTTGAAATAATCCAGTGACTGCACCCAGAAGGAGTGTGATCGTACCGCAGGTGATGAGGGTAATGCTCCAGGCTGGTGTGCCTCCATAGATTGGTGATAGCTTAAAAAGGAGAAAAACCCCTGCTTTAACCATCGTCGCTGAATGGAGATAGGCGCTCACCGGCGTAGGTGCAGCCATGGCATTCGGCAACCAGAACTGGAATGGGAACTGGGCGGATTTGGTGAACGCTCCCAGAAGCAATAATGGCAGTGCAGCCTGGGCCAAAGGGTTTTGTGCTAGGCTCGCCCCTTGAGCGATCAGGGTGGAGAACTGGTAGGACCCGCCGGCGGTCGCGAGTAGGATGAAGCCAGCGAGCATCGCGACACCGCCAAATCCAGTGACGAGCAGAGCCTGCAGCGCCTTTTTGCGTGCAGCTTCGTCCTCATGGTTGAAACCGATGAGCAGGTAGGACGAAATGCTGGTGAGTTCCCAAAAGACGAAGAAAACGATCAGGTTATCGGACAATGCGATACCCATCATGCCTGTCATAAAAAGCATCAGGAAGGTGAAGAACCGACCGGACAGCGGGTGCCCGTGCAGGTACCCTCCTGCGTAGACGAAGATGAACGCCCCTACGCCAGGTATCATCAATGCGAACAGGAGTCCCAGCCCATTAAGCTGAAGCTGGAAGTCTACGCCGAGTGAAGGTACCCAAGCGAAGGATACGCTTTCGGCTTGCAGGCCGTTGAGCGAACCAACCTGAGTCAACAGCCCGACGAAGATCACTGCAGGTATAGAGGCAAGTATCCATCCCGCTTTTTTCGGGAAGGCTTTGCATAGGGACGCAGCGATCAGGGCCCCGAGTACGGGGCCGATTATGGCGACGAGGAGCAGCATGGTTTTGTTAGGTAGTGGCTCCTGCTATTTGTAGCAGGGACTCCAGGAAGGTTTTTCCGGTCCCTTTCTCTTTTACCGCTAGAACTGCGGAGGCTTTGGCTCCCTTGAGCACATCCTCAGCGTTGCTTCCAAGCAGTGTGGAGGTAAGCGCGTCTTTTCCGCGGCACCCAACCACGATTAGGTCGTATTCTTCCTTTTCGCTCAGGCTGAGTAAGGTCGACCCCGGGACAGGACTGCTGATTGTTTTAGGAATTGCTTCGACTCCTTTGGTATCGTGCGATCGTAGGAAGTCTGTTAGCTGGTAGTACGATAGCTCTCTTAGTTCCTGTTGAAACTTCGCTCGTGGCAGACTCGTCTTGTGGAAGCCGCTTGGTATGGAGTAGAAATTGACGCAGGTAAGGTTGTCGAGATTGTGGGCGGAAGCGAATGCGGTTGCGCAGTCCAAGACGTATTCAGAATATTTCGACAAGTCCAAACCGAGACACACTCTTGAGAATGTTCCGGAGCTCTTCGCTGGTGCGAGCAGGACGGAGCAGGGCGCTTTG
This sequence comes from Pelagicoccus mobilis, assembly GCF_016595505.1. Classification (GTDB taxonomy): domain Bacteria; phylum Verrucomicrobiota; class Verrucomicrobiia; order Opitutales; family Opitutaceae; genus Pelagicoccus; species Pelagicoccus mobilis. The sequence goes on along the minus strand of NZ_JAENIL010000043.1, from coordinate 6,622 downwards.
CGAGCAAGTTTGATAGCCAGAGAGCGGTCCAAATCGAAGTCTCCCGTTACGACAAGATCGATGTCGTGGGTTAGCGTTAGTTCTAGAAGAGCCACCGCAGGAGACTGGTCCTTGAGGAGGAGTTCTGTAGTGCAGTCTTCTGGTTCCGTGAAGAAGTCGCTGATGAACTGCTCGGAACGGATGCGCGCTGACTCCTCCAGCGGAGCCATGAGCCATGGGTACTCCCTTTTGAGTGGCTCTGGTATCTCGATCGATTCCCGGGCGTAAACAAATGTGACTGTTTTCGAGCGGGCAAGCTTAGCTACAAGGCTAGCGAGTTTGAGTGTAGGAATATCTGTTTCAGTGAGGGACAGGTTTACGAGAAGTCTTTCGAATCTGTACATGGCGTGAAGTGGTTGTTGGTTGAATGAGAAATATAATACACGAAAATATATTCGTGAAAAAGTTCACTTGAGTCTTGACTGTCAATTAAAAATGCGAAAAAAGAATCGTGTATTACATTACGTGAAAGGAGGAAAAATGAATATCACTACCAATGAAAAGCCGTCTACCTCGGGGAATGTCGCCCGGGCCGCTAGGCGTCCGCGTCGTGTATCGCGGCTTACTGGATCTGGTTTCGCAAAACGTGTCTGGAGTTCAGTCGGTGACCGTACGGTCTCGCCGGGAGCGACCTCTAGATGGACTAGTTTTAACCCATTCAGCTGAGGAAGGAGTTTTTGATGCACGTTCAGACTATTGACGGGCGACTGCCCATTCAGGTGGAGACTGTAAACCTCAAGCTGAGGAACCATTTCAAGGAGGCATTGCTGGGCAAGGCATGTCGCCTGTTTAGACGCCACTCCCAATTGCTGGGCGTGAAACTGCGAGTTCGCCGGGAAGAAACCGGTACGTCTCCCTCTCGCTACCTTGCGACCGTGCAGCTTGTGCTGCCCGGCTACGACCGAATCGTAGTCAAGAAGGGCGAGCGGCTCCCAAATCTGCTTTCCGAAACTTTAGAAGTCGCGGGGCGTCAGCTTCGTCGCCGTGCACGTGCTTTGAGGGCTAAAAAGAGGAGTTAGCCAACTAATAGACAGGAGGGGCTGCCGTTCCGTGTGGGACGGCAGCTTTTCTTGGGCTCTATCGGAGCGAGGGGTTCGCGCTGCGGTTCGCCCGCGGGTCGAACCTTAGCTTGATCATCAGTCGCTCGTGATTTTTTGTTTGGATGCTACGAAGAATTTTGCCTGAATTTAGAGGCGCGAAACATTTTTCTTAAACTTTAAATTCCAGATCTGCCATGCCAATTCAGACAGCAAAAGAACCTGAAACTGCCAAGAAGGAAGCTTCGAGTTGGACCTTTTTCTCGAATCACGCCCATGTCTTGCTGAGCTTGGATGCTCCAGAGGACAAGGTGCTGCGCGATGTCGCTCTCGAAGTTGGGATCACGGAGCGTGCAGTACAGGGGATCGTGGCGGACCTCGAAGCGGCCGGTGTGATCACCCGCTACAAGGAAGGTCGCTGTAATCGCTATAAGATCAACCGCAAGGTGAAGCTGCGTCACGCGATCGAGTCTCACCGCTCGGTGGGGGATCTGCTAGATTTCGTCCACAAGGATAAATAGGGGCGGCTCTCTGCTCCCGGTCTCCTTTGAAGGTAGCGGCCGTTGTCCCAACGGCCAGTTTGTTCAATGGTGCCCGTTGGGGACAACGGGCTCTACCTTTTTTCTGCTGGGATAGAGTGCACCTGCGAAACGAAGTCCTCGATCTCTGCTTTCGAATGAGGAGAGTGGACCCGTTTGGTAGACGGTGGCTGATGGGAAAGGCTGACTCCGTCTCGTCGCTCTGTTTTCGGTCTGATGGGGCGAGGGACAAATCCGCCTCCACAGTTTGGGCAAACGTCTTTCAAGACCGTATCCACGCAATCTTTACAGAATGTGCATTCGTAAGTGCAGATGCAGGCATCGGTAGACTCTGGCGGGAGATCCTTGTCGCAGAGTTCGCAGTTGGGTCTTAGTTCTAGCATGGAGTTGGAATTGAGAAGGTAGGGCTCGACCGCCGGGCGAGCCGCGTTGGAAGAGTGTCTGCTTTCGGCGTGCCACTCCTTCGTCAGAGGCTACGGCGGCGTGCCCGGCGGTCACGCCCTACCTCTGTTTAAGCGATCTTAAAGCGAACAGTCTCGCCGGCGGCACGGTGGTTGGTCAGGAACGCCTCGCCGTCGAAGGCGAGAGCTCGAGCCTGAAAAGGCACTTCGGCTAACTCTTCGTATTCGCCTGTGCAGCGATCGATGCGGCCGATGTAGTACTCGTTCGTTTCCTCGTCGGCGGTGTTGATGAGGTAAATGTAGCTGTCGACGATGGTTTGCCCGCAGATCCCGCGTGGAGCATCGTAAGCACGCTCCACTTCTCCGTCCGAGTCGAGGGCGAGAACCTTTTGGTTGTACCATTGGCTAACGTGCAAATTTTTGGCGTCGTAGCTCAGTTGGGAGCCGGTGTCGTCGGGGCACATGTAGCCCGAGTCTGAAACGGCTGCATCTCCAGATGAGAAGGAGCGCACGTAGCGGCTATCTTCTTCGGTTTCGCCGCGGATCAGGCGGAAGCTGTCGCCGGTTGCGACCAATCCCCAAGGAAGGCCGTTGACTTCGACTTCGGACTTAACGGACCAGTCGCTAGTATCTATCTGGTAGATACGCTTGGTATCGAGGGAGCCGATCCAGAGGTCGGACCCATCAAACGCAAGCGCTTGCGGAAGATCAGCAGGCGCTTTGTGGCGGGAGAGTTCGGTGATTGTTTTCATGGAATTGACGAGAGAAGTTGGGCTTTCTTGGTTCATGCCCGAATCATGCCAGAATCTGGCAACTTTGGGAATTTGGAGTTTTTAAAGGGGGTGTTTGGGAATGCTTAACGTTGCTCTGTTCTGGGGGCTAGACGAGAGATTCGGTTCTGATCGGACTTTGGTCGTACAACCAAGGTCTCATTTAGACGACGCGTGGATGTTGGTACAGTCAAGAGGTGAAAGAAGAGAGGATTCCAGATTGTCAGAGAATGAAGTTGAGCACTGAAGTGTTGTTCTACGCCGGGGCACTGGCGATTTTTTTAGTACTTTCGTTCGGCATAGTCTCTAGTTTGAAATCGATCGAGATTTCAAAGAGAGATTGGGCTTATGGTGGCAGTGCGATCGCGGTTGAGAAGTCGGTTGATAGCGTTACTCCCGCAGAGGTGGCCGCGGCGAGTGGACTGTCGCACAGCGAACTCAAATTGTTGGTCGATACTTCTGTTGCTTACGAGATCGATGCGGAAAGACCTGGTACGAGTAGCCTTTAGATATGAAGACTCTCTGAGTGCGAATGACTCGGCTAGCGGTATCTGTATCCAGATTTAGGAACTTATTTTCAGTATTTCGCAATCAACGCTCTTTCTTCGATTCTCTTGGCTTAGGCTTTTCTATGAGGATGGTGTGGCCTTGGATGAAGAGTTTGAAGCCTGGGACCGACATGTTCTTTGCGTAGGGCGAAATGGTCGGAAGGGAGCGGTTTAGAGATCGTAGTGGTTCGAGAATACGAACGAGGGCCTTCTTGAGTCGTGATGGATTCTTGGACATGGCATGAGTATGCCACAAGGGTTCCTGTCTGCATATTTGCCTTTTTCGAAGAGGGGACTCGGGAAAACTTAACACCTCATTGGGGGAGGTGACGGAGGCTGCTTTGCTAGCACTCTAATTGCTCCCAGAGTGACTTGGTTGCGGTTGTGCCTCTTGTTGGCAATGACGGAGCATTGCCCTCCTATTTGTCGAATAGCTTGTCTTGAACGAGGCCCCAGTCGACGAGGATGATCTTTTCCTCCTCGATAATCTTCTTCGTTTCCTCACTCATCGTCCAATCGAAGTCTTCTTGACGCCATGCCGCTCCCCAGAGCGGGTGGTTCACGGTGATGGCCTGCATTTCGGGGTCGTCGAAACCGAGGTGGAGGACGAGAAGGTTGAGGCCTGGGCCGATGGAGCGAAGGTAGTTGTTATAGTTCTCGGCGAGCTTACCGGGGAAGTCTTCGGGGATCGCTCCGTGGTTGGTGGTGATTTTTCCCGGCATCTTCGCAACCGCGTCCTTAAATTCTGGGGACGTGGAGTCCTGGCCATGATGCTCGTGGAGGCGGACGGGCATGCTGTATTCTTTGCCGAGCCGGAAGTAGAGTTCGGCGATGTCCTCGCGAGCGAGCATCGAGCCCATATGTCCATCGAGGTGGGTTGATTCAATGCCGGCCGCTTTGGCGGCTTCGATCTGGGCGCGGACCTCTTTTTCGATTTCCTCGATATCGGCCGCTTCGGCGAAATCGGGGATGTTGCTGTGAAAGTGACCGTGCTCGTTTACGAGGGAAGGGACGTTGGCGGGACCGGCGAGAGGACCCCATTTGTACAAGTCCCATTCAGCGGTGAGGGTGATGTGTACTCCGAGATCGGCTTCAGGGTTTTCTTGAGCGTAGTCGCTGACCTCCTTCACCCAGGGCGTGACCATCATGACGCTGGCTGAAGTGAGCACGCCTTCTTCCATCGCCTGAAAGGTGGCTACGTTCTTCGAGTGAGACATGCCCAGATCGTCACCATGAATGATAAGAAGTTTGGCATCGGCGGGATAGCCGAGCTGCTCTTGGATGCTGTGATGCTCGTGGGCGTAAATCTGACTAACGAGTGCGAATGCGGCGAAGAGGCGGATCGATGGGTTCATATTGGGGTGGGGGCTGGGTAATTGAGTGAAGGAATTATACTCTAAAACTCATTATCAGACAGAGTATTTCGGCTAAACTTAGCTCTCTCATAATTGTCTACCCGTGAGTTTATCCTACCCCGCCATTTTTACGAGTCGCTGCGTGTTCAGCGTGATCTTTCTTTTTGTTGTTGTCGCTGGTCATTCAGCAGAGCCGATTCGGTTCGAGGCGGAAGATGGGGCACTTACAGGTACGGTCGTGAGCAGCTCTGCGAGTGGCTTCTCTGGTACTGGATATGTGCGTGGCTTCTCGGATCAGGCAGATCGAGTTGTTCTCAGTTTCAATGCGACAGAAGGTATTTATGACATCGTCGTAGGATTTCGGACGCCGGGAGGGGAGAAGGGATTTAATGGAGCTCTGAATGGGCTTGGGTTCTCGGGGCATTTCGAGGCGAGTGATGTTTGGCAACGTTATGAACTGGGAGTGATGGCGTTGCAGGACGGGGAGAACGAGATTTGGATCGGCGGAGGCTGGAGCTATTACGAGATCGACTACGTTGAGATCCGAGAGAGCGAACCTTTTCCACGTCCAAGTCGAGTGGACCCGGTTCCCGTTGACCCTCTCGCAAGTTCTGAGGCCAAGGAGTTGCTATCGTATTTGTCTGACCGCTACGGACGGCTTACCCTTTCTGGTCAGCAGGATATTCCCGAACTAGACATTGTAGAAAACCTGACCGGAGTGCGGCCAGCGATACTCGGGGGTGACTTGATGGACTATTCGCCGAGTCGGGTTGAGAATGGGGCTGATGCGCAGAATGAAACGGAGAATCTGATCGCCCAATACGAAGCGGGTATGATCATTACGGTATCATGGCACTGGAACGCTCCGACGGATCTGGTTGAGTCCGAAGAGTATCCCTGGTGGAGGGGATTCTACACGGAGGGGACGACTTTTGATTTTGTGGCGGCATTGGACGATCCGGAAGGGGATAACTATCAGTTGATTCTTCGAGACATCGATACGATTGCGATTGAGTTGAAGAAGCTGCAGGAGGCAGACGTTCCGGTGCTTTGGCGTCCATTGCACGAGTCCGATGGAGGCTGGTTCTGGTGGGGAACCAAAGGGGCTGACAATCTGAGACGACTCTGGGTTTTGCTGTATGATCGTTTAACGGAGCATCACGGGATCCATAATTTGATCTGGGTGCAGACGATCGAGGATCTCGATTGGTATGCGGGTGATGAATACGTTGATATTCTGGGAATTGACTCCTACCCGGATGATCCAAGGGATCCATTGACTGGAATCTGGAAGCGTTTTCTGGATCGGTTTGATGGAAAGAAGATCATCGCCCTCTCGGAGTTCGGCAGGGTGCCGGATATCCCGATGATGCAGAGTCTGGGGGTTTGGTTTTCCTACTTCATGAGTTGGAATGGAGATCTCGGGGCTGGAGGAATGCCGGACACGCAAGCATTGCAGGCTATCTATACATCTGATGAGGTTGTCGACTATGCTGAACTGGGCGCTCCTGATGCGGATGGTGATGGTCTGGATAGCGTGCTCGAATTGGCTTTTGGCAGCAGCGATGATGAGTCCGACTCGAACGGTGACCTCGTGTCGGATGGTTTGTCGGTACGACTTGGATACGAACCCTTATTCGACTTGAGTGGGCTTGGGGCGTTTTACGGTGCTGAGGATCGTCGGCTTGAGTTCTGGAGTTCCGAGGGAGTGATGTTTGCCTCAATGCCGCTAGGATTGGACTTAAGTCTGTCCGACCTCGAGAGCATGGAATTGGTAGGAACGAGGAGTTCGGACTTAGTTGTCTGGGATGATCTGGATATTCGAGCCGAAGACTTCGTTGAAACGAGCGATGAATCGGCCGTGCTAAAGGTGTATTCCGATGACAACGCGGTATTCCTGAAGCTGACGGCTCAGCAACGATAACACCTTGGT
>NZ_JAENIL010000042.1 GCF_016595505.1 Pelagicoccus mobilis | reverse complement strand
TAAAGCACCGCGCTACCCACACACAAAAAGGCCGCCATGCCCCGAAGCATGACGGCCAACAGTTTGAGGTGATACAGTCCTCAAATACTAGAAGCTAAACGTATTGGAGAGAGACCATGTAGTCGGGGCCTCGATACGCCATACGCCGATCGAACCATCTGGGTTTGAAGCAACTGGAAGCAGACCGTGGTCCGAATTCAAGTTGTTCACACCGAGACGCGCACGGTAGTCCATACCGATCTTCTCGAACTTGTGCTTAAAGGTGAGCCAGAAGTCGATCTTGGTGGATGTGCCCCCTTCGAACATGATGTCTGGATTCTGAGTCAACGAACCATTCTCATCACGCTTTACACCGGTACCGAGGAAGTTCTCGCTTTCCCAGCGTACCGCGCCACCAACACCCATCTTCTTGAGGAAACCTGGAGCGCTGTCATTGAAGGTATAGTTGGTGATGAAGTTCCAGCGCCATTCACGAAGCTCAGGAGCTGGCAGACCATCGAAGATGGTGAAGCGGTTGAGCGTGTTGATCTGATCGAGGATCTTCTGGTTGAGCTGACCTGTCTCTGGATTGAGAACCAAGCTCTCGTAGTTTGGCTCGATGGATACAATGTTGTCGTCGTCGTCACGAGTGACGATTTGGCGTCCACCGCTGATCCAGAGGTTTTCTCCGATGGCTGGATTGCTCCACTGGGCAAGACGCTCAGCTAGGTGCATCTGCTCAGCCGCAGCAACGTCGTTACGAACAGCAACAGCACGTGTACCATTGATCATCATACGCCAATTTGGCGTCGGATTGTAGGTGAACTCGACTTCCACACCGTGAGCGTCAGTAGTACCGACGCCGGTTTCGATGGCGTTCTGCTGTGGGTTACGAGAATTCCACTGAGGGATGGTCAACACGGTTTCGTTGTCGTCCATGTCACGCACCGTCACGTCGTTCGACTGGCCTGTAGGAGCGAATTCGAACGCAGTGAGGAAACCTTCTGGCGGACTAGCGATACCAACCGCGGCGATCTCTTCCGGCGTGTTGTTGTTAAGAATATCACGCCACATGTTGTTCAAGCGACCAACAGGATTAACACTCGCGCCAATTTGCTTCGACTCGTAATAGTTTACACGAAGGTCGTACTTGCCGCTCTTATCACGAGCAGAGAAACCGAACTCATCGACGTCGCCTTGCTGCTGCGGCATACGGTTATTGAAAATGTCAATACGCGTACCGGTAGCTACGAAGTTCTTAGACGTGTTGTAGTGGACGCTGAGCTCCAGATTTTCGTTCACGTTGGATACCCACTCGTCTGGTAGGTGACCAACAACGCTGAATCCAGTCGTCTTCTTGCCGTCAATGTCTAGGCCTGGAACATCCGGAATATCGGCAAACGCGCTGTGCAAGCCGCCTGTCGATCCGGTTGTGCCGTAGTCGTAGATCTTCACGTCGTCCTTACGCCAAGACGCAGTGGCGACGATGTGGTCATCAGCAAAACGGCTCTGCAAGATAGCAACCGCCGAATCCACTTCACTGAAGGAAGCTCGACCGCCCCATGTCCAAGTCTGGGAGGGATCGGTCAAGTGATTGTTCATAGTGAAGCTCTGCGTGCCACGAACCATGTTATCCAGCTTGGGCTGCATGTTAGTACGACCAGTGTCACCGAAGTCTACACCCGCAGCACGAGCCGCATCCCAAGCGATAACATCAGTAAGCGAACCTGGAGCGCGTTGGATCACGTTGACGCCGCCAATATTGAACTGGCTTGGATCAGTGATGCCGACAAGCGAGTCACTGGTGTAAGAGATCACCTGCGAGCGATTCAGACCACCGATGTTTTGACCGTCGCGACCTTCCGTGAAGGACTGCCAGTCATTTCCGGAAGTCAGAGACATGTGAGTCTGCTGCTGAAAACCGATCTCGCTGCTGGAATAATTCAGCGTGAGCGTGTGTTGTCCGAGCTTCGAAAAGAAACTGTCGTCGTGCTCGCGAAAGTCGTACTTGTAGTACGCCGTTGCACGCTGAGTCTTACGAGTCGTCGTTTGAGGCTCAGCGAAACCGTCACCACCAACATAAGCCCGTCCTACGTTCGGATTTGCCGTACCGTCAGCGAGCGTAAGGTTGATATCGACGTAGACCGCATTGAGGTTGTTGTACTTAACCAGGTTGTCAGAGTACTCCTGATCGTCGTAAGCAAGCTCAACACCGAGATCTCCATCGAGGAAGGTTTGCTCGATACTGAAGTTGTACGCCTCGATATCCCCCATCTCCAACTTGCTTGGAGTGGTGTACAGATTTTCGCGATAGTCGAAGAAACCACGGTCAGTCACCTGAGGGCGAGAGAAGAGCGACGCGTAATCCGCATCGTAGCCCTGAGCGCCAGGGATCGAGCCTACAGGCCATTGCAATACGCGACGGAACTCTTGTGGTGTCTTCCAATTCTTAGTCGCCCCCCCTGGCCAATTGTCGTTGTTGCCAGACTGGTTCGTGATCTGAGTCTGCATGCCTTGCGGAGTGCCATTGAATCCACCTGGATCAGGACTGTTTGGATCCGGGAAGAATACAGTCAACCGACGACCACCGTTAGCAGAGATGGTACCGCCACCCATGAGCTGCGGACCTGGACCATTGCCTTGCCAAATGTCGTTGGAGAGAGAGCGGTCGATCGGATTGTCAGAGTTCCAATCAGAAACAGACGCGTAGTAGCGATCGGTTACCCCATCATAGAGAGGTTGCCCGAGGGCCAGCCATGATGAAACGTAGTCACTTGGTGGAGACAAATTCGGACGTGCAGCTCGGATCTTACCATCGGTGTAGTAAGCGCGAATGTGAGTGTTCTCGAGGGGACGGAAATAAACGTCCGCATGATAGCGTTCGTCGCTTTCGTACGCTTGCTCCTGTTCCCATTCGATTTCTTCGTCGAGAGCCATGAAGCGAACAGCCAACTTCTCGTCGATCAGCTTCTTGTTGATATCGACCGTGTAGCGTTGCGTGCCAAACTCATCGAACTTCGCCCCGATTTCGAGGGAGTCTTCGAAGTTCGCGCGCTTGAGCGTCGCGTCGAGGATACCACCCGGCGAACCGAGACCGAATAAGGCCGCGTTCGCCCCGCGATTGATAGTGACACGACTGATGTTAAATCCGTCGAATGGCGCATCAGTAATGAAAAGATTCGTGGTCAAGTCAGCACGAGCCAAACCGCGAATACGAGTGTTAGCTTGCTGACGAGCATTCGTACGTTCTTCACGTACTTGTCCCGGATTCTCAAGGAGGTTAGCGGCTTGCATGTTGCCGTTGATACCAGGAGCTTCCGTACCACCCGTGTAGGTGAGAAGGTTCTCCAAATCAGAGGCACCGATGTCGTCCATGAATTCCTTCGTGGCGACGGAGATCGATGCTCCAACGTCTTTTAAGCTGCTCTTGAGTCGTGTGCCCGCGAGCGTGCTGTTTGCACGGTATCCAGAATCGTCGGCACCATCTACGGTGAAGGGCGACAACTCAAAGATTTCATCTTCCTCTCCGTCCTGGGCAAAGGACAAAGGCAGAAACAGCAACGTAGAAGCAGTCAGCACGAAGCTGGACCGACGAACGCGGCTGGTAAGTGAACGCATATACTTGGGTTCTGTCATATGTTTCCGGGTTTGCATTGTAGTTAAGCCCATGCGGAATCGCGGAATAAGGGTATGCGATTCCCTAGAGCAAATCTGTGGGGAAAGTATCGAGAATCTGGCGACAACGTAGTATCAGTCGCCAAGAATAGTGGGGGAACGTTTCGGGGGTTATTTGGATTAGAAGCTTGTCCGAAGCAGGTCGGCAGTGCCCGTCCGGTAAGTTTCATTTTCAATAGTACCTAGTCTCTCGAAACAACCTTTCCGCTACGCAAACCGTTGCGCTATCTATTTTCGAGTTGTTTTATTCCATTTTTGGAAGCATAACAATCTTCGCAATTTGAGCCGCTCTCCCCTTTTTCATTGGCCTCTAGCCAATTCACCCCCCTATAAAATAGCTCTATTGCACGAATCCAGGCCTATGACTTTCTTTTTTGAAAGTCTATTAAATCAAATGAGCCTAATACACCAAACTCACAGCTTAAAAAACGGCTAATACCCCCGAACTATGCGCCCATTTCATACTGTAAAAAAGCACTGCACAAGCGTCGCTCTGCTTCTCTATGCATCTCAAGCAATCTATTCACAATCTCTCGCGGATCTAAACGCAGACAAGCAACGACTCGACTCATCTGTCTGGCAACAGGAGATCGAAGCTCAAGACTACGAGGAAGCGTTCATTCGACTTTGGGATTCACTGCGAGCGAATGAAGATGCATTCCCAATACTAAAATCCTTTCCTTTCGAAACACTCAGTTGGGGAGAAATGAAAAAGAGCTCACAAATGGAGCACGGTATCTTCGTAAGCACATTCAGTGACCAGCCCTCGCAACGCATTACAAAAGCGCAATGGGTGGCCTGGTTGGATGCCATGAAGAGCTCCGGCTTTGTGCTGGAGATGAGCGAGTGGCATCATAAGCGCTTTGCTACGAACGAAGAGGGCATCGCTGAATCCACAGTATCCTGTACCCTCTACGCCAAGCACGCTGCGAAGCAGACACGCTACCTGATCAACGCTTACATCGACGTCGAATGGATGCCCGAGCGCAACGCCGAAGGCTACTTCCCTCCCCGACATCTTTCTCTCAAAAAATTCGAAATCCTAAATCGACCAGGAGCTCCCTTATTTGAGAATGTAGGAAAATTACAAATACCGCCCAAGCAACGCGGCCCTATCGTCGCATACGACTTAAACCATGACGGTTTTGTGGACCTTGTACTTCCCTCGGCAAACCTGATCGCTTGGAATTCTGGAGACGGATTTACTACAGAACGAATCAGCAAGCAAGCAGCAGGCAACGTGAGAGCTGCCGTCCTAGGAGATTTCGATGGGGACGGAAGGGTGGACCTGATGGTAGAGGGCACCCTCTCTGATAAGGGGAACGGAAAAACCGGAACAGGCCTCTACTTATTCCAGGGCCAAGAAAGCGGACGTTTTAGCCAATCACCTCAGAAGATTGTCACCGATCCCCCAATACACGTAAAGGGCGATACGTCACTGACTTCTGGCGACATCGATAAGGATGGGGACTTAGACATCTGGCTCTCTCACTACAAAGAGCCCTACAAGGGGGGATCAATGCCCACTCCCTACTATGACTCCAACGACGGACACCCTTCTTGGCTGCTAATAAACGATGGCACCGGCACTCGCTTCACTGACGAAACCCAACAAAGAGGTATTTCTGAGAAACAACACCGCAGAGCCTTCTCATCGTCTTTCTTCGACTACGACAACGACTCCGACCTAGACTTACTCGTTGTTGCCGACTTCGCGGGCATTGACCTGTATCAGAACGATGGACACGGTATCTTTTCCGACGTAACCGAATCCTCAATTGAACACCGTCATCTGTTTGGAATGGGTCATTCGATCGGTGATTTCAACTCAGACGGCATGCTCGATATGTACGTCATCGGCATGTCCTCCACAACAGCAAGCCGACTTCACGATATGGGGGCTTTCCGCGAGGATGCGAAAGACCTGAGCGACATGCGAATCCCCATGACCTACGGCAATCGTCTCTACTATTCCAATGGAGACGGTACCTACTCGCAACCCAAGCTAAACGATCAAATCGCTCGCACGGGATGGTCCTGGGGAGTGGTCACCGTCGATTTCGACAACGACAGCAAGACGGAGTACTACGTGGCAAACGGTCACGATTCCAACACGACCTCACGCGACTACTGCTCGAGCTACTGGACGGACGACATCTACAGAGGCAGTTCCGACGAAAATCCACTCTATGATTCCTATTTCATGGAGAAACTCGGCTTCAAGGAGGACAACGGAATCTCTTGGAACGGATTCGAGAAGAACTTCCTCTGGCACGAAATGAGCGACGGCAACTTCCGAAACATTTCCTACCTAGGAGACGTGGCCCTGGAAGAAGATAGCCGTGTCGTACTCGCAGAAGACCTCAACAACGACGGGAAGATAGACTTGCTCGTGGATCACAACAAACCGGATTGGGACGAACAAACCGAAGGCTCAACGCTCTCCCTATTCCTCAACCAATTCCCAACCAACAACAATTGGATTGGTTTCCGTTTCAAACACGCCAAAGGTCACCTCGCCCCAGAAGGAGCTCGCATCACACTCTCCGTAAACGGTCGCAAAAAGGTCGCTGCCATCATCAATGGCGAATCCTACGAAGGGCAATCATCTCCCACCCGTCACTTTGGCTTGGGAGATTCCGAATCCATCGACTACGTTCAGATCGACTGGCTCAACGGTGAATCGACCCGTATCGAATCTCCGGATATCAATCGCTACCATGAAGTTTCAATGAAAAGGTAGGATTGGAGTGTCGCCCTTAAATCCTCTAATGGCCCGCCCATGCCCACCACTCCACAGAGTGTGCTTTCGAGCGTAGCATGTGTACTGTTCCTTTGCACATCGCCCGAAACGACAGCACAGCAAGCTGACTCAACCAAAGAGATGGCAGCTCTTCTCGCAAGGGCTGCCGCCAAAGAAAAGGAGTACCCGCACGCCTATCTTGCCGATAAGCGGATCCCATCACTTCAACAGCGATTCGAATCGGCAAGCAATCTCGCCCAGAAGTTTGAATCCGGGTACAATCTCGCCGAGACTCAAATCCAGGCGAATCAAAATCTCGATGCCATCCAAACACTGGATACAATCGACAACCTCCTTGCTTCAATCCCAACCGAACTCAAAGCTCAGCACTTTGATCCGCTCATAAAAAGAGCAAAAGCTCTCGCTTGGCTCAGACAGGGAGAACAAGAAAACTGCGTGCTGCACCACTCCAGCGACTCTTGCCTTTTCCCTATTTCAGGATCAGGAGTCCACACCGAGCAGACTCCCTCAGAATCGGCCCTAGCCCTCTACCTTGCCCAACTCGAGTCAAATTCCAAACTGAGAAAAGAGCAATGGCTCGCCCACATCGCAGCGATGACTCTCGGAAACTGGGAGGAGCGAATTCCAAACAACTTCCAAATAGACCCAAAAAAATTCGAATCCGATTATCTACTGCCCAGATTCACAGACGTCGCACAAACTGCTGGCGTCGATCACCAAAGTCTCTCAGGGGGTGGAGCGACCATCGACTTCGACAACGATGGATTTCTCGATCTCGTGACCTCATCCTGGGGGCTAGAGGATCAGATCAAATTCTACCGAAATCGAGGGAATGGCACCTTTGAAGACAAAACCGAAGACGCAGGGCTCGAAGGCATCACAGGCGGTCTCAACCTAATCGTGGCCGACTACAACAACGACGGCTTCCAAGACATTTTAATCCTCCGCGGTGCCTGGCTCAATAAATGGGGCTATCAACCCAACTCACTTCTCCGCAATAATCGAGACGGCACGTTTCAGGACGTAACCAAAACATCCGGCCTCCTCAGCTTCCACCCAACCCAAACCGCGGTATTCGCAGACTTCAACCTCGATGGTTGGCTCGACCTTTTCATCGGAAACGAAACCACCCCTGGCGACACCCACAATTGCGAACTGTATCTAAGCAATCGCGACGGAACGTTCAGAGACGCAACAAGAGCCTCAGGAATAAAGATCAACGCTTGGATAAAAGGAATCGCCGCGGGAGACTACGACAACGACGGCTATCCCGACCTCTTCCTCTCAGCTCTTGGGCAATCGAACATCCTTCTTCACAACGATGGAGTCGCAAGCGGCGATGGTTGGCAATTTACTGACACAACCCAACGCGCTGGCGTTGCCGAACCGATCCACTCCTTCCCTTGCTGGTTCTGGGATTACGACAACGATGGTTGGGAAGATCTCTTCGTTGCAGGTTTCAAAATCAACGACAGCGGTGACGTCGCAGCCGCCTACCTCGGAGAAGCAACCGGTCTCGAAACACCACGCCTGTACCGCAACAATCGAGACGGAACGTTTTCCGATGTATCCAAAGGGGCGGGACTCGAACACTGTTGGCTTCCGATGGGAGCGAATTTCGGGGATCTCGACAACGATGGATACCTAGACTTCTACGTTGGGACTGGAGATACTCCAATGGACACCATTCTGCCCAACAAAATGTACCGCAACAACGCGGGCCAGGGATTCCAAGACGTTACAACCGCTGGCGGCTTCGGTCACCTCCAAAAAGGTCACGCTATCTCTTTCGCCGATTTCGACAACGACGGCGACCAAGACGTGCACATAGTCATGGGAGGAGCGTATTCAGGAGACCGCTACATGAACGCTCTTTTCCAAAATCCAGGCAACCAAAACAACTGGTTAAAACTCTCACTCGAAGGGACCGATTCCAACCGCGACGCAACCGGAGCTCGTATCGAACTAACAGTTTCAGACAAAAACGGAGTAGAACGCAGTATTCACCGAACCGTCACCACTGGTGGAAGTTTCGGCTGCAACCCTAAAAGACTCGAAATCGGACTAGGAAGTGCAGATAAGATCATGCAACTATACATCCAATGGCCGAGTGGCAAACAACAGATATTTACTAAAGCCACCCCAAACCGCTTCTACAAGGTCCTTGAATCATCAAGCCAACTTGCCCATTTGACACTCCCAGCTACAGAACTCTGCGAGTCAAAAACGCCTCAAGAAACGCACGAACACTAAGCGAAAAGTTCGGACGAGTCCAAAACTTTTCCCCATCAATCCCAATGCCCCGCCTAATCCTGCTCCTAGCAGCTGCTCTACCATTTTTGGCAGCCGCTCAAACCGACTACGTCAACATCCCAGCACCCGAGCGCTCCAAGGATCCCTACCTTCGAACTCCTGGCGACTACTCACCCAATCCCCACAGCCTGCCAAATCCCAACATTCCTCACGGCCGGATCCAGAAGTTCGAGTGGAACGACAGTCGCTTATTCCCCGGAACCACTCGCAGCTTCTGGCTCTACATCCCTGCTCAATACGAAGCCAACACCCCGGCTCCATTCATGATATTTCAGGACGGGTGGTCCTTCCTTCGCGAGGAAGGCACATTGCGAGCGAACAACGTAATGGACTCGCTCATACACAAAGGCCTAATGCCTCCCACCATTGCAGTCTTCATCAATCCCGGACAACGTCCTCCGCGCGCCGACGAAGGGAAAGCTCCACCCAATCCCAACCTCCCACTTAACCGTCGCTTCGAGTACGACAATGTGACAGAAACCTATCCTCGTTTCCTACTCGAGGAAATCATACCTACAATCAAAAGACACGTAAACCTCAGTGACAACCCCGCCGACTGGGCAATCGTTGGAAATAGCTCTGGAGCGACCGCAGCCTTCAACGCAGCTTGGAGACACCCCGAAGTCTTCGGTAAGGTGATTCTACACAACAGCAGCTTCGTGGATCTCCTGGGAGGTGATGTCATTATCGATTGGGTACAAAATGAAGCAGCAAAACCGCTACGCATTTCTGTTACATCCAGCCCATTCGACCTAGATAATCAATACGGCAGCTGGTGGGACGCGAACCGGAAATTTGCGGCTGCTCTCGCTGACAAAGGATACGATCACCGCGCCTTTTGGGGAGACGCGGCACACAATCCTACTTTCGCGGGAGCGACACTCAGTAACACCCTCCGCTGGATCTGGCGTGACCACCCGATCGTGTTGGCACACACGCCACAGGCTCGATCACCAGAAGAAACCGTATTCATCCAAATCCCTGCCCAGTCGAAGCCCGCTACCTACAACAAAAAGCCCACCCCCTACGAACGGATACCCGACACTTACCCGCCGCATCCAGATACCGCGAAGCAAGACGGCACACCACAGGGCACTTTAATCCCCTATCAACTTAACCCAAGCAGCGTCTACCCAAACACGACTCGCGACGCTTGGCTCTATGTCCCCTCTCAATACAACAAAAGCAAACCGGCCGCACTCGCAGTCTTCATGGATGGACGTTGGTTTTGCAGCGAGAACAGTCCCTTCCAAACGCAGACGGTTTTCGACAATCTAATCGCCAGCGGCGATATGCCCGTAGCCTTGGCCCTTTTCATAAACCCTGGCGATTTCCCCAAAGAAAAGAAACCATTCCCCTCACCGATTAGTCCACGCGACAAACAACCATCGAACCGACGCGTAGAGTATGACGCCATCGACGATCGTTTCGCCCGCTTCCTGATAGAAGAAGTAATACCGCAACTTAGGGGGGACTACGCGATTTCGGATTCCCCTAAAGACCGTCTCCTCGTCGGAAACAGTTCTGGTGGTTCTTGCGCCTTCAATGCGGTTTGGCATCGTCCTGACCAGTTTGGCAACGTCGTCAGCCACATTGGCAGCTTCACCGCAATTCGCGGAGCGCACCACTACCCTCAGATCGTCCGCGACTCGGAGCCTCGGCCAATCCGCGTCTTTCTACAGAGTGGAGTAAACGATCAGATCAGCGTATTCGGAAACTGGTGGCAAGCCAACCTAGACCTCGCAAACGAGCTGGAAGCCAAACGCTACGATCTTAAAACCGTTTGGGGCGATGGCGCTCACAACGCGAAACACCCCGCCGCCATATTTCCAGACACGCTCCGCTGGATATTCCGCGATCACGCGGAATAACGCGCTCAGTTGCCAAACGTCGGACTAGAGTATTTTCCATATGCTTAGTCGCGCGAGGTAGGGCTGGCTGGCCCAGTCAGCCGCAATGCAGGATCGGATATCCACGACGGCCTGCGGCGAGGCCTCCCTACCTTTCACATCCAATGAGAACGTGCCTATTCATAAAATAGACACTCTAGCTCTTAAATCCCAATAAAGCTGGCCGTCCACCCTCGCGAGTGGAACCCAGACTTCGACAACCTCGATCTTCGGCGTGTCATCAATACCGGCCTGATTCCTCCAACGTTTTTTTGGACGAGACAATTCTCTACAGAATCGTCGGCGCCGCGGTTCACATTTCCTTTAAGACGCTCTTCTAACCTTTGCATTTCGCTGTATTCTTCGCAGCTGTTTTCCTGCGAAACTCCCTACTGGTTTTAACGACAACTTGAGCAAAAAATGCAGCGATGTTCAGCTTATTCCCTGTGTATCCAGCATGTATTCTTAGGGCGAAAGAACCTCATTAGACTCCTTCATAAGCATGTAAGGAAAAAACAAAGGTTCTCACATTGATCATGTTTCTCTGACGAGAGTACAGACACCTTATACCTTGATCGCATACTCCCTAGCCCAACGACCGGCGACTCCCTAGAAAAGCGTCTACCTAATCTACATGTGTGTTCAGATACAGGATACATCCAGTCCCCAAACCAACACAGCCCGGCTCTACACTCTAAAAATCCCCGTACTCCAACCACGAGAACAGCGACTCCGCCGCGTAAGCCTCATCCTACGGCGAGTCATCAACTCATGTCTCTCAACTCTGGAGGAACTCCGTGCAACCTTACTGCCCTCCGTCCGTTCGGAGCGAGGAGTCAAGCCACCATCAATTCGCTCTATACATTTTTGCATTTCGAGCAACACCACTCGCATGTCATCTGCGAATCTCCTAGTAGAGTAAGACGCCAACAGAGCCAAAGGGTTCACCCCTTTCCTGAACGACTCAAATGTATTCAAATACCACAAACAGCATTAGTCTTTGTGATAGCAAGCCCATCAGAGTTCCTTAAGTCTCATTAATACCCGTTCTTACCCTTCCCCCAAAGTCCAGTTCCGTTGCAGCACGGATCAGCTCACGTCCGTTGCCGGACCGTAGCCCCCTCTACCCAAGTCCCTCCAATAAAGGATTTCAGAGGATACTCAGGCACGCCGAACTCAGCGCGATTTAGCTGGTCTACCACCTGGTTCACAGCCGCGATCCCCGCTCTATCCCAGTTCGGTCGGATCCCTGCGCACTCTCGATCCTTTTCATGCCAAGCTAGATTCACGAAACCCAAATCCTCTGGGACTTTGTATCCAGCCGATTCCAGAAAATCCAACAACTCAGAATTCGTCCCCAACAAAACATCGGGTTTGAAGCGCCTTAGCCACTGCATCACGATGTGCGTATCTTGCTTGTCATCCAGCAGACAAATCGGGATGCGATCCTCTTCAGCACAACGCTGATGCAGCACATGCAGAGCTGCCTCTCTCTTAAAATGCGAAAACGATTCCCGTAGTCTCGGTATAACTACACCGATCCTTCGATACCCCATTTCGCCCAAATGCTGTGCAGCAATAAACAAACTGCTATATTGGTCCACAACGACTCGATGTAAGTCCGGACTCTTCAAGGTTAGCCCGATCGCCACGCTTGCAAACTCTTGCAAGTCGACATCCAGATTCACGTTTCCTTCGAAAAAGTGCTCAAACACCACCCCGCGAATCCCCCGAGCCTTAAAGATCGAAAGCAATCTCTCACGATTCATCCCCGGTTCGTTCAAGTGAAACTCCTCTACCGCATAACCAAGCCCTTGCGCATGCGAAATCGCTGCATCTCGCAATACGAGCATGTTCGGGTGCAGCGGAGTCCCCCATGGCAAACAATGCACGTAAGCAAGCACCGGCGCGTATCCAGCCGTCTTTTTGAAGCGGAGGTCCGTCATCAACGCTGCAACAAGCGGATTCTTAATGTATCCAAGATCTCGTGCCGCTTGCTCGATCTTTAGCCGCATCTCCTCGCTTTGTCCAGGCAGCCCGCGTAATGCACGGCTCACCGTGGCTTTGGATACGCCAACCTTTTCCGCGATGTCGCTTATCGTCGGTTTCGATTGGCCGGATTTTTCTCGTTTAGGGGGCATAAAAAGGTCACAAGACTACGTAACGAGTTACGCACTCAAAAGCTAGCTGTCAATGAGGAGTTCTGTACAGTTGTTCTCATAAATACCCCACACGCCTAGTTCCCCCATGACAGAACGCCGGGTTTGCCTCAAGCAGCGCTGTAGCTGCTCGGATTGAGCAAGGCCCCACGGCCTTCCCATGTCGGGAGCGAAGCATGTGTTTTCTACGAACTCGATAAGAACCATGACACCCGATACCAATAGACACCCGAATCCGTCAAATGCCGACGGTCGCAAGGCGCTACTAGCCAGCCTCGCCCTCGGCCTTTTGACTGCTCCCCTCTTCGCCCAAGAAGAGGAGGAAGACCAAGAGATCTTCGAACTCTCCCCCTTCTCCGTTCAGGCAGAAGAAGGTTGGGTCGCCACCGAAACCCTCGCAGGTAGCCGCCTCAAGTCTAGCTTCCGCGACGTCGCCACCCAGATCGAGACCATGACCACTGACTTCATGGACGATTTCTCGCTCAATAGCGTCGAAGAAACTCTGATCTACTCCGTCAACGTCGCCAATACGGACGACTACATCTCCGGAAACGGCGGCGGCTTCGGCAGCGGCCAAATCCGAAACTTCTCCCAGATCCGCGGTCTCGGCGGCGGTACGCTCTCCAGAAACTTCTTCCGGAGCAACATGCCGACCGACAACTACAACCTCTCCCGCGTCACAATAGCAAGCGGACCAAACTCCATCCTCTTCGGCACAGGCAGCCCGGCCGGCGTGCTTGATGTCACGCTCAACCGAGCCAATCTCGTCGACGACGAAGGCACGGTCAAAGTGGAGTTCGACTCATTCGAGTCCCGCCGCATGGAGCTCGATTACAACAAGATCCTCATCGACGACCGCCTCGCATTCCGCTTCGCCATACTCGACGAAGATGACCGCCAGGAGTTCGAGCCAAACTTCGATCGTGAACGCCGCTACTACGGCACCTTCATGTTCAAGCCATGGGAAAGAGGCTCCATCTCCGTCCACTACGAAGATTCCGAGCGCAAGCCGAACCGCATCAACCGCTTCCTTCCATTCGACGAAGTTAGCCCTTGGTTCAACGCCGGAAAGCCTGGCTTCGACAACAGCACCGCAAGCTGGGGCGACCTCGACGACATCTACAACCGAGGCGGCCACCAACCAGTACTCGTCGTCAATCCAGACGGCAGCTGGGGCCAAGCCATGTCCTTCCGAAACACCGCCACCGTCAAGGGACCAGAAGACCTCTCGGACGTCCATCCGCTCGATGTCGAAGCTGACGGTTGGACCCTACTCGACGACTCAATCTTCCCGAGCGATCTAAACCTCGCCGGTGTCGCTGGCAGCGCTACATTCGAGTCAGAAC
The DNA here is from genome assembly GCF_016595505.1 of Pelagicoccus mobilis. Classification (GTDB taxonomy): domain Bacteria; phylum Verrucomicrobiota; class Verrucomicrobiia; order Opitutales; family Opitutaceae; genus Pelagicoccus; species Pelagicoccus mobilis. Next base: position 55,358 of record NZ_JAENIL010000042.1, on the reverse strand, counting down.
ATACCAACATCTTCTTCGAGCAACAGCTCGCTAAAAACTGGTTCATCGAAGTAGCCTACAACAACGAGGACACACACGAGCACCGTGCCGATCCCGGCATCGATAGCCGTACCCTCAACGTGGATCCAAACATGTACATGCCGGACGGCGTCACTCCGAATCCAAATTTTGGAGACTTCTACGTGCAAGGACGCGGAAACTACTTCGAAGCCGTTGACTCAATCGAATCCTGGCGCGCAGCCATGTCCTACGAGCTCGACTTCACCGAGCGAGACGGTTGGGTTAGCTTCTTCGGCCGTCAGCGTGCAGGGGTTCTCTTCTCCGAAGAAACCACCAAGCACATCGACCAGCAAGGCAATCGCTATCGTTGGCTACCAGACGAAAATGGCAACGAGCCGTACTTCCCAGACAGCTCATTCGCATCTCGTCTCTCGGACTCATCGCGCGATATCCAGACTCGTTACTACCTGAATGAAACAAATGGATACACCGCCGTAGCAGTCGACGGAGCCTGGGACGGTAGCCCAATGACCTTCGTCGACGAAGCAGGAACCTCCTGGCTCATCGATCCGATCAACAATGGCCTCTTCAACGCCGACGGAGCTCGACTCTCCGGAGGGAACGGCACCACCAGCAATTGGCAGGAACTCGAAACACTTCAGTTCTCCTACCAAGGCTACTTCTGGGACGACCGCCTCATCCTCACCTACGGCTACCGTGATGACGAAGCCCAAGGCAAGGGCCTCCTAGGCAGCGTTCGCGACAATTCAACCCGCTTCTTCCCTTACTGGAAGGACCTCGAATGGGCCGAAGAATTCCGCGAACCGCAAGGCGGCATTACTCGCACCACTGGAGTCGTCGCTCGTCCAATCGAATGGTTGAGCCTCTACTACAACGAGTCAGACACCTTCCAGCCAAACATCGGAAAATTCAGCCCGTACGGCAACGAATACCCCGGAGCCGAAGGCACGGGAGAAGACGTAGGCATCCGTTTCGACGTCCTCAAAGGGCGCCTCAGCATCAAGTGGAATCGATTCGAAAATACAGCCGGACCAAGCCGTGCCGCCAACACTCCGTTCAACCGCTGGCGCGATCCAGTCTGGAGCGTTGAAAATCGCTGGCGTAACCTCGTCGGTGGCGATCCCGACTACCCCGGCAAGGGCGAAGGCGGATTCCGTGAGAACGGCCGAGCAAACTACTGGGTCATGAGCGATGCAACCGCCGAAGGCGACGAAATCACAGTCCAAGCCAACCCGATCGACGGCCTCAACCTCCGCTTCACCTACTCCGACCAAGAAGCGATCGAGTCAAACATAGGCCTCGACTGGTTCAACTACATCGCCGAACGACTCCCAGTCTGGGAAACCCTCAACGTACCTGAAGGTGGAGCTGACGATCCACGCGACATGAACGGTGACGGCAACATCGGTACTTGGACTTGGGATACAGCTTGGTTTAACAACAACAATCCCGAAGGAAGCACCACCGACGGTAACCGCACTCTCAGCGAGTACTACGAAGAGATCACCATCAAGGGCCCAAGCGGAGCCGAGGTCATCTCCGCCCTCGACGGCAAGTCCAACGAGTTCGAACGCAACAAACGCTGGAACCTCAACGCCAGCTATCGCCTCCAAGACGGGAAGTTCAAGGGCACCACCATCGGCGGCGCGATCCGCTGGCGCGACTCCCCACTTATTGGATACGGCAGCACGGTCGTGAACGGAGAGGACATCATCGACCTCTCCACACCTTACCGCGGTGACGACGAAATCTACCTCGACCTCATGGCCGCCTACCGCGGCAAGCTGAAGGCCTTCGGCGATCGCAACTACAAGATCCAGCTCAATCTCAAGAACGCGCTCGACGAAGACGGTGACATCCCAGTCATCAAGTCAATCACCGGAGCCCCACTCCGTATGGCCCGTGTCGAAGGCCGCCGCATCACGGTCGGTTTCGAGCTCGATATCTAAACACACCACTTTTGTTCCATGGGGGAACAAATTCTGGGCCGCGCCTCTGGCGCGGCCCTCTTTGTCTCCCGAGGTAGGGCTCGACCGCCGGGCGAGCCGCACCGCCCCAATCAACAACCACTCAACGATTCAGCAACAAAGCACCTTCCCGCTATCGGTTTGTTTAGCCAAACGCCTCTCGATTGCACTATTCTCAAAATCTGACGACACCCCGAACCTTCCCGAAGTATGTCACACAGAATTCAGATCGCCGCCGTTGCCTTGATACAAGCATTCAGCTCAATCCTCGAAGCACAACCAGAGTCATCCAATCCTCAAAAGGAAATTCCCATCCTCGATTGGCCCATTGAAAGCGTATCAACCGGACACGGTTTCACCGAGGGAGCCGCCATCGGGCCGGATGGCAGCGTCTATTTCTCGGACCTCGAAAACGGCCAAATCCTCAAGTTCGATCCGGATTCAAACAAAACCCAGATCTGGACCGACAAAAGCCACTTTTCCAATGGTCTCCTGATCTCGGGAAACACCCTCTACGCCTGCGAAGCAGCCGGACGATCCGTAGTCAGCTACGATCTTCAAACAGGTCCATCCTCCCGCCAGATCCTCGCGGACAAGTTCGAGCAAAAGCGCTTCGGCAGCCCAAACGACCTCGCCCTCGTCGGCGACCAAATCGTATTCAGCTCGTTTTATTGGGACTGGATCCTTCCACCTGACGACAACGCTCGCGAGATCCATGAAAACCGCTCCTACACACTTTCGCTCAAAGAGGGAACTGTATCCAAGCTTCCCCAACACTTTGAAACGCCCAACGGCGTAGTCTTCGACCCGATACACAATCAGCTCTACCTCACGGAGATGAAACTCTCCCGAATCTACCGAGCCACCGTCTCCAACGGAGAATTCGGTCCCACCGAACTCTTCATCGACCTTCAGGCCATCGGCAAAGGCAAACCCGACGGCATGACAGTCGACCAAGACGGACGCCTCTACGTCGCCCTCTACGGCCAGAGCAACCAGCTCCTCCTCCTCTCTCCAGACGCGAAGCCAATCGGAGTTCTCCCTACCGGTCAACTAACCTCGAACTGCACCATCACCCCCGACGGCAAGACCCTCTACATAACCGCAGAAAAAACGCTCAAACGCGTCTCCCTCCCACCATCCCCCTAAAATCCATCCATTCACCACGACTCATCAGACTCGCTCCAACATAATTAAACAAGATCCACGTCCATCCGCGGTCAAAAAACAATCTCCCTTAGTGGCACTTCGTGTCCTTCGTGGGCAAAAAACAACCATGAGATTCATAGCCCTCATCACCCTCTCAATCTTCACCCTTCACCCTTCCCTATTCTCGGATGACCGTCCCAACCTCGTCCTCATCATGGCCGACGACATGGGCTTCTCCGACATCGGGAGCTACGGTTCGGAAATCCCCACGCCAAACATAGACAAGCTCGCCAACAACGGCGTCCGCTTCACCCAATTCTATAATACCTCCCGCTGCTGCCCAACCCGCGCCTCTCTTCTGACTGGACTCTACCAACACCAAGCGGGCATCGGCGAGATGACCAAAAAGCAACCCACCTCCACCGACGGCTTCGTAGGGCACCTCAACAAAAACTGCCGCACCATAGCCGAGGTGCTTCGCCCAGCTGGCTATCGTACCTACATCTCTGGCAAGTGGCACGTGGGCAAAGATGAAAAAGATTGGTGGCCCCTCCAACGCGGCTTCGACCGCTTCTATGGTCTTCTCGACGGAGCCTCCAGCTTTTTCCGCCCTAAGGGTCTCTACGAAGGCAACGAACTCCTCCCCGTCCCCAACCATCCTGACTACTACACCACCATCGCGTTCACCGACTACGCCATCCAGTATATCGATGAAACGCCCGAAGACACTCCTTTCTTCCTCTACCTCGCCTATACCGCTCCCCACTGGCCACTCCACGCGCTCGATGAAGACATCGCCCTCTTCCGAGGAAAATACAAAAATGGCTGGGACGCTCTTCGTGAAGAACGCTTCGCCCGCCAAGTCGAACTCGGCATCGTATCCGAAAAACAAGGACTCTCCCATCGCGACTTCGAAGTCCCGGCGTGGGACACACTAACCGAGCAAGAGCAAGACGACCTCGATCACCGCATGGCCGTCTACGCCGCAATGGTCTACCGCATGGATCTCGAGATCGGCCGCCTCGTCAGTCACCTCGAAGCCAAAGGTGAACTCGACAACACCCTCATCGTTTTCCTATCCGACAACGGCGGCTGCCCCGAACCTTGGAGCACTCAAGAACCACGCGGCGACTCCCACCTTGGAGGCGGCACCATCGCCGACATCTACGACAAAAACAAACGCGGCGGCATTTCCTACGGCCAAGGCTGGGCCAACGCCTCCAATACCCCCTTCCGTCGTTACAAGACCCAAAGCCACGAAGGCGGCATCTCAACTCCATTCATCATGAGCTGGCCTGCTGGCATGAAAGCCGATCCAGGTTCCATCATCAACACCCCCGGACACATCATCGACGTCCTGCCAACCTTCGCAGAACTCGCCGGAGCCGAGTATCCAGAATACGCCGACGGTCACTACATTCACCCCCTTCCTGGACAGACCCTCACCCCTGCCCTAGAACACGGAGCCCTACGTCCACACGATTGGCTCTTTTTCGAGCACCGCCTCGAAGGCGCCGTACGCCACGGAGACTGGAAAGCCATCCAACGCCAAACCACCGGTCGCTGGTTCCTTTTCAATATGGCCCAAGACCGCACCGAAACCAACGATCTCGCAGAAGAGTATCCAGAAATCCTAGACCTCATGAAACGCAAATGGTGGGAATGGGCCGTCACCAACAAAGCCACTCCCGAAAAGCTCCCCACCCGTCCGCAAACCCAAGAACCAATCGACTTCCGTCAAAGGTAGGGCGGGCCCCCGCGGCACGCCTAAAACAACCCGGTCACACTTATCTCATCTACCCTTCGTGACACTTCGTGCCCTTCGTGGGCAAACAAACAACAACCATGAGACTCCCAATCCTCATCCTATTCACATTCATCACCTCATTCGCCCACGCGAACTTCCGAGCCGCTCCCGATTCCAAACCTATGGTCCCAGTCCTGGACGAGGAACTCTACGACATCTCCGTCCTCAATGCCGATGACGGACATTACTACCTCACTGGCACATGGATCGGCAATGAAACCCAAACGCCTCTCTATAAGTCCGAAAACCTCACTGACTGGACCTTCGTATCCACAATCCACACATCAAAGGGTACTCTCACCGCACCCGAACTCTACCAGCACGACGGCACCTTCCTGCTTCTCGTAACCGAAAACGAAGGTACGACCCTCTATCGCTCCACAAAACCATCGGGCCCCTACAAAAGACACGCCCGCCTCGGTGAGGGCATCAAACGAGCGTCTCTCTTTTTCGACGACTCTCATACCTACCTTGTCTACGGCGGAGGCCACATCGCCAAACTCTCTCACGACCTCAAAAGAATAGTCAGCCCCCCAGAGTGGTTGCACCCATCCTTCGATCTAGAGCGCCCGACCGCTTACGGCTGGGCCACCGAAAAAGCTCAGATGCTCCGCGTCGGTACCGATTCCGCTCAAATTATCAAAGAAAACGGACGCTACTATCTCCTAGCCAGCGAACGCCTCACTCGCCTCAACGATGTCATGTACGACGTTCTCTGCGCCTCGTCAGAGTCACTCCTCGGTCCCTACACCGAACGCCGCCTTGCATTCATGCACGCCGGTGGCGGCACCGTTTTCAAAGACAAGTCTGGCCAATACCAAGTCGCCTTCTCCGGACAAGCCGATGATCAATACGTAGTCGAAAACAAACTACCAATCATCACCCCAGCCAAGTTTATCAAAGAAAACACCTCTATCGCCTACACTGGGGACTACTACGCCGAAAAAGAACCCATCGGAAACATCCGCAACCGCCTTCCGCACGTACAAGTCCGTGACCCCTCTATCTGCAAAGGCCCCGACGGCTGGTATCACCAAGTCGGCACCGAGAACTGGGTCGACGTCGAATTCGGCAAGCCTCGTATCATGCTTCGCCGCTCCAAAGACCTCTGGAACTGGGAAGACGTCAACCACCTCGTCGACTGCGCTGACCTCGGTACCCAAGTCGATGGCTCCCCTCTCGGATTCAAAGAAGGCGAACGCGTCATGATGTGGGCTCCAGAAATCCAATACATCAAGTCACAAAATGTCTTCATGCTCTCCGTCTCCATCCCCCGCATTCCCAACGGGGGCAACATGCAAACCTGGATATTCAAAGGTGATAAACCGGAAGGCCCCTTCAAAAACATCTCCACTGGAGCCATGCACCGCGGCATCGACGGCTTCTTTTACGAAGAGGAAGACGGCCAGGTCTACTACCTCTACGGAGCCAATAACATGACCAAGATGAACGCCGATCTCACCGGCTTCGACGGAGAATTCAAACAACTCCTCGGCCTTCATGGCATCGAAGGCATGTCCCTCGTCAAAATCGACGACACTTACCTTCTCGCCCGTGCCGACAACACCGGAGGTCCCGGTACCGCAACCTACGAATGCATCTACGGTACCTCCGACAATATCTGGGGTCCTTACGACTACCGTGGTTCGGTCCCCCACTGCGGCCACACCACCATGTTCGCCGGACACGACGGCAAGTGGCGTATGACGATGTTCGGCAGCGACTCCCACGCGCCCGTCCACCACGGCCTAGGCATCCTCCAATTCGAACTCAACAAACACGACCGCCTCACAGTAACAGAAGACAGGTAGGGCGGTCTGGCCCAGACCGCCGCGTCACGCCTAAACGCATCCAAAACACACAAGCGTCATGAGAATTACACTACTCGCCAGCATCCTAATTTCACTCCTCACCACTCACTACTCCACACTCGGAGCGAAAGCTCCGCACATCCTCTTCCTCATCGCCGACGATCTCGGCCCGTACGACACCGGTTTCATGGGGAACCCAGACGTCCGCACTCCGGCACTCGACCAGCTCGCTAAGAAAAGCGTTCTCCTCGAAAACACCTTCGTCGCCTCCCCCAGCTGCGCCCCATCCCGCGGGGCTCTGCTCTCCGGGCTCATGCCTTTCCGCAATGGAGCCGAGCCCAACCACACCTACGTTCGCGACGACGTTAAACAGCTCCCCCACTACATGCACGAGCTCGGCTACGAAGTCGCCGCCATCGGAAAGATCAGCCATGGCAACGACAAGCGTGTCGGCTTCGACTACGAAAACCGAAAAATCTCAGTCGACGACATCGGCAACGTATCCGACTACCTAACACAACGCGAATCCGACAAGCCGCTCCTTCTCATGGTCGGCATCAAAGACCCGCATGTTCCTTGGCCTAAAAAGGCATTCGATCACTACGATCCAGACCAACTCACTGTCCACCCTCAGCTCATCGATACCCCCGAAACCCGGCTCGAACTCGCCCGCTACTACAGCGACGTCGAGAAGATGGACCAGCAAATCGCCGCTACCCTTGAAGCCGTTGAAGAACACCTCGGCCCCGACACCATCATCTTCTTTACCGCCGACCACGGAGCCCAACTCCCCTACGGCAAGTGGAACAATTACGACTACTCGCTCAAAGCCCCCATGCTCGTCTCCTGGCCCGGCGTCACCGCACCGGATACACGCAAAAACGCACTCATCTCCTTCGTAGACATCCTCCCCACCCTCGTTGAGCTAGGAGGCGGCACACCCCCAGAATCCGGATACGGCGACACGCAAATCGACGGCCGCTCCATTCTTCCTCTCATTAAAGGCGAGACCGACCACCACCGCGACTTTGTCTACGGTACCAACTCCTCCGCCGCGCACCACACCTACCCACTTCGTTCAGTCCGCAGCGATCGTTTCCGCTACGTTATGAACGTGTATCCCGAACTCAACTTCAGTTGCCAAACCGACCACAACCCCAAAGGCGAGAGTCATTACATGTGGGAAGCATGGGTAGAGCTCGCCAAGACTGACCCAGCGGTCGCGAAAAAGCTCAAGCAATACCACAACCGTCCCAAAGAGGAACTCTACGATCTCCAAAAAGATCCGCACGAACAGAACAATCTAGCCAACAATCCCGAGTACGCCGAAACGCTCAAAGCCCTCCGCCAACAAACCCAAACCTGGATAGAAAAGAGCGGCGACACCCTAGAACAACACGGCAAACCAATGGAGATCCTACTCCCAATCAGGTAGGGCGGTCTGGCCCAGACCGCCGCGACATCCACACACAACCTAATCAATCAGGCACATCAGTGTAATCAGTGGTTCAAAAAACTCCCATGAGACTCACCCTCTTCATCCTTCTTACATCATCCTTCATCCTTCGGTCGGTCACCGCAGACGATCGACCGAACTTCCTCTTCATCGCCATCGACGATCTCAACGACTTCGCCGGCTACGCTTCCGAGGAGCCGGGGAACTTCCTGCAAACGATCTACCCAGACGCCGAAACCCGCAAAGCCGTCGTCAAACGGCTCACTCCCAATCTCGACAAACTCGCGTCCCAAGGATCCCCCTTTCTTCGCGCCTACTGCCCCTCGGCCCTCTGCGGCCCCTCGCGCACTTCGCTCATGACCGGCGTCTCTCCGCACAAGTCGGGCTACTACATGCACAGCAAACATTTCCGACTCTACGACACGCTGAAAAACACCGTCACTCTGCCGCAGCAGCTTCGAGCCCACGGCTACTTCACCGCCGGGGCTGGAAAGATCTTCCACAAACCACTCGGTGACGCCGAAGGTAAACTCGAGAATGACTGGGCCGACGCCCGCTATTCCTGGGACACCTGGATCAACCACAACCAAGGTGCGGCCGGAAAACCAAGCCGCTACTCCCCACCAAAGGGTGGCAACATGCAATTCGGGCCTGGCAAAGAGCCGCTCAAGAAAACGGGCGACTACCAGACTGCCGACCTCATTGCCCGCGTACTAGAAAACGGATACGCCAAAGCGAACTCCCTTCGTGGCAAAGTCGGTCCCAAGCAAATCAAGCTTCCCTCCGACAAACCCTTCTTCCTCGCCTGCGGCATTTTCCGCCCGCACCTTCCCTTTTACGCTCCGCAAGACTTCTTCGACCTCTTCCCAACCGAAGAAATGTCCGGCCTCAACCGACAAAGTCTCGATGCCATCATCTCAGACCTAAAGGACCTCCCCTCTGGTGCCCAACGCTTCACCGATTTCAAACGTGGCAAGCTCCGCTCTATCATGGACCACGCCAACGAGCTCGAAGGAGCAGCCGGAGAAATCCCCGCTTGGCGCGATATGGTTCAATCCTACCTCGCCAGCGTCGCCTTCGCCGACGCCTGTCTCGGCCGCCTTCTCGAAGGGCTCGAAAACTCTGAATACGCCGACAACACAGTCGTCTTCCTCTGGTCCGACCACGGTTACCACCTCGGTACAAAATTCCACATCGCCAAACAAGCCGTCTGGGAAACCGCCAATCGCGTGCAACTCATCATACGAGATCCACGCAATCCAAACGCTAGCAACGGTCAGGCACGCCACCAGCTCGCTAGCTTAAACGACATGTATCCAACGATCTGCGACCTCGCAGGTGTTCCCCTTCCCGGTCCCAATGTCGGCCGCAGCCTCGTCTCCGTTCTAGACTCCCGAGATGCGGAGCCAGTACGCAATGAACTCGTCTTCACCTACATGGAAGGCAACCACGGACTCCGCACCGACCGCTACGCTTACCTTCGCTACAAAGACGGCAGCACCGAGCTCTACGACATGCTCAAGGATCCCAAGCAACTCACAAACCTCGCGAAGAACCCCGAGCACAAATCCATGCTCAAGTCCCTGGACCAAAAGATGGATACATGGCTGGAAGCAAACTAGGAGGGCTAAAGGTAGGGCGTGACCGCCGGGCACGCCGCAACACGATCATCAAACAATGCGGCTCGCCCGGCGGTCGAGCCCTACCTCTTCAAGTCCCCGTAGCAAGCACCGTTGCCACCTTCAGCTCGAAACCGCTCAAAGCGTCCCCAGACAAGGCAGCCTCCAACAAAGGTTGAGCAAGCTCAGGATAGCCTTGTCCAATATGGAAGAGCGCCAAGTGCACGGATGCTGCCCCCGTTTCATCACCACGCCCTCTCGACGCTTTGATAGACTTCAGATTAGGAACCGCCTTCTTCAGGTGGAAGAGAAGTTCCTGCAACATAGGCGACTCTCGTTTCGAAACCTCCCGAGAGAGTTTCTTCTGCACGCGCTCGATCGACTTGCTCTCGCCAACCATAGCGAGGCAAACGAGATAAGCAGCCAGCGTCGAATCCTCAGCCTCATCGAAGAACCCCTTGGTCGCGTTAAAGCTTTTAAGCGCACCACTGAACTCACCCTCGAAGTATTTTAGCATAGCGGACGTGTTGCGTTCTCCCCCGCCGAATATCATCGGGACCAGCTTTTGAGCCGTTTCCATCTGTCCCATTTCCACGAGCACGCGATAGCGATCAAAACTAACATCGCTCAAGCGCTCACTTAAACGACTCTCCATCTGGTGCCACTGTTCGGGAGCTTCCTTGTACTCCTTTTCCAAGCGAATCACCTCACGCTCGACAACCTCCCCGCCACTTAAAGTGACAAGTTCGGTATCCCGATCCATGCCAGTAACAATCTGCTTACTCTCTTCGATGCGTATTCCCGTTCCGAGGTTTTTCAAATCAGACTCGAGCATCTCCTGCGCCTGCGAATACCGCAACTCCGCCGCGGCCAGCTTTCCTCCATCTTGTAGGATCGCCCCAAGCCAGTGATAAAACTCCCAGCTTGGTTTCGTCATGTACTTAGTCGCGTTTTGAGCCGCCTCTTGGGCGATTCCAAACTCTCCTTTCAAATACTGAACACGCGAATGCTGGTACCAAGCGATAGCACTCATGGGTGCAACCTCGATTGCGAACTTGGCGGCCTTCTCTGCTGACGAATACTCCTCTCTCGCCAAGTGTAGGCGCGTATAGATTAAGTAAGCGTCCACCGATCTAGGCTCAAGCTGACGAGCTTCATTCAAGATACGAAAGGCCTTGGCATGATCTCCAGACTCGACGGCCTTCTCAGCAGAACGACACAAACGCTCATACTTGCTCATCTCCTCCCGATCATGCACCGAGTGCAGCTCCTCAATCTGAACATTGCCCAAGCTCGCGTTCTTTTCCACCACCTCGGTCGCAGCTGCAGATTGTATCCACAATAATCCGACAAGGATCAAGGCCCTCACGACCCCTCGACTTCCAAATCTAAATTGAGAATATTGCTTCATAAGAAAGGAGGGCAACACTCCGTTGCTACCTTAATCAAGGTGGGTCGGCCGTGAGCGCTGCGCTTTGTCGCTACGCTCGGTACCGCGGGCGACCAGTACACCCGCGGCGCGGCTGTACCACCAACTACTCACTTCGGTTCCGCTTCCCGATACCCTTCACGTAGCATCCGCTCCAGATAACGTATCTGCTCTTGGTAAAGCGGGTCATCGATTCGATTTACCTGCTCGAGCGGGTCCACAGTAAGATCATAGAATTCGCGGGCTACAGCTTCGGTTCCTTCGGCAGGGTGTGACTTGTCCTTACGCCACTCGGAATAGCGGAAATCCTTGGTGCGAACCCCACGACCCAATCCGCCGATCGGGATCATCGAAAACGCCGCTTCTTTCCACTCTTGCTCCGGATCATCCAGAAGCGGTGCGAAACTCACGCCCTCAAACAGAGGACTTTTCTCCAGTCCCCAAAAGTCACAGAGCGTCGGCAGCACATCGACGAGTTCCACAATCTCATCGCAGCGTTGACCATTCGCCTTGGCACGCGGATCACGAACGATGAGCGGTACACGAGTGGATTGCTCGAAGAGCGAGAACTTGCTCCACATCCCATGCTCACCGAGCTGGAATCCGTGGTCAGAGAAAAGCACTACAATCGTATTGTCGGCCAAACCGTTGGCCTCGATCGCATCCAACACGATTCCGATCTGCGCATCCACAAAACTGGCACAGGCATAATAGGAAGCGATGGCCTTGCGCTCGCGATCCGGGTTCGGCGCAAACTCTGGGTAGAATCCATTGAATAAGTCGTAGTTACGACCATTGCGTCGCGCCACGCTTGGCACGTTCACATCTTGATCAACACTCGCCGAACTCAGCTCCATGTCTTCAGGATCATACATATCAACATACTCCTTTGGAGCGAGCAGTGGTGTGTGAGTCGCATAAAAACCGAGCGACAAGAAAAAAGGTCCTTCATCACGCTGAGCGAGTTCCTCCAATAATCCGGCAGCACTCCTGGCAATGCGCCCATCCTCCATCAACTCAGCGGACAATCCGGAGTCACCCAACTGCTCAGCGTGCAACTGCTGGAACGGTTTCCGCAAAGGCCAGCTATCTTCTGCGCCCGCGGCAATCTTCGCGTCCCGCTCTTCACGGGCTTCCCGCAAACGCCGAGCCATTTCGCGGTCGGCCAAGTAGTAGGCTTCATCCTCCGGTTCACGAGGTCCCCCTTCTTCCCAAGCCATAAAACGAATTTCGCCTTCGAAGCCTTCCGGAACGTCATAAGGATGTGAATACTCGAGAAAATCGTAACCACGGGCAAAGCGAGCTGCCTCGCCCCACTTGTGTACGATCTTTCCAGTAGTCGCCAAATAAGCGCCGTCTTTCTGAGCCAGGATCTCCGACATGTTCGGTGCGCCTTCCGGGATCACCTTGTCCATCGCATCACCATTCCCGTAAACTCGAGTCGAGTCAGGGCGCAGGCCGGTTACAAACGAGGCTCTCGATGGGTTACACACCGGCCCTTGGCAATACGCTCGGGTGAAGGTCACCCCCGTTTCCGCAAAGCGATCCACGTTGGGAGTTTTGACGATCTCATTGCCATAGGCGCCGATCGCGAAAGCCGACCAGTCCTCGATAGATATTACCACAATGTTGGGCGCATCGCTTGAAGCCGTACTCTCAGCTTCGAGGGAAGTAACGCCGCATGCGAATACCAAAATAGCGGCCGATGTCCCCAACGGCCACACTCGTTTGAGAGCCGTTTTTGCGAAAGCGAATAGGGAGTTCGTAAGAGGTCGGGGGGTTGAGTTTCTCATACTTATCAAGAAAACACGCCTTTTAGTTTCATTTTTGCAGTGTTTTATATCTTTTGATTTTGATTTTGGAAGCTTTTACACTCAAATTCCCTACACTAACCGAAAATCGTTGTCTCTACTGGGTTCTATTGAACTGTTAAGAAGACTGCGGCTTACCTCATTTTACCCCATACTCTAAGTAAATCGCCATGCTTCCCCGCTTCACACGACCGGCACTTTCATTTTTGTTAGTACTCGTTACCTTTGCATTTTCCCCTTCCGAGCAGATGGCGAGCGAAGCTGGGCAAAGACCAAACGTGGTCTTCGTCATCGTGGACGACATGAACCACTACGGCTTCCTGCACGAGCAACCTGGATTTAAGACGCCCCATCTCGATCGTTTCCGAGAAACAGCGGTCACCTTTCCAAATGCGGTCTGCAACGCTCCCGCCTGCGTTCCCTCGCGTGCCTCTTTTTTCAGCGGACTCTATCCCTATACAACCGGAGCCTATCTGAACGGCTGCGATCCTTGGGAAAAGCCAGTCATGGAAGACATCGAGTCGCTCCCAGAAACATTTAAACGCGCCGGCTACCAGGTCTGGGCCGGCGGCAAAGTCTTTCATTCCCCCATCTCCCCCGAACGCAAGAAGCTAGCCTTTGACAACGAACCGAAAGCTGGAGGCTTCGGACCTTTCTTAAAAGAGGAGGACCAAATCCAAACCAAGTGGTGGGGAGCGGGAGCGTGGGATGGGCCTGACAACGACTTTCCCGATACTCGCAACACCGACGACGCTATCGCTTTCTTGGAAGAAGAGCATGAGGATCCCTTCTTTCTGGTATTGGGACTCTGGAGACCGCACACACCTTTCACCGCGCCGCAGCGTTTCTTCGATCTCTACGATCGCGAGGAACTCCCCTTCCCTCCAGCCAGCTTTCAAAGCGGAGACCTCGCTGACGTTCCAGAAAAAGGCGTCGAAATCGCCCGTATCTGGGGACAACGCTGGGAAGCATCGGGCGAGGCCAATCTCGAAGAGTGGCGAGACATTCTCTGGGGCTACGCCGCCTGCACCAGCTACGCTGACGAAACAACCGGGCGACTTCTCACTGCTCTCGATGAAAGCGACTACGCTGAAAATACGATCGTCATTTTTGTATCCGACAATGGATACCATGTGGGAGAGAAAGAGCATTTCGAAAAGTCGACTCTCTGGAGCGCTTCCGCTCGCATTCCCTTCGCCGTCCGCCTCCCTGGTCAAAAGAACGGAGGTTCGGTTTCAAACGCTACCGTCGGTCTGATCGACCTCTATCCCACTCTCGTCGACTACTGCCAGCTCCCTTCACCCCCTCAAGAACTGGACGGAATCTCCATGCGTAAGGCCCTCGAAAAACCAAAGTCCAAGTGGAAACGCCCTGCCATCACCGTGTTTGAAGAAAACTACTTCTCCGCCTCAGACGGCAAGTATCGCTACATTCAATACGACGACGGCACCGAGGAACTCTACGATCGTTCCAAAGATCCGCACGAATTTCAAAATCTAGCCTCCAACCCCGAGTTCAAGCCCATCAAGGCCCGCTTCCAAAAGTGGATTCCGGAAAAATGGGAAACCAGTCTCGGCGGACGCAAGGGCTAAATACCGCTAATCTATATCACCATTCCCAATGACTAACTCCCAATCGCTCCCCCATCACGCCTGGGCAAAAACACCGCCCCTCGGCTGGAACAGCTTCATTTGCTACGGTTCTTCCGTAACTGAAAAGCAATTCAAAGAAAACGTCGACGCCTTCGCCGAAAAGCTCGCTCCCCTCGGTTGGGAGTACGTTGTACTCGATTTCTGCTGGTCTCACCCAGACCCGGGCCCGGTTGCAAACCCGAATCAAGAAGCTGGATACACTCCGGCCCTCGCCTGCGACGAGTACGGACGCCTTCTTCCGTCGGTAGAACGTTTCCCAGGTGCGGCGAACGGTGTCGGCCTCAGAGAGCTCGCCGATTACACGCACTCGAAGGGACTCAAGTTCGGCCTCCACATCATGCGCGGCATTCCTCGCCAAGCGGTTGACGCTAATCTCCCGATCAAGGGCAGCAATGCTACGGCAGGGGATATCGCCGACACCGACAGCAAGTGCACGTGGCTCAACCACATGTTTGGTGTCGACCACAGCAAGGACGGAGCTCAAGCCTACTACGACTCTCTCTTCGAGCTCTACGCCGAATGGGGCGTGGACTACATCAAGGCCGACGACATCCTGACCGACTACCCAGGTCCTTACCACAAGTCCGAGATCGAGGCCATCCACGCTGCGATCGCTAAATGCGGACGTCCAATGGTTCTCAGCCTCTCTCCGGGACCTGCCCCGGTTAACCAAGCCGAACACCTTCGCGACCACGCCAACCTCTGGCGCATGTCCGCCGACTTCTGGGATCAGTGGAAGAAGCTCTACGAGATGTTCTACCTCTGCAACGCGTGGACCAACTGCGGAGCCGAAGGCTACTGGCCCGACGCCGACATGCTCCCGATGGGACGCATCGCCCTTTGCGGTCCTGAAGGCGACCCACGTGACTCGCTCTTCACTTTCGACGAGCAGAAGACCATGATCACGCTCTGGTCCATCTTCCGCTCTCCGTTGATGCTCGGTGGCGATGTGCCAACACTGGACGAAGCCACCCTCTCGCTTCTCACCAATCCAGAAGTCATCGCGGTCAACCAAGCCGGATCGAAGCCACGTCAGCTCTACCGTCACCAAACCTTGGTGGCATGGATTTCCGAAGCTCCGGAAGAAGGCGAATACTACCTCGCCCTCTTCAATCTAGCCGACGAAAACGATACCGTCCCAATCACGTTCTCCCAAATCGGCCTCGGCAACTACCTCGAGTTCCGCGACCTCTGGGCGCAGAAGGACATCGGTGTATTCGAAAAGAACTACAGCATCGAGCTCCCACCACACAGCTCCGCTCTCTACCGCGTACGCAAGCCCAAACACTAAAGGTAGCGGCCGCTGTCCCCAGCGGCCATCGCGTATCAACGCATCCTTCTAAACAACTTCCCCCGAACAAAAACACATCCCCATGGAAAGCACCTTCGAATTGCACCTCCTCGACTATATCGCCTTCTTCGGCTACTTCGCACTGCTATCGCTGATCGGCTATTTAGCGGGACGCAAGAAGAGCAAGGACGCCTCCGACTACTTCTTAGCGGGGCGTTCGCTTCCATGGTACACCGTAGGTAGCTCGTACATCGCCGCCAATATCTCGACTGAGCACTTCATCGGTCTCATCGGATCGGCGGTGATTTACGGCATCTGCGTGGCCACCGGGGAATGGAGTACGGTGATCGCATTCACCTTCCTCATCTGGCTCTTCATTCCCTACCTCTTTTCCTCCAAGGTTTACACTGCTCCGGAGTTTCTCGAAAAGCGTTTCAACTTCCCGATGCGCGTCACCTTCGCCGCGGTCACCTTGATCATCAACGTAGTGGCTTTTCTAGGACCGGTCATCTACGGCGGCAGTTTTATCCTCACTGAGTACATCCCATTTTTTGAAGGAAAGGAAAACCTCGCCATCGTCGCTATCGCCATTCTCAGCGGCTTCTGGGCGATCTGGGGAGGTCTTAAGTCAATCGCTTCCATGGACCTCGTCACCATCGCGATCATGGTCTTCGGTGGTCTCAGCGTAACCTTCCTCGGTTTCTGGCACCTCGGCGACGGTGATGGCCTGGTCGCCGGTTTCAATCAGATGGTCGAAGTCAACAAGGGCAACGTCGAATGGGCTCGCGATTGGATGGACCAACACGTCGACAGCATGATGGTAGGAGCTGTAGAAGGCGACCACTACAACCGACTCCAAGTTCTTCAGCCCGCCAATCACAAGATCACCTCTTGGGTTCACTGGGCATTCAGCTTCTTCTACATCGGTCTCTGGTACACAGTCATCAACCAGCACATGATCCAGAAGGTACTTGCTGCAAAAGACATGTACCACGCCCGCATGGGTATGGTCTTTGCTAGTTTCCTTAAGCTCCTTCTCCCCTTCTTCGTGGTTATCCCAGGAATGATCTACTTCGCCATGAAACCAGACTTCCTCTTCACGCAAGACTTCGACCAGATCAACGACTCCGTCAACAGCACCTACGTCGTCATGATCAAGGAACTCGTGCCTGTATTCATGGTTGGGGTACTCGTAGCTGCCCTATTCGGAGCAATACAATCCACAGTCTGTTCGGTTCTCAACTCCACCTCGACCGTCTTCACTATCGACTTCTACAAGATGTTCATCCGCAAGGACGCATCGGAAAGAGAAGAAGTCCTAGTTGGGCGTATCGCTGGCTGCGTGATCCTCGCCCTTTCCATCGGAGTCGCGATCATGCTCAAGAGCGGCAGCTGGAACCTCTTTGAATTCATTCAAATCCTCTACATCTTCTTCGCTCCCCCCTTCTCCGCTACTTTCTTGCTCGGAGCGCTCTGGCGACGTGTTAGCGGCTTTGACGCGATGCTCGCAACAGTAGTATCACTGCTATTCGCCACCATCATGAAGATTCTCCTCGGTTTGGATATGCTACCCGAGGTTCTCCAACCCTTCATCATGCAAGGTTTGCTGGTTTGGGTCGTGGCCATGGTTGTGACCATAGTCTCCGCGCTCATCACACCTCCACCCGCGCCAGAGAAGGTTTCAGACGACCTTACTTTCAACTTCAAGAAAATGGATTTCGGCGGCGGCCTCGGAGACAAGTGGTACAACTCCGTCGTCCTCTGGTGGGCAATCGCCCTCTTCGGCATGTTCGCCATGGTCGCCTTCTTCTCCGTATTCTTGTAACACCTACATCCTACTCATCCTCTTCCTCCTAATCTTAATCACCCTGTAGGGCTGGCGCTCGCGCCACGCCGCGGAGCCTAGATCATTTCTCCAAGGCATGCCGCAAGCGGCAGCCCTACATCTTCCAAATGAAACTACCCCTAATCGCCACGGGCGCTCTCACCCTCTTAACCGCCTGCTCCCAGAACCAAACACCTAGCACCCAGGCCCCAAACTCCTTCACTTACCAAAACCCGATCCGAAGCGGGATCGACGAAAACGGCTTGCGCGACTGCCAAGTCCTTCGCGACGGCGACTGGTGGTACATGACCGGCACCTCCTATCCGCATTGGCCACGTCAAGAGGACGAGAACGACGAATCGACGCTAAACAAGGGAGTCGCCCTCTACCGCTCCAAAGATCTTCTCAACTGGGAATTCCGCAAGTTCATCGTAGAACGCGGGACTAAGGACAAATGGTACTACCGCCGCTTCTGGGCGCCCGAAATCCAGAAGATCGGCAGTAAGTACTATGCTCTCTTCAACGCCCGTAACGACGACGTAGGCGCTGTGGGGCAAAATACTGGATACGCCGTCGCTGATAACATCGAAGGCCCCTACACCATCGTAACCGAGGACGCCCCGCTCTCCAAAGGCAACGACCTCACCTTCTTCGAGGATGACGACAGCAAGGTTTGGGCTTTCTGGAATCGCGGCAAAGAGTTCGGTATCGGCTTCGCTCAAATCGATCTCGCCACAGGTGAGCTCCTCACCGAGCCAACTTCCGCCATCCAACCTGCTAAAGTCGACTACGCCTATAACGCCGACGGCACCCGAGCCAAGACCCCCGCCTACGACGGCCGCCTCATCGACAAGGTCGCCAAGTACTACGATTGGGACAGCATCGGCATTGAGGGAGCTTACGTCGTCAAGAAGAACGACACATACTTCCTCTTCTACTCGTCCTGGACCCGCGGATACGAGATTGGCTACGCCACTGCTTCAAAAATCACCGGCCCATGGACGAAACACCCAAGCAATCCTTTCTATGGAGCCCAGAATCCGGCCCAGATCGAAAAGAATGGCTTAGAGTTCACCGGCGACCCCGACCAATACTTCAACCAAGTCGGCCACAACGAAATCTTTACCGGCCCTGACGGACGCCTCTGGCTCTCCTGCCATGGCATCGCCGAAGACGGCGTCCCCATGCTCGTCATCGATCCCATCAACATCAGCGACGACGGCGTAATCACATCCCCTGGCCCAACCTACACCAAACAAACCGTAACCTGGTAGCGCGGTGCTTCAGCCCGCGTCACACCCCGCACAGCCCAATTAGGTAGCGGCCGCTGTCCCCAGCGGCCAATTAACAACACACTCCACACTCACAACTCCACACTTCCCAATGTCTATCCCAACGTCCGACACCCTCACTACATCCGAAAAACGCTTCGCTGACGGAGCCCAATACCGTATCGAGATTCCGAGTACTGAATCTCCCGAAGCATTCAAAATCGCTATCGATGAAGCGGACCGTATCGGCTGCCCCGTCCACCGCGTCAGTCAAGGCTCCGGCATTCAGATGCTGAGCGATGACCAAATCCGCGAATACTCTCACATCGGAGCGGATCGCGGCATCGAAGTCTGTCTTTTCACAATGCCTCGCGCCGGCTTCGACGTCGGCGGCATGTGGAACGCGCCCGCTGGCAAGTTCATCCAATGGCAAGTAAGAGGAGCGGATCAGCTCCGTTACTCAATCGACGAAGTCAAACGCGCCTGTGATCTAGGCATTCGCAGCTTCCTACTCGCCGACATCGGCCTTATCGAGATGGTCAGCGACCTCCGCAACTCCGGCGAGCTCCCCAAGAACCTAATCATAAAATCATCGGCAGTCATCGCTCCAGCCAACCCAGCCAGCTGCAAGATCCTCGAACGCCTCGGTTCAGACACCATAAACGTGGCGACAGACCTGACGCTCCCACAGCTCAGCGCCATCCGCTCCGTCACCTCTGCTCCCATCGACATGTATGTGGAATCTCCTGACGGCCTTGGTGGATTTGTACGCCACCACGAAACACCGGACATGATCAAGTACGCCTCGCCACTCTACATCAAGCTAGGCCTTAGGAACTCTCCTGACATCTACCCTTGCGGGAAGCACATCGAATCCCTCGCCCACAATCTCACCCTCGAGCGCGTCCGCCGCTCCAAGCTCGTCTACGATCTCATCCAACGCCAAGCCCCAGAAGCGGTCATGTCCGTTCCTGGAACGTCAGCGAGCGACCTAGGAGTTCCTGAAGTTGCCTAAGCTCAACCATTGATAACAAGCTCTTAGTTCGAGCAACGGACTCGCTTCATTTCGACCGAAGGTGCCTATAGCCTTCGGTCTTCTTGTATCTAGACAAAACCAAGCAACACGGAACGACTCTTAAACAACGCAAAACAACTCCATCCCCCTAGCCTTTGCAAATTTTCACAAGTTATGTATAACACCGTATCGAGAGATTTAAGGATTAAAGATCAAACGACCGGGTCGCTTAACCTAGTTAAACACCAGGTCGTACCCTAAACGAAAATACACACTATTAATTCAATGAGCCGCCCGGCTAAAACTGAAATACTCATCATAGACGACTCCCCGGAGAATCTAAAATTGCTCCACGGGTTCTTGTCCAGCAAAGGCTATGAGGTTCGGACGGCTCTGAACGGAGCTCTAGGTATCCAATCCGCACGGACCAAAAGTCCTGATCTCATTCTTCTGGACATAAACATGCCGGAAATCGACGGATTGGAAGTGTGCCGCCGCCTCAAAAAGGACACCGAGCTCAAAGAGATTCCCGTCATCTTCATCAGCGCGTTGGACGAAACACTAGACGTAGTAAACGCGCTCAAGACCGGAGGAGCGGACTACATCACCAAACCCTTCAAAATCGAAGAGGTCGAAGCTCGGATCGAAACCCATCTCAAGATCCGAAATCTTCAAATCGAGGTGCAGAAATACA
The DNA here is from genome assembly GCF_016595505.1 of Pelagicoccus mobilis. Lineage (GTDB taxonomy): Bacteria > Verrucomicrobiota > Verrucomicrobiia > Opitutales > Opitutaceae > Pelagicoccus > Pelagicoccus mobilis. The sequence continues at coordinate 34,540 of NZ_JAENIL010000042.1, read as the reverse complement.
ACCAACACCTCCAAAGTCTAGTGGACGAGCGCACGGTCCAGCTACGCGAAGCCAACCGAAAGCTGCAAAGCCTGGACAAGCTGAAAAGCGACTTCCTCGGCATGATCTCCCACGAGCTCAGGACCCCGCTAAACGGGGTTCTCGGCATTTCCGAACTGCTGCTCATGAACAACGAGGACAGCAGTCTCGAGAACGCTTATCACAAATCGAGACGCAGAATCGAACGCTTGGTCGACCAAGTTGGCACCCTGTCTAGGGTCGAAACGGAGCAAAGCATCGAGTCCTACCAATTGACCTCGTATCGATCTCTTTGGGACGGAGCCCTTAAACTCATTGAGCCGGATAATCGCGCCTCGCTAAGCGACTCGCCCCCCGATTTTCCGGAGAGCATAGAGGTGGACTGCTGCCCCGATCTGCTCACTCAGGCGATCGCCACCTTCATACGCGTATCCATTCTCGTAGCTAAAGAACCTTCCGTGAAGGTTCAGCACAGAGCTGAAGAGAACCGAGTCATCACTACATTTGAATTGTCTCAGCTCTTTTCAAATGAAGCCGAGCTGCACGACTTCTTTGAAATCGAATCGATCGTTCGACAAAGTACACCAGCTGAAAAGCTAGGCATCGATCCCATTGTCGCCGCCAAAGTAGTATCCTCGCTCGACGGCAAGGTCTATTTCACAAACACCGAGCCTTTCTCGCTCATCCTAGAAATCAAAACCGCAAACGGCTAATACCACTCGCATCCAGTCCGCTTAGCTTGAGACAAAGGCGGTACCAATGCTTCCGAGATCGAAACGATCGAGTTTCCGCTTCAGCCATTCAGCAAGATCCGGATCGATGGCTCGCACCTCTTCGCTAAGCTCATGCAAGCGGTCTACCGCCCCCAATATAGCTGCGTCCTCAATCTGCCTTCTTAAAGCGTCTGGAAGCTCTTCGATCCGCCCAGGTTCCCCTGCCTTGATCGGCGATTCAAGCCCCTCTCCAGCTTCCACCTTGTAGTCGTACTCGATCTCGAGCAAGCGAGCGATTTCCTCCAAGAGAACGTATTCCTTGTACGGTTTGGATATGAACGCATCCACTCCTTTGCGCAAAACTCGATCGCGCTCCTCTTCAAGGGCGCTCGCGCTCACAACGATAATTTTCATCTCCCTACCCCAGTCACTGCCTTTGATTGCCACAGATGCCTCGATCCCGCCCAGAACCGGCATAAAAACGTCCATCAAGATCAAGGACGGTTTCCATTGCCGCGCGATCCGGATGGCTTCCTCCCCATTCTCCGCCTCGTGCAAAACGAACCCACGCGATTCGAGTATCAGTCGAGCAACGTCACGATTATCCTGCTTGTCGTCCACGATCAGGATTCGAACTTCGGGTTGTCCAGATTTGAGGTTTAAAACAGTACGCGTCGCTTCAGCCCTCTCGAACGCCTCCTCGCTCCCAACTTTCCATGAAAAACTGAATACAAAGGTAGAGCCTTTTCCCAGCGAACTCTCAACAGCAATATCTCCCCCCATAAGACGAGCCATACTTCGACTGATCGCCAAGCCCAAACCGGTACCGCCTTGCGCCCTCACTCCTTTGTCCGCTTGCTCGAACGCCTCGAAAATAGCGTCTTTGCTTTCCTCGGCAACACCACAACCCGTATCCACAATTTCCACTACAATCAAATCCCCTTCGCACCGAGCGCGAAGCAAAATATGCCCACGGTCGGTGAACTTAACCGCGTTGCTCAGGAGATTGAGCACCACTTGACGTACACGCATTCCATCGGCCTCGATCAAATCCGGCAGTCCCTCCTCTAGCTCCAGTTCAAAGCCCACCCCCTTTTCTTCCACGCGAGAACGGAACAAATCGTAAGCCTCCCTCAATAGCTTCCCCAAACTAAAGGAAACAGGCATCAGCGTTATCTTGCCCGCCTCGATCTTGGACATGTCCAAGATGTCGTTGATCAAAGTCAACAAATGCTCCCCGCTTCGATTGATGGATTTTACGCTATCCATTTGCCGATCCGTTAGCGTTTCGTCGCGACGCATGATCTGCGAATGGCCAAGGATCGCGTTCATCGGTGTTCGGATCTCGTGACTCATGTTCGCCAAGAAGGAGCTTTTAGCCCTATTCGCCGTCTCAGCCGTCAGCTTGGCCGACGCAAGCGCCTCCTCCGTCTCCTTGCGAGCCGTGATATCGAAGATCGCTCCGTCAAGATACAAGAGCCGCCCATCCTTGTCGAACGTCGCCTTCCCCTTGTCGAACACCCAGAGAACACGCTTCTGGCTATCGTAAATTCTATACTCCGCAGCAAACTGCCCATCTAATTCAATCGCTTGAGAAACCGATAGAGCAATCGGTTCAACATCGTCCGGGTGAATCAAATCCCCAAACGTCAGAGCAGCCTCCTCGCCTCCTCTGAAGTCGTCCGCCGCGTAGCCAGTAAGCGTTTGGACTTCGTCGCTGATAAACAACATGCTCCACGGATGATGCGCGAGACAGCGGTATACCACCCCAGGAACATTGTCCACCATGGTGCTGAGCTGCTGCTTGCTCTCAAACAAGGCTTGATTCGCCGCTTCAGCGGCCTCGTTAGCACGCTGTAGCTCAGCTTCCGCTTCCATCGCGAGCTTCTTCGCCTTGCTAAGCCGACGGTTCCAGTAGCCGATCGCGACAAACGCCAAAGCCGCCACTCCCAGCATTTGCCAAAGCAGGCGATAGTCGGCAGGCTTCTCACGTATCAGCGGCGCCCACTGATTATAGATGGCATTGAGCTCAGCCTCCGGGATGTCGTCGAGCGCTCTTTGCAGAACACTCCTGAACAAGGGCCAATCATCCCGCACCGCAAACCTCAGTTCGTATTTAAAGGGCACCTGCCCCACCATCCGGATCTGCAAATAACCCATCTGCCCCAGAACGTGACCTGTCGTGATCGTGTTCCCCACGTACGCAAACGACCGGTCCTCCATCACAGAACGCAGTCCTTCAGATGCGCTCTCGACGAGCATCAAATCCAAGTCCGGATACCCCGCCGCCAAATATTCATGGATCGCATCCCCATCAATTACAGCGACCGTCTTAGAATTCAAAGCGCTCAAATCGGAAAGGTAAGCCACATCCTGCTTCGCAAAGACACCAGTCGGCAGGTCCACCAAAGCATCCGTGAAAAGCCAAGCATCCAATCGCTCCGAGGTTCTCGCAACACTCGGCAGGATGTCCAGATCGCCTGCATCAAGTTGGGCAATCGGCTTATTCCAGCTCTCCTCCACATACTCGATTCGTACACCCAATTGCGAAGCGATCCTCTTCAACAGATCCACCGAAAAGCCGCGGTAGCTTCCCTCTTTCTCAAGAAAATCCAAAGGGCCCCAATCGGAACTCGCAGCCACCCGAATCACGGGGTGTTCCTCCAGCCAAACCTTCTCCTCCGGAAATAGAGCAAGATCAGGAACCGCTCTTTCCTGAGGGAGGTCGAGAACCCAGCGGTCAATGATCTCCTGGCGCTGCTGCTTCGAAATACTCTTGAAGGCCTTCTCCAACAGATCCCGCAATTCCACCTCATCCTTGCGGACCATCAATGTGTCCTGCATCGAAAGCTCCTCGATATAGGAAGCGATGCGTAATCCCGAGATCCCCCGCTTTCTCACCAAATACGATACGGTGGGCAAAGTGGATACAAGGTAGTCGTACTCTCGCAAAGAGAGCTGAAGCAGCCCATCTTCCGTGCTTTCGGTATAAACGATTTCGATATGCGGGAAGTGCTCCTGCAAGTAAGCAGCAACATCAGACCAACCCGCCACCACCAAAACCCGATTCACCACAGAGTCACCCAAACGCACGTCTTTTGGAGTCTCATCGTGAGTCACCAGAACGTCGGGAAAATACATGTACTGATCATCAACCGAAATGAACTCCTTTAGAGTTTCTTCGCTCGGAGTATTAGTCCCAATCACATCCGCCGTTCCGTTGCGGACCGCCTCAATTACCGCATCAAAATTCTCGGTACGAACCACCTCAAGCCGCAACCCCAAGCGTTCGGCCATCAAACTCATATACTCCGCTACGATCCCTTGGTATTCGCCAGCCTCATCGAAAAACTCCAAAGGCGGATAGTCAGGATCAGGAGCGACACGAATCACCGGATTCTCCGCGATCCAGGCCTTTTCCTCCTCCGAAAGCGCAAGCCTTCCATCTTGAACTACTTCAGAAGCCAAACCTAGCCGCCCGCCCGCGAACTGGCACAAAAGCCATAAAACGATCACTCCGACTCTTCTTCTATGTCTCATTCCTTCCGAAAACCATCAACTTACTCAAAATCCCCGCCCCATATTCTCTATATTTCCGCAACCATATGCTCATAAAAGGATAATGCGAATAAATGCAGCTAATAGTTTATCAGAACCCGTTCCTCGCGAAACCTGAGTTCTGAAGGAAAGAACGCCTCCTGTTTTCCATAGAGGAATCAGGGTTCAGCTTTATGCCGACATCAGGTTTTCTGTATTCCAATTTCAGATACCCTTCCAGACATCGCTATCGTATCCAGACTTCACCGCCACAGAGTGACACAAAAAGGTTGTGGCCCAACGCATCTCGCGCTGGGCCCTTAACTACCTTGTACCAAAAAAAATCGACGAGCGAGAGTCCGGTCAGTCAAATAATACTGCCAGAACCGTACCCACTCCGCCCCTCCTAGTTCTTGAAAAGCGACTCTTCCATTCGTTGTGGGAAGGGAGAGCTCTCGACTGGAACATCAGCGACCCGAAACGAAGACTCCGTCTCCGTAGGTATGGCCGGAGGGATCACCGAAGCATCTTCAATCCCCGCCCCATCGATAGAACGACGGATCTTCCTTACAAATTCTCTCATTTGCTCGGCCTGAGCATTCAACTCTTCTGCTGCGGCAGCGCTTTCCTCCGAACTCGCGACGTTCGCCTGCGTCACGCGATCGATCGTCGTCATGGTGCTATTGATTTGCTGGATACTCGCAGCCTGCGAGGTCGATGCATCGGAAATGCTGTCCATGTTTGCGGCGATTCGATCCGAAACCGCCAGATTCTCATCCATCTTGGCAGCGATCGTTTCCGTAATACTCGCGACCTCGCGGACCGATGTGTGAGACCGGTTAATCAAATCTCCGGAATCCCTCGCCGCAACCGCAGCCTTACCTGCGAGCTGACGCACCTCATCAGCGACAACCGCAAATCCCGCGCCTGCCTCTCCGGCTCGCGCCGCTTCAACCGCCGCGTTGAGAGCCAGAATGTTCGTTTGGAACGCGATGTCGTCGATCGTCTTTACGATTTTGAGCGTTTCCTCAGTCATCGAAGTCGTCTCGTGGATCGCGCGAGTAGAGTCCATGATCCGATTGTTCACCTCGTTCAGGCTTACAATCGCCTCTTCGCGAATAACGCTTTGCGCCTCCTGAGCCTGCACTGCGTTCTCATTCGTCTTACTGGCGACCTCTTCGAGCGAAGCCGATGTTTCTTCGACAGACGCCGCTTGCTCCGATGAGCAATTAGCGACCTGCTGACTCGTAGCTGCCACCTGATTCGCAGCTTCCGTCACCTGAAGCGTCGCCGATTCGAGACCATTTACAAACCTCTGGATCGGGCGCACGATCGTATTGATCAGAAGCAAAATGCTTACCGAAGCGAGCAAAGTGATCGTCAAAGTCACGAGTACCGAAACCCGCATCAGCGAGTTAAGCGCCGCGAAGACATCCGACTCCGCAGCAGTCACGCAAACGACCCAACCCACTTCCTGTAGATTGGCGCTTGCGGCGACATTCGCCTGCCCTTCCTCATCATAAACAAGATAACCGACCTGCTCACCAAGAAGCGCTGTCCACCAGCCCGAATCAGACAAATTCAAAGTACCCGCGATCCCGCTCTGGGGATGGGCGATAACCTCACCCTCTCTTTGAGCGAGGTAAGCGAAGCCTTCCTCTCCGATCCTTACTTCACTCAAAAATCGATCGAAAAGGTAATCGAGCGACACGGTCGCGACGAGCACACCGGACGCATCGTCGCCGCTAACCAGACTGGAGATATAAACCGTTCCTCCAGCCGAACCATCTATCAAAGCCTTAGAGACAGCGATCTCTCCGCGGAGCGAACGCTCCATCCAAGGAGCTTTCGCGTATTGGAGACCGGCCTTCTCAGCCGAAGAGGCGAGCTCTACCCCTTCGGCATCAATAAGCGACAGATGCACGAGGTGCGGATATTTCTCAACAATCCCCGATAGCAACGCAGAGGCATTACGACGAGATGCTCGCCCAACAAACGAGTCCGCCAAAGAAGACTTATACGCCTTCTGCTGACTCCACTGCTCGATCTCAATCTTCCGATCGCTGATCCAGCCATCCAAGGCATTCGCCACATGGTGACTCTGCTGAACACTCTGATCCTCAATCGCCTCACGTAGTGATTTCGAGGATACTCGAAAAGTAAGATAGCCAAGAGCTACGCTTCCGAGCAATACGAGCCCCACAGAACTCAGCAGGATCTTTCCCTTTAAACTAAGGCTTCGAAGTTTCATATCCTGATCTCCAAACAACAGAATACTACTTCCAATCCTCTACATAGTACTTGGCTAGGATCTTCGCCAATTCGCCGCTCTCGCGCAGTCGGGCCGTTCCTTCACTCACGAGCTTTGCCCAATCTGCGCTCTTTGGATTCGATGGAGAAAATGCGACATAGATTGGCTCGCCATCCCCAGCCGTTCCCGCTTCACGACACTGGTCCATCAGCTCAAGAAGGCCATTGGATACAAAATATTGAGAGAAAACGCTACTCCCCTCTACAAGAGCGTCGATCTCACCGTTCATCAGTGCTTCGATCAACATCTCTAGAGCTTTGTTGCCCTTAGCAACGAAGAGCTTGCCTGGATTGGCAGCCACGTACTTATCCACTTCCGCATCATAGCTGTAGCCTTCAATCACTCCTAAACGGATACTCCCCAGACTTTCCGGCCCGGTGTAGCTCCAATCGGAATCTGCCAAAGTATAAAACGAGTTCTTCAGCCACCCTTGAGGCTCGGTCGGAAAAACGAAATCCGGAGCATCCCCCTTCGCAGCTCCCACAATCGCACTGAATGCACCCCCTCGAGTTTTCTCGATCGCCTCATCCCAGCCAATATTACTGTAGGCTACTTGCGTGCCGGCGCCTTCTAGCGATTGGGCAGCTATCTCAATCATGAAACCTGGATCGATGGCGCCTTCAGCACAGTTAAAAGGACACCAGTCATCGGCGACGATGGTGAGTTCTTCCGCGTAGAGCGCGGAAGCTAGGATTGATAGAGATACAAGTGGAATAAGTCGTTTCATGGTTCTTTGCGTTTGGATTTTTGGTTCTAAAAAGGGTCATCCCTTCTCAGAACCAGCACCTTAAACGGGTATATACCTATCCTGCTTTAGTGTTTTATATGCGCCCCCTTGAAAAAAATGAGGTCCATTTTAGATCCAACCGCCTGACCCCTCAAAAAGGGGACAACGTTCGCGCCTGACGATTCTCGAGATCAAAAAAGATAAAACAAGAATTCACATAACTCTCTATACTTTTGTCCTCCTTCTACTTACACACTATCTACCTGCGAGAAAGGTTAGAAAACCAGCCAGGACGACCCGTCAAAACAGATCAGTTCAATTAACGACCGTTTAACGTAATTAGGCCAAATCACCATCAAGTCGCATATCTTTGATCCGATCCCTCTACGCACTTACTCGTAGTCATACTCCCTTTTAACAAACTAAATATTCTCCCCAAATCCAAAAGGAGAGAACAGACAAACCTTCGGCCCACCCAGTCTCAGGAAAGCAATTACACCAGAATGAACATAACAGGCAAAGCAATCACAGGCGTGGCAGCAGGTCTCCTCATCGTTACTACCATAGGACTCGCTGTCACCTACAAGTCACTACAACGCGAGGGCCAGTCTCTCGCTAGGGACAAAATGCGGGCGATCACCATCCAAGCCGAATCTGTGAGAGACTCCGTTTCCGATCTCTCCAGAAACGGAGCCTTCGACTACGAAAAACTACAAGCCGAACTCAAAACCGTCTCGAATTTCAGAGACTCCGCACTCTACGACACCATACCGATCGTAGCCGCGTGGCGGGCCATCGAGCATGTAGCCCATGAAGAAGGCATGGAGTTCCGAGTAACTCGCAACAACCCCCGAAATCCGGCAAACGAACCGACTCCCGCGGAACGCAACATCCTTGAGAAGCTCCGCTCTGGCGAGGAGGCAGACTACTTTTCCGTAGACCGAGACGTCGGACTCATGACCTACGCTCGGCCCATCGTACTCGACCAAAGCTGCCTAACCTGCCACGGAGATCCAGCAAACAGTCCCACCGGCGACGGCAAGGACATGCTAGGTTTCCAGATGGAGGGATGGGATGCTGGCGAAATGCGAGGAGCATTCATCCTAAAGTCCAGCCTCGACGATATCGACCAAGCCGTGGCCAATAGTTTTTGGACAACACTCACTTGGGTAATCCCAGCGGCAATCGTGATCCTAATCGCACTCTACATTGCCTTAAAGAAAGGAGTGGTCACACCCATCCAAACCATCATCGACGAAATCGGAACCTCCTCTCAAAACACCACTCAAGCGGCCGACGAAGTAAGTTCCGCCAGCGTGGAAATTGCCCAAGGGGCCAGCGAACAAGCCTCCTCCCTAGAGGAAACCAGCGCCAGCCTGGTCCAGATACAAAGCATCACAGAAAAAAACGGATCACAGGCGGAAGAAGCCGTACGCATTTCTGAGTCTGCCAACAAAGCAGCAATCGAAGGATCTCATGGGATGGAAAAAATGCTCAACGCAATGTCCCAGATTCAAGAGTCCAGCGGGCAGATTTCCGACATAATCAAAACCATCGACGAGATCGCTTTCCAAACAAACATACTTGCCCTCAATGCAGCCGTAGAAGCTGCCCGAGCAGGAGAAGCAGGATCCGGCTTTGCCGTAGTTGCAGATGAAGTACGCAACCTAGCCCAACGCTCCGCTAAAGCCGCACAAGAAACAGCGGACAAAATCGAGGACTCAGTGCGCAAGAGCCAAGACGGGGTCGAAGTCACCAACGAAGTATCACAGAGCCTCCAGGAAATCTCCCAAAGAGTCCAATCGCTTAACGAAATCATCCTAGACGTAAAAGACTCTTCGACCAAGCAATCCTTAGGTATCCAACAAATCAACACAGCAGTGACGGGAATGGAACGCATCACGCAATCCTCCGCCGCATCTACCGAAGAGCTGGCCGCAACCGCGAGACAAACCAGCGCCCAAGCTGCCGGCCTAGATCTGACCGTCCGGCGTTTGAGAAGTATAGTTGAAGGCGAACAAACCACCAATCCCCCACCTCCCACCAAGGGAGCAGAGATCCAGCAAACTCCAACACTACCACCGCAAGGTAGCTCCCGCATACTAGAGGAAAACCTTTTCAACTAAACGAGCAGCCCATTGGACCGATCCCCAAACTCCCCAACGCTCAGCGTTACCAGAGAAGAAAAAGGCATTGTCTTCGATTTCAGTGGGCCTGTCCTTCCCAACGACATAAGGCAGGCAAACTCCATCTTCCACACGGACACGCATTTCGAGAAATTAAGTTACTCCATTTGGAATTTCATCGATGCCGACCTTTCCCAAGTCGACGCCAGCCACATCACGATTCTTGCTGCAGAGGACCTAGGGTCCACCGCGACAAACCCAGACCATAAGCTGGCACTAATAACAGAGAATCAAGATGCCTCAGACCTTTTCAAATACTACATCAACATAAACACCCGATGCGACTCCTCCTGGTCGTTTCGCCTATGCGAAACCGAAGCCGATTCACGAAATTGGATCGAATCGCGACCCAATCGCAAGCAGTCGGTTCAATGCAAAACCAGAATGAATTGAGCATCCCACAATCGAGTAACACGATATCGGATACGAGTCAGAGAGCACCGACTAGCAACAGTCTCTAAGACAAAATTGACGACGCCCTCTAATGATAGCCGGTATCTCAAATCCAGTCTACTAAGCTCGAATCACAACACGGCTCGCAAAACTACCATATTTCAGATATTTTTATCTTTTTGTTTACTATTCTAAAATTGAACACGTCGCCCAAATCCACCAATCACTTCTCCCATCCTTTTATTGTGCATCTTACTGAGCCACTAACTCAGCACTTTGCATAAACGCACATACAACAATGAGCATAAAGGATATCAACAAACTCAAAATCGGAACGAGGCTTGGACTGAGCTTTGGCATAGTGATCGCACTCACTCTGGTTTTGTCTACGATAAATACTACCGGCATGAACAAGTTAGCCGGTCTCACCCAAAAGCTTTACGACCACCCGTACGCCGTATCCACAGCTTCTTTACGTATCGAGATGGGCATAGTGGCGATGCACCGCTCTATGAAGGATGTTGCACTCGCCAAAGACGAAGCAGCCATCTCCAAGGCTAGCGCTACCGTAGATAGCCGCGAGGCGGAAACACTTGAGGACTTCGAAATTCTGCGAGAACGATTCCTTGGTGATCAATCGCAAGTCGAGATGGCCCGACGCATGTTCATCGAGTGGAAACCGATTCGCGACGAAGTCATTTCATTGATGCGTGAAGGAAAACGCGAAGAAGCAGCGCGAATTACCAAAGAAAAAGGCGCCGACTACATAGCCACTCTTTCAGGGACCATGGGTGAGTTCATAAATTTCGCGGAGGGTAAAGCGGATGAGTTTTCAACGAATGCCCGGCAGGCTCGCAAAGATACGCTCGCGACCAACTACGTCAGCCTTGCCGCTACAGTTCTCCTTGGTCTCGGTCTCGCATTCTTCATGACCCGCAGCATAACGCGCCCGCTTTATCGAGCTATAGCTGGCTTACGCGAGGGCGGCGAACAGGTCAGTTCAGCAGCTGGACAAGTCGCGGCCTCTTCACAATCGATGGCGGAAGGCGCCACCGAACAAGCTGCGGGGCTAGAAGAAACCTCCAGCAGCCTTGAGGAGATGTCATCCATGATCCAGAAAAACGCAGACAGCGCTCGCAAGGCAGACGAACTTTCGCAAGACGCACGGAAGACCGCGAGCACAGGAACCCAAGCAATGCAGAGGATGAACGAGGCCATCCTCACAATTCAAAAGAGTTCCGATGAAACCGCGAAGATCATAAAGGTCATCGACGATATAGCCTTCCAAACCAACATCCTCGCCCTCAACGCCGCTGTCGAAGCAGCACGAGCGGGTGACGCAGGAGCTGGATTCGCCGTAGTTGCCGATGAAGTACGCAACCTCGCCATGAGGTCGGCGGATGCGGCCAAAAACACGGCAGGCATGATCGAAGAATCAGTCAAAAACTCGAACCATGGCGTCGAGATAGCTGAGGAAGTTAGCTCTACTCTCACAAAAATCGTAACCAGCATCAGCCAAAGTAGCGATCTCGTCGGCGACATCGCCAACGCCTCTCGTCAGCAATCTGCAGGCATTGCCCAAATCAACAAAGCGGTCACTCAGATGGATCACGTGACGCAAAGCAATGCCTCCAACGCAGAGGAGTCTGCCAGCGCATCGGAAGAACTCCACGCTCAAGCCGAAGCAATGAACAGAATAGTGGCTGAACTCACGGAAGTGATTGGAGGCTCAAAGCAGACTTCCTCAAAAGTTGAATACGACCACACAGGTCGGATGAAACAAACAGCAACATTATCGTCCGAGAATTTCCCCACGATCAACGAAACAAGATCTCGCTCTTTTCAATCTGTCGAATGGGACGAAACGCCAGCGATGACGCGTAACTAAAGCAGCAAGTGAACACTCGCGCGCTGAGCAGAGCCTCAGCACGCACATCAGGATCCACACAAACTGCCACACAAAAGCTGGCATGTCCGATCTCAGGACGTGCTGGCAGGGCCTTACTTACTATGACGCAGGAGTTTCCTCAGTTGGAATCCAAATAAAAAGCTCCCTAGAGGAGTTCGGTTATAATGAAAACAAAATTTCCATTTTTCAGAATCTACGTATCGCTCTTGAGCATACTATCAGTTACGATTCACGCAAGTGAACGACCTCAGTATTCACTTCTTCGCTACAACGAAGACTGGTCAACATTTTCCAGATCAGAACATCGAGACAAGTTCGATAAGCTAAAATACGTTTCGCCCACCGCCAATGGTGAAATCTGGATGAGCTTCGGCGGACAATGGCGTGAACGCGTAGAGGCATGGGACAACTTTGCATTCGGGACACCAGCCAACGATCAGGATGTCGTACTGCTGCAACGAGTCGTTCAACACGTGGACATCCACTCTGGGGAGAGATTCCGTGTATTCGTGGAAGCCATCAGTGCCCTGGCAACGGAACGTGACCTCCCCGGAGGCAAGCGTTCTATTGACGTAGACTCTTTCGATCTGCTGAACGGATTCGCAGACTTGTCCTTCAGAATAGGTGACGGAAAACTAACAACGCGGATCGGCCGACAGCAGTTTAAGTTCGGCAAACAGCGACTCGTAAGCCCCCTGCCCTGGGCCAACGCGAACCATCGCTGGGATGGAGTAAACGCCATCTACATAGAAAAAGGCTATTCGCTCCAAGCCTTCGCATCACGATACGTCCCAGTCGATAAGTATGACTTCAACGAGAGCGATCACGGAAACAAACTAAGCGGACTCTAACTAACGTCCAAGAAACAAGGAGACATTTACTTCCTCCAGTGCGACCTCGACGCCAAAGACGAAACCCGACGAACCTTCGGAGCCCGCATCCATGGTGAGTCCGACAGCTTGAATCTCGACTACGAAGCGGAGTTCGCCACGCAAACCGGGTCCAGCATGGGCAAAGAGATCGATGCATCCATGTTCGCAGCCCAATTTGGTTATCGCTCTAAAGCCCTTCCCAAAAACATGCGCATCTGGATTGGCTTCGACTACGCCAGCGGCGACCGGTCCGCTGAAGACAACAAAGACGGGACCTTCGACCAACTCTTTCCCCTCGGGCACGCCTACCTTGGATACATTGATATGGTCGGTCGCAAGAACACGCTTTCATACAGCCAAGGAGTTAGCCTGCAAGCGACGAAGCGCACCACCGTTACACTTGCCCTCCACCAATTCAGGAGAGCGCGCGACACCGACGCACTCTACAACGCGGGAGGTGCAGTCGCACGCGAACCGGGCAACGGGCTCAGTCGAAAGGTGGGGAACGAGTTAGACCTAAGCATCAGCCATAAATATAGCGATCACGTCAACCTACTGTTCGGGCTTAGCCACCTCAGACCGGACGATTTCATCGAGCAAACAGGAGCAAGCGAAAGCATCCGTTTCGCTTACGCCCAAGCTGTCTTCACCTATTGATTACTAAAAGGCTACTCCTTCCTAGAAACCGAGCAAAACAAGCAACATATTCGAATTTTCAAAATGGATACATCACACACACAAGCAGTAAGCAGCACAACGGAATCAGATTCGACGGTCAAATTTCTCACCTTCAAATTAGCGAGTGAGTCCTATGGAATCGAAGCACTAAAAATTCGGGAGATCATACACATCCAAGAAGTAACAAAGATTCCTCGAATGCCTGCCTATATTAAAGGCGTGATCAATCTACGTGGGAAAGTGATACCTGTGATGGACCTGCGAGTTAAGCTCGAAGTACCCGCGAGCGAAGTCCATGACCGAACCTGTGTCATCGTAATCGAGTTAGCCGGTTCAAACAGCCTATTTGGACTCATGGTGGATGGAGTCGAAGAAGTCGTTAACATACCCCACGACGCAATTGAGCCCTTCCCTGAATTGGGGTCCTCAGAAGGCAACCAATGCAGTCTCGGAATTGCGAAAGTCGGCAACGGAATTAAGACCCTGCTCAACATAGAAGAGATCGTAACAGAAGATAGAGACCTACAGCTCCCCATCTCCTAACCTAGGTATTAACAAGGCTCATCAGCAAAACAGATGAATTGCGATCTATCGAGAGAACCCAATGGAATTGTGTTTAAATTTCGGGGACAAACAAGAGTTCACGATATCCGGAGCGCAAACGCCGCGTTTCACAGTGATTGCAACTTTGAAAAGCTTAGCTACTCGATATGGGATTTCACAGATGCTGACCTGGCTGAAATAAAGATTGGCGACATGGTCGTCCTCGCGGCAGAAGATCTAGGTGCGGCGAGAACAAACCGAAGCCACGAACTAGCACTTATTGCAAAGAATCAACACACTCTCAGTCTGCTCAAGTACTACTTGGACATATGTAGTCGACACAACTCCTCCTGGTCATTTCGCATATGCGAAACCGAAGCCGATTCACGAAAGTGGATCGAATCAGAATCCAAGGGACAAACCGCCTAGCGATGCTCTACTCCACTTCGGTTCCCTTCAACCAAGCGCTACGATACTTCCATGGCGAAACTCCATGCACCGACTTGAACATTTTCGAAAAATGGAAAGCGTCAGAACAACCGAACTGATCAGCCAACTGCTCGTTTGACAAACCAAGCTGCCGAAGCAACTCCGCCGCTTGTATCATCAAGTGCTTCCGACGGTACTGCGAAGGCGACATGCCAGTCTCCTTCTTAACCTCCTTCCTCCAAGCGGAATAGGAAAGGCCACTGATCGCAGCGATCGACTCCCAATCAACAGACCTCCCCGAAGGCCATGTAATCACTCTTCGAATACTGTTCTGAAGCCGCTCGCTTCTAGACCTGCGTCCCCCACGGCTCTGGCTAAATGTATTCAATTCATTAAGCAGCTCATGTAATCGCAAGACTGCTCGCGTCATTTCGAACTCGCTATGAGTTTCCATCTCGAGGAGCTCCATAAAACGAGAAACCCAAAGCTCCAGCGTGCCCAGACGCAGCACCGGTTCTTGAAAACACCCACTCTCTTCATCAAACCAAGGCTCGAAGCTGGCACCTTCGAACGTAATAAACAGCTCTTCCCAAATTCCCTTTTTCGTCGCCCCATACTGGTGAGGCCTCTTGGGGTGGACGAAAATCAAGTCGCCTGGCTCAAGACAACAGTCAACTCCATTACGGTCTCGATACCTCCCTTCTCCATTAAACAGAAGAACCAAGCCAAAAAGACCATATTTTCGGAAACTCTGAAACCCAGTCCCAAGCGTCCCATAAACGACTCCCCCGTTTGCAATTCTTCCTAATGGGCTGGCAATTCCCGAGCGAGAAAAGATACGTGTCACTTGCGGCAAGGTCATATCGATATTTCGAATCAGCCAAAACGTACATGTTTTAGAGCAAGCTGTCCATTCACTTCGCCACGATTCGTGATATGATTACGGCACTTTTCCCACACCGGATCATGACAAAGCACGCCGAATCCCCAGGACCGCACCACGCCCACTTCGTCTGGGAATCCTGCAAGCCGACCAGAAATCACTTCACGCTCTTTCGCTTAGACTTCGCACTAGAGCAAACGCCTGCCGAAGCTCTATTGCACCTCTTTGCCGACACACGCTATCGCCTTCGCGTAAACGGAGTGTTCGCATCGGCTGGACCTGCAAGGTTCGTAACTGAGTATCCAGAATACGATACTGTCGACATCGCTCAATCGCTCCGTCCTGGAGCAAACTGTATAACGGTAGAGATAAACGTCTTCGGAGCGTCATCCTTCCAAACCATGAAGAACGGAGCAGCAGGCTTTATCGCATGGGGAGGATTCTCAAATACATCCTTCGCCACCCCTGGAGCTTGGAAAGTCCGCACACTTAAGGCCTGGGATCGGGACGCAGCTCTATTCTCATTCGCCCTCAACCCAGCTGAAATCTGCGATACGCGCAAACTCGACGAAGCCCTCTTCCACCCCGATAACGACACCACCGACTGGGAGTCTCCGATCCACATCAAAAGCGAAGCACAACCCTGGAAAAACCTGGCCGCCCGCTCAGTGGCAGACTTCCCTTTTACTCCCCTTCGCCCGAGTCGAATCACTGCATCAGGCAGCTTAGAAGCCAAGGAGTCGCTCTATGGCTTTTGCACCGAAACGGACGTACATTCAGAGAATGGCGAACCAACAAAAGCACGCGTATTTCAGACAATCCTCCTATCTCCCAAAGATCAGAAAGTCACAGTCGGCTCCCACTGGGGAAACTATTGGCTAAATGGGAAGAAAGTCGAAGCCACGCAAGTTCCCGAAATTGGCAACCGCTCTGAAATAACGCTTACCCTCAACGCCGGGAAAAACCTGTTCTGCGGCTACCTATCGTCGCTTTCGCGACTCTGCGACCAGTGGGACTTCCTTCTGGGAATCCCCACTGGATGCGGCGTCACCATCAATGATGAAGACACAGGGGCATTCCTCCTCTCCCCCTTGATCGATGAGTCCGAAACTCCAGGTTGGCTCGATGCAGGGAAGCCCATCTCCTCTCAGAAATGGATTCCCGACAGCGGAGACTGGACCCGCCTTACCCCCGCCCGCATCGCCGCATGGGACCGCATGGGCGACAATGCCACTCGCAACCTCCCTTTAGCAGATATCCCCAAATCCTCGGGAAACGAAAAATCCGGTTTCGTATGGAATTTCGAATACTCGACGGAGTTTTTGGGTTACGCCTGCATCGAAATCGAGGGGCCCGCCGGCACTGTCGTCGATATCGCATTCGATGAGTGGATACGCGATGACGGTCTCGTTCACCTCTACAACACAAACCCCTTCGTCAATACGGTAGAGCGATTCATCCTTCGAGGCGGTCGCCAAACCCTGCAGCTCTTCCACCCCAGAGGAGGACGCTACATCCAGGTCGCAGCCCGATTCCCAGCTGGCAGTCGATCCCCAGTTATCCTGCACGATATCCACGTAAAGAGTACTCAAACCATCGACCTGCAAGGGAGCTTCAAATGCTCGGACAGCTTCTTCAACAAGCTTTGGGATGCTTCCGCGCAAACAGTTCGCGTGAGCACCGAGGACGCCTACGCCGACTCTCCGTGGCGAGAGCGTGGGACATACGTCGGCGACTTTTGCGTCAATCAGCAAGTACACCGCCTGATCAACCACGACCTGCGAGCAGCTCGACGTAGCCTTCTGATCTACGCCCAAGCCCAAACCGACAACGGACAAATACTCGCCGTCGCGCCCTCCTGGCTCACCTCGCCTCACGAAGACTTTTCCCTCCTCTGGATCAAAGCGGTCCATGACTACTGGAGTATGACCGGCGACACAAACTTGGTGGAGGAAGTTTGGCCCGCCATTGAAAAGCTGTGGTCAAGCTCAGCCTGGAAAAGCACGTTCGACTGCCTTTGGGACGCCGAAAACATGCGGGTCTTCATCGACTGGGGTGTTCTAAAAAGTGAACGCACCGGGCAAGCCAACGCATTTCTTAACGCCCTTCGCATCGCCACACTCTCACAATCGGCCAGACTCGCCCGAGCGATCAAAAAGGAGGAGCGAGCAACTTATTTCACCTCCGAAGAAAAACGCGTGCGAGACGCATACACCCGTCTCCTCTGGAACGAAAAAGAAGGTCGCTACGCCGCATCGCTAGACGCATCAGGCAAGCAGCAACTCACTCGGGCCAACCACGCGAACCTCTTCGCCTACGTGAACCGAATTCACCGCCCCGAAAACGCCGAACGTCTCGAAGCCTACGTCCACGCCGAACTCCACACCAACTTCGAGCGGGGCATAAGCCTAGGCGAAGGCGGCGGTCACATAGAATTCTACTTCTTCCAGTATCTTTTACCCCACCTTGCCGAAACCGGTGAGCACGCCTTGGCCGAACAACTAATCCGTCAGCATTGGAAAAACGTAGTCGATGCTGGTTACGGTACCCTTTCCGAGTGCTTTTCGAGACACTCCCTAGGGGGAGGCAGCAAATGCCACGGATGGAGCGGCTTCCCTGCCGTGTACCTGAGCCGCTTCGCTCTCGGATTGAGACAAGAATCACCCGGCAACCCAGACCGCTTCATACTCGACCCAACTCTAAGTCCAGAAATCGATTTTGCCGAAAGCTCCTTTCCACACCCCAAAGGAGCTTTATCAGTTAAATGGATACGAAAAAATGAAAGATCTTACTCATTCGAAATAGACGCACCCCCAGGAGTAGACGTTTCTGTCGTCCCAAGCAAATTCGAACAGACCGAACTCGCCTAACCGAACTTGTCGCTAATCTTTCTTCCCGTCCTGAACACGCTCCCCTGTTTCGTAAATATCTTGAGCCGAGCCAATGATTTGAGAGTCCAAGTCATCCAATAAACTCTCGTCCTTCCCATCATAGGACACGGTCCTGAGGAAATGCTTTATCGCATTGAGGCGGGCTCGCTTCTTATCGTCCGAACGAATGATCGTCCAAGGAGCATCAGCCGTATCCGTATAGAAGATCATGCTTTCCTTCGCTTCAGTGTACTCATCCCAGCGCCCAAGCGATTCCACATCCATAGGGCTCAACTTCCACTGCTTGAGCGGATCTTTGGCACGCAACATGAAGCGACGAAGCTGCTCCTCCCGACTTACCGAGAACCAAAACTTGAACAAGCGAATCCCGCTCCTAACAAGCATCCGCTCAAACTCCGGAGCTTGACGCATAAACTCCAGGTACTCGCGATTATCGCAAAAACCCATCACTCGCTCCACCCCCGCTCGATTATACCAAGACCGGTCAAAAAACACGATTTCACCATAGGTCGGCAACTGCGCGACATAACGCTGGAAATACCACTGCCCCTTCTCCGCGTCCGTCGGTTTCGCCAACGCAGCGATCCGAGCTCCACGCGGATTAAGCTTCTCCGTAAACCGCTTAATCGTCCCTCCCTTTCCAGCGGCATCCCGTCCTTCAAAAACCAATACAATTCGCTCATCGTTCTTGGTTGCCCAAGCCTGCATCTTGACCAGCTCGATCTGAAGCTTCTCCAGCTCCTCCTCATAATCCGTCTTTTTGATGGCTCGCTGATAAGGATAGCTCGAACCGATCATCTGCTTCTTGTCGCTGACGGAATTAACAACCTCCACCAGCTTTCGAGGAACGCTCTTCCGTATCTGGTCCGCGATCAGGCCGATCATAGGAAAAGAAACTGCAGGCTCAGCCTCTAATGCCTTAGCCTCTACGTTTTCATTCGGAGCTTCCGAATTGGGTTGTTTATCATTCATAGGGAGTTTCGCTTTCATTGTTTGTTCCTAGAGTACACTCGCCAAATTCGGGCAGTCCGGTAGCTCTTGCTACAAGCCTATCCTCAAGCACACACTCTTTCAAATCGCTGAGGTAAAAGTTCAATCCGTCCATGCCCGGCCGGAATGCGACAGCTCTTCAAAATCCAGACACAGCAAGCACCAAGGATGGGACGGTTTCGGAGTCGAGCTCCGCAGGACTGACTCCCACATGTGCAGAACTTCAGTTTTCTAGGGTAGCTTCAACCAAGCTTCTTTCGCACGCTCGGCTAGGGATCATTTCACATATTCGATCACACTCAGCGAGCGCCGATCTGTGCCTACAACACGCGTTGCAACGCCCTTCGACCAAACAATACGGGTTAGGTATTCTGTTCATTTTACACCTTTTTGGCTGGCAATTCCAAAGAAGAGAGCTTTCATACCAACAACTTTAAGGTGCAATCTAATGCAACTTCAGTTCTGCGAATTAGCTCGAACTTCGAACCAACGATCTAACTCGTGCCCGCTAAAGAACTCTCCAACCCCAAAACGACGATCCACACATGACGACCGTTCAGAAGGATATCGATCCACTGTAATTTAGAGTGAATACGCTTTCGATGCCTCTCACTTGGCTCTGAAAGTCTGCCAACTAGGTGATGGAATGAAATTCGTACGTAGTACCTTAGATACTACGCTCGGCAAACTATTGCCCCAAGACGACCTTCACCCCTTCAGGAACTTGAATTGAATGCTCACAAGCATCCAAAAGAGTCCTTTTGTACCCATAACTTCCTACGAAACATGCGATCCGCATACGACGCCCCCTTCAGATAGGCGTACGAAAAACACCCCAATACTTGAATACAATCATGAAAAGAAGCTCCATGAATACCTTCACCTGGTTGAAGGAACTCACACTGCTCTCGTTCTTTCTAATAATTGCGGCCCTTACCTCCGCGCAAACAATAGTACCCATCGGCTCCGGTAGCTACACGACCGAATTTCCAGGGGTCGATGAAGCAGGTCGCAACGGCTTTCCCGACGGCACCCCCTACCTAAGCGGTCCGGCGGCTTCTAAGCCCGTTCCCACAAACGACTGGTGGTCGAATCTCCTCAAACAGTCACATGGAGGCCAAGCTTTCAACTACCCGCTTTCATACCGTTCGCTCCCGCAAGGCTTGGTGGTCAACTACACCATGCCTGCAGGAGGCACCCCGACAGAGTACCGCCAGCCCATGAGCGACGTGGCGGGAATCACCGTCGGGGTAGTGGACCTAAGCGCCCCCTCTTCTACCGCATCCGACCATTCGGACTGGACCGCGACCATCAACTGGAACGACGGCGTTCACGACTTTAGCGCCCTTATGGGGCACGGCATGCCGTTTACGTATTTCACCAAGGGCGACGCAGACCTGGCCCGCATAAAGATCGGTTTCAATGAAGCCGGCGTATCCATTAGCGAAAACAAGCTGCTCATAGAAAACAATTTTGGCGGAGCAAGCTATATAGTGTACGGCCCCGCGGGCTCGACATGGAGTGCTTCCGGGAACGAGTATACCTCCGATCTCAACGGACAAAACTACTGGTCCATGGTCATGGTACCAGCGTCAATGACGATGGCATCTGCAGCTCCGTACTTCGAAGCTTATGCGTATTCATTCCCTACGGACACTCGCATCGAATGGACTTACGACGAAACCACTTCCACCGTCCGTACCGACTTCATCATTACGCCAACCGTCATGGAAGGACCGGGCAACACCGTATTCTGGGGAATCCTCCCGCACCACTGGGCCAATCTCGCGCCGAGCTCCACAACACCTGGCCCCTACACCTATGAAACGGTTCGCGGCGAAATGAGAACCCTTACCTCAAACACATTTTCCACAGAAATCCGGTTTAGCGGAATTCTGCCAACCATGCCCGACGTCGCAAAATACAGCGGCTCCTTCGACCCGTCAGAGATCGCGCAAGTGATAGAACAAATGAAGGCCGACACACTAGCGACCTGGACCGACTCCTACAACGAAGGCCAAGTGATGAATCGCCTCGTGCAAACCGCTCGTATCGCGGACCAGCTAGGAAACATCGAAGCTCGCGACCAGATGCTCGCAACCGTGAAAGAGCGCCTAGAAGATTGGCTCACAGCCGAATCAGGAGAAGTCGCCTTTCTCTTCTACTACAACGACGACTGGGACGCCCTCATCGGCTACCCTGCGGGCCACCGTCAAGATACTAACATAAACGACCACCACTTCCATTGGGGCTACTTTATCCACGCCGCAGCCGTCCTCGAGCAATACTACCCAGGCTGGGCGGCTGATTGGGGAGATATGATCAACATGCTCATTCGCGACGCCGCCAACCCATCGCGCACCGACAGCATGTTCCCCTTCCTTCGCAACTATAGCCCATACGCAGGACACTCGTGGGCCAATGGATTCGCGACCGAGCCCTTTGGCAACGACCAGGAGTCCACCTCCGAGTCCATGCAGTTCAACTCCTCGCTCATCCACTGGGGAGCCGTTACTGGCAACGACGAGATACGCGACCTCGGCATCTTCCTCTACACCTCTGAACACTCGTCCGTAAACGAATACTGGTTCGACCAAAACGACCGCACGTTCCAGCCCTCCTATGCGTACGAAATGGTTGCTCGTGTCTGGGGAGGCGGCTACGACAACGGTACTTGGTGGACGACCGATGTCGCTGCCTCATACGGCATCCAGCTCTACCCAATCCACGGCGGATCCCTGTATTTGGGACACAATACAGACTATGTCCAAGAAGCCTGGCAAGGTATGGCCGCAAACACCGAGGTCCTATCAAACATCCCCAATGGAAACCTCTGGTACGACACCTATTGGAAATTCCTTTCCTTCCTAGACCCTGCCGAAGCCCTCAATCTATACAACAACTACAGAGAGCGGGACCTAAAGTTCGGAGTATCCGACGCGCAAACTTACCACTGGTTGCACGCCATGGTCGCGCTCGGTCAGGTAGCCGAAGAAATTACGCCCGACTACCCAATCGCTGCCGCATTCAACAACGGCGGAGAGATAACGTATGCTGCTCACAACTACACTGCCGTTCCCATTACAGTTAACTTCTCGGACGGCTTCAGCCTCGACGTTCCAGCCTTCAGTAGAGCGACCAACAGAGATCTCGATCTAACTGTGAACCTAACGGTCAGCGAAACCGAAATCCCGTCCGGAGCCACCGTCGATTTAGCCGTCACTGTCTCGTCTCCGGTTGATCGCGTCGACTTTTTTGAGGACGGAGTCCTCGTCGGATCCGACGACACGGCTCCTTACGAAATGAGCACAGCCGGACTACTGCCAGGACACCCCGGATTCTTCGCCAAAGCCTACATCGGCGAAGCCTTCAATATCTCAAATGTCGAGTCCGTCCAAGTCGGATCCCAAGTACCACTCTCTGGTGTAGCTTTCCCAATCCCAGGCGAAATCCAAGCAGGCAACTACGACGAATTCGAAGGAGGACGCGGTCAAGGTATCGCATATTCCGATACAACCGTTTATAACGAAGGTGGATATCGCCCATCGGAAGGCGTCGACGCAGCCTCCGACCCCAACGAAGGAGCGATTGTCGGGTGGATCGAAAGCGGCGAATGGCTCGAGTTCACTGTCGACGTAGCAGCAACTGGCAACTACGACGCGACCATCCGCTACGCAAACGGCTCCGGAGGAACTGGCGGGCCGCTCGTATTCGATCTCGACGGAACCCCTGTGGGTCCAGAAATCCCGATCCCAACCACAAGCGGCTGGGGATCATGGGAAACGCTCACAGTCGAAGACATACCACTCACAGCAGGACAACACATCTTGCAAGCTCAAGCCATCGGGAGTGGCTTCAATCTCGGTCGCATCACTTTCTCGAATGCGGACGGCCCAGCCATCGCTCTCTCTTCGATCACCGTATCGCCAGACCCAGTTACGCTCCAAGACGGTCAGTCCCAGCAATTCTCCGCCACCGGACTCGACCAAAACGGCAACCCAATGTTCCTCTCTCCCAATTGGGGAACCTCAGGCGGCGCCATCAACAGCTCCGGTCTCTACAACGCCAACAGCACAGGAGATTTCACCGTAACCGCCTCTTTCGGCAGCCTATCAGGCTCAGCGGATGTTTCGGTGACCCGCGCCACCTCCGTCCTCACCTCGATGTCGGTGTCTCCTCTTGCCCCAGCCATAGACATAGGAGCGACACTGCTCTTCACCGCGAGCGGGCTCGACCAATACGGCGACACCATGGTTATCACGCCCACATGGACCGCAAACGGCGGCACCATCGACGAGACCGGTCTCTATACCGGCAACGCCAACGGCATCTTCGAAATTACCGCGACTTCCGGCTCGGTTTCGAGCTCCACAACGATCGCTGTCGGAGACGTAACTCCGGTGCTTACGACAATCCAAGTCTCGCCTGACTCTGCAGAATTAAACATCGGGGACTCTCAGCAGTTCACCGCAGAGGCATTCGATCAATTTGGTTCGCCCTTCCCAACCACCATCGTTTGGGACGGCACCGACGCAACTGGCCTCTTCAATGCAATCGCCCTCGGTTCCTTTACGGTGACTGCCAGCTCCGGCGCCCTAAGCGACACTGCAAACGTATCGGTTGTCGAAAAGGACCTGAACGGCTGTTCAGGTGAAGAGGATGACTACAGCTGGTCCATCTCATCGACAGAAATCGTATTCACCTCGAAGACGGGATCCGCATGGGTTGACGCTCACCTCACAATCAATGGCGGAAACGAACAAAACGTTCGTATGGCCACCACTGGCGACGGAGTCCATACACAAGCTATCACCACCGCTCCCGGTGACATCGTTGACGTATTCTTCACCTACGCCTTTGGAGAAGGAGCAAAAGACTCGCTTCATCACGCCTGCACCGTAGGCGGCGGGAGCGGAGAAGATCCGACTGAGCCAAGCGAAGCCGCGTCAGCGCCAACCTTGCCCGAGGACTGCGTAGTCGCCCTATACAGCGACGCCTACACAACTATCGACGGCGTCAACTTCAACCCGTTCTGGGGGCAAGCAACCGTAGTCACCCACGAAGAAATCGCTGGAGACAACGCGCTCAAGTATTCAGGGCTCAACTACCAGGGAACCGATTTCGCCGGAAACCCGCAGGATGTCTCGGGCATGGATAGCTTGCACCTCGACTTCTGGACAGCTGACTCCACCGCCCTAAACCTCTACCTCATCAGCCCCGGTCCCGTCGAAACGCCGTACACCCTCCCGGTCACTCCAGGCCAGTGGGTTAGCGTAGACATTCCGCTAACCGACTTCGTGCCTGTCGACCTCACAAACGTCTTCCAGCTCAAGTTCGACGGAAACGGAACGGTGTTCCTAGACAACATATACTTCAGCAAAACACCTGAAGAAGCAGGCTGCTCAGGCGAGGAAGACGACTATAGCTGGTCCATCTCGGAAACAGAAATCGTGTTTACTTCGAAAATCGGATCAGCATGGGTCGATGCCCACTACACAATCAACGGAGGAGCACAGCAAAACATCCGCATGCTCGCCGCTGGCGACGGAGTCCATACACAGGCTATCACCACCGCTCCCAGCGACATCGTTGACGTATTCTTCACCTACGCTTTTGGAGAAGGAGCAAAAGACTCGCCTCATCACGCCTGCACCGTAGGCGGCGGGAGCGGAGAAGATCCGACTGAGCCAAGCGAAGCCGCGCCAGCGCCAACCTTACCCGAGGACTGCGTAGTCGCTCTTTACAGCGACGCCTACACAGCTATCGACGGCGTCAACTTCAACCCATTCTGGGGACAAGCAACCGTAGTCACCCACGAAGAAATAGCTGGAGACAACGCGCTCAAGTATTCAGGGCTCAACTACCAAGGAACCGACTTCGCCGGAAACCCGCAGGATGTCTCTGGCATGGATAGCTTGCACCTCGACTTCTGGACAGCTGACTCCACCGTTCTAAACCTCTACCTCATCAGTCCTGGTCCCGTTGAAACGCCCTATGCGCTCCCGATCACTCCAGGCCAATGGGTTAGCGTAGACATTCCGCTAACGGACTTCGCGCCTGTCGACCTCACAAGCGTCTTCCAGCTAAAGTTCGACGGAAACGGAACTGTATTCCTGGACAACATATACTTCAGCAAGGAGCCCGTGTTAACAGGCTGTACAGGAGACGAGGCTGACTATACCTGGTATATCACTGATACGGAGATAGTCTTCGATTCCAATATCGGGTCTGAGTGGGTAGACGTCCATTACAAGATAAACGGCGGTCCGCAGCAAAACCTGCGCATGTCAAATATCGGAGACGGCATCCACATCACCCCGATCACCAAATCCGAAGGTGATGTAGTGGAAGTGTTCTTCACCTACGCACTCGAAATAGGTGCCAAGGACTCGTCGACTCATTACTGCCCAGAACCCGCGGAAAACATATGTTCGGGCGAAGAAGAGGAATACGGCTGGTCAATCAGCGAGCGTGAACTCGTATTCACCTCCTATCTCGGATCCGAGTGGGTTGATGCTCACTACACCGTCAACGGAGGCACGCAACAAAACGCTCGAATGAGCGACAAAGGTGACGGAGTACACGTCCTACAAATCGACGCTACCGCAGGTGATCTCATAGACGTATTTTTCACCTACGCGATCGAGATCGGAGCGAAAGACTCGCCACACCATTCCTGCGCAGCAGATGAGACCCCACTCGTACTCGAGAGTATCATAGTATCCCCGGATACCGTATCCATCGATCTAGGACAAAGCCAGCAATTCACTGCCCAAGGCTTTGACCAATTCGGAGACCCGATGGCAATCACGCCAGTCTGGACCGAAGCGGACGAAAACGGTCTCTTCTCCGCGACCGAGGTCGGCAGTTTCGTAGTCACCGCCTCCTTAGGCGACGTATTCGCGCAAGCGACCATCACGGTAAACGATCCAGTATGCGATGCCCCGAAATGGAATCGCCGTACCGCTTACGACTTGGGTGATATTGTAACCTTCCGAGGCCATGCCTGGAAATGGGAAGGCAAGCACAAGCGAGACAGGTTCCGCAAATGGTGGCACAAGTCTAAGCGTGCTCGAGGCTTCAGGCCAGGAATCAGGTCCGGATGGACGAATCTAGGACCTTGTCTCTAAACGGAACCCAACAGCCCTACATACAAGCGCCCGATGCAGATTCATCGGGCGCTTTCACAATATACCCCGATTTCGTCATCCAATAGCGATCAACCAAACCAACTCGATCAGTTTTTTGATGAAGATATAGGAGAATCGAACGAATCGATCCGTTCCCATACACGAACGTAATCCACCACCATCTCAGTCGGAAAGCCCTCTGGCGTCACATTCTCAGGCACCGGAACCCGACCACCATTCGCCCACTTTATCAGTGGAGGACGAGCTTCCATCGTCAAGGTGACCGCCATCGGCAGGTGCCAATACACATTTTCCGCGCTCGCCACCTCCTTGCCATCAATGTACCAGGTAATTTTATCGGGAGTCACCTCCGCAGCATAGAGATGAAAGTCGTCCCGCGGATCCCAAGGCGCGGTGTAATGATGTGCGCAAAGGTCTGGCCGCTGCTGCGGGCGTATCCACTTCTCAACTCCATTTTCATCCAACACCCGCGTGTGCAGATTGCAGTCGATGTGGTTCACCGGCGCCTTACCTTTGAGCTCCTTCAGGTAGTTGTTCTGCTGCATCTCCACGATATCGATTTCGCTGTAAGTCACATGCGGGTAGTCGGGATTTCGGTCCACCCCATAACTATACAGCCAAAACGCCGGACATAGCCCGGGGAAACGATCACAGCCTTTGATCCTCGCCTCGAAGTAACCGTAAGTCGTTTTCTGCCGAGATCGAAGTATCCCCATCTTGTAGAAATACTCCTTCCCCTTCCGAGCGTGCTCCTCATAACGAGCTCGAATGTGCAGATTCCCATCCTTTTGCCAGACATTGTCAGGAGTCCAAGAACGCTCGCCCCAAGGCTTGAGCCGGTGATCCCACTTCTTTTCATTGATCGCCTTCCCATCGAACTCGTCCGAAAACGCTTCGACTAGCTTCCAATTTCCGCCGACACCAACCGGCTGAACGTCCTTCGCCGAGAGCGAAGTAACCAAAATAACAGAGAAGAAAACAGACAGTTGCCGAATCATGTCCCAGACGCTGCCAGAATTGTATACAATTCAAAACACCCTCTGCTCGTGAACCATTCAAATGATAGCGCGCGGCAATCAAATTTACGCCTTCACCATTCGCGCCACGCACGTCACTGTCACCCCATGCCAACCGAAAAAGAAAAGATGCTCGCCGGAGAGTTTTACAGCGCGATGGATAAAGAGCTTTCGGATGATCGCCTCTCCGCACGCCAAGCGACCTACGCCTACAACGCCACCTCTCCTGACCAGTTCGCAGAACGAGCCAAAATGCTCAAGGAGCTCCTCGGTTCCTACCACAAGACCACCTTCATCGAGCCGCCTTTCCGCTGTGACTACGGCTACAACATCCACGCCGGCAAAGCCTTCTACGCCAACTACGGTTGCGTGATGCTAGACGTGAACCGCATCGAAATCGGCGACCATGTTAAGTTCGGTCCCAACGTTCAGGTTTACACCGCGGGACACCCCACAGATCCAGAGGATCGAAAGGCGTTCAAAGAGTTTGGACACCCCATTAAGATCGGCCATAATGTGTGGGTCGGCGGCGGATCGATCATTTTGCCCAAGGTCACGATCGGCGACAATTCCGTTATCGGAGCCGGCAGCGTAGTCACCAAACCAATACCCGCCAACGTCGTCGCCGCCGGAAATCCCTGCCGCGTGATCAAAGAGCTCTAGAGCGTTCAGAAGCGGCCATTACAGCCAAAGCAAAATCAGAGGTTGGAATTTTCGCAAAAGGAGGATTGGATTCGATTGTCCAACGAATCCAACACCTAACTGCCTAAATACCAATTTGTGAGCAACAGCGCACGACCGTATCTGCGAATCCACCTCTTCGCCGACTTCGAACTCCATTTGGAGGGCGCGCTTTGTCCCGCCATCGAGAAGCAGCGGCAAAAATCCCTGCTCGCCTACCTCGCATTCAATCAAGGCAAGCCGCAGTCCCGCTCCCACCTTGCCTTTACCTTCTGGCCAGACTCCGAAGAAAAACAAGCGCTCACCAACCTACGCAACCTGCTCTACGGAATCCGCCAAGCCCTCCCGGAGATCGATCGTTTCCTCGAAATCGACAAACAGACGATTTCCCTGCGCGACGATCCCGAGTGCGAAGTCGATCGTGTCCGCTTCGAAACGGATCTGTCAGCTGAGAAACTCGAGTCCGCGTGCAAGCGCTACCGCGGCAGTCTGCTTCCGAAATTCCACGACGAATGGATCGAACCAGAACGGGAAAGCCTCCGGTTAAGAGCGGACGAATCATTCAAGAAACTTATCGACCAATTCCGAGAGGACGGGGATATCTCCCAAGCGATTCACTACTCCAAAATCCGGATACAGCATGAATCGTTATCGGAGTCGAGCCAATGTACCCATATAGAACTACTCGCGGAAAGCGGCGATAAGGCTGCAGCCCTCCAAGCATATTTGTCCTACGAAAAGCACCTGCGAGCGGAGCTCGAGATCGAACCCGGCGATGAGATCCGCGCTCTGCGAAACAGAATCGCCACCGCTGCACCCCCAAAAATCGACCACCCCCCTGCACGAGAGTCAGCCCCGACAGCTCTTCCCACAAAAACCAAAGCACGCCATCTCGGCACTCTTCCTCTCCTAGCCTTAAGCTGTGCGATTGCACTGAGTTTGCTATTCTTCTTCAGAGACAAGAGCCCCTCCTCCTCCACCACCAAAAACTCGATCGCTGTCCTCCCCTTCGACACTCGCAGCCAAAAGGAAGAAGATCGGTTCTTCGCCGATGGGTTCCACGACGATCTCATTACTCAGATATCCCGTATCCAGGATTTCGACATAATCTCTAGAACCTCGACGATCAAATATCGGAATACCGAAAAGGACCTCAAGCAGATAGCTAAGGAACTCGGAGTGACCACGATCATCGAAGGAGGAATCCAGCGTCAGGGAAATCAAATACGAATCAATATACAGCTCATTGATGCAAACTCAGGTTTTCATCTATGGGCCGAGAACTACACCCGAAAAACCACTGCCGAGAACATATTCGAATTACAAAATGAGATCACAGCGGCAATAACCTCCGAGCTTCAAGGCGTCCTCCTTCCGCAGTCCAAAGACTCAAGGAACGAACCGCCCACTCAAAACCTAGCCGCCCTCGAGTCCTACTTCTACGGACGAGCAAGCGGCATTCATAGCACAAGCGAAGGCCTCGCCAAATCGATCGAACATTACAAGAACGCGCTAGAGCTGGACCCTAACTTCGCGGAAGCTCACACCGCTATTGCGCTCTCTTATTTGAGACAGATCCATTTCAGCGGGAAACCAGTCGAGGCTCAAGTCGCCATCGCTAGGTCACATGTAGCAAAAGCCCTGCAACTGGACAACGGATTAAGCAATGCTCACGTCTCACTCGGCTACATGAAGTCCTACGAAACAGACTTCGTAGCCGCTGAGCGAGCTTACGAAAAAGCGATCGAGTTAGACCCAAACAACGCCGATGCGTACCTGCTGTATTCAATTTCCCGACACTACCGATACGGCGACTTGGAAATGGCGCTTGAACTCGCAAAAAAATCAGTGGAGCTAGCCCCCGTCGATTCGCAAAACCGCATCGAACTGGCCAATGTCCTAATGTCGCTAAATCGAGTAAGCGAAGCAAAAAAGCTATTGAGCGAGCTTATCAAAGACGACTCAAAGAACAGCCTTGCCATCAATCGCCTCGGAGCGCTCTACGATTACAGCCTCAATCGCTATGACGAAGCCATCCGCCTATATCGCCTTGCCTACAAGTTAGACCCAACCAATCAAGATCTCTCTTCTAGCATCGCATGGGCATACTTGAAACTCGGAGACAAAGGAAATTATATCTCGTGGAGCGAACGCGATATCGCCGTGGCCCCCGCATCTCACAAAGTAACTTTCCTCAAGGGCTACATTCATAAAATCCGCGGCCAGACCGAAGAGTCTATAGCGAGCTTCGCAGCTCTAAAACAGAGCGATATCTTCTTCGATTGGTCGGTCTATGAAGTCACAGCTGCTGCGGTGGAACGCGGCGCGTTCGCGGAGGCGCTAAATGGATTCACCGTGGCCTACCCTTGGATCAGCGCCACGGATGTTGCGATAAACCAAAAGAACTGCATACAGCTCATAGACTACACCTACCTGCTACACCTGAATGGGCGCCAAGAACAGGCAGAAGCCCTCGGTCAACGCCTGATCGAATTCCTACCCAAGGCAACTCGGCTCTCTCAGATTGGCTACCAATATTTCGACTCCCACGTTTATCTCGCCTTGGGTGACAAACAGGGAGCCTACGCAGTTCTCCAAGATTACATCGACGCTGGCGGTTGCGCCAGCTACTTCGCGACTGAGGTATTCACCAAGTCCCTCCACAACGAACCCGAATTTCAGCGACTCCTTGCGATCAACAACTCCCGACTCGCAGAGCAACGCCGCACCCTGGCCACCTGGGAAGCCAACAACGAACTCGCTCCCATCCCCGACCTAGAACTCAGTCTAGGACGGTAGATCAAACGCAAAACAATCAGGGATTGCCTCTGGCAAACAGGATCACGCTAACGCGTGAACAGGATTCAACAGGGGAAATTCGAACCTGCTGCCGAAGGCATCCTGCTCCAGCGAAGCTGGATCCCTGTTAATAAAAACACACCGTTTTCCCCCTCGAAACGCACAGGAAACGCACCAGAAACGGTCATCGGTTAGTATGGGCGCTCTAACCAACACGAGCTTGCTTTCCGCTGAACGCTCCTAATCCAACCACCATCGTACCTGCCATGACCGTCCACCGTTCCAGGCTTCTGCCTGTCGCTACGCTTTTCGCTAGCCTACTGCTCTCAACATTCTCCCACGCCTCCTCCGAAGGAAGCCGCCTCTACGAGAACATGGGGGACTTCACCCGCCCCATCACAACCGAATCCACCGAAGCCCAGACTTGGTTCAACCAAGGCATGCAGCTCCTCTACGGCTTCAATCACGACGAAGCCATCCGCTCCTTCCACGCCGCCGCGGAAGCCGATCCCACCGCCGCAATGCCCTGGTGGGGCATCGCCTACGCCCACGGGATCAACATCAACGATCAAGCGATGACGGACCAACGCTCGAAAGCCGGCCGCGAAGCTGCCGACAAGGCGCTCTCCCTCATCCAGAACACTACGCCCGTCGAAGCCGCTCTCATCAGAGCAGTTTCCGAACGCTACGAGTACCCGGCTCCGGAAGATCGCTCGCACCTCGACCAAGCTTACGCGGACGCCATGGAACGAGCTTACGCCACCCATCCAAACGATGCCGACGTGGCCGCCCTCTTCGCCGAATCCCTAATGGACATGCAAGCCTGGGACTATTGGGACAATGAAGGCAACCCACGCCACCGCATCCTCGAAATCGTAGCCGCCATCGAAACCGCTCTAAAGCTCAATCCCCGCCATCCCGGAGCCAACCACTTCTACATCCACGCCGTGGAAGCCTCGCAAGATCCCGACCGTGCCGAAAAGTCAGCCGACATCCTTCGCACCCTAGTCCCTGGCTCCGGTCACCTCGTCCACATGCCCGGTCACATCTACGTGCGAATCGGCCGTTACAGCGACGCCGTCGATTCCAATATCCAAGCGGTCGATGTCGATCGCAAGTACTTCAAGCTAGCGCCTCCACCTACAAACTACATCATCTACTACGCCCACAACCTTCACTTCCTCGCCTACTCAGCCATGATGTCAGGCCGCTACAACGATGCCATGACCGCCGCCCGCGACCTAGAGCGTGAAGTCCCCGAAGAAGCCCTCAAAGAGCTCGCCTTCCTCATCGAAGGAATCATGCCCACCACCTTCCACGTCATGATCCGCTTCGGCAAGTGGGAGGAAGTCCTGAAGGAGCCTGCGTACCCAGAATATCGATTAGTGAGCAACGCCGTTCGCCACTACGCACGCTCCATCGCCAACTCTGCACTCGGTCGCACTAAAGAAGCCCGCATCGAAATGGCACACTTCAACGAAGCCATGGCAGCGGTCCCCGAAGACTGGCACGTATTCAACAACCCAATCGCGAACGTACTCCCGATCGCCAAATCCATGATCGAAGGCGAGCTCCTGTATCGCGAAGGCAAATACGACGAAGCCTACGCCATCCTCCGCAAAGGAGCCGAAGCAGAAGACCAACTCGTTTACGACGAGCCACCCGGCTGGATGCTCCCCGTACGCCACGCCCTAGGAGCCCTCCTCATGGAGCAAAAACGCTACGCCGAAGCCGAAGAAGTCTACCGCGAAGACCTAAAGCGGAACCGAGGCAACGGATGGGGAATGCTCGGCCTGCAAAACGCCTTGCTCGCCCAAAAGAAAAACTCCGCCGAGTCCATTCGCCTCTCCGGCCAGTTCGCCGAAGCGTGGAAAGACGCTGACACTCTCCCCAGCTCCTCCTGCTTCTGCGCCCCGGTTAACTGAGGCAGAACCCGTAGCGCGGTGCTTCAGCCCGCGTATTCACATTGCAGAAACAAACCACCTGAAGATACGCGGACCAAAGTGCCGTGCTACGTAATCGCTTCATGAAACAAATAGGCACGTTCCTTCTCGCTCTACTCCCAACCATTCTCGCAGCCGACGAAACCGAATTCAACATTGCCGACTGGGCCCGCGAATCCATCAGATCCTCCACTAATACAGGGATTCCAATCAGCACTAGCAGAACGAGAAACCAACACTACGAGTTGAACATCGCCCTCCCCGAAAGCTACACAGCTAATCCAGACAAACAGTATCCAGTCTTGTATTTACTGGATCCCTACTGGGATTTCAACGCCATCAACTCGATGATAAGTTCGCTAATCTACGACAAATACATTCCTGAGATTATTGTAGTTGGCATTGGATACGCTGGAGAGAATCCAGATCTCGGTACCCTACGCCAGATCGACTATACTCCAGTACGTGACAAATTCGACAAAAGCAGTGGAGACGCTAAAGCATTCTTGGACTTCCTTGAACTGGAAGTCATTCCAAAGGTCGAAAGCGAGCTTCGAGTTGATTCCTCCTTTCGCGCCTTGGCCGGGGCCTCTCTCGGCGGATTGTTTTCGCTCTACGCCATGTTTGAAAAACCCGAACTATTCCAGGGCCACATTGCCAGCAGTCCAGCGATTCTCTGGGGACGCCGCTGGATCATGCAGCGCGAGATCGAGTACTTTTGGGGCGATAGCCAAGAACTCTGGCTCGACAAGCCTCAAACTCCACTCCCCACTCGCCTTTTCATGACGGTCGGAGCACCAGAGACCGAAATCAATTGGGTGTACGAAGCAAAAGCTTTCGACGCCTTAATTGCAAATCGTGGGTACGAAGGATTTGAATACGAGTTCCATATCATGGATGGCTATCACCACGCCGGCGTAAAATACCCAACGTTCTCCCGTGGCCTCCCCTTTCTCTTCAAAGAATACCTCAAGAGATAGATGCTTAAAGTCCCGCCCCTTACATCTACGCCACCCTACAAGCAATGAGAACATAGCATCGACAAGGGTGAGAGGCTCATCTAGCCCTTACCCCGATGATCAAACCGTTCATGCGAGGGCTTGGCGCCTACAGATACGCCCACCGATTAGTCTGGAAAGAAGGGATGTGGAAACATCTCATCATTCCCGGGCTGCTAAGCATGCTCTACTTCCCGCTCGTAGTGGGAGGCCTCTTCGGCGGCACCTTTTTCGGAATCCAAGAACTGAGCGTGCTGATCGGGGAAAAGTGGCTCCCGAGCGAAGTCGCAGAATGGGTTGGGGGTATCCTAGGCTTCATCGTTGGCCTCCTCGGGATCTACCTCTCCTACTTGCTCTACCGCAGCGTAGTCATGATTATCTACGCCCCCTTCATCGGGCTCATTTCCGAAACCGCAGAAGAGAAATACCACGGCAGCAAGGGGCCCGGTTTCTCGATCGGCGGCCTCATCTACGATATCTACCGCGGTTCGATGGTCAGCATCCTTACACTAGCGATCTCGCTCTTCCTCACCGTCGTCTGCTGGCTGCTTTGGCTACTCCCAGTAGCAGGGACAGTCATCTACTTCATCGGCATGATCATCACTCAGGCATACTTCGCCGGAGCCGCCTTCATGGATCCGGTACTCGAACGGCGTCGCATCGGCATCCGAGCCAGTCTTGGGCACTCCTACCGACACAAGTGGCACGCCATGGGCAACGGAGCCGGATTCATGATCATGATGCTCGTCCCCATCATCGGCTGGTTCCTCGCCCCCTCCTACGGCATCATCGCCGCCGCCATAAGCGGTCCCAACACGATGTACGACGCCCCTAAGCGACTCGGAAAATAACGTAGCGCGGTGCTTCAGCCC
>NZ_JAENIL010000041.1 GCF_016595505.1 Pelagicoccus mobilis | reverse complement strand
ATGTCGAACGTTCGACATGAAACTGCGCAACCTTCGAGCAAGCGTCGCTTCTCCCTGGGCGCCAAAGCGGGGGGCTCCGGGCTTCCGCTGAGATCGTCGCCTCGTCCGCAACTGGCTACGAAGCAACGCAAAAGGCGACCAACCCGAATGGATTGGTCGCCCCTGAATGCTCACTGTCTAGTGGTACAAAAACGCTTTGTAATTATTTAATAACGAACAACCTAGTTCTTACCAGGCACGTAAGGATCTGGCGTGCCTTCCGCGATAGGCGGCTCTTCCTTGAGTGACCTGATGTGGTCGATGAGCACTTGGCTCGCTGGGTAGCGCACCCAGAGGTTGTGAGCAGTCAAACGGTTGCCACGTTCTTCCTTTGGATCCTGAAGCAGGTTGTAGAAGAGCGGAGTACCGTAGTTCACCACTGCATCCTCATCCAAGGTGCGGAGCTCCTTGAACATGAGCTTCCAGTCCCGCCACTTGACGCCGTAGACGTCTGTGCCGTTGTAGATGACCACTGACTCGCGGCCTGATTCAACCTTCTCGCCGAGCAAGAAGTCAGTTAGGTCAACACTGTCCATCTTACGATCAGTAGGCACTTTTCCGCCAGCAATGTTAGCGAAAGTGGCGAAGAGGTCCATCTCGTGAGTGATCTCGTTGGATACGCTGCGAGCTGGGATCTTGCCTGGCCACTGGATGAGGAAAGGCACACGAAGAGAAGCTTCTTGCCCAGTGAAGTAGGTTCCGCTCCAAGGACCGGCGAAGCCTTCATAAGGATCCATGCCTTCTGGACCATTGTCCGCAGTGAAGATGAAGATCGTATTGTCTGTTTCACCTGCATCCGCTACGGCCTTCTGTAGCTGACCTACATAGTGGTCGAGCTGAGCGAGCACGTCAGCGTATTCGCCATTACCAGTCTTACCCGCGAAATCCGAGTGCGGTTTGACTGGGAAGTGAGTCATCGTGTAAGGAATGAACAGGAAGAACGGCTTGTCCTCCTTCGACTTGCGCCCGATGTAATCTACAGAGCGATCAGTGATTTCTTTGTCGATTTTCGCACGCCACTCAGTGTCGTAGACGTCGAGCACTGTAGGCGTTTCACCCTTTTTCGCTTCCATGATATGAGCGAACTTGGCTTGCGGGTGAACTCCTTCTCGAAAGAGATCATTGTCCGGCCAGATACTCTCATCCGAGCTATTGGGAATGCCCCACCATTCATCAAATCCTTGATCGGTCGGATAGCGTCCCGGAGAGTCTCCCAAGTGCCACTTGCCAAACATGCCGGTGTTGTAGCCAACATCGGAGAGCATTTCCGCCATGGTATACTCCCACTGCGTCATGCCATAGAGACCGGCAGAGAGCGGTACCTTAGAAGTGCCTGAGCGGATCGCATAACGGCCGGTCATAATGGCCGAGCGACTGGGAACGCACTGGGACTCCACGTTGAAGTTGAGCAGCTTCATTCCATTATCGGCAATGGAGTCGATGTTCGGCGTAGGCGCACCACGTAGGACGCCCCCACCATAAGCTCCGACTTCCCCCCAACCGAAGTTGTCCATGAACACCATCACGATGTTCGGCTGCTCTTCCGCTTGAGCTCCAACTGCAAAAAGAAGCGAAGCAGCAGCGACTGTTTTTCGTATTATATTTTTCATATCTTATATTCCCTTTTTATTTCCCTGAATAAAATAACAACAAAAACAATATATCACCCAAATCATCACACCGATATAAGACCTTAGTCGTACTATTCCTAAAACATCATAACACAATCCCACAAACACACTACCCCCTACACTACAGTCACTTACAAACATTTATAAAAACAACAAACTCCCAATGTAAAAAACACTACAAAAACCCAATAAAAAAAACTCCAAACAACCACCAAAAAATCAAAACAACAATACAATATATAACTCCAAAAATTCCCCAATCTCTTTACTAGAAGTGAGCCCCCCAAAGCTCCTGCTCCTCTGCGATCCAGCATCGATGCCACCGAAGGGTAGGATACCCTTCCTTTGCCCCTCTTCAGACGGAGCGGTAGCCCAAGGCAGATACCGAGCTTGAATGACGTTTCTCATGGTTGAAATCAGACGCCTCACCTTCGTGGCGCTGCGAATTGTCAAAACCTTATCAAATCGCTTCGCCGTATTTCACCATCATTTGCGGCCAAATCGATTTCCGCCCCGCCCCCAGCCCTATGCTATCCAAGGACATAGGACCAAAGTCCTACAGCAGAGAATCGCTCCATGGGTTATTCTGAAAGAAAGAACACGAACAGCCCACAATCAAACCAAGCTCCACCATGAAAAGCTGCGAATTCGCCCAAATCGGATTCCTACATCCAATCCTCTCCAAGCTCCAGTCACACGGGGTAAACCTCTCTCCCTACATACAGAACGCCGGAATCGAGATCTTCGACCTGCAGAATCCCGAAACCTACATCCCCCTCCATCTCTACGAAAAGTTCCTCAATCAAATCTCCCGCAAACAAGGCATCGCAAACATCGCGAACGAGTTCCACTCCCAGATCCACCTTGGCAGCTGCTCCGAATTCGGGGAATTGATCTCCGGGCAGACCTCCCTCCTAAATGTCTGCCAAAAGGCCGTGAAATTCCCCAACGTCGTCTTCACCAACGAGAGACTTCGGTTCACCACCCACGGTAGAATTTCAAAACTCGAGCAATGGTTCGTGAACTTTGATGAAAAGCGGACCAGCCAACTCACAGGCATCGACAACGCCATCATGTTCAACGCCTTCAAACTTTACCTGGGCGAGGATTGGGAACCCGTCGAATTACATTATCAAAACGACACCGCGTTGGACATCTCCAAGTATTTCCCAAACGCAAGAAAGACCCGGGTGCGGACGGGCATGCCTTCCACCGCGATCGTTTTCGAAACCGATCTCCTCACCCGCAATTCCAACGGAAACGATAGACTGAGCTCGACGCCGGAACCGGATTTTTCAATCCCCGCCTCCGCCTCCGACAAGATTGAAATCCTGCTCACCCAGACTTTGCCCGGGATGGTCCCCTCAATCCGAGAGGCAGCGGAGATGCTCGACACCTCCGAACGCACTCTGAGGCGGGCCCTCGCCGAGGAATCCTGCACCTTCGCCGAACTGGTGGATGATTGGCGCCGCAAGGAAGCTCTGAGAAAGGTCAACGACAACCGAGTTCACATTGACGATATTTCCGCATCCCTCGGCTACCTAAACCCATCCGCATTTTTCCGCGCCTTCAAACGCTGGACCAACTTCACCCCCAACCGCTACCGCGACCTTGACCCAGAGCGCCAAGCCCTAGCCATGGCCAGCTAAACACTCCCCAACGGGAATCGCTAAGCCAATGGCCCTTGGACAACGGCGGCCACCTTCTCCTCTCACGCCCATCATAGCCCCATAGACTTCCTTCCCTTCCCAACCAACCACCCCGTAACCCCAAACACCGCACCACGCCCCCTTCTCACTCCCAAGCGCGCTCAAAGACCGATTGCGCAGTTTCATGTCGAACGTTCGACATGAAACTGCGCAACCTTCGGGTAAGCGTCGCTTCTTCTGGAGCGTCAAAGCAGGTGGTTCCGGACTTCTGCTGAAGTCGTCGCCTCGGCCGCAAGTGGCGACGAAACAACGCAAAAAAAGCAAGTTCTTCATCATTTTGCGGGGAAAGCGTGCCTGATTGGCAGCAGCTTGCATAGCTGTTCAACGTGGCGGACCAGTTGCATGTCATCTTGCTGGAGCCCTGCAGCCAGCCGATGGCTTCGCGGCGCACTCCGCAGCCCGGACAGCATGCCCTGCGCTCCGTAAGCTCCACGCAGAGCCGAGATCCAGCAAGTCGCTGTCGCGAACCCTGCGACTCACGGTATCGTGGACTTGGAGACAGACTTGGGAGCAACCGCCGCAAAAGGCGACACCGCTGGGGCGAAGGCGAACAGAGCAGGCGCTCCTGCTCAAGCAAGTCCAAGACGATTACGCTACCGCCTTTCCACTGCACTTGAGGATTTAACCGCTTCCTACAGGAGATTTCGTAAAGAGTAAACTCTCCCCGCAAAATGGCGACGAAACAACGCAAAAGGCGACCAACCCGAATGGATTGGCCGCCCCCGATATGATACGAATATCGCTAAGAACGATAGTTGCTATTCTTACTCCAGAACCGAACCTAGTTGCTCGCTGGCACGTAAGGATCCGGCGTACCCATCTTGATCGGTGGCTCCGCTGCGAGAGATGCCTTGTGAGCTACGATCTTCTTGAAGATAACTGGAAGCACCCAGTAGGCTCGTTCGCCCCCGTCGCGGCCGCCGAACTTGACCAAGTCGTACTGCTCTTTCGGATCGGTAGGAATGTGGTACAAGCGGGGCATGCCTGGAGTCATGATGTTGTCGCCCATTGTTTCGTTGGTGAGCGTCAACACCTTCCAGTTACGCCATTTGTAGCCGTAGAAGCGCGCGCCGTTGTAGATTGGGAAACCTTCACGAGCTGAGTCCGCAGATTCGCCGCTGAAGTGAGCGATCTGGTCTACACCGTCGATGATACGGTCTTGAGGAACATCACCACCGGCAATCTTAGCCAATGTTGGGTAGAAGTCAGTGATGTGTACGATTTCGTTGCTCACAGATCCTGCCTCTATCTTTCCAGGCCAGCGGATGAGACATGGCGTTCTCAAACCACCTTCATAAGGCGTGAAGTAAGTACCTCTCCATGGGCCAGCCGTACCAGCGTGCGGCCAGATTTCTTCTGGTCCGTTTTCGCTGAGCCAGATGACGATCGTGTTGTCGCGGATGCCGAGATCATCGATCGAGTCGAGTACGCGGCCAACATTGTAGTCCATGTTGGAGAGCATGTCCGCCCAACGACCATTGCCTGTCTTACCTTCAAACTCCTCGCTTGGCATGCCTGGAACGTGCGGCAGCGTGTAAGGAACGTATGCGAAGAATGGCTTATCCTTGTTCGCGTTGCGCTCCATGAACTCGATCGTCTTGTCCGTGAGAACATTGTCCATCTCACCACGCACCTCACGAGTGTAAGTCATGACCGTCTTGGGTGTCTCACCACGCTTCGACTCCATCACAACAGAGGGTGACGCCACTTCAGGATCGTACTCGAATCCTTCCGTATAAGTCGCTTCGTCAGTGGTGTTGGGAATTCCGTACCATTCGTCGAAGCCCTGGTCCGTCGGGAAACGGCCTGGAGTATCGCCCAAGTGCCACTTTCCATACATGGCCGTAGTATAGCCTTGCTCCGAAAGCGTCTCCGCCATCGTTTCCTCCCATTGGGTCATCCCGTAAAGCATACCCCATACAACACTATGCGTACCGGAGCGAATCGGGTGACGACCTGTCATCAGAGCTGAACGAGACGGCACGCACTGGGCTTCCACGTTAAAGTTAAGGAGCTTCATTCCCTCGCTCGCTAATCCATCGATGCGCGGTGTTTCCGCCCCGCGGAGGATCCCCCCTCCGTAACAGCCAACTTCGCCCCAGCCCAAGTTGTCTTGGACCATCAAAACGATATTCGGCTTTTCTTCGGCCTGCGCCCCCATCGCCAAAAGAAGCGAGGCGGCAGCTAAGCATTTACGTATTGGATTTTTCATGACATTTTACTTTCTCTATATTTATTCCACTAAACTAAGAACACGAACATCATAACAAACCTACAAAACCAAATATATAAGACCTTAGTCCTACACAAAAAAGATGCATACAACTACAGACCAACAGGTTACAAAAAAAACACCACCAATCACACATAAGATATATACCAACAATATATAACATTGTTAATACACACTCTAAAATTAATACTATACCCGGTCTTTATTCGCGTCTGAAGAGCTCAGCTATAGTTCCTGACGACGTGCACCGACTCCCAACAGGAAGACTGGCCAACGCCAAAGTGAGACTGGAACATCGTTTTTCATGACTGTTATTTAAAAACCCGTTTCTGCATGGAAGCCCTCTGATGGATGACCTCAGAGAGCGAAACGTGTGATTTGACCAGATATTAGCAGATTGACCTCACTCGTCTTCTACCAATAGCGGCCAAATCCTTAGACTGCCCCCGAAGCGCTCCCAGAGCGATTCATTCGCCAAGTCCCTGCCCAATCCTAACAGAGAGGCCGCCCGGACGAACAACTTCAGAGCATTGGACTAAAGTCCTACAGCCACCATCGGGTATCTCACGCTACAATGAGTCAGAAATTGAACAGCCAACAGCTCTATCCCGTGACTCATGAAGCACATCGAATTTGCCCAAATCGGATTTTTGCACCCCATACTCTCTGGCCTTGAGTCAAGCGGGGTAAACCTCACGCCGCTCGTCCGTCGAGCTGGCATCGAAGCGTTCGACCTTCAAGACCCAGAGTGCTACATACCCTTTCACTTGTACGAGGGCTTGCTCGAGCAAATCCACCACCGCCACGGTATCCCTGATCTCGCGAGCGAATTCCAAGAAAAGCTACATATCAGCAGCTGCGCGGAATGGGGCGAAATGCTCGCCCGCCGCTCTTCCATGCTCAGCGTCTGCCAAAAGGCAGTGAAATTCCCCAATGTCGTTTTTACAAATCAGCGGATGCGGATTGAGACCCATGGCAAAATCTCGAAATTCGAGCAATGGTTTGCCAATCCTGGCACATCCGGAAGAAGACATGTCGTCGATATCGACAACGCGTTGACCCTCAATACTTTCAAAAATATCATAGGCGACGATTGGGAGCCAATCGAAGTGCATATCCAGAGTGACACCGCCTTCGATATCACTCAGTTCTTTCCAAATGCGAAAAGGACGCGGGTGAGGACCGGCATGCCGACCTCCGCCGTCATCCTTGACACTCACCTCCTTGCTCAAAACGGCCACGGTAGCGAAGATCTGGCCAGCGTAACGGAACAGGATTTCTCGCCTCCCCGCTCAGTGGCCGACAAGGTGGAAATCTTGCTCAGGCACACTCTTCCAGGGGTGGTCCCATCCATCAGGGAGGTCGCCCTAATGCTCAACACCTCTGAACGCAGCTTGAGACGGGCCCTTGCCGAAGAGGCCTGCACCTTCGCCGAACTTGTGGACAACTGGAGACGCGAGGAAGCCCTGAAGAAGATCCATGAAGGCAGGTTCCAAATCGACGAGATAGCCGACTTCCTCGGCTATTTGAATCCTCCAGCTTTTTTCCGCGCCTTCAAACGTTGGACCAACTTCTCGCCCAATCGCTATCGCGATCTTGATCCAGATTTTCAGATCCAAGCCATGGCCAGCTAGAGATCCGCGACCCCAAAGCGTCTCGAGAAGCGAGAATGGTAGCGGCCGTTGTCCTCAACGGCCATATCGATGGTTCGCCAAAGCCTGCGCGAATACCAGCTAGGACAAACGAACTCCGCCTCGAGAGAAAAAGAATCATCACCAAATGCAGTGGAAGAGAACCCAACCGTTGGAGTTCCGCCTTTAGGTGGCAACCCCAAGCAGCGAAAACCGATAAGCCCGCTGAAGCGGGAACAGTTGCTCCAACAGTCTCGGCTCAAACAGCAATCCACTGCATTTGGTGATAAACCAAGCAAAAGCGGCGCTCGCCTTTCAACGATTACGCCGCCCCAAAGATCCGCCCAAGCTACACCGGCTTCCTCACATCCGTGAGCAAAGTACTGTCTTTGGCGATGATTACCGAAACCCATTTCAAGTGGTCGAAATTAGAGAACACGATCGCAATGCACACCGTGATCGGCACCGCCAAAAACATCCCCACGATCCCCCACAGCATTCCCCAGAAGGTCAGAGAAACGATCAAGCCGAAGGGGCTCATGTTGAGCGTACGCCCCGTCATCGCCGGCTCGATGAAGTTGCCGATGATGATCTGAATCGCAGCCAATAGCCCCACCACAGCCAGGATCGGCGTGGGCGAGTCGTACTGGATGAAGGACAACAGCGACGGAAAAATCACCGCCAGGATCGAGCCCACCGTCGGAATGAAATTCAACAGGAAGACCAGCAAGCCCCAGAAAGGAGCGAAGTCGAGCCCCCACCAAGCCATCACGGCGTAGCTAAGCACCGCCGTCAGCAGGCTAATCACCGTCTTGATGTACAAATACATGTTCAGCCGCCTGACGATACGGTCCAAGAGTATCCGCGGACGCTCGACCTTACCGCTGAACAACAAGCCTAACTTGTCCCTAAAGTACCGTTGCTCGGCCAAAAGAAACGCCACGTAGATCAACATCAGAAACAGCCCCGACGCCAAGCTTCTCACCTGAGTCCCCACCTTCGTGGCGAATTCCCAGAGATTGATCCGCCCCAACAGCTCGTTCAAGTCGACCACTTCCGATCCAGGGACCACTTGCGAAATACGAATGATCAAGGCGTTCAGCTTCTCTTGGTAGCGCGGCATCGCTTCCGCCAATGCCGGAAACTGCTGGGAGACGATGACGTAGATCGAAAGATTCGCCGCGAGCAAAAGCAGGATCGAAAGAACCAAGCAAACCGGCTCCGGCAATCGCTTCCCCGCGATCGACAGCAGCGACAGCTTGGTCTTCAGCACGTTGATCAAACTCCAGATAAAGACCGAGAAAATCAAAGGGACGATAAACTTCTGCCCCACAACCAGCCCCGTCAAGATGATCGCAAGAATCACCAAGCCTTCCAACAACGACGGCGTGCGGGACAGGCCCTTTCGTTCTTCGCCTAAAACGTTTTCAGCAGTATCCATAACACTGATCCTCAATTGGGTTTCCGGCGCCTCAGCAGCCTGATCAAAAAACCTACGATCGCGGAGATCGTACCAAAATCGACCCGGCTACCAACCAAGCCCTTGCCAGCTCCCACCAACTCACGGATCGAGCCGACGTCGCTTTTCACTTTTCCGATGGAAGCCCGTACCTCCTCGACATCTCCGGAGACCTCGTTGAAGGCCGTGTCCCGAATCTCACGCACCATCTTTTCATCCGCCTTCGGACCCATGCTAGCAGCCCAAAGACCGAGCAGAACGGCGATCGCAAGATTCCCTCCGCCTACCATCAACGCCGACTTCACACCACCGTATTCAGGCATCAACGACATGTAGGCCGCTACATTCACCATCGCGATCGTGATCAGCAGAAAAGAGAGAGCCAGAGCCAGGAAAACCAAGGTCGTCACCCACCGGCGCGTGGAAATCTGAAACAGCGTAGCCTGAGCCCGCGCTAGAATCCTTAGT
Organism: Pelagicoccus mobilis; assembly: GCF_016595505.1. Taxonomy (GTDB): domain Bacteria; phylum Verrucomicrobiota; class Verrucomicrobiia; order Opitutales; family Opitutaceae; genus Pelagicoccus; species Pelagicoccus mobilis. The sequence continues at coordinate 67,821 of NZ_JAENIL010000041.1, read as the reverse complement.
TTGAGTATTGTTTTTTCCATGACAACGTTACTTTAAAAGCCGCCCCAACATCACGCCTAAGCTGAAGACCATAAGGGCGGACACCGCCGGACGCTTTTTCGCCTCTTCTTCCAGTAGGTCGAAAAGCTCGTCGAGTCCCTCCTTCAGTCTATTCACTTGCTTAGATTCGCTTCCAAGCTCCTCGACAGGTTCGGCATCTGGACCGTCGACCGGTCCAGAGCCAAACTCCCTCGCTTCGAGGTCAGCCAACTGCTTTTGCAGTCGAGCCAACTCCTCCTCCACACTTTCCTTCCCTGCCATTGGTCAGCAACTTGTTTGAATTTACTTTTCTAGCGACTGGACCGCTGCCGAAACCTCGACGCTCCAGCTCTTTACCAGGCGATTGATCGCTCCGACATAGCCTTCATACCCTACTCCCGCGCTTTCCGTCAGGTTCGAGTAAAACTCCCGGGTTTGCTCGGAATCGTTCACGCTGATCCACCAGCGCACTTGCAGCTTCACCTCGCCTTCGAGGTCGCCATCCAGCTTCTCAACGCTCGCGCCGACCCGGTAGTCCCAGTCCAAACCAGGACGATCCTTGATCCGGCTCACTCGCACGCCTTCAAGCTCGCTGGCCATACCAGCCACCAACACGCGGGCAATTCCCTCGTCCAGCGGCTCGCTCCAGCGGTGCTCGCCCGACTGCCGCATCTCGTAAGAAGGAAGCTGAGTGACAACCCCCGAGTAATCGAGATACTTCGGAATCCGTATCATGTTAACCACTACTGTAGTGGATGCGTCGTCACCTTGACTGGATGCCCGTTCCTCAGCTTCGAGAGCGTAGAAGCGTGTCGTGTCCGGCTTCGGTTTTAGCAGGTCGTTTGTCAAGCAGCCAGAGAGCAACAAGGCCGTCACGCCCATGGCTACCATTCGAATGCAAGCTCTGTATTTCATTTCGAAGATTCCTTTCCTTTTCCTGTTAGGAGAGCGTTAGGATTACGCTCCAAGTATTCTAAAAGCTCTTTCAAGGCCCGAGCAGAGTCGGACACGTTTTCCAAGGTCTCGGTCGTCTCGTAGTAGACGACCCCTTCCGGATCCAACCACTCGTTGGCGTTGCTCGCGACCGTCTCCAGTTCGCCGATCAAACCATCAAGCTTCTCCGCGATATTGCCCAAGCTCTCGAAAGCGGCGTCACTCTCTGTATTGAGCTTGCCTGAGAATTGCTCCAGGTTCGCCATCGTCTTGCCGAAGTCGTCGAGCCCTTGCTGCACCGCCGGCTTGGCCAGAGCGTTGCGCCCTTCGCTCAAGAACGCGTTGGCACTTGCCGAGAGACGGTCGATCTGTGCCGCTTGGATCGCCGCACGAGCGTCCTTGATCACAAGCGTCACCTCGTCGATCAGCGTGCTCACGTCAGCCGAACCTACGTTGTTGGCCAGAGCGATAAGCGACTCCATAGCCACCGCGAGTTCCCCCGATACCGTTGGCACCGAGATGTACTCCGCAAAACGCTCATCATTGATCTGAAACCCTTCGTCACGGTCCTTGTCGAAATGCAGCTGCACGTAGAGCAACCCAGTGACCATGCTGGCCATCTGCAGCTCAGCCACCGCACCGCCGGATACGAATTGCCTCATACGCTCTTCGTATTCGTCTTCACCGAAGTCGACACCGAGCAAGCTCTTCAGCAAGTCCATGTCCAAGTTGAAGATGACCGGAATACAAACCTCGCCCGTCTCGTCGATCCGATGCAGCAGCACCTGTTCGACCGAGCCGACTTCTACGCCATAGGCTTTCACCTTAGCTCCGACTCTCAGCCCGTTGGTCGAGCCTTGGAAGGTCGCCATCATCGGATAGGTCTCCTTGTTAAATGCGCCAGAGCCGAAGATGATGATCGCAGCCAGGGCCATTAAAGCCGCTACGCTCACAAAAACTCCGATCGCAAAGAAATTCGCTTTCTTGCTCATTTGAATGCTCCTTTTCTAATTTTAATCACCAATTGCATTGAGTTCACCTCTTCTTAAAAAGTTACGGATCATAGGATTCTCACAGTGATCACGAAGGTGCTTCGGATTGCCAGTAGCGCCCAAAGTCCGCGTGTTCACATCCAAGAAAATCGAGTTGTTCCCGATGAGGAAAATGCTCTCCAGCTCGTGGGTCACCACCACTGTGGTCATCTTCAGATTCGAGCTTAGCTCTAGAATCATCTCATCGAGACGCCGGGCGCTGAGCGGATCCAAGCCCGCTGAAGGCTCGTCGAGAAACAGCACCTCAGGATCGAGAGCCAACGCTCTCGCAACCCCGGCCCGCTTAGCCATACCGCCACTGATTTCGGACGGATAAAAATCTTCAAAACCGGAAAGCCCGACCAGCGAGAGCTTGTAGCGAGCGATGCTCTCCGCCTCGCGATCGCTGTAGCTGGCAAATTGCTTCAACGGCAAGATCACGTTCTCCGCCAACGTCATCGATGACCAAAGAGCTCCGCTCTGATACATCACTCCGCAACGTCGCACCATCTGTTCACGTCCGCTCGCACTCGCCTTAACGAAAGACTCGCCACGGTACAGAATGTCGCCCTTAGCAGGCTCGTTGAGCCCGATCAAATGCCGCATCATCGTCGACTTGCCGCAACCGCTGGCTCCCATGATTATGAATACATCCCCCTCGTACACCTTGAAGTTGAGATCCTTCATCAGCACGAAGCTGCCATAAGCCATAGTCAGGTCCTGAACCTCTATGTGCAGCTTTTTTTCCTGTTCTTGCTTAGACATATTCAAAATCCAACTACTTGAAAGACGAAGGCGAACATCGCGTCGCACACGATTACCCAACTGATTCCGGAAACCACCGCCTTAGTCGCCGCGGTCCCTACCGCCGACGAGCTGCGCCCGCTGAACATGCCGTAGTAGCAACCAGTGCCGGCCACGATGATTCCGAAGAAGAATGACTTGATAATCCCCCTGAGGATGCCCCTCAGGTCAAGAGTACCCGTAAGCTCCACCCAGTACTCAACCGGGCTGATATCAAACTGAAGCGCTACGATAAACCCTCCAAGACAACCGAAGAAATCCGCGAACAAAGTCAGCAATGGCATCATCAAGATCAGAGCCAAAGCGCGCGGCACCACCAAGTACTCCATCGTGGAGAGCCCGAGCGTATCCAAAGCGTCGATCTCCTGATTAACCTTCATGCTACCGAGCTGGGCCGCAAACGCCGCTCCCGTGCGGCCACTCATGATCACGCCGGTCATCAAGCAACCAAGCTCCCAAGCGACCGCCACGCCAACCAGATCGACCATATAGATCGTCGAGCCAAACGCCTGCAGCTGCGTGCCTCCCACAAACCCCAGGATAACGCCCACCATGGTCGAAATCAGAGCCACGATCGGCAAGGCCTTCACCCCGCAATCTTCCAGACACATCCAAAAGTCGCGTCCCCTGAAACGAGCCTTGCCCATCACCAGGCGCACCAGCGAACGCATCAGCTCGCCCGTAAATTCGTAGACCTGACGCTTCTCGCCTTGGCGGGCCATGAACAGGCGGCCAATCCGCTCGAAGACGTCCTGGTCGCTCTCGACCTCCTTCTCTTTCTTAGGCGCCGCCAACGCGAGACGCATCAAGGAGACCGCTTGCGGCGAAAGACCATCAAAGTCAACGACCAGCCCCTCAGCTTCCGCGAGACGTACCCAATCCAGCAAAGTGGCCAACTGCAAAGGACGGTCGCCCCTGACTCCCTCCCCCTTGAAGGCGACGACATCGCCCTCAGAGCACTTTGACAGCTTCTCTTTATAGGAGCGTTCGCGACTCGGCAGTTGATCCGCCTCAGACCACCCCTCGCCCAACTGGACGACAAGATTACCGGTCTGGTAGGATAGCCACTCCTGGCGATCTGGATTGTTTGTGTCTGTTAAACTCATCGTTAAGGGAATCGCCGGGGTTTGCGGGGTAATTCACCGCTCGCGTCGTCCGGCCCCAATAACATAGCCCAAATTGCAAAAGGGCGAAATACGACTTTAGTCTAATATACTTTGTAGGATGGATTTGCGAAGATCTAGCCACTCAAACGGGGGGCTCTCTCCCATCCAATCCAACACCCAACAAATCATGGTTTCGCTTAATACATCCCTTAACACAGCAGTCGCCTTTTCCAAAAAGACCGGACTTCTATTAACAGCGCTCGCCGCCTTGAGCCTCCCACAAGCCAACGGCCAAAGCGTCGATGTCGATAAACAGCTAGGAGCCCAGAACTCCGTCATCGTCGAAGCCCAAATGGGAGTCTACGACGACGCAGAACTTCGAGCCTGGGTAAACGCCGTCGGCTACAAGCTCGTCACCCATCTCGAGGACAAGCGCTTCAAGTTCAGCTTCAAGGTCATCGACGACCCTATGCCAAACGCCTTCGCCCTCCCAGGCGGATACATCTACGTCACCCGCGGTATCCTCTCTCTTGTTACAAACGAAGACGAGCTGGCCTGCGTCATGGCGCACGAAATCATCCACGTCACCGAACGGCACTCAGTTAAGCAAATGAGAAAGAGCCTCTTCCCTCGTCTGCTTGAAGTTCCAGGAAACATCGTCGGAAATGTAGTGCACGACGACCTCGGCAACCTGATCAACGCCCCCATCTCCACCAGCAACAAGCTCCTGCTCTCCAGCTACAGCCGCGGTCACGAAAAGGACTCCGACATGATGGGCATCACCCTCGCTCGCAAAGCAGGCTACGACCCCACCGCCATGGGCCGCATCTTAGACCGCCTCTCCAAGGCCGTCGAAATCCTCACCCAAGAAAAAGAGAAGCGCGGCTACTTCGACGACCACCCATTCACACCGGACCGGGTCAAGGCCATCTACAAGAGGTCCCAAAAGCTCGACCCAATCGCCAAAGTCGAATCGGTCGACGCGCCAGAGGCTCTCGACGGCATGACCTTCGGGCTCAATCCCGCCAAAGGTATCTTCCGCAAGAACACCTTCCTGCATCCAGACCTCAACTTCACCATCTCCTTTCCGGAAGACTGGGTCACCACCAACCAAGCCAACTCCATCGGCGGCGTCCACAAAAGCCAGCTCGGCGCCCTCTTCGTGGGTTTGACCGACCAGAACAAACCGCTTCTCGACCAAGCCAATACATTCATTTCCAAAAACAGACTCGACGCAGGGCCAGACGTCACCACCCCCACGCCCTACACGCTCAACGGAAACAACGGATACCTCGTCTCCCTCGTCGACGACTCAGGAAAGCAACCCATGAGCCTGCACATCCTTTGGACCGAGCTCGGCGGCAACAAGTACCAGCTCATCGGATTCGCGCCCTACGGCGTTGGAGAAGATCTCAAAACCATCGCCAACAGCTTCCGCCTCCTCACCAGAACCGAGAGAAATTCAATCCACCAAAACATCATCACGCTCGCCCAACCCAAGGTAGGCGAATCAGTAGAAGACTTCCACACGCGTCTCGGCGGCGAATTCTCGCCTCGAGTCACGAGAATCATCAACGGCCTCGCTCCCGATCAGGAGACTACCGACGGCAACATAATGAAAATCGTGAAAAGAGTTCAGTACCGCTGAGAACGTGTCCCAAACACATGAAGGCCGCGCCTCCGCAACGAGGGCGGCCTTTTCGTTGAACTGAAAAGACTTCGCCCACAAGCTCCGGAAAGCTCGCCATCTTCAATCAGATGAATCCAAACATTCGATACGGAAGGAACCTTTTCCTCCTCCTTTGCCTCACATTGGCGGCGTTCCTCTCCGGCTGCGTATCCTTCAAGGCAAACCACCCCACCCTTGAGCCCGCTCCCGCCCGGGCAGACACCCGCATCGCCCTCGCTCTGCAAGAGCTGACCGACGCCCACCCCGGCGAATCCGGCTACTACCTCCTCCCCGACGGTGCCGATTCCTTCCTAGCCCGCATCGCCGCCATCGAGCTGGCGGAAGACAGCATCGAAGCCCAATACTTCATCTTCAAAAACGATCTCACCGGCCGCCTCTTCCTAGATCGACTCCTCGCCGCCGCCGACCGCGGCGTCAAGGTGCGGCTCATCGTCGACGACCTGGCCAAAACCTGGAAAGACCGCTACCTCGCAGCCGCAGTCGTCCACCCAAACTTCGAGCTACGGCTCTTCAATCCCGCCACCCGCATCGGATCCGTACGCATCCTTCACGACCTAGCAAAGGTCGCCAAGATGCACCGCCGCATGCACAACAAGCAACTCGTCATCGACGGAAAGCTCGCCATTATCGGAGGACGCAACATCGCCAACGAATACTTCGGCGCCTCCGACCGAAACGTTGTCGACCTAGACTCCATCGTCATCGGCGAAATCGTTCCCGACTTCTCCCGGATCTTCGAAGACTACTGGGCCTACTCCCTCTCCGTCCCCGTCGAAAAGGTCGCTCTGCAAAAGAAGCTCTCGCAGGAAAAGCACGACGAATTTCGGGCACAGCTAGCCGAGTGGAATGAAAGCGAAGAGACGCAAGCCTACCTCGACCGCATCCAACAAGAAACGCTCCTGCCAAACCTGAACCAGCGCGCCATCCCCTTCTACTGGGGAAAAGCGTACGTCTACGCAGACGATCCGAAAAAGCTAGATAACATCCGCTACAACGAGGACACCCACCTCATGCCCGACCTGATTCCCTACGCTGAAGAGGCCGAGGAATCCATGCTCCTCATCTCCCCCTACTTCATCCCTGGCCGCAAAGGCAGCGAATGGCTCGGCGCAATCGCAGAGAAAGGCGTCAACGTGGCCGTGGTGACCAACAGCCTCGACTCGAACGACCACCCGCTCGTCCACTCCGCCTACATGAAGTACCGCAAGCGGCTGCTAAAGTCCGGTGTCCAACTTCTGGAGACAAACGCAATCGCTGGCGGGAAGGAAAGCGATCCTCGTCTACGCGACTTTAGCGCCGGCTCCCTCCTACATACCAAACTTTTCATCATCGACAAACACTACGTCATGATCGGCTCCACCAACCTCGACCCACGCTCTAGACTCCTCAACACAGAGCTAATGACCGTATTCGAATCCCCCAAACTGGCAGCTAATATCATCGATATCTGGCAGCTGGAATCCGACGGCAAATTCTGGGAGCTCAAACTTGGAGAAAACGAACAAATCGTCTGGCAGGAAAACTCCGACGCTCCCGCAGAACCTGTTTCCATCGAGCCCGGCACGACCTGGTGGGAGAGACAAAAGCTACGCCTCCTCAGGCTCATCCCCATCGAAGAACAGCTTTAGACTCTCTCGTATTAACATTTCAACCACAGCAACACGCCCTCAGTTTTCTCGTACAACCAAAGTCCTATATAAACAGGATCAAAAATACGTGATACTGCGCACAGTGAAAAAAACGCAGTTTCTTAATCGCATACTAATTAGCTCCAACGCCGAATCCGAAGTTCAAAACAACCTCGCGAGCGGAGTCCACGTATCTCCCGTAGTAAGCCTAGCGCCCGACTACAACGACAACCATATCCTGAAAAATCGCATCGCCAGTGAAACACGGATCAATCCAATAGAGAAAACCGATAGCCCCTAATCCCTCGTCGTATCGCCATTCTTTATACAGGGGAATTGCCTTTATCGGAATTCCACTGCATTTCACTCTACCTAGCCGCACGAAAACGCCTCGAAACGAACCATCGCGAGCGCCTTCGTTGCAATCCGACCACTTTTGTGACAATTTGGGCTCAAAGCCGCAAGACACCTTCTAACCAAAGGCAGACCCTCTGCCCTACCTAAACCACTACCATCCCGAAAATAAATCCAGATGGAATCCTATAGCTCCCCCTCAAGCCCGAAGGCTCTACCCTTCGGAACCCAAATAGCATGCCTGCTTTTGCTCGCTCTCAGCGCAACCGCCGCCCTCGCCGACACCCTGCAAAGCTATCTCACTCCCGCCACCGAGACGGTCGAGCAAGGAGCCACTCTCACGATCCGCCTCGAACTCGCGAACCTCGGGGATTCCTCAGAGCAAATCGCAATTGACCAGTCACTCGACCTCACCCTCACCAACCAAGACGGTTCACAACATCTTACCGCCACTTTGCAAGACTCCCTCGCTGCAAGCGCTCAAGAGCTCGCCTCTTTCGCTTCCACCGTTTTTCACTACGAACTGCAGCTCCCCAGCGACGCGACTGGGCTCTGCTCCATCTCAAACGCCAGCAGTCGCTTTCTGCTCAACATCCAGCCCAACGCAGTTCCCCAACCCGAGCCCACTCCCGTTGCCAAAAAGAAAGAGAAGAAGAAAAAGACCGTCGTCGACCCCTTCCGCGAGCTCGAGCAAAACCCGCACCTCTGGGTCGGCGCCGAGTCCGACGTAGTCTCCATCTACGAACCCTCCTATTTCGACATCGGGGCCAGCGAGTTCCTCAACTCCAAATTTCAACTCAGCCTCAAGTACCGAGCCTTCTCCTCGCAAGGAGCCCTTGCCAAACGAAACAAGTGGGTCTCGAACATATTCTTCCGCTACACTCAGACCTCCCTCTGGGACCTAGAGTCGGATTCCGCCCCATTCATCGACACCTCCTACAAGCCAGGCTTCTTCTATTTGCAAAGCATGGGCGACGAAAATAGTCCGCTCCGCTCCATTGAATGGGGAGCCAACCACCAGTCCAACGGACGCGATGGGCCGGAGTCACGCTCCACCAACTACATCTACTTCAAACCGATGTTCAAATGGGACTTCGAGCCCTACTACGTTTCAGCCGGAGCCAGAATCTGGGCGTACGTAGAAAACGACGACAAAACCAACGGGGACATAGCCAACTACTGGGGCAACTTCGACGCCTTCTTCGCTTTCGGAAAGCAATCGAGCTACCAATTCGTCGCAAAAGCGCGAACCGGCGACCAATGGAACAAAGGACGCGTCCAGCTCGAGTTCTTCTACCCGCTTCATAAAGCCGGATTCGAAAACCTGCCGATTCACCTACACGCGTCCTATTTCTACGGATACGGAGAATCCCTCCTTAACTACAACGTGAAAGACTCGCGGCAACTGCGCATCGGATTCGCCCTCAGCCAATACTAGCCCCCCAAGCCATGAACGAACTGAAAATCGATACGGTCGACACCCTTATCATCAGCATTATCGTTCTCTATCTTGGCAATGTGCTGACTCGACTCATCCGCCCCCTTCAAAAATACAGCATCCCGCAAGCTGTCACCGGAGGACTGATTGTCAGCTTCACCATCCTTATCGTATCCAAATTGGGAGGACCCCAAATCGCGTTCGCAATGGAACTACGCGACGCGCTCCTGCTCGCTTTCTTTAGCACCATCGGACTCTCCGCCAAATTCTCCAAACTCAAAGAAGGCGGCAAACCGCTCCTCATCCTACTCACCTGCGCCTCCGTTTTTCTGATCGTGCAAAACGGCACCGGAGTCCTGCTTGCGAACCTATTTGGAGCTCATCCAGGCTATGGGCTCTTCGCCGGCAGCGTCTCCTTCGCCGGCGGTCACGGGACTGCTATCGCTTGGGGCCAAGAAGCAGAAGCCGCCGGACTCGACCAAGCCGGACTGGTCGGGATCGCCTTCGCCACCTTCGGCCTCATCGCTGGCGGAATCATCGGCGGCCCCGTAGCAGAGATGCTTATAAAGAAAAACAAGCTCGATCCGGCCACCTCCGATCAAGAGCAGCCCATGATGGTATCCGCAGAGCCCGAGAAAAAGCTCGAGCCCGTCACGATGCGACGCGCCTTGAGCACCGTTTTTACCCTCGCCATCTGCATCTCCGTCGGCTCCCTCGTCAACCGCTTCTTCTTCTCCGCAGGCGTCATGCTTCCAGGTTTTCTCACAGCCATGATGGTAGGCATCATCATCACCAACCTCTCCGGCGTATTTAAGAAAGAAATACGGCAGTCCGATTTCGACAAAGTCGGTGAAGGAGCTCTTCAGCTCTTCCTCGCCATGAGCCTCATGAGCCTCGACCTCCAGTCACTGGCCAGCGCCATGGGAGTCGTCTTCACCGTGCTCGTCATTCAAGTCATAGTGATAACCATTTTCGCCGTATTTATCGTTTTCCGCGTGATGGGCAAAACCTACGACGCCGCTGTGATCTGTGCCGGTTTCACCGGCCTCGGCCTAGGAGCTACTCCTGTGGCAATCGCCAACATGAACGCCGTCACCAGCAAATACGGCCCCTCCTTCCAAGCCTTTCTCGTCGTGCCTCTCGTTGGGGCCTTCTTCATGGACCTCATCAACGCCCTCGTCATCAAGTTCTTCCTAGGACTCCCCATGATGCAAGGCGTCATGTAGATTATTCATCACCACTTTGCGAGCAGTCGCGCGTCCTAACAACAGCGTACAAAGCGATGGGGAGCGCTCTCCCTGAAGTGTCCGTTGCGCGCCTCGCCGAAGCTTAACGCGAAGGCGGGTCCCCAACGGACACATGCCCGCGAAAAAAGCAGGCTCTACCTGCTACCTGCATCCGCAACCTGCCACACCACAGTTCCACCACTGCTCTTGGCGATGAACCCAAAAAACGTCTGCGCAGTTTGCTACGTAACGTTACGTTCAAAACTGCGCAACCTAATCAGCACGCAACAACCCCAACGGCCACAATCACATAGCGTCCCCAAAAGAAAAAAAGGGCTTCCCTCTGCAAAAAGGAAGCCCGCGTCACGACTAGTAAGTCGCGCTTTCCATAATCTCGGTCAGCTTGGTCGGAAAAGCTGGCATCGCTTGCGCGATCTTCAAATCAATGGCTGAATCGATCACACGGTCGATTTGCATGAATCGCGTCGCCTGAGCCGCGTCGAGCTCAGTCGAGATCTGCGCGTAGTACTTGCGGCGAATCTTCAAACGCTGCTCCGTCAGATCAAAGGCTCTGATCGTCAGCTCTGTCGCCGTCTCACCAGTCGTCTCAAACTCCAAGTCGGTGAAATAGTCCTTAATCAGATCGATTCGCGCGTTCTGTATCACGGCCATCTCTTCGATGTATTTCTCATAAATCGGCCAAAACACAGCCGCCTCATGAGGCTCGAATCGCATCGACTCGGAAATAACGATAATCCGGTCCTTCTTAACCGTTTCCCGAACCACATCGACGAAATGCTCTACATCGATATCCTCCTGAGCTTGTAACGAAACATTCGAAAGCAAGGAAGCTAACATTACTACTAACAAGACAACTTTGTTCTTTTTCATTTTCTACTATTTTTTGGATACATTTTAATCAATTAACAAAATAGAGTCACTGCTCCGCCTCCTGCTTTTCCTTCTCAATGTCCTCCAGGATGGCACGCTCCATCACCTCGAAGCTCCGAAGCTTCTGGATGATCTCACGCTTGCGCTTTTTCTTCGTGCGGATGAAATCGTAAAATTCGTCGATGTAGCGGATGGCCCCCTTCAAATCAGCCCCCTCCAGCAATCCCGAATTCTGCCAGAGGTCGTATATCTCATCCTTCTTTCGATCGTAGTGGATAAGCGTATCTTGGAGCGTTTCACGCGAAACGCCCATTCCGCGATAATGCCGATCCCTTACCGAAAGATTTGGAAAGTGCGGATCAACAATCGCATAAGGAGTATTCACAATTCCTGACAAATCAAAATCGTACGGAACAGGGATATACTCATCATCCTTTCCATTCGGGATAAACACCTTCCCATTGTGGCAACATTCCTCTTCCCCTGTGAAAAAGCTGAAGTCCGTATTGCCCACGAAAAACTGAAACAGCTCCGCTCGACAAAGGTCCTCATGCGACACCTTCGAAGGCAAAACATGCCGCCCTTCAAACATCGTCGCATCCATGCGCTCTCCCAGCGAGTCGTTATGCTCGATGAAAAACGCGACATGCTCGTCTACCTTCTCTTTCTTTCGCTCAGTATCCAGATACTCGATCCGAGCTAATCGAACCCGGAAACTGCGATCCGTTATGATATTGTAGGTGCGATAGCAGAGGTACTCCTTGTAAATGTAGTTCTCGAACGATGAAAAGCCATCGCGGCAATGCGACACGATCTTCACCTTGTCCAGGCCATCGAAAAGCGTCCCTTTCACCTGGGACTTCTTGAAATTTACCCAATAAGGCGGGAAATGACAGGTCGAGCGCAAGCGACGATACTTCCCCCGCGCTCGGATCTTCACATCCGTTGACTGAGCAACTCCCGCCTCGTCCTCCCATCGAACCACCCCCTCCAGCCACTCAAGATCGTCCCCACGCTGCTTTTTGAGCGAGGTAAGCGGAGCTTCCAAACGGATCAGCACCTCTTCGTGCGAACCGAAGAATTCGTAGTTCGGGGCTTGTGCAGCAGCCGACAAGCCCGAAATAAGCCAGAAAGCCGCCAAGCAAGAGACAATGGGTCTAGAGTACATAGAATTTAAATCCTAGACTCAACCTAGCACACAAATTGCAAAATGGGAAATAGGACTAAGGTCCTACCTCTAGAGCGTAGCAAAGGACACAAAATCGGGACAAAACCGCACCTCTCACTTTGAGTTGCCGAAACCCGGAGCTATATTCTTAGTAATAACTCAGTGATTGCTCTATTCGGATTCTTGATACTCGCCCTAGGCGTTTCCTTCCTTTGCTCCATCCTCGAAGCCGCGCTTCTTTCAATGCCTCCTTCCTTTGTCGAAACCGAGGAACGAAAAGGGACCGCATACGGTAAGCGGCTCGCTCAGGTAAAACGCGATATCGATCAATCGCTCGCAGCCATCCTCACGCTCAACACGGTCGCCCACACCGTCGGCGCCGCCGGGGTCGGTTCCCAAGCAGTCGCCCTTTTTGGCGAAGCCTATTTCGGTGTGATTTCAGCAGTGCTCACCTTGCTGATCCTCCTGCTATCGGAGATCATTCCCAAAACGCTCGGAGCCCAGCACTGGCGCTCTCTCTCCAAATTCACCACCTACACCTGCCACACGATCGTGATCCTTACCTACCCGCTGGTAGCCCTTTCCAAGCGGATCACCGCCCTGCTCCAAGCAAAAGGAAAAGAAAACGTCAGCGTAAGCCGCGATGAAATTGTAGCCCTCGCTCAACTCGGAAAGACCGAGGGCGTCCTCGCCGACAACGAATCCCGCATGATCCGCAGCCTCATTCGCTTCCGCGATCTCCGCGTAGAGCACATCATGACCCCGCGCACCGTACTGGGCAGTCTTTCAGAGGACGTCACCTGCCAGGAAGCCATGGACAAGCCGCAGATCATGAAATTCACCCGAATCCCGCTGTATTCGACCAATAAGGACAGCATAACCGGCTACGTCCTAAAAACTGACATCCTTCAACAAATCGCCACCGGAACCCCCGAAACCCAACTCAGCAAGATAAAGCGGAAAATCCGTTTCGTATCCGAATTCGACACACTCTCAAAACTCTTCGACGAACTACACGTGCAACACGAACACCTCGCCATCGTCGTCGACGAATACGGAGGCACCAGTGGCCTCGTCACTCTAGAAGACCTCATCGAAACCCTCCTCGGCCTCGAGATCGTCGACGAGTCCGACTCAGAGGTCGACATGCGAGAGCTCGCCCGCAAACGCTGGGAGAAGCGCGCCCTGGAAATGGGAATCATTTCCGAAGAGGAAACGACTTCAGATTAGTCACGGTTCCGCCAGGAGATTAAAGCTGCCAATGAGCATGCGAAAACTCTCCATCTCGCAACGGTTGCGTTTAAAAGAATAACTTAAAATCTACAGACGTAGATGTGAATAAAGTACTAGGATCAGTCATCATCCTAGAGGTCGCTTCCGCCTGTTCTGCTATGTTGCAAGCCATTGAACACTATGCACTCCAACAAAACGCTTCTCACCCCAATCCTGGCCTCCCTTCTCGCAATGATCATCGCCTCCGCCGCAATCTGCCGTCAGATTTCCGATTTCAACTACGACTGGAAGTTTCACCTCGGTGACCTTGAGCAAGCTGAGCAGAGCAATTTCGACGACAGCGAGTGGCGCTCTCTTCGTCTCCCACACGACTGGAGCATTGAAGAGGGTTACGCGCCCATGCTCGATCTCGAGGAAGACCAAAATCTCTCAGTCGAAAAATCAGAAAACGACAATAACCTCCCGACCGGAATCGAATCGCAAAAAGGCGACGTGTTTCGACGCACCGCCGCAAGCACCGGATTCGTTCCAGGCGGAATCGGATGGTACCGCAAGACCTTCGAAGTCGATAAAGCAGATCAAGGAAAACACATCAGCATCGAGTTCGATGGCGTCTACACTCGCTCCAAAGTCTGGATCAACGGGCATCTCTTGGGCTATCGTCCCAATGGATATATCAGCTTCACATACGATCTGTCTCCATACTTAAACTACGGCGGCAAAAACGTCATCGCCGTGCGTGCCGACCATTCAAACTACGTCGACTCCCGCTGGTACACCGGCTCGGGTATCTATCGCAACGTACGTTTGGTCACGAAGGCCGCAACTCACATTCCCCAGTGGGGAGTAAGCATCACGACTCCTGAAGTCACCTCAGAATCCGCAAGTGTCGCTTTCGCAGTCGATACGTATTCAGAAAACACGCTCAACGACGCGACACTCGAGCTCATCATAACGGACAGCCAAGGGAAGAAAGTCGCCCAATCAAAAGCAACCGTGGCGTCCCATAGCGGTATATCCACTACAAGCAGCGCTTTAAAACTTTCCTCACCTAAACTCTGGAGCATCGATTCACCGGAACTCTACACCGCTCAGATCAATCTCCTCGTAGGCGGCAAGACGATCGATTCCACCACAGAAAAATTCGGGATTCGCACCGCAGAGTTCGACTCCAACAAAGGGTTTGTGCTGAACGGGGAGCAGGTTAAGATCAAAGGTGTAAACCTCCACCACGACGCCGGAGCAGTCGGGGCAGCCGTCCCAATCGACGTCTGGCGTCGCCGCCTCGAATTGCTGAAGTCCATCGGCTGCAACGCGATTCGTACCGCCCACAATCCCTACGCCCCGGAGTTCCTCGACCTCTGCGATGAAATGGGGTTCGTCGTGGTTGCCGAGTTCTTTGACGAGTGGAATGAAGCGAAAGACAAGAACGCGACCCAGCTCGGGTCTGTCGATGCTCCTGATAGCTGGGACAACGGGTATTCAGAATACTTCGACGAATGGGCGGAACGGGACCTGAAGGACAATATTTACCGCGATCGAAACCACCCTTCCATCATCATGTGGAGCATCGGCAACGAGATCGAATGGACCTACAAGTACTACACCAAAGCCTACCACGAGGTGAATGGGAAGGTGAAGTACTACGAATTCGAGCCAAACTACGATCCCGCTGCTAACAAGGCAGCCTTTGACAAAGTTGCGCCCGAGAACGACGAGCTCGTTCGCATCGCCACAATGCTTGCAAAGTGGACACGCGAAACTGATCCGACCCGAGCAGTCACCGCCGGCCAAGTCCTCCCCGTTGTAGGTTTCGCGAGCGGGTACTCACAACTCCTCGACGTAAACGGCTTCAACTACCGGAACACCGAATACGATGGAGCTCACGCCGCCTACCCCGACGCGAAAATAGTCGGAAGCGAGAACAACGGTAACTGGGAGGAATGGAAGGCAGTCGCAGACCGTGACTTCGTAGCAGGCATCTTTACTTGGACAGGATTCGCCTACCAAGGAGAGGCGGGCCCTTACCCTAAGAAAGGTCTCAACATTTCCTTTTTCGATTTCGCCGGGTTTAAAACAGCTCGCGGGCACTTCTTCGAATGTCTCTGGGAGGAGGACCCTAAAGTCTACATCGGCACCTGCCCGCTCGCGGATTCAGAATTCCGATACGACGAAGAAAAGGGCTTCAGCGTAGAACTCGATACCTTCTGGCTCCGTCGCTGGACCTGGTACGATACCCGCGACTCCTGGAATTATGAGCCCGGCGAGAAGGTGGTCGTACAAGGCTACAGCAATTGCGAAGAAGTAGAACTCTTCCTCAACGGAAAGAGCTTCGGCAAACAAAGCGTTTGGGATCACGAAGACCACTTCGCGAAGTGGCTCGTGCCTTTCCAATCGGGAGAGCTCAAGATCGTCGGCTACAACAACGGAAAGATCGCCGACCAGTACACCTTGGAAACGGCCGGAGCGCTGAGCCAGATCACCCTCTCCGCGGATCGCAAATCGATGGATGCGAACCAAAACGATGTCGCACATATCGAGCTCGAGCTGCGGGACAAGAATGGCGTTCGTATTCCCAACGCCGACTGCGAGGTCACATTCGAGTTGTCCGGTAACGCTCAACTAATCGGCGTCGACAATGGTTCCGAGTACAACGTCCAAAACGCTAAAGCCGACAAGATAGAGACTTACAATGGCCGGGCGTTGGCCATCATCCAAGCGGGAAGCGACGCGGGCAGCGTTACGATCACAGCAAAAGCCAAGGGAATAACGTCCAACGAAATTCAGATCAGTCTGGCCGAATAGGACCTCCCGGGGCTGCTTCAGAGACCTCGCTGCAAGCGCTCCGCAAACACCTTCTAATCCCGTTTATTAGAAAACTTAAAATCACTGCGTCATATTCGCCGGCATTAGGGTATAATCCAGAGAATGAGTTTGCCCGACCCCGATTTTGACGAGTCCTTCGTCACTGAGATTACAGAATCTCAAAGCCTGCTGCGTGCCTACATCCTGAAACTTGTGGGATGCCGGCAGGCTATGAAGGATATTCTTCAGGATTCAAACGTGGTCATCTGGCGCAAACGCATGGATTGGGATCCGCAAACCCCTTTCCTGAAATGGGCCTACAGAATCGCTTACTTTCAGACCAAGGCCTGGCTGCGGGACCACCAACGTCAACGGCTGCGCTTCTCCAGCAAAACGCTTGAATTGCTGGCAAACGAGGAACCCAATCCCGAACGGCACGAAGACGTTTTTGACGCCCTCGAACTCTGTCTCTCGAAACTCAACGCCTCAAACCGCGAGATCCTCCTCAAACGCTATCAGGGGACCCATACCGTAGAAGAACTGGCCATTCAACACGAACGGTCCCCCAACGGCTTCTCGCAGCTATTGCGACGCCTCCGCACCAAACTGGCGCAATGCATCGAAATCCAACTTAACCAAGCAGCCCAATCATGAGCGACAACTCCGAGCCCCGATTCGATACCCTTGTCTGGAAGTTTCTGGACAATGAAATGACTGAAGAAGAACTCGCAGAGCTTGAGACCTTGCTCGTAGAGAATCCGGACCTGCGATCGCGCTACCAATCGCTCGTATCGATTCACGATGGACTCGACTCAATAGCGCTTCCTGAGACTGAGCCGCTCGAATTCGAAAATGCCTCCGAATCCAAAACCTCCAATCGGTGGTCTCCGCTCGTCACCTTCGCCCTGGGCGTTGCTGCGAGTCTCGCTATCGTATTTCTTGTATCCAATTTTACTGAAGAGGAGCTAAGTTCTGGTGTGACACTCCTTGCCGAGGAAAGCCCAAGGTGGAGTGGGTACGAAGTCGAAGTAGGAGAAATCGTAAACTTCAAGACGATGAACCTGCTTCAAGGTGCGGTTACCTTTCAGTTCCCAGGCAACACGCAGGCGACAATTGAAGCACCGGCGTCTTTCCAACTGCTAGACAACGAAACGATCGAGCTCCAACTCGGCACTATAACCGCTATACACAACGGTGAGCCGGGCACATTTAAAGTGCAAACCCCTCTGGGGCTCTTCACCGATCTCGGTACTGAATTCGGCGTCTCTGTCGGAAAAGGAACCCTCAACTCTATCGTCACCGCTGAAGTTTACGATGGAGAAGTCGTTCTCGAAACGAAGGAGACCACTGATCATATGCTCAAGGGAGATGCGCTCGCTCTTGTCGGCGATAACCTAAGCATCCAAAAATCCGATACCCTTTCCGGAAAACCTGTAAAGGTCCGCCAACGCTTCGCCCTCTCACCAGATTCCGGCAAACTTAGTCCAACAGTAAACCTTGCCCTCGGCAAACCTGTCACCGCGAGCAGTTTCTACAATCGCCCGAGCAACGGGGAATCTTTTTATCCGACCGCTGTCACCGATGGACGACTCGCAGATTCGGGAAGCCCGGGTGATTGGTCCTTCTGGCTCGCCGAGAATCACCAATCCGGAGAGTTTACAGTTGATCTGGAATCGATAGAGACAATCCACCGTATCGAACTTCAAAATACGCGTAACAGATGGCACAACGACCGAGGGACAGACACCTTCAGAATAGAGACATCCGTTGACGGCGAAAACTTCACCTACCTACTCGAGGGACAGCTTCAATCCATCGTCTCCTACGATCCGTCTTCCTATGCCTTCGAAAGCTTCACGTTCGAAGCAACACAAGCCCGTTTCGTCCGATACATCATCACCAAACATATACCAGATCCAACCCCTAACCCGGGACTTTCCGGTTCAAGCGGTGGCCTAAATGAAATCCGAATTTTCTAAAAAGCTTTAAGTCCTTCTTACCCGTGTTGCCAAATTTACCCCAACCTATGTCAAAAAGACTTATCCCCCTCATCGCCCTTTCGGCGTGCTCTAGTGCCTTCGCGAACCTAGATGAGATCAATTTCAACCGCGACATCCGCCCTATCCTTTCGGATAAATGTTTCTATTGTCACGGCCCGGATGAAGAAACCCGCGAAGGCGATCTGCGACTCGATATCAGAGAGGACGCAATCGAAGCCTACGCCATCGTTCCAGGCGATGCAGAGGATAGCGAGCTGGTCTATCGCATCTTCACTGAAGATCGCGAGGACATCATGCCTCGCCCCAGCAACAACAAGCAGCTTAGCGAAGACGAAAAGCAGCTACTCGTGCGCTGGATTAATGAAGGGGCGAAATACGAGGAACACTGGTCCTACGCAGCAATCGAAAAGGTCGCGTATCCAAGTATCGACGACATTGTTAAGAACGAGCTCGAAAATCGAAATCTCTCCAATTCGCCTGAAGCTGACAAAAACACTTTAATCCGACGCGTATCACTCGACCTCATCGGGCTTCCTCCTACTCCCGATGAAGTAAAGGATTTCCTGGCAGACAAATCCCCCAAAGCTTACGAGAAACTCGTCGATCGCCTGCTCGCATCACCGCACTATGGAGAGAAGATGGCAATCTCATGGCTGGATGCGGTACGCTATGCAGATACTGTCGGGTACCACGGAGACCAGGAACGCGATGCATCGCCCTTCCGCGACTACGTCATCGAGGCATTCAACCAAAACAAGCCCTTCGACCAGTTTACCATCGAACAACTCGCAGGCGACCTTCTCCCCAACCCAACGGTAAAACAAAAGATCGCAGCGAGCTATAATCGCCTCAACCAAATCAGTGCGGAGGGCGGGATCCAAAACAAGGAGTACATCAAGAAGTACCAAGCCGAACGGGTTCGCACCACTTCAACCGCCTGGCTCGGCTCAACACTGGCCTGTGCGGAATGCCATGACCATAAGTTCGATCCGTTCACGGCAAAAGACTTCTACAGCATGGCCGCATTCTTTTCCGATATCCTGGAAAAGGGAGCCTACACAGGGGACGGTTCCTATCAAGAGGACATCCAGCAGTATCTAAATTCTGTCTACGACTCCGATAGTTCATTCGGCCCGGAACTCACAGTCCTCAACGAAACCTTTCACCAAGATCCCGAGTCAGTTAAAAAACGCATCGCTCAAAGCGAGAAAAAGCTAGCAAGAGGATCCGCTAAAGCGAAGGCGGAGTTTAAGTCATGGCTACAATCGCAAGCGGAACTCCATAGCCGCAATGTCCTCGATTCGTATCCACTCTCGGATGACTCCAAAAATGTTCAGGCCAAACTAGACCTTCCAACCGACTTACCTCCTCTCTCGGACTGGGCTTCACTACACTTCGAGGCCAAAGCAGGAGGATCCGCTCCCGCTATCGGGTTGAAGATCGACTATCAAGTTGGAGAAGAGAGTTTGACCAAGGGCTATACTTGGGGACCGACCTGGCTCATCAATTCTCAAGGGGCCGCCCTTGAGCAAGTGGGTGAAAAGCTCCGAAGAGGAATGTGGCTTCCGCTGGAACTCTCCGTGCGAGATATGGGCCTTCCTGAAGAAGCGATCGTGCTATCAATCACTCCGCTTCGTCCTTATCAGGGTGCCGTCAAAAACCTAGCCCTGAGGACGCAATATCTTGGCTCGATCGATGAGAGCTTAAGCCCTGAGGGACAAGAGACACTGCAGAACCATTTGGAAGGCGAAAAGGTCGATACCTCGAAGCTCCGAAGAGAGTTCTTCTTAAACCACTCGCAGGAGCTCAAGGAACAACGCACCGAGATCGCCGCTTGGAAAGAGGAACTCTACGGCGAGCGCTACACACCTTTAACCATTAGCGCCAAACCGAGAGAGGTTAAAGTCCTGCCCAGGGGGAATTGGATGGACGAAAGCGGCGAAACAGTCCTTCCGGCCAGCCCCACTTTTCTCCCCAACCCAATCTCATCTACAGACGACAAGAGGCTGACTCGTCTCGACCTGGCCGAGTGGATCGTTCATCCAGACAATCCCCTCACCGCCCGTGCGTACGTCAACCGTCTTTGGGCTCTGTTCTTTGAGAACGCTCTCTCCGCAGCTCCCGAAGATCTCGGCTTGCAAGGCGTATACCCAACGTATCCAACTCTTCTAGACTGGCTTGCCGCAGAATTCATCGAATCAGGCTGGGACGTGAAGCACATCGTCCGCGAGATCGTGCTTTCACAAACCTATCGTCAATCCAGTCGAGCAACTCCCGAGGAAGCGGCAGCTGATCCAAAGAACGAACTTCTAGCCCGGCAAACCCCAATCCGACTGTCTGCCGAAATCATCCGTGACAACGCCTTGCGAATAAGCGGCCTTCTCAATCCACAATTCGGAGGGAAGAGTGCACGACCGTACCAACCAGATGGATACTATGACAATCTGAACTTCCCCAAGCGAAGCTACATAGCCGACCAAGACGATTCCCAATATCGACGCGGAGTCTACATGCACTGGCAACGCACCTTCCTTCACCCGATGGTATCCGCCTTTGATGCAGGAGGACGAGACGAGTGCATCATCAAGCGAAACCAATCGAACACCCCACTGCAAGCTCTGACCTTGCTCAACGACCCAACTCAAGTGGAAGCGGCTCGAGCCTTCGCCGAGTCTCTGGTCAAAGAACGGGGTAGCGAAGAGAAACGAATAGAGACAGCCTATCTACGCGCCCTAGGCCGCGAACCATCGCCCTTGGAGATTTCAACTCTAAAAGAATTCCTCAACCGGGAACGGGAAAGATTCGAAGCAAGCCAGAACGATAGCACTCCCTTCCTCGAAATCGGTCTCAAAGCAACGAACGAAAGCGACAGTCAAACTGAGCTTGCCGCCTACACCAGTCTTTGCCGGGCGATCCTCAACCTGCACGAAACCATCACACGCTACTAACCCCTAAGCCTGATCAAGATGTCCTATTTCCACAACTACGCTCCGCACCTAAACCGTCGCACATTCCTGAAGAATTCACTGTCCGGAATCGGCCTTCTCGCCCTAGGCGATCTGCTTGGAGGAGAAACGATCGCTTCGGCCAAGCTCCCGAAGATCGAGCACGGCATGCACCACCCCGCAAAGGTGAAGCGCATCATCCACCTTTGCATGGCTGGCGGTCCATCTCACTTGGAAACGTTCGACTACAAGCCGATCCTAGAGAAACTTCACGGTCAAGCGATGCCGGAGTCCATAACAGCCGGCCAACAAATCGCCCAGCTGCAAGGCAAAGAGCTCAAGGTTAAAGGCCCTGCCTACGGATTCCAACGACATGGCGAGTGCGGCATGATGGTCAATGATCGCTTCCCGCACATTGGTTCCGTAGCGGATGACATCGCGGTGATTCGCTCCATGTACTCCGAGCAGATCAACCACGACCCTGCCCACACCTTCATGAATACTGGGTCGATTATCCCGGGGCGTCCAAGCATGGGAGCCTGGACCCTCTACGGACTCGGTAGCCTTTCGTCCGACCTTCCTGGATACGTCGTTCTCACCTCTGTGGGAGGCGGCCAGGGTCAACCCATTTCCGCACGCCAGTGGCACAACGGCTTCCTTCCAAGCAAACACCAAGGCATCCAGTTCCACTCCAAAGGCGATCCAGTTTATTACGTTAACAACCCGCAAGGAATCAGTCGCGAATCCCAGGGAGACCTCATTGAAACGATCAATGGCTTAAACTCCCACCTTGCCTCGCAACGCCATGATCCCGAGATCGCAACCCGCATCGCCCAATACGAACTCGCCTACCAAATGCAGGCCTCGGTTCCCGAGCTCGCGGATTTCTCCCAGGAGCCTCAGGCGGTTCTCGATATGTACGGTTGCGAACCGGGCGACGGATCATTCGCCTCTAACTGTCTCATGGCACGCCGTCTGGCAGAACGAGGGACCCGTTTTATCCAGCTCTATCATCGTGGCTGGGACCACCACAACAACTTGCAAAAAGGGTTCGCGACCGCAGCCGAATTGACAGACCAAGCGACCGCTGCACTCATCAAAGATCTCAAGATGCGAGGCATGTTCGATGACACACTGATCATCTGGGGTGGAGAGTTTGGACGCACTCCTATGTCACAAGGCGCTGATGGCGACGGACGCGACCATCACATCAAAGGCTTCTCAATCTTCCTCGCCGGTGGCGGCATCAAAGGTGGAACTGTCTACGGATCAACTGACGAATTTGGATACAATGCCGAAGAGAATCCAACCTCAGTACACGATCTCCATGCAACGATGCTTCACCTCCTAGGCATCAACCACAAACGGCTCACCTATCGTTATCAAGGCCGCGACTTCCGCCTCACCGACGTACATGGTCACTTGATAAAGGGCATACTCGCCTAGCTCCAAGCTAGATCACTTAGAGCCAGCGTCGCAGCGTCCGGAAGTCTTGCCTACTTAGCCTTTTTCATTCGCTCCCGAGCAGCCTTGCGTTGCTCCTCGGAGTGATAGTGCCGATCCACCGTCGTCAAATCCTGGATGGTGTTCTCCGGCAATTCGAAAGTCTCGCGCAATCCATCCAACTTGGCATGCATCGCTTTCACAACCTCCGCGTATTCGGGATTGTCATACTCGTTGCGCATTTCCTTCGGATCAGTTTCCAGGTCATACAGCTCCCACTCGTCCAACTCGTAGAAACGCATCAGCTTGTAGCGCCCATCGTAAGCGCCTTCGTGCTTATGGATCATATGCCAGCCTGGATACTCGTAGTAATGGTAATAGTGAGCATCACGCCAATCGGCAGGAGTCTTGCCCTTGAGGATCGAGACAAGGCTGCCCCCTTGCATATCCTCCGGAGCAGCCACGCCTGCCATCTCCAAGAACGTCTCCGCAAAATCGAGATTTGAAACGAGGTCCTTGTTGACGCTTCCGGGCTCGGTCACTCCTGGCCAGCTAACGAGGAGCGGCGTCCGGTAGGATTCATCATACATGAAACGCTTATCGAACCAGCCATGTTCACCGAGGTAGAACCCCTGATCTGAAGAGTAGATGAATACCGTATCCTCGGCGAGGCCGAGCTCCTCGAGATAGCTGCGCAACACGCCAATGCTCTCATCTACGGACATGATGCAACGCATATAGTCCTTAACGTAACGTTGGTACTTCCAGCGAACAAGATCATCCCCTTTCAACTTTGCCTTCAGAAAAGCTTCATTCTTCGGTTGATAGGCTGCATCCCATTGCTCTTTTTGCTCTGGCGTCATACGCTTATGGATACGATCCGCCAGTTGACCTCCAAGGTCGCGTTCCAGAATCTTCAAATCCCTGCCGAGATCCATTGTCTTCGCGATCGACTGATCTTGCTCCCGAGCAGCGGTGCCACGGCCCGAGTAATCATCAAAAAGCGTATCGGGTTCAGGCAAGGTCACACCGTCAAACGTATTCAAGTACTTCAAGGCAGGCGACCACTCGCGATGCGGGGCCTTATGCTGCACCATCAGCATGAAGGGCTTGCTCTCATCGCGTTGCTCCTTCAGCCAGTCTTTGGCTTTGTCAGTAACGATTTCCGATACGTAACCATTCACTCGATACGTACCATTCTCATTGATAAAGTCCGGATTGTAATAGTGTCCTTGTCCGGGCAAAATATCCCAGTAGTCGAACCCAGTTGGCTTTGAGCCGAGGTGCCACTTGCCGATAATCGCCGTTTGGTATCCCGCCTGACGCAAGAGTTTCGGGAAGGTCTGCTGGCTGCCGTCGAACTCGCTGGTTTCATTCGTCATGAAACCATTCAGGTGACTGTATTTTCCGGTAAGAATCGTGGCTCGACTTGGGCCACAGATCGAATTCGTAACCATGCACCGATCAAATCGCATACCCTGCTGGGCAAGCTTGTCCAAATGAGGGGTCGGGGCGACATCTGCCAAAATCCCGCCATAAGCGCTAATCGCTTGAGTCGCATGATCGTCCGAAAAGACGAAAACGATGTTCGGTCGCTTCGCTCCAAACAACGAGCTCCCTAAACCGATGAAAATCCCCAGTAATACGATTTTTCGAAGTAGCATATCGATAGATGATAGAAATCAGCGAGCAAGGTTCTCATGCACGCACTCAGGTAGGTAACAAATTACGCCCAAAACAAAAGGCGCACAAGCGCGTTCAATCAAGCCCCATGAGGCTGCTTTACCGCGGATTTCAGATCATACATAAGCGTGTTCCGCCTCTTCCCTTGGAACACCGGATCTCCCCCTCCCTCACTCGTACTGTAGAGTAGGTTCGCGACTCAACGAAACCCAGCTTCACCGTCGGCGTGCACCGAACCACCCTTGAGTTCTATCGTCTCAGGAGCCTTCTCCACAGGAACGTTAGGAGCATCCATCACGCTGGTCCAGCGGCTCGGGTTGTATGCCCACTTAACTGCATTGTAGATCACGCGATGAATCGTCTCGTTGTGATAGATCGGGTACGTCTCGTGCCCAGGACGGAAATAGAAGATTTTTCCATTGCCGCGATGCCAGCAACAACCGGAGCGAAAGACCTCCCCTCCCTCAAACCATGAGATAAACACCTGCTCATCCGGAGCTGGAATCCCAAACGGTTCACCATACATCTCCGTATTCTCGAGTTCGATACACTCGCCAATTCCTTGCGTGATCGGATGACCGTGATTCGTCACCCAAAGCCGTTCACGCTCTCCCGCCTCACGCCATTTCAGAGCACAGGAAGTCCCCATCATACGCTTGAAGATCTTCGAAAAATGCCCGGAGTGCAGGACGATCAACCCCATCCCCTGAAGCACACGTTTCTGAACACGATCGACCACTTCCTCCGATACATCTCCATGAGCCCGATGCCCCCACCAAATAAGTACATCGGTCTTTGCGAGACGTTCTTCGGTAAGCCCATGCTCTGGCTCTTGCAGGGTCGCAGTTGAGATGCGGAGTTCAGAATCCGTATCCAAACTCCCGATTCCCTCTGCGATCGCAGAGTGAATGCCATTTGGGTAAATGGAACGAACCAGCTCGTTCTCCTGCTCGTGCACGTTCTCGTTCCAAATTACGACAGAAATCTCTTTGCTCATAGATGGAATCCGAGACTAGCCACAGCACCTCAACAAGCGAGCCCACATTTCCAGCTAGTGAACAATCTTCAAGTCCGGGATCGCCTTTTGGAGCGAGCGAATCCCCGCCGTAGTCACCTGAGTCCCACGCACGTAGAGCTGCTTCAAGCCAGCGAACGAGCGCAGGCTTTTTAGTCCTGCATCACTCACATCAGTCTCAAACAAGTTCAGATACTCAAGCGATTCCAATCCCTCGAAATGGGCCAAAGCTTCATCCGTTATTCGGGTTCTCCTCAGGTCGACATAGCTCAGAGCTTCGAATCCATTGATCCCGATCAAATCCTGATCTCGAACCTTTGAGCGACCGTAGTTAAGCTTCACCACAGACGACGCGATAGGATCCAGCTTCCGTAACGCATAGGCTTCCCGCTCATCCGCATAGGTGTAGGTCAATTCAAACAACTCTGCATCGTGGTTAACTGTATCCACTCTTAAGCCCAACTCTTCCAGTGAATGCACGATCCCAACGACAGAAACCGAATACTCGTAACTGGCTGGAGGCAAAGGCAGCTCGTCTGTGTACTTGCTGGATACCGATTCGGCAACTGCACTATCCATCATCGAGCCACCCATCACATCGCCAAAATTCGCTCCTTCCGCGATCCAACGCCTTAACAATTCTTGCTCGGCCTCGGTTAGGCCATCGCCTTTTGAAGGCATATAATCCGGATCGTCCTCCGGATAGGTCGTCATGTAATACACAGGACTCTCATCTGGATCTCCCGGAATGACTACATCCCCGTTTTCGCCTCCTTGCATGATCCAAATCGGAGAATCCAAACGGAGGTCACCCTTCTGCTTTTGCGAGCTGTGACAACGGAAACACTTGTCCTCGAAAATCGGAAACACCTCTTCGTGAAAGTTCACCGTCCCGTTGGCGTGAAGGGAAGCTACCCCCAACACAGCTAGCATGACAATAGCTGTAGGGCTGGCGCTTGCGCCACGCCGCCGGGCCCTACTCACTGTGCACTTCGGCGCGACGCAAGCGTCGACCCTACATTCCGAAATCTTAACCAATCCCATTCTCCTACCCAAACAAATCCATCACCGGACGTCCTTTGTCCGCCACGCGGAAAGGTCGCCCCGTTGAAGAAAAGACAGTCTTCTCCGTCGGCAGTCCCAATGCATAAGCGATCGTCGCGTTGAAATCCGGAACCGTTACCCGGTTCTCGATCACATTCTTACCGCTTTCATCCGTCTTTCCGTAAACCTGCCCGCCTCGAATCCCCCCACCTGCAAGCACACAGGAGAAGGCGGTAGGAGAATGATCTCGTCCATCGTTGCCGTTAATTTCGGGAGTACGCCCAAACTCTGTCGCTAGAACCACCATCGTTTCCTCCAGCATACCGCGAACTTCCAAGTCCTGCAAAAGTGTGGACATTGCCTGGTCCAGGACGGCCGCGTTTTCCTCGACTCGCTCGAAGTTGTTGGTGTGCGTATCCCAATTACCGAGGGTTACTTCTACGAACCGTACGTCATGCTCAACCAAACGCCGAGCAAGCAAGCACCCTTGTCCAAAGGCGTTCCCACCGTAGGAGTCACGAAGCTGCTTCGGCTCTTTATCGATTTCGAATGCGGCAAGGTCCCGACTTCGCATAAGCTTGAGAGCGTCGTCGTACATTTCCGAATACGCTTCCACTTTTTTGTGACTATAGCGATTGTGAAACTCTGCATCGAAGGCTTGGGTGAGCGACACTACATCTCTAAATTCGTCCTCGCTCACTCCTCGACGGCGTTTGCTATTCTGCAAACCCGCTTCCGGATTTCCAATCACCAGAGGAGCGAAACGCTGTTCCAGGAACCCGTTGCTGCCGCCAGGATTGGAACTACCAATATGTACAACCCCCGGGAGATTCGGGTTACGGTTTCCATCAAACTTAACGAGCCAGGAGCCAATCCCAGGATGCTTGATCGTCCCGCGTTTCGTGTAGCTCGAGTGCATGAAGTAGCGGCCTTCTTCATGAGCTCCCTGATTCGAGAACATGGAGTTAACAACTGCAAACTTATCCATGTGCTGGGATAGTTTCGGCAGATAGCCGCTCATCCTCAGGCCCGTGACATTTGTTTTAATGCCACGCGTTGCCCCTTGAAACTCGGTGCCAGGTTTCAAGTCGAACGTATCCAGGTGGCTCATACCACCTGCCATGTAGAGATAGATTACATTTTTCGCCGTAGGTCTCACGATCGGGTTCGCGCCCGCTAAGGGCGTGCCTCGAATCGCGGCAGGCATCAAGCCCACCCCCAGAAAGGCCTTGGCAGAATATGCCAGGAAGTCCCGGCGATCCATCTCACTGATTTTCGTAAATATCTCCTTCACTGTTTTAGCCCTCCTTCTCCCTATTGGATAAAACGAAACTCCTGCGAATTCAGCAAAGCCAACATCACTTGCCGATAACCTTTGCTATGCCCGTAAGCGTCAATCTGCTCACCGACCAGCTCCCGTTCCCGATCTGTTGGCGAGCGTCCATAGAAGC
Organism: Pelagicoccus mobilis; assembly: GCF_016595505.1. GTDB lineage: Bacteria > Verrucomicrobiota > Verrucomicrobiia > Opitutales > Opitutaceae > Pelagicoccus > Pelagicoccus mobilis. The sequence continues at coordinate 39,915 of NZ_JAENIL010000041.1, read as the reverse complement.
TCTTGAATACGACATCCATACGCTGCTTCCCTTCCAAGCCTCGCAGTTCGCGGCTGAGCACGGAGCTCTGGTTACTGATCATGTAGTACAAATTGCCATTCAGAAGGGCAAGCGCCTGAGGGATCGCCGCCTCATCCGTGGAACTCTCGATGATCTCCCGATCCGATTCGCCAAACTGGCGCAAGAAGTGGCCCGCTGGAGCCGGAGAAACGACCTCAGAAGCTCGGACCAAATTGCGACGGGCCTTTTCGAGCTGCCTCGCTTGCTTTCCCTTTCGGCGGCTCGTCGAGCTAGACATCATCTCATCATTCATCTCGACCATCGCTTCTCTACGATCAAAGACTTCGGAGCCGGAAACCTGCGCCAACAACGCATCCATCGCTTTGTTCTTCTGCAGGCGGATCTCTCTAAATTGCGACCGAAGCTCGTTTCGTTCCCGGTCCGTTCTCGCAGCGTTGATCTGAGTCTGGAAGAGCTTTTCCGCTTCCAAGTACTTTTCCTGAAGAGCTCCCAATCGGCGTACGATCGCGTAAAGCTCACGTCCATCGAGCTTCTGCACTTTCGCGACGTGGTCCTTCATCTGCGCTTCGTTTACCCGAAGGTTCTTTGTCTGCACATCGCCCCCCAGTTTCTGGTCGAGGTCCGGAACTGACATAGTCAGCACAGAATCCCAAAGCTGCTCCGCGCTCATGCGGCGTAGCGTCGGCCCCGGAAAGAAGTAAGGCTCTCCGGCAACTGGCTCTTTATCGTAAGCGAAACTTTGATACGTCCGCGTACTGAAGATCGCCTTCAAAAAGCGCTTCATATCGTAATCGTACGAAACCATCAGGTCTTCGAGAAAACGCATGAGTTCAGGGTGGGACGCAACGGTATCCTCCTTAATATCGTCTACTGGCTCGATCAGCCCGACGCCCATCGCTTTCTTCCAAAGGCGATTCGCAATTGTCTTGGTGAAGCGAGGATTCTCGGGAGAAGTCAGCCATTTCGCGTACACTTCCTGCGGATTGTCTCGCTTGCCCACTTTCGCCTCCGGACCAAAGGGAGTTTTCGCCGCCATCTTCTGATTCGGCTTCGCATCCTCGTATTGATAATCCTTTGGCAACTTCAGTGGCTTGTTGTTCACCGTCACTTCCGTACCCAGCGGCTCAAAGATATCCCGAATCACTCTTCGCTCGTTTATCGTACCGCGACGATTATTCCCCTGGGGACCACCATTCGCTCTAAACTCCGCCCTGCGTATGAAGCGAGCAGCCTCTTGAAACTCCTCAAACTCGGGAATGTTCCGGTAACCTCGCGTCGCTGAATCAACGCCAAAAGTATAGGCCGCCATGTGGTAATACTCCCTCTGCGTCCATCGATCAAAAGGATGGTCGTGACACTGGGCGCATTGCATCCGAGTGCCGAGAAACACCTGAGCGGTGTTGGACATGTTATCGAGCGGCATCCCCGCATCACGCAAATAGTAGCCCACGGCAGGCTCATCCCACACAAAGCCACTCGAAGAAATCAGCTCCCGAACGAACTCATCGTAGGGCATATTCTCTCGCAACGACTCCTTAACCCAGTCCTGGTAGGAGACCATCACCGTCCGCCGTCCACGCGACTGGATTCGCAGCACATCCTCCCAGTAATTGTAAAAGTGGCTCGCATACCCGCTGGAATCGAGGAGCTCGTCAATCAGCCGCGCACGCTTCTCAGTCGAGAGCGACTTTTCAAAGCGAGTCAACTCGTCGTAAGTGGGTATACGCCCGACAATGTCCAAATAGATTCTTCGAGCAAAAGTAGCGTCATCAACTTCCTCATTTCGCTCCAGTCCCTTTTCCTCGAGAGTCTCTCGGATATAGCGATCTATTTGAACCGCAGCCTCCGATGTGGGCAGCCCAGCTTGCTTCTTCTTGGCCAACGCCAAGTCGCACAGGGCCAAAGAGGATAGAAACGTAACAATAAGAGAGACGTGTACTGCCTTCATAGCGGGGTGTAATTTGATTAGGGTTTCGACTCGCCAACACACACGACTCGACGCGAATCATCACTAGCGGCAAAGGCTTTACAAATTCGCGTGAGCGTAACTTATACGACCGATTAGAGGCTGAAGACAAATTCAAATCCCCGCAAAAACCCTTATATTTCGCCCTTTTCACGTGATTCCCCCATCACGCAGCATGGACGCGTAGGACAAATGACCGACAAGCCCAAAACCGCGATCCTCTATCCGATTGAACCAGATCAAAAACAGCAGGACGACGTTCCTTATCGCCTGATCTTCGCTTTGTCCTCAACTTCGAACTATCAAAATGGTAGCCCCCATCCCACAAGCCCTCGAATCGCTGCTTAGCCCGGAACAAATCCTTAGCTCCGCCGAAGACCTCATCGTCTACGGATACGATGGCACGGCCGGACTCAAGCAGCGACCTTTAGCAGTCGTCTTCCCGGAATCCGCCGAAGACGTATCCAAGGTATTACGACTCGCGGCGGAACGCGACATTCCAGTCACAACCCGCGGTTCAGGGACCGGATTGAGCGGTGGAAGCATTCCCTCCGAAAATGGGATCGTGCTTTGCCTTCAACGAATGAACAAGATCTTGGAGTTCGACACAGCAAACCTCACCATTCTCGTCGAGCCAGGCGTCGTTACGGAGACAATCAATCAAGCCGTATCCAAAGAAGGCCTACTCTATCCACCCGATCCAGGTTCAATGAAAATCTCCACAATCGGAGGAAATGTAGCCAATAACTCTGGAGGGCTTCGCGGGCTCAAATACGGCGTCACGCGCGACTATGTCATGGGAATGCAAGCCGTTCTCCCAAACGGCGAAACAATCTGGTTGGGCAACAAGTGCGTCAAAGACGTTGCCGGATACAATTTGAAGGACCTATTCATCGGTAGCGAAGGAACCCTCGGGGTGATCACACAGATTCTACTCAAGCTCGTGCCACGCCCCGTCGCTCGCCGCACCATGCTTGCGCTTTTTGACTCAATGGAAGACGCAGCAGCGGCAGTCTCGAAAATCATCGCGGCTAAGATAATCCCCTGCACCCTGGAGTTCGTCGATCGATTCACTCTCCAATGCGTCGAAGACTTCGCTCAAGCCGGCCTCCCCACTGATTGCGAAGCAGTGCTTCTGATCGAGACAGATGGGCACCCGGCTCAAGTCGAAGAGGAAGCCGAGCAGATTCAGAATATCCTTGCCCAATCCAACGCTCGCGAAACGAAAACAGCCAAAAACGAGGAGGAAGCCAACCAACTCGCCACCGCCCGGCGCAGCGCCTTCGCCGCTCTGGCCCGCATTCGACCCACTACCATTCTCGAAGACGTCACCGTCCCTCGCGACAAACTAGCGGAGATGATCCGCTTTGTGCAAAAGACCGCGGAAAAACACGATCTAAAGATCGCGAGCTTTGGACACTTTGGCGATGGGAACCTGCACCCCACAATCCTCGCAGACGAACGTGATGCAGATGAAATGAAACGCGTGCATCAAGCCCTTGAAGACCTATTCGAGAAGACTCTCGAACTAGGGGGTACCATCACCGGTGAGCACGGAGTCGGACTCGCAAAAAAGGCTCATCTTCACGATCAGTATCAAGATTACAGTTACACGCTCTTGAAGCAGATTAAGAAAACCCTTGATCCTCAAAACCTCCTCAACCCGGGCAAAACCTTCGATGTCTAAGCTTCGCCTAGCTGAAATGGATTACTCCGTCCTGCAACAGTGCATGCACTGCGGGATGTGCCTTCCGAGCTGCCCGACATACAACACGACAGGACTCGAACGCAACAGCCCTCGTGGACGCATCGCCCTTATGCGATCAATCGCAGATGGAGAGCTTGAGCTAAAGGAGGCGTTCGCCGAAGAGATGAACTACTGTCTCGGTTGCCTAGCGTGCACTTCGGCGTGTCCAGCGGGAGTCGAATACGCAAGTCTCTTTGAGGCATCCCGAGCAGACATCGAAGAGAATAGAATTTTGGATACATCTGAACGTAGATTCTGGCGATGGATCACCATAAGAACTCTCTTTCTTCACCCGAGGCTCCTTCGGCTGACGGGACGCGCGCTTTGGATCTATCAGAATCTCGGGCTCGAAAAACTCGTCCGCGCCTCCGGCATCCTTAAACTTCTACCCAAAAAACTCCGAGAACTCGAACCACTCGCTCCTCGAATCCGCGAATCCTTCACTCATGAGTTGGTTGCGGAATCCGAATCGCCTCCCGAGAAGCCACGATACCGTGTGGCCCTTCTTACCGGTTGCGTCCAAGACCTCATTCTAAGCGAACTGAATCGCGATACGGCGGATGTTCTGCTGGTCAATGGATGCGAAGTATTAACGCTACCCAACCAAGCATGCTGTGGGTCGCTACACAGTCATAACGGCGAAGAAGAACTGGCCAAGCAACTCGCGCGGAAAAATATCGACAGTTACGATCTCGAGAATGTAGACGCCATCATTAGCAACGCCGGCGGTTGCGGCAGCCACTTAAAACGCTACGCTCATCTTCTGTCTAATGATTCTGAATACGCTAACAAAGCAAAAACCTGGGACTCAAAAGTGAAAGACATTCACGAGTGGCTCTGCGAGATCGGCTTCTGCCCTCCTGGTCCACTCCCCGTGGCGAAACAAGTAACCTATCACCCCTCCTGCCATCTCAATCACGGACAAGGAGTTCGCCAACAGCCGGTCGAAATCCTCAAAGCGATCCCGAATCTAACCCTCGTTCCACTTACCGACGCAGACACTTGTTGCGGCAGCGCTGGCATCTACAACCTGACTCAGCCCGAGCAGGCGGGCCAGCTGCAATCGCAAAAAGCGAGCCACATCAGAGATACTCGAAGCGATATCGTCGCCACTGCAAATCCCGGCTGCCACCTTCAAATCCAGAACGCAGTTTTCCCAAAAATCGAAGTACGACACCCGATTTCCCTCCTCGCCGAAGCATACCGCAATTGCGCGATTTCGGACTGAAGAAGAACTGCAATGACCTGAATACTCCCCCTATATCCGAAAACTCTCCATCTAATTCGGGTTGAACCTCCCGAACGCGAAGCGGCTATAATAAGGGCTCATGCAGCCTATCACAAACCGCCCCTCCCCCCTTCGCTTCGCACTGTCCTGTTGTTCTATCGCCAGTTTAACTGCGTCTTTGTTCGCAGCCGAGGTAACGATTGACCTAACTACCAAACGCTACCTGAGCGACGTCTCAGAGCTTGATCGGGCTAAGTACTTCAACATCCACACAACCTGGGATACCCGCCGGTTGGAAGGAGAATGGCGGGAATGGGCTGAGGACATGAACATCAATTTCGGCCGCGGTTTCTGGGGCCCCTACGGAGAACACAAGACGGGTGTCCCGTATCCAAGCGAAGATGACGCGAAAACCGCCGGTGCCGCCGCGATCGCCAATTCCCGCAACGCATCAAAATATCCCTATCGCACCAGACGAAACGTTCGCACCCAACACCCAAGAGACGCCTTCAAACTTGACGACGACTTCGCCGCCGCGGGCGAATGGGCAGCCAACTATTTCAAGTACTACTTCGACGACGAGTCTCGCCCCGAATTTTTCGAGCCCATGAACGAACCCTTCGTTCACGCCGATGAGTTTGGGACGAACGACCAGGTTAAGGTCCGCGAACAAATGGCGCAGCTCTTTGCAGAGGTGGGTAAAGCCATGCACGCGAAAAACGTCCCCACAAAAGTGGTTGGTTACTCCTCGGCATGGCCTTCTATGGAGAAGTGGGACTTCGACCATTGGGAAACTCGCATGAAGATGTTCATGGACATCGCGGGAGAACACATGGACGCTTTTGCCACCCACCTATACGATGGCATTAATGTACAAGGGCAAGATTCCCAGCGTTCGGGCAATAACTCGCGCGCCATTCTCGACTTGATCGAAACCTACAGCTTCCAGAAGTGGGGCATCGTCAAACCGCATGCGATTACTGAATACGGAGGTATCGAAGACGGCTACCCGGACGCCTACAGTCCAGAGAAGAGCGCCCAATCGTTACGTTCAATCAACCACATCATATTCGAGCTCTTCAACCGGCAAGACCGACTTGAGATATCGATCCCCTTCATTACGGGATTTGCGGAATGGTATTTAGCCGCTCCCAACTTCCACCCATACACCCCCGCTCTCTGGCGCCCCGTTCCCGAAGAAATTCAGGTAACGAAGGACAACGAAGGAAATATCACCTCTTTCACCGTCGGCAGCTTCCAGCTAACCGAAAAAGCCAGGTTCTATGAACTCTGGCAGGATGTGCGTGGCAAGCGAGCGTTCGTCTCCTCAGACAATCCCGACGTGCAAGTAGATACGTTCGTCGATGGCGACACTGCTTACGTTTGCCTCAACAATCTGGACGACGAGATCGAACACACTATTTCACTTTCAATACTCAAATCAGTAGACGACTTCGAAAGCGTCCGAATCAAGCAACTTGAAATTTACGACCTGGAGGCTCCCGACTACTCCGATGAAACTTCCAACACCGCTCCCGGTTCGATAACACTCTCGCCTCACGGGACCGCTGTATTGGCATACAAATACAGTGCACCTATCCGTTTTGAAAAAAAGGTCACGGTAAAGGAATATCACCCGAACTCCTACCTTCAGCCAATCTCCACGAATCAAGCGATCACATTCGAATTCGATGGGCTCGAAATCGACGAAGGGACCGCATCACTACGCATGGGAATTGGGCGACCACACTCCCGTTCCAAAAAACCAACGATCACCCTAAACGGAAACGCCCTCACCGTCCCAGATAATTACGCAGGCTACGATCAAACAGGACGCGATGACTTTTTTGGCGTAATTGAAATTCCAGTACCTTACAACACACTCATCCAAGGAACCAACACTCTCGTTGCGAGATTCCCCGATACAGTCGGTCACGTCAGTAGCATGATCCTAAAAGTGAATACGCTCGGGGACTATGACCCGACACTCAACCTCGGCATAGCTGACAAATCAGGACAACTTGAAGTCCAAGCCCAGGGCCCCGAGGGTTTGAGGGTGAAGATCGAATCTTCAAACGATCTGGAAACCTGGGAGCCACGAGCCATAGGGCACATATCTGATGGCAAGTTCACACACTCGGCAGAATCTGACTCCAAATTCTTCCGTTCCTCCGACGCTGGCCCCCGCGAAGAAGTTCCGCACCCCCAAAGCGCAAACCTTCTCTACGCCACCTTGATCTCACAGAGGAGCCAAATTCTCCTCGAGTACACTCACGAAATTGACAACCCAGCACAGGAAGCCGCTGCCCTTGAAATCATCATTGACTCACAGCCCGTCACCATAGACTCAATCGGACGCCAAGAAGACGATCCCCAAACGATCCTGATCACCCTCCCTGCCCAAGTAGAATCCGGGAAGGAAATTCGGCTCAGCTACACCCCGACTCTCAAAACATCAGACGGCGGAGACATCGTTCCCATTTCAGATTGGCCAATCCCCAACCCGATTATCGTAGACGGAAACCGTATCAAAGCTTCGAGCAATCACGACGGAGAGCGAGGCAACGGCTCCGGATGGACAGTCGACGGAGATGCCAGCAAAGTCTCAGCCTCATCGACTGTCGTTCGCGAAGGGGACCATAGTATTAACATAACGTTTCCAGCAGGCTCTTCTCTTATCAACCTTCGAAACGAGGGTGGCACGTTCAACATACAGGGCGGAGAAACGCTCTCATTCACCGCCCACCACCGAGCCGCCAATATGAGCGGAGGAGACTCCTACCAAACCGAACTTTCGATCTACGATGCCGACAGCCACCAGGTCCTGAACGGCAAGCGCGCGTGGAAACGCACCGATACCGATACGTGGAACACAACCGAGGCGGAATACACTTTCACCTCTGGGGAAGCCGGCACCTACTACCTCGGGTTCCGCATCTATGCATCAGCCAACGAAGGTAACCTCACCTACGACCTACACATAGACGGACTCAGAGCGGAAGCTGTCGATCCTTAAGCAAGAGCGCAATTTCCGTTGTCAGTTCCGGGGGGCGTGGACTAAGTCGAGTTTAGAAAACCCACTCCCCCCTATGAAACCGACCATTTCGCTCATCGCAGCCTCCTTTTTACTCACAATCCCGGCGATCGCTGACATTTCCCTACCCAATGTCTTCACCGACCACATGGTCATTCAACGCGATCAGGAAAACCCGATCTGGGGGACCGCTGAGGCAAACGAGAAGATAAAGATCTCAATCGGCGGAAAAAAAGTATCCACAAAAGCGGACAAGGAAGGCAACTGGCGGACCGAACTTCCAGCATTTCCAGCAGGTGGTCCCCATACCATAACGATCAAAGGCAGCAGCACTGTATCCATTGAAGACGTGCTCGTTGGCGAAGTCTGGTTCTGCTCCGGTCAGTCAAACATGGAATGGCCAGTGCGCCTATCTTACGGAGCAGAGGTCGAGGCAACAGCTGCCAACCACCCTAAAATCCGTTTTCTTCACGTCCCCAACCATGGGACCGACCAGCCTCAAGACAATTTCGAAGGGCAATGGGAAGTTTGCTCACCTGATACCGCACCACACTTTTCCGCCGTAGGTTACTACTATGGCCAAACCCTTCACGCTGCCCTCGGAGTCCCCATCGGACTGATCGACAATGCCTGGGGAGGTTCAGCGGCCGAGGCTTGGGTACCACGAGAGAAGCTGGAAAACGATGGTCGCTTCGAGGAAATGCTGAACCACTGGGATGAGCGAGTAACAAACTTCGATCAAGTCGCCTACGAGGATTACGTAAAACGCTATAACGAGTGGGCCGCTTCTGGCTTTAAAGGGGAGCCCATGGAATGGAACAAGACAGTACACCCCATAACTGGCCAGCACCGTCCTTCAAACATCTACAACGGCATGGTACATCCATTATCCGGATACGGAATCCGTGGAGTAATCTGGTACCAAGGTGAGTCAAATGGAGACAGAGCGGAGCAATACCGCCATCTGTTCCCACTCATGGTTGAAACATGGCGAGACAATTGGGGGCAAGGCGACTTCCCCTTCTACTGGGTTCAACTCGCTGATTGGCAGGAAGAAGTCGATACTCCAGGAGATAGCGGCTGGGCCGAACTCCGCGAGGCTCAAACCCTCTCGATGGACGTGCTCCCGAACTCCGGTCAAGCTGTAATCATCGACATCGGAGAAGGCCGAGATATCCATCCAAGAAACAAGAAGACGGTTGCGAGCCGACTCGTTCGTTGGCCGCTCGCAAATATTCACGGACACGACATATCGTATCAAAGCCCTAGATACAGCTACTCCGAGATCAACGGAAACCGAATCCGCGTCACACTCGATCATGTGAGCGGAGGCGGTCTTTGGGCCTTCGACACTCAAGAGATCAAAGGATTTTCAATCGCTGGCGAAGACCAGAGCTTCGTCTGGGCCCAAGCAAAGATCATCGACCAAAACACAATCGAAGTTTGGAGCGACGAAATCGAGCTGCCAGTAGCCGTCCGCTACGGTTGGGCTCAAAACCCAGTCATAAACCTCTTCGACCGCAACGGGCTCCCCGTCACCCCCTTCCGCACCGACGACTGGCCCGTAACGTCGACAGGCAAGGTCAAGTAACACCGACCGCAAAAAGGTTTGGTCTAGAAGGTCGCGAACACTGTCTCAATTGTAATTGAGTTGAGGCAGAACCTTATGCACTGCACTAGAACGAGCAACCTGCATAGAAGCGAAGATCACGGCCCCAGCCGTCTTCAATGACAGCATCGTCGAAGTTACGCTGACCGTATCCACCAAACAGAGCGAACCATACATTGTTCTCGAGGACTCTGCGGATGACGAGGTTAGCCTCACTTTCATCCCGATTCACATGATCTGCGTGGATCAGCAAACCGTAGAAGACCCACCCCTTTTTCTTGTAAACGCCTTTCCAGTGGAACGAGTCGGTACCAACTTCGTACTGGTTCGTGTACCACATGAAGCTCATGTCGATCTCGTGCGATGTTCGGAAAGGAGCGAGGTAGGACGCGGATGAGCCAACATGGGTCCAACCTGCATTCCAGAAGTAGGAGTCTTTCTTGAAACCAACAGTAGCTTCGATCACCTCCGCTTCGTGCCCCGCCAGAAAGCCTCCTGAGTCCCCGTCTTGCCGATCATAGCGAAAACGGGCCGACCACTGTCCCTTCGCATTGTCAGGACTGAGGACACGTGAAACCTTGAAGCCGAAATTATTGTACAAGTCCTTCGCATAATAATCGTATGCTGTCAGTGAATACTTTCCAGCTTGATAGTCGGAAGACAGAAACTGGACTCCTGAATCGCCTCCACTTCTTCCCAAACGCTTACTGAGCGTAATGAAGTCACCATTTACCGGCGAGGGTCCACCTTCCCGACTCGACCAAGAACTGTAGCGTTCGATATGCCCAACATCGAGCGACAGCCCCTCTGCCAGATCAGTTTTCCAAACACCCCCTTCAAATGCCTGCACCTTGTGCCGAGCATTCTTGTAGCTGGGAAAGAAATCGTAGTGGTCTAGAATCCGACCGAGTTTCAACACCGAAGAACGATCCATCTCCGAACTGAAATCATACTTTAGGGACAAACCATTTAACACTGTTTCATCATCATTAGAAAGCCAGTAAGCGGCATCCGCTCGTCCCTCTTGATAGATCTGGTTCACTTGCACAAACTGTCCGTCCAGCTCAAGCCGTTCGGCAGGACGCCACCCGAAATCAACAGTCGCCGAAACGCTGCCACTTGAACCTTGGTTGTCGTTTCCAAAATCGCGCCCCATCACCAAAGCCTGCGTCGAGAGCTTCACCGTGTGTTCTCCAAGCTCTAAACCTTCGCTATTCTGCACTATCGGAAAAGACAGCAGCATGGCGGTCGCTAGAAAATAAATTCTAAAAGATGTTCGCGTATCCATTTTTCTATTCAAATTCCGGAGGGCAGAATTCAATCGAACAAAGTTCTCCCCAAACATAGGAGGACAAACAGCCGCTCTTTCACTCTACCTGCCTCAGTTACAAAATCAGTCTGCTAGTAACACGGCCTATCCTACGGAAAGTGTGAGTTTTGTCATGTCACCTAAATAAATGACTTTACCTCCCCACCAAGAATAGACAGGCCGTCCCCACGAACAGGAACGGCCTGGTTTTTACCACAACCCAAATCTACGTTTGGGTAATAGACTAGAACTTACGACTAGAAGTCGAAGGTGTTGGTGATCGACCAAGTGCGGTCGGACGGGATGCGGAATCCTGCTGGAGTTCCGTCCGGTTGAACACTCAACGGGATCAACTTGTCGTCAGCGAAGAGGTTACGAATGTTGAGCTGCATCTTCCAGCGAGTACCGTTCTTTAGCTTCTTCGTGTAGTTGGTGAAGAAGTCGATCTGCGTATCGTCTGGCCCCATGTATGGGTTATCCAAATCGTAGCTCAGGGAGCCATCTTCGGTCTCGATCGGAGCGTATCCAAGGATCGGATCATCACCCCAACGCACTGCACCACCAATGTTCAGGCCTTTCAGACGACCGTCCTTGAATCCATAGCGAGTCACCGCGTTAAAGCGCCACTCACGCAACTCGGAACTCGCAGTCGATTCGAGTAGCTCAGTAAGGGCATAGTTCGAACGGAACGCGCTTTGCCATGTCTGCTTGATAGACGGACCGCCACCGGACCAAATACGGATGTCGCCCGCGTTGGTTTCATTGAACCACTTATCCACGAACGCTACCCACTCGATCATCGCCTCACCCCCAACATTCTTACGAACAGCGTGTGTTTGGGCAGCGTTGAAGGTTAGGTTCCAGTTGTCGTTGATACGTGCATGGAATTCGTATTCCCGGCCCTTGGAAACTGCGTCCTGGGTGTAGGTCAAACCAGCCGGATCGATCGTGTGATAGAACTTCGGCTCGCCTCCCGGATCATCGAGACTCCAGGCCTCGGTATAATCAGGAAACTCGGTGTGAATCGCGTCAACGAAGTCACGCCAGTCTGCGATCGCCTTGTCCTCGAACTCCTGGTCGAAGATACCGTCTGGATTCTTCATGTTCCAGCGCCAAGCCTTCTTGTCTCCTACGCCGGCGAGCGTCCAACCATTGTCGATATTGTACTGGTGAACGTTGGCCCAGTTTTCACCCCAAGCAACAAAGCGTCCGACCATCCAAGTACCAGGGATGTATGAGGAGTTGCTGAGATTTGAGGTTGTCTCATAATCTGTAATCTTGAGGGAGTACTTGCGGTCCTTGGTAGAGATGCTGATCGCCTTGTCTACAGTGTCACCTGTTGGTACATCCAACGGATGCCCGAACATGTCTACGCGAGAAGCGGCAGGCTGGAAGTTCTCCGACTCGTTGTAGCTGAGGCTGACATTCACCGGCAACCAATCCATGCCAGGAAGCGCGTCGACGTGAGTCACGATGCTATAGCTGGTGGATGATTTGGAATCCTCACGTGGATCAGCGGTAAAGCGGTACACCTCAGGGCTCACGTCAACAAAGCCGACAGGCCCGCCAGCAATCGCTTCAGGCGAATCAGGTTCGATACGTGGAGCTCCAAACACATTGGAGGAAGTATCATCCGTTCTTACACCGTACATACCAACGATAGAGTCGTTGAGGAACCAACCTTGCCATACAGCGACTTCAGATTGGACAGTGAGTTCAGACAAATTCGCATTGCCCGTCATTGTATCCATGTTGTCCCCCTGGAGGGCATCGACCACGCCAAAGGAACGCGTAGTCCAACCGGCATAGTTATCCCAGTTTTCGGACTGAGTGCTAACATCGCCGTCAGGAGTGATCCACTCAGCGCCAGGATCAACATTGGCAGTCCAAGTTGTATCGAAGTAGCGAACATCCGCAGTGGATGGGAGCAACTGCATCCCGGTCAGATTGGAAAGATTCAAGCCAGCTGCAGAATCGTAATCAAACAAGGCCGGTCCGATGTAGTGGGTGGTGTTTGGCTGATTCGCATTATCTGACCAACGCACAGCGCCTGTGTACTCGTAGTAAGCCTCTTCCATGCGGTAGCGATGGAAAGAACGCGTATCCGTAAATACATTCTCCTCCGACTTCACTGCATTGACGCGATGCTTGCCAAAAATACGAGCTAACCAACCTTCAGAGTGATCTCGGAAATCGTATTCGGCGAACGCGGTAATACGGTAAGAATCACGATCCTTGGTAGCGAATCGGTTTCCACTTTGGAACGCATCCGAGATAAACGGGCGTCCAGCATTCGGGTTTACCGATCCATCTGCCAAGTGGCTGTTTGTATCCACATAGATTGCGTCCTTAGTGCTGAGGCTCACACGACCTTCAGTGTACTGCTGATCGTAGTAAGATATTTCGAAACCTACCTTATCGTTCAGGAAGGTTTGCTCCAGGCTGAGATTCAAAGCATCCCAATCAGACCACTCGTTCTTGTTGGGACCATCGATCAACTTGTTGTAGAAGTTGAAGATCGATGGATCACTCAAATGGTAGTCTTTGTAGAGTCCGAATTCGTATCCAGGCAGTTGAACGTTGTTGGCATAGCCACCGTATCCACCAATCGAGGTCATTCTCGTGTACGGGTAATTGTCGAAGGCGTCATCAACTTCACCATCAGGACCAAGAGCTCCACGGAAATGTGGCTCGGTTATGAGAACGCGATCAAGACCTCCTCCTGGAGTGTCGTAGACGAAGAGAGGTCCACCAAAGAGCTGAGCGTAGTTTCCAAGAACCGGAGTCCAGTAAGGATTCAGCATATCCTCGCCATTTACGTTCACTTCCTTGTTCAGCTGACCATGCCCCAGCTCATCGAGCTCACCCAAGCGAACGAGAGCAGGGTCAAAGACTCCCTTTCCTACGCCTGGAGTCGCCGGATAGTTGCCATCTTCATCACGACCAACCGGATTGAAAAATGGCGTGATGTGGTCCTTTGGCGTTAGGACACGCGGACGGTTACTTCTTACGTTACCGTGCTCGAAGTTCCCCTTCAAAGAGAAGCGTTTACCGTCGCCGTTCAAGAAGTTCGGCTTCCACTTCGCAGCAAGATAGATTCGCTCACGATCGTCGAATGCAGGATCCTGACGGAACTTCTGGCGATCACTGACGACAGCGACCTTGGCTGCCAGCTGATCCTCGATAAGAACGAAGTTCGTACGAGCCATTGCTCGCATGCTACCGTACTTGCTGAATTTCAGCTCCAGTTTTTTCTCATCACTGAAGTTCGCATCTTGTGTCGTGGCGTTGATGACACCTGCTGGGCTACCGAGTCCGAAGAGGATCGCACTCGGACCGCGCGACATGTCCACACGATCGACAACGTATCCATCCCACGGTACATCCGAGAGGAAGAAGTTCCTTGTATTGTCAGCACGAGCCAATCCACGGACACGAGTGTTTCCGTTCGGATTGTTGAACGTGTCACGCTCGCTCAAGTTGCTATCGCCGCTAGCGCCACTGAAATTTCCGTGGGTACCGCCAACTTCCATACTTGGCGTGTAGGCGAGCAAAGTCTCGTTATCGACAGCGCCAAGATCATCAAGAAACTCCTTGGTGATAACGGTGACAGCTGCGCCGACGTCCTTCAGATCAGTTCGAATACGTGAACCAGCAAGAGTACTGGTAGCACGGTAGCCTTCATCTTGAGAACCATCTACAGTAAATGGAGAGAGTTCGAAGACCTCTTCCTCTTCATCCTCTTGAGCAAGAAGAAGCGAGGGAGCAATGAGCGCCGCTCCGAGTGAGACCGAACCGATTCCACGCATAATGGATCGACTCCGCACACTATTAGGGTGGGTTTTTCTAGTCATGGTTTTGGGTTAGTTCTTGTTACCGAGTTACCCCCAAACCACTGCAATGCAGACACGATGAAGTTGGGCACACATGGCGCCTGCATAAGGGATGCATGTTGGGGTAGTTTTTCTTAACTCAGTATCGAGACTAACAAACCCCCAGCTTTCTCTCAATGAGGCTGATTGTCGCTCAATTGTGCTAATTTTCGCACCAATTCTCATTCTTTAATTTTCACACCTAAATTTAGGAGTTTTTGCGACAGGCCCCCACAAGACTCCTGAAATCTCCTTTCCACATTTTTCTAAGCAAGAAAAGGCCCGTCCTCGGTTACTCGAGGACGGGCTAAGCAGTCTAGCTACCGCTAGTTAGACAACCTAAAGCGACTCGCAGCCCGTTACTAAATTGAAAGAATCGAGCAAAGTTGGAAATCGTCATATTATTAGAGCAAAATAGCGAAAAGACAGGCATGCCACAATGATACCCATTACCCTTAAATTGAGTTATTTTCTCGCTCAGAGAAATCAACCTGCGCTCAACCATCAATCACTCTAGAAGGAATAAAAAGCGCCCTGCGTCGCCCCGTCCCCGATAAATTCAATCGCCTTAAGCGACTCGAACACCCCACCATCCGCAGAAAGAGACTTCAATACACAGCTCAAGACGCCATCTCCCTTCGCCAAATAAATGCGGCCAAGCTTGGTGCGATTTCCCTCCGTCAAATCTCCTACGAGACTCGACTTTCCGACCTCGATCTTCACTCGAGCCCCTTTCTTTCCCCCTGCCACGTGAAGAATCACCGAGAACCAGCCCTCTTGAACGACATCGACACGATGCGCCTGCCCATCGCCCACCCGAGCCCACCCCGTCGTGGCGTGGCTACCGTATTTGACTGACCCATACAGCTCGCTCGGAGCGCATGCGAACACGAAGCTCGCCCGGTCTTCATCCACCCCGATTCGAAAAACCGGGGCTTGGAACGCACGTCCGGAGTCACGGATGGATTCAAACGTATCCAACAGTTGGCGACTCATCCGTTCGCTCACCTCCGGCTCGACCTTTGAAAGATCCCTCAACTCGCTCGGATCGTTCTCAATGTCAAACAACTCGATCCTCCCGCCACGCCTAACAAGCTTTCGATTTCCCTCACGCAAAGCCAAATCCTGCACTTCACCCTCTAGCAACTTAGCGCTACTCAAAAAGTCGTAACGATGACGCCCACCGGGAACCTGAGCATGGTCAGAAGCGATGAACAAAGAGCGAGGGGGCAGCTCCGCCCCATGCAGCATAACAGGTAGCAGAGAGTGACCACGCAAAGGAGCGTCCCCCTTCCGCGCATCCGGCCTTTCCCCAGCCAGCTCCAGAAGAGTCGGAAAGATGTCCACCACATGAGAGAGTTGCGTCGACTCTCCTGCACGAATCCGCCCCGGCCAACGTGCGAACAAGGGCACTCGAACGCCATTCTCATAAACCGTTCCTTTGTTTCCCCTCAACTGGCTCGGGTTTCGCAGTTCCCAATCCTTCCCCACATGATCCGCCATGTCCTTGCGACCCGAGTTCATGATCGGACCATTGTCGGAAAAGAAGAGAACAACCGTATCATCAGCCAATCCCGATTCATCCAACGCTTCCAAAACACGCCCAATGTTCCCATCGAGCTCCTCGATCATTCCCGCAAACTCGGCTAACGACTTCGAGTATCCACGTTTCCTATACTTCGTTACCCTCTCCTCAGGAGCATACCATGGCCCATGCGGAGCCAACATTGAGAGATACAAGCAAAACGGACGGCCATCCCCGGCCTTCGAGCGAGCTCGCAAATACTGCGACGCCTTTTCCGCAAGGGACCGCCCAGTCCACCCCTTTGTACGCACCTCCCCCTCTCGAGTGTAGAAGATGCCATTCTCATGCCTGTAAAGATGGGCCAACTCCCCTTCCTCAAAGCCCCTATCCCAAGGCAAGTAACCATCAGTCTTCCCGCTATGCCACTTGCCATAAAAAGCTGTCGCGTAACCCAATTCCAAGAGCCGTTCGGCGAAGGTAGTCTCGTCAAGATTCAGATAGTCCTGGCCCCCATGCACGCCCCACACGCCCGTCTCCAAAAAGTGGCGCCCCGTCAACAAACTCGCCCGAGTCGGCGCGCAAGTCTGGTTCACGTAAAACCGGCTGAACTCGAGCGACTGGGAACGAAGCCTGTCCAAGTAAGGCGTTTCATAGACATACGGATTTCGATAACCGAAATCATCTCGCCCCTGGTCATCAGTCAGAACGATCAAAATGTTAGGACGCTCCTTCGCCACACACACAGGAGCGTAGGATAGCAGAAAAAGAATGGGGCCGACAAACAGAGCTCGGTAGAAAGGAGTCACAACAGCAGATGGGGTTAACGAAGACAAAATATAGAACAAAACTATATTCTCAAACACCGGACGCCACAATTAGACTATTGGTCAGAACTTTGAGCTCATTTTCGAAACGAAGGAGAAGGAGCTAACTTACCCAAAAACCAAAAACCCGCCGACGCGCTCGGCATCGACGGGTCAAGAAGTCTAGCTACCGCTAGTTAGACAACTAATGTGACATCAGCAGATATACTGACTGACCGCTGACTTGATTTAGGAAAATTAGATCGAGAGCAAACCATTAGAGAAGTATTTCTCACTAGCCCCGTTAAACAATTCGCCTTCTCGAACATATCCTCCTCATGAATCGCGACTTACAAAACAGCTTCTCAAACTCGATTTTCTCGCCCTTCCTTGAACATTCAGCGGAACAAAAGCGCACTATTTCAGGTTTCGAGTCTTTTTCGAAGCGCAACCGGGAAACTGAGGCAGCTTCCAACGACTCAAATCTTTACCCGACGCACCTGATCGCCTTACGCTAAAAATCGATGATACCCCAAAATCGCCGATCCTTTCTCAAGACAGGAGCCTTGCTCACTGCCGCCTCGATCCTCCCCTCCGCAAGTCGCGCGGCCAAGCACAACAGCCCCCCAAAACTGAACCTTTTCTCCAAGCATCTCCAGTTTCTCGACTACCAAGAGATGGCCAAAGTCGCAAAAGAGATCGGGTTCGATGGGATCGACCTAACAGTTCGCCCCCGCGGCCATGTCCTTCCTGAAAAAGTGGATACGGATTTGCCTCGAGCAGCTGAGGCAGTTCGAGCAGAAGGGCTCGACCTAAAAATGATGACGACCGCCGTGGACGACGCGTCCAAGCCACTCGACCGACTGGTCCTCAAAACCGCTGCAAGCGAAGGAATAACCCACTACAGGATGAACTGGTATCGGTACAACAAAGAGTCGCCCCTCCCCGAGACACTCGAACGTTGCCGACAAAAGATTGTCGCCTTAGGCGAGCTCAACAAAGAACTGGGGCTTACCGGTTGCTACCAAAACCACTCCGGGTTCCTTGTTGGAGCCTCCATCTGGGAGGTTTGGAAAATCCTTCAAGGATCTCTTCCCAGCCACATGGGAGCTCAGTACGATATCCGGCACGCCACAGTCGAAGGAGGCCGCTCCTGGCCAAACGGCTACCGCCTCATATCCCCACGCATCCGATCCATCGCGATCAAGGATTTCAGATGGGAAGGAAAAGGCAGCAGTACTAAACTTTTCAATACACCGCTGGGAGAAGGCATGGTAGACTTCAAAAAATACTTCCGCCTTCTCAAGACCTCGAACATCGAAGTCCCCATCTCCATGCACTACGAATACGATCTCGGAGGAGCGGATAAAGGGAAACGAGAACTATCCATCAGCCGCGACGCAGTCTACGAGGCAATGAGAAAAGACATCGCCACATTCAAACGCCTCTGGAAAGAGGCTTAACGATAACGAACTGAAACCCGCAAGCCAACACTCGTGGGCTCCTCAACGAACACTGGGCGTGATGGGTAATAATTGCTCGAACCGGTGCTAACATGATAGCGCTTTTCCTCGCCAAAGAGATTTTCCACAAAGAGCGATGCGACTAACTCCGACGATTGCTTCAGGTCCCAGCGGTAGCTTAGGGATGCATTGAAATGAACGTCACTTTGGTAAGCGTCCTCCGCATCCAGAAAGCCCCGTTCTCGCTCGAACTCGGTCCGTTGTCTCTCGAACGCAACCAAGTCGTCTGCGTCAAGACTCGAGGTATCAAAAGTGTCATACGCTCGTTGATACATCTCAATCTCGTCATATGATCCCTCATAGTCCCAGTTCATACGTGCCGACAACCTTACGATCAATCGATCATCTAGGAATTTCGAAGTGACGATCAGACGCGTCGAATTGTTAGACCAGTTATTCAAGCCACTACCGTAGCTTTCCAATAGAATGGGAACGTCCCCTCCAGTGTAATAGAAATAGTCCGAGAACGAAATGTTGTTACGATTTTCTCCCGTCTTTAGCTCCGGGTTCATAGCCATATCGAGCAAGTCGATATACGAATGATTGACTATAAGCTCTGTGTTTCCCCACTGAAACCGCCCCTGCAACTCAACACCCCACAACTGCAAATCGCCAAGAAACTGCAAATCCTGTCCCGTGTAGCCAACAGTGTCAGAATCGTTGTAAAACGCATTCACATCCAACAGGAAGGAATCACTTACTAACTTTGTGAACGCGACCTCCAAGCTATCGAGCGACTCATGATCTCGACCTGACATCGATTCAGATCGGTCGTATTTATCAAACAAATACTGGGCCCGTAACGGCATCATTCGCAAAGACCGCTGTGCACTAATGCGAAGCGTGCTCTCCTCAGAGAAATCTGCTATCCAAGACAATCGCGGAGCAAACATCGTATCCGAAATCTCTGGAAAATCCAAACGGTGGGCATAGACGATACGCGCCCCAGTTCGGAGGTCGTAGGTGACTTCGCTCAACTGTGTAAAAGTATCAAAGTCCAATCCGCCACCAACCTCTTCCAGAGCATCCAGAGAGGGACGTCTCGACGCATCAGGATACTGGAGGTAAATGCTCGTATCCGCATCACTCACCAAATGTAGACCTTCCCGTACCCAAATGTGGTCAGAGTTCTTTCCCCAAGGAGCATGAACGCCAGTCCGGTTATACTCGAAGCCCGTCGCCACCTTCAAAGACTCACCGTCATCATAATCAAATAAAGCGGAGGCAACAAGCCGCTCCTGAGAAAACGCGTAGTCTCGAATATTGTTAGGATGGTCCTCTGGCCAATCTACATTCCTGAAGTCGTAGCGAATATACTCCTGCGCATCCAAGCTGGCTCGAAGCGTCAATCCCCACTTGTCGTTTAGTTCCGATTCGTACTCTGGGCTCACCACGAAATTCCGAATAGAGCGTTTTCGCGTCGGCGTATCCGAAACGAGATTACCGTCCTTATCCGAAAAAGCAGAATACGTAGTGAATGTATGCGATTGTCCGGATTCGGTGTAGCGCGCCCAAACCCTAAAATTTCTCCCATCATCCAGATCTAAGTGTAATTTTACCTGAGGCTCGTCCAAAGTGTCTCCTAGGTACGGCTGCGGCCCTTTAACATCCGTGGGTCGCTTACCAACGTAACGAATATCGGAGGCCGCATCTGGTCTCAGTTGGAAATAGTCTGGGTTCTGCAGTCCGTCCGACTCGCGGACGGAACCAAAAAAGTAAGAGCTCCAGCTGCCAAGTTGCTTAGCCGCCTGAAAACTGAATCCCTTGCCGTGATACTCCGGCACATAGGAGACACTCCACTCGCTTACACCGGAGACTTCCCTCGCCGATTTTGTGATGATGTTGATCACCCCTGCTATTGCGCCAGATCCATACGTGACCGAACCAGGACCTCTCACAACCTCGATACGCTCGATGTCACCAAGCTCCCATTGATCCAGCTCCATCATCGCGCCTTCGTAAACGTTGTTGGTAACGTTCACCCCGTTCACAAGCAGCAGCAACTTGTAGTTCTCAGCGGCAATTAAACCGCGAATCCCAATCTTGTCTCCAGCTGTGTGCGTCATCAGCATCATTCCCGGCACATGCTCCTCCAAAACCCCGGCAATGTTTCGGGCCGCCGAGAGCTCGATTTGCTCGCGTTGGATCGTTGTGATCGCAGAAGGCGAATGCTTCGCAACAAAATCAGTCAGGCTGCCCGTTGTAATCTTTACGTTCAGCAGTTCTTCGAAGCTAAGATCGAAGAGGTCCTGAGCATCACTAGCGGCAAGACAGAAGGATCCGCCTACGAGCGATATGTACACAGCAAACAAGCGCCGGACATACAGCGCCCCCCCATAAATAACTGTTCTTCCTACAAGCATCGGGATTCGTCGTTACTCCAAGCAAAGTCGCACAGACTCGCCGATATCGATCGAAGAAACATCTAGCGATTTCGCTCAGAAGCTTATCAGTCTATCTACGAATCCGAAATCAACAAGGCTCGGAAAACAATCCGATGTGAAAATCCTGTTAGATTCTTAAGCTAAACTCCCGCAACAATCGATCCCGCGCTGAGCACTCCGTACAACAAGAGAAACGCGGCAGTTTTGGCCAAGACCCCGTTCAGCGCCTTTCCTTCTGTCGTTTCCAAAGCCGCAGCAAGCCGCAGCCCCAAGGGAAGGATCAACAATGGCAAAGCATGCCAAGGTTCGCCCGTCGAAGTCACATAAAGAGCTAAACACAAGTAAGCTCCCACCAACTGCACACGATACTGGGCCAAGCCAAAGTTAGCCCCCCAGCGAGCGATCAAGGTCATCTTGTTCGCCGCTTTGTCAGTATCTCGATCACGGTAGTTGTTCACCACCAAAATGTTGTTCGCTAACAGGCCCAATGAGAGACCGAGCAGCCCCGCCTGCATGGTAAGTTCTCCCGTGATGACATAGACCGCCCCCATCGTGGCAACGAGACCGAAGAAGAAAACCACAAAGACATCACCGAGCCCCTTGTACGCCAGCGGGAATGGGCCACCCGTATATCCGTATCCAAAAACAATAGACACGATTCCAACCACTAACAACTCCCAGCCTCGATAAGCGACAAGATTGAGTCCAATCAGAAACGCGACGAGGAACACCAAAAGCGACACGATCAACATCGCCCTAGGCTCGATCCTTCCGCTCGCAACCAATCGCTCAGGCCCCAGCCGATCCTTCGTATCCGCTCCACGGATATGATCGTAATAGTCGTTCGCCATGTTGGTGGCGATTTGCACGAGAACTGAAAAGACCAGGCAGATTACAACCGGCCACCAATCGAAAAATCCCATTCGCTTGGCTTCCGCGGTTCCCATCAAAACGGGCACCACCGCAGCCGGCAACGTCTTGGGGCGAGCAGCGTCTATCCAGTCCTTAAGCATCCTAAGGGAGCAACGCTGGGATCTCGCTCAACTTGTAAACGAACTGCTTGGCTTCCGCCTTCACCTTTGTCCGCTCCAAGTAGCCGCCGTAACCGATAAAAAGGTCCACAAATGGCTGCGTCTCCAAATCACTGGAACCATCCCCTACCATGACCGCGACCGATTCGGCATACTCCGCACGATCCGCATCGATCACCTTCATCTTGCCGCCCATGCGAGAAGTCGGGCAATTTCCGTCAAATCCGGCATAGTTGCCGTCAGCATCAAAGATCAAATCAACCGCTCTCACCTTATCGATCCCAAGGAACTTGGCGAAGGGAGCGATCGCTTGGGTTAGGCCGCCACTGACGATGATCGGCTCCCAGCCATCCTCGCGAAGCTTGGCCAAGCACTCAACCGCTGTCGGTTCAACCGTATCTATATAGAGCTGCCCCATCTTCTCGCACTCTCCAGCCGTCGGCTTGATGAGATCCAAACGAGCGCCGTAAACGTCTTCGATCGCGATATGGCCGTCCATCGCCCGGTTGGTCATGTTCTCGCACTCGCGAAACGTATCTTCACCGCGAAAACGGGCGAGTTCGTCGATCCCTTCGATCGAGCTGAGCGTGCTATCACAGTCTATGAAAATGAGTTTCTTCGGCATGGCTGAAATTTCGGGCTAAGACATCAGTAGATGCTTCGCGCGAGACAACAAAAAACCCCCGAGAAGCTCTCGAGGGTTTTGGAAATTCTATGTTCGCGGCTATTAGCGACGGCGGCGGAACTTGTTCTGGAACTTTTCCACACGACCAGCGGTGTCGACGAAACGCTTTTCGCCAGTGTATACCGGGTGGGAGTCCATAGTGATGTCGCGGAATACCTTAACGCACTCTACGCCGTCAACAGTCTCCGTTTGGTGACCCTTGGCAGGGATTGTGGAGTTCGTTACGAACTGCTTGCCTGTCGATACGTCGACGAAGACGGTTGGGTTGTAATCTGGATGAATACCTTTTTTCACGGCGAAAATTGAGCGGTTAGAAGCGAATTAACCCTGACGGGCCTTGAAACGCGGGTTGGTCTTGCAGATCACGTACAGACGGCCCTTGCGACGCACTACCTGGCAGTCGGGGTGACGTGTCTTGGCGGACTTAAGTGAGGACACTACTTTCATAAGGGGCGTAAAGAGAACGAGTCGGTTCCAACCTGTCAATAGAGGAATCGTGAAATATTCCCTCCCCAGGAATCTCCCCTAGAATCGGTCGAACCAGCTAATTGCTGCCCGGATCCTCCGGCACGGAGGCCGACAGCCCCAACTCAGGATTTACCTCCGTAATAAGATGACGCCACAAATCCGGACCATCCCGCTCCGAAATCGACTCCGCATCCACATCCGTCACGACCCAAGCGTTCGATTCGAGCTCACCCATCAGCTGCCCCTCCGACCAGCCCGAGTACCCCTTAAACGCGCGGAACACCAGCTCCGGGTCAGCCTCCCGTTTCGATTGAGCCACCAAAGGCTCCATGCCGAAGTACAACTGAAACTGCCCTTGCTCGGGAATCAGTTTCCAAGCCGCCAAGATAATCTGGTTCTGAGCAACCGGACCGCCCACGTAGACCGGCACATCCCCCAGACCACAATCAGAAAACTCGGAGCTCAGCTCCTCCAGCCGCTTGCCCGTGCTCTGGTTAAGCACCACACCTAGCGACCCCGCATCTTCATGCTGCGTCAGAAGCACCACCGAACTTGCGAAATTCGGGTCCTTCAACTGCGGGTGCGCCAGCAACAGCGAGCCCGCAAGGGCCTGAGATTCGTCATGGGTTTCATCGTACATAGCGTCGTCGTCCTAAGCCAACCAGACTCCTACGAAGCGGGATTATTGGCGACCAAAAAGTTCCTTTGCGAATAACTGTTCCTTGCTCTCTCAGAGTGCAAACGCTTCCCTTTCCCCTCCTCTATTTTTTCTTCCCTAATTCCAGATCCCACATGATCCAGCTTTCGGACATCGTCTCCTTCTGCGACCAACGCGCCAACACCCACCAAGTCAAAGATTTCAGCGGAGCCCTCAACGGCCTGCAATTCGCCAACGACGGAGTCGTCACTAAAATAGGAGCCGCAGTCGACGCCGGACTCGTCCCCTTCCAACGAGCAGTCGAAGCCAAAATCGATTTCCTCATCGTGCACCACGGCATGTTCTGGAGCGGGGCCAAGCGTTTCGTCGGCCCCGAGTACGACAAAATCCGCACTCTCGTGGATGGAAACCTCGCCGTCTACTCCTGCCATCTTCCCCTCGACGCCCACACCGAGATCGGCAACAACGCCATCCTCGCCAAGAAGCTCGGCATCGAGCCCGCAGACTCCTTCCTTCCATACGAAGGCACCGACATCGGTTTCATCGGCAGCTGGAAAAGCACCCGAGCCGATCTGCGCGCCGCGCTCAAAGGCCTCTTCGGCCAGAAATTCTCCGCCATGGAGTTCGGCTCCCGCGCCCCTACCCGCATCTGCGTCCTTACAGGCAGCGGAGCAAGCGCCATCGAACAGGTTAAGGCTACCGGAGCGGACACCTTCATTACCGGAGAACTCCGCCAGCATCACTACAACTACGCCCAAGAAGCCGGACTCAACGTGTACGCCTGCGGTCACTACGCCACAGAGACCTTCGGCATTTCCGCCCTCGCCGCAGAAGCCGCGAAAAAGTTCGGACTCCAGTGGGAGTTCATTAAAACCGACTGCCCGCTCTAACCATACAGTAAGCGTTGGCGTCACGTTTGATAACGCCGAATTTCTAGCCATGATTCGAAGGGTACGAAACGATTACCGCATCGAAGCATGAACAGAAAACTCACTCCCCTCTCCCTCGTAGCATCCTGCCTCCTCCTACACGCATCCTTGGCGGCAAGTCCCAAGGGACAGCCGCAAAACTATATCGAAACTGAAACCTTCTCCCAAGAGGAGAACGACCAGATTCTCAAACTCTACGCCAACCTCCGGGTCGCCGATGTCTCCGACGGCATGGACTCCCTCGGTTTCGTGGATACCGGACTCGTTGATCCTGCAATTCACCCGGACTGGGTCGATCGTAGCGACCTAAGCCACATCATACGAGGCATCGCCGTTACCGCCCGTTACGTCCCAACACAGCGTCGAGCGTTCCCAGAGGAAGGCCAGAGCTTCACCGAATGGCGGGACCAGTTCTACGGAAACTACTCCTCAGAGCCCTTCACCGACCATCTCTTCCCTGGGTCCGTGGTAGTACTCGACGATGTAGAATCAGCCGATGTTGGCTCAATCGGATCCAACAACATCATGATTTGGAAAGAGCGAGGAGCCGTAGGAGTCGTCACCGACGCGAGCGCTCGCGACACCGACGAGGTAGCCATCCAAAAGATCCCGCTCTACCTCCGCCAGAAAGGCCGCGGCATCCGCCCAGGCCGGAACGAGATCGAATCCATCAATCGCCCCATCGTCGTCGGCGGCGTTCTCGTGATGCCAGGCGATGTCGTCGTGGCCGACGGAGACGGTGTGATCGTCGTTCCTCGCAAACACGCTCGGCAAGTGGCCGAACACGCGCACGGCGTCCTTGCAACCGACAAGGCAGAACGACGCAAACTCTACGAATCACTCGGAATCCCCATCGATTCCACCGTCGACTAAAGAAAATTTCAGCATGTACAAAGCGGCTCTTCTCTAGCAAAACCCTTCACTATGAAGAAGATCGCAGTACTTAACGGACCCAACCTCAACCGACTCGGCAAGCGCGAGCCGGAAATCTACGGTTCAAAAACGCTCGACGATATCGCCGACGAGTTGCGTTCAGCCTTCCCGGATGTCTCCTTCGATTTCTTCCAGTCCAACCACGAAGGAGCCCTAGTCGACAAATTCTCCGAGCTCGCCGACTCCGATTGCCAGGGCGTGGTCTTCAATCCCGCCGCCTACTCCCACACCAGCGTCGCCTTGCGCGACGCGATCAGCGGAGCTGGCCTCCCCGTGGTCGAAGTCCACATCAGCAACATCCACACTCGCGAAGTTTTCCGCCACCACTCGTTCACGGCCGAAGTCTCCCGCGGCGTGATCACCGGACTCGGCACCGACGGCTACCTGCTCGCCACTCGCTCGTTACTCGGCAAAGCCTAGCGACCCACCTGGTCGAAAACCTGCCAGCCATGGTGCCTTAAACGCATTTTGGCGATAGGCGATACGGTTCCCGAAACCCAAATCTCCCGCCTCTCAGCCTTGAGCTCTTCATCCAACAGAGCCTCGTAGACCAATGGCGTCCAGTGCAGATAATCGACCGCAAAGGGATAGATCTCGTAACCGTTAATCGAATACGCGTAGATCATTCCACGCTTGTCACCCACCGAAACAAGTCGCCCCACCTGGTTGTGGTAACGGATGAGCAACTCGACAGTGTCCAAAAACAAAGTCGCATCCTCCACGCTCTCCACCTCCAAAGCGTACTTCAGCCCCGTCGTGGCGGCACGGTCCGACTCGAACTCGCAAAACGCCAAGCACAGCTCCAGCTTTTCAGTCAGAGAAAACATATCTGCATCCCGAAACTCCTGTATCAGCTCCTTGCTAACACCATCCTTTTTGAGCATGCCTACCATCTCGCGCTCGATCTGATATCCAGGCCGATCCCAAACCAGCTCCCTCGCCTTCCCCGCATAGGAAAAAACCTCATGAGAGGGCACTACAAAATCATCCGCGAAGCCTCCTAGACTCGACGCCCAAGCGATCCGACCTAGAGCCTCCTGCAACGCTTCGTTGTTCGAATAAGGGTCGACGCCTAGACGGCGCGCCCACTTGCGCTTGGCATTGTCATGCCCCAAATGCTTCCGACTCAACCGACCTGCCGATTTTCCCAGCCCCTCCTTCTCCTCTTCGACCTCAGCCTGCTCCTCCTCCAGCTCCGAGTCCTTGGTCCGAAACTCCTTCACCTTTTCCATCACTTTGCCAGAACCGCGACGCACCTGATAAACCTTACCGCCGAGGTAACGCACCATGCCACCCGGCAAACCTGTGATCGAACGCACCGGTCGTCGGGCCACCCCATAGGTCGTCATCACAGGCTCCGTGAAACCATCGGATAAAGCGCTCGCAAACGCCTCCCCTTGGCTCACTCGATTAAGCTTTTCGATCGCCTCGATCTCCCTCAAAAGCTCGCCCAGCCCATCGCGGCCGCGAGCCCGAAATTCCCCATACAACGAGTTCACCCGAAACTCGTAGTCAAAGCCGACCACCTCGACCAACGGAAAGACCGAGTAAAGCTCCGTTTTCAGCGGCAGATCATCCACCAGCTCATTAGCGAAAAAGACCGGGGCCCCTTCTACCGGCTCCTGATCCACAGCACCGCCCTCCTCACCGCAAAGCAGGGAGCAGAAAAGCAAGAAACTGAGGAGAAGAGAGCGCATGGGTAGCGTTACCTGAGAACGCCTGATACCGATAATGGTTCCGACATTCTAATCGTCGATCCTTCCTTTCTCACAAAGAAAAAAAAGCCGCCCCTCCAAAGAGAGGGACGGCCTAGGTAAAGTTTATCAGCGGACAGGCTACTTATACTGGTTGATCCCTTCGAGGACGATACCCGCGTCGTTGTAGTACATCCGACTGAAAGTGATGCCGAGCAAGCCCTCGAGCTCCTCCTCCTTAGGCAGGAGATTAACCAAATCATCCACCAATTCACCGGCGTCTTCTCCCGCCGCCGTGCTCATCGTATCGGAAAGGGTCTGGAAAACCGGGACAAGATTCTTCAACACCTTATCGCCCTGGGAGTAGCTAAACATAGTCCCTTGCTTCACGCCCGCCTCGGAGAGGTAGTCGCGCAACTCGGAATTGCCTGCCAAGGCATCCTCGCCCTCCGGAACAGTGGTCAATGTCGAGAAAATCCGGCTCGAAGTATTGTCGGTGCCAATCGCGAAAACGAGCTTCCCTAGGCCATGAGCAATCGTGACGCTTCCTTGACCTGGCTGCTTCATGCGTACGCCCGAAAATCCCATCTCGTCCACCAGCTCGAAACCGCTGGCCGGATTCTGCGCCATCGCGCCGATCATCGCCATGCCAGCCTGCAAAATCTCCGGACGCGTGAAGTCCATCACGATCGCTTGAGAGCTTTGCGGGATGTCCACGTTATTGCCTTCGCCAACATCAACCGATACGAGCTCGATCGGATACTCCAGCATGTGAATCCGAGTACCAAACGAAGACAGCAAAGTCTCGATGTCCGTTTGCAAGCTCATCTGGAGCTGGGCATTGACCATGCCAAGCTGTTGCTCCACTTGCTCCGGCGGAGCGAACTTCTTAGCCGTCTCCAAAGCGAAATCGTAGAGCTTCATCATATCGAAAGAAGCGGCAGTGTAAGTGTTGACTGAGCTCGGCACCCAAGCCGGTGGCTGGAATTCGAAAAACTCGTTCTCAAACAGCTTTGCCACTCCCTTACGTGGAGCAGGCGCTCCGAAATAGAGAATCGAACGCTCCTCCATGTCGACGAAGCCACTCCAAACACCGATCTTGTTGAAGTCATTGATATCGAGCGACTCCACCATCTGGCGATTTTGTGGAGGCACGAAATCGAGCAATCTCTGCACGTCACCCAGCAACTCCAAACGCGTCTCGTAAGAAGGACGGACCGAGCTCACCCCAGCATCAGCATAGAAATCGCTGAGGAATTCTCCGCCCCCTTCGAGCTGAGCAGTCATGAACAAGCCGAGAGCCTCAAGCTCCGCCTCTTCAAAAACCCGAGCAGCCTCCATATCGGCGATCTCTTCGCGTACGTTTCCGATCGCGAAAAGGAAACGGTTCTCAATCTGAGCGACCAAGAATGAAGAGCCATCCGCGATTTTCCGGATACGAGCCCCCGGCCCTCCCGGTAGCTCCAAGTCCGTACGCTCAATTCCTTCGTTCTCGGCAGAGCCTTCTAAAACGGCCTGAAAAGCTCGCTCAGCCACGCCGTCACTCATTTCAGCCCAAATCAAAATGGTAGGCATCGAGAGGTGCCCCGGGACCGGATGATCCACCACCGCCCCACCGATATGGCTCGTCGCCATCTCGTACAAATCATCGAGCTCGAGCCCCACTTCCCCCAGCTTTTGGATAAAGTTTCCTCCCGCCTCTTCAGACTCGATCAGCTTTTCGATGAAGGCCTTGTACTCCGCGATCTTCTCGTCCGAGAACAGAAGCTGCCCCATCTTGGTATTGTCGACGTACTGCTCGAGGGTTTCGGGGGAATTATCGAAGCGGAAAGCTGCGATCGTCTCTGCTGGAAGAGACTCAAATGGGGAATTGAGAGCACCAAACGAACTGGTGGCTAAAGCGGCGAAGGAGACGACACCGCTGAGAAACTTATTTCTGTTCTTCACTAGATTGGGAGTTGGTAGGTTCGGGTTCTTCCATGGATTCACGGAAAGGAGGAGCAAGGTACTTAACTCCATTTTGAGGGAAAGAGGCGTCGTAAAGGTAGGTCTCCTTGTTCTCCAAGAAGCTGATCAATTCCTGAACTGGAATGCCAAAGGCCAAACCGGCAAACATCGCATGCCCCGCGCAGGCGACTCCGATGACTTCGCCCCGCGCATTGAAAAGAGGACCTCCAGAATTGCCTGGATTGATAGCGGCATCCGTCTGGATGAAGCGCAAGTAGCCGATCGAGCGCGTGCGCGAAGAAACGATTCCCTGGCTCACCGAACGCTCGAGCCCCAGCGGATTGCCGATGGCGAAAACGAGCGAGCCCACGTCGACTCCGTCGCCTTCCGCAAGAACAACTGGCTTGATAGCCACGTCTTCCGCTTCCTCTTCATCAATTTGCAGCAAAGCCAAATCCCTAACCGGATGCAGAGCCACGATTCTGACCTTCTTCAGCTCCTTACGCTCGTAGCCCGAATCCGTCTTATTGAAGATACTAACCGTCACCGCCGTCTCACGCTCGATAACATGGTAGTTGGTTATCAAATACCCAGACTCGCTGATAAAAAATCCGCTACCCAATCCACTCGGAGTCTTCACCATCACCACCGAATCGCCATAACGCTTCACAAGCTCGTTGACCGGCGCCGCATTGAGACGCCCCGTCGCGTAGAGCGCCGTGCCCGTCGTCTGTTCCACACGCTCCTCAGGGTCAGCCTTTTCGATCGTCAAAACTTGCTCGGAAGGGATCTTCAGCACGTCAAACCCCAGATCAAGCACCACAAACTCGTCATCCTGCTTGAGGATCTCAGCTACGATCTCCGTCCCGTTTTGAAAGGTGAGCCGATCAAATCCAACCGCGGTCAAATTTGTTGCGATAACGATAGCTGCCATGGCAGCGAAATACTTCCTCATGATTCTGGGTCCCTTGCTAAGTAAATTAAAATACGGTCGTGGCTCGCCAAAACTAAATCCTGAATGGCGTCGCCATCCAAATCGAGCGCCAGCATACGGTAGGGATTTACGCTGTTGCGGCCATTATTCGTGTCCTGACCATATGGATACTTTCCATCGTCATAGACTTTCCAAGAAATCACCTCCTCGTAGCCATCGCCCTTCTCTCCATAGACGATGATATCGCGCTGCCCGTAGTCGACCGTAGCGATCTCGTCGATCCCGTCACCATCGACATCGACGCTGAACAAAGTACCCAAGGTCTTCTTTTCGTAGTCGCGCCCCGCATGCTCATTAGGGTCGATTTTGGAGCTGAGCACGAGCTGCTCCGAACTGCCAGAGGAAGGAACATTTATCGAGTTCGCCCCGATCAAGGTCAGACCCAAAACCGAGTCAACGGTGACTCTCAAAGTGTTCGGCACCAAATCGCGGCTCACCGTCTGGAAAATGCCAGACTTATCCATCTTCAAATGGTGGATGTGCTCTCCATCGGACTCCAAAGCATAGGCTTCGGAGCGTGACACAGGAGCGAAGGAGCGAATCGAATAGTCCCCTTCCAACATGATCTGGTCGATCACGTCCAAATTCTCGTCCAGCTTCTGCACGACTCCATTCTCCGCGAGATACAGCGTACCATCATGCAGACGAATCCTGCGAATATCCGCCCCCTTGAATCGAGAGGTGGCGAGCTTGGCCTTTCCATCCTCCCCGAGCGAACAGATAGAGGTCGTCTTCGAAAACTTCTTTTTCACCAGCAAACGCTCGCCGCCCAGCCAAACGCAGCTCTCGTAGTCTCCGTCGAGTCCGGAAAACTCCAGCTCGCGCGGCTCCTTCGCCTTCGAGTTCCAAACCGAAAGCACCAGCGACTTACCGCGTTGCGTCACCCACCAAGTGTCCGCCCCAAACTGGTCGAACGCCAAAAGCTTCCAGTCACCAGAATCCTCCGACGGATCCCCCACCCGCTTGGGAAACGAAAAACGAGCGCCGTCCCAGCGGCTTTGATAAATATGCCCCTCGTCCTCCACTCGGAAAAGCAGGGTCCTCGCCTTGTCGCCCACAGAGCGAATCGCCTTCACGTCCTGCAGCACCGGAAACGACTTCACGAAACTCCAAAATCCATCCGTCTCGGAATAGACGTTGAGGATAGGCTTGTTTCGGCCGAGCTCCACGATCGACTTTTTGCCGTCGATTTTCACGGTCGCCCAACCACCGGAGTCCGGCTGCGTGAGCGGCAGCAAATTGCGTTTCCCAAAACGCGACTTCTCTCCCTTGCCCAACTC
The DNA here is from genome assembly GCF_016595505.1 of Pelagicoccus mobilis. Classification (GTDB taxonomy): domain Bacteria; phylum Verrucomicrobiota; class Verrucomicrobiia; order Opitutales; family Opitutaceae; genus Pelagicoccus; species Pelagicoccus mobilis. The sequence continues at coordinate 8,275 of NZ_JAENIL010000041.1, read as the reverse complement.
GTAAAAACTGATCGTATTCGCCTGATTCGCCCCTAGAAAAGCGATCTTCGGACCTTCGCTCGTACGCATGGCGCGAGCTACGTTCGTATTGGTGATCTCCTCAGAAATGCTGGCCGCTGGGCGAAACAATTCGTCTTCCGATTCATACCAGCGAATCGGCGCGTTCACCGTGTTTCGCGCTTCGATAACATCGAGATCCTCGTCCCCGTCCAAGTCGATGAGCCACCAACGGTTTCGTTCGATCTCGCGCTCGCGCGGCTGCAGCCACTCCACCTCTTCCGGCGTATCGTAATCCAAGATTTGAATACCATCGCTGAAGCTAATCAGAATCTGCAGATCCTTCTTGAATTTTCTCACCAAAATCGGGCGATGCGTGCTCAACTCCGAAGAAGACACCTCCCATTCCTTGATCGACTCCCATTCGCCCTTCTTCGACTTCTTCAAGACAACCAGCTTTCGCGGGTCTGACTGGATCAAGAAAATCTCGTCGATTCCATCGCCCTCGACATCGTAGACCGACGCCACCTGCGGCAAACGAGGTAGAGGCAGCTCCTCCTTCTCAAAATCCTCCGCCATCGGCAGATAGTTGGGATTCTCTACACTCGAGAGGTCCAAGGCATCCCCCTTGCCCACGTAGCGGTAGAAATCGAGCCGCGACTGGCGTGTCTCCACCACCAGCAACGAGTCGCCTCCATCTTTGCTCTCGCGGATCGGAAGCATCTTGTAGGCTCCGTTATCGACCTTGATAACTCGGAGCCCTTGCCAACCCGGAAAATCGCTCGCGACCGCAAACACAGCGGTGGCCAGAGCAGCCAAAAGGAAAAAGGGCTTCATAAAACGAAAATATATCACAAGACGAATATCGCAGTACTGCGTAGAATTCCATTGGGGATGCCTAATGCAACCATCAAATCCAGCTTCTCGATCAGCTCGTTCCAAGAAGCAGGCGAAATCACACAGGACCCAAGGCACCCAGACAACGTTCCCACACCGCAGGCAATTTAGGAAATTTTCGAACGACTCGATAAAAAAACCGCCAAACAGGAGCAGGGTACATGAAATTTCCGGAGTAAGATGTTAAATTCAATACCGAATCCGGTTCGTCGTTTAGTAATAGAACGTTCAACGCAAGACACCATGCCACACAATTGCCGACCAACAAAAATAGCCCTTTCACTCGCCTTGGTCGCCTTGCTTTGCTCCAGCCTCTTCGCCCAAGACGAAGATTGGAGCGAATTCGAGACCTCCGTCGAAACGACCGCTGCCTCACCTGAAGTCGATTCGACCACCGTCACCGCAAAACCCGAAAAGGCCTCGCCCTTCCGTCGCCGCATCATGCGTGAGGACGTGACCATCCGAACCAAGCCGCTCCGCCTCGACTCCGGAGGCAAGATCCGACTCGTCTACGGCGTGCCCAAAAAAGCGAAAAACGTTCCGGCGGTCTTCGTGCTCGACGTCGAATCGAACCGCATGGCCAACAACTCAAACCTCCGCCTAGCCGGGTTCTCGAAGGCGAAGATCAAAGAATTCCAACAAGCCTCCTACCTGCTAAAATCCCCCTTCGGCAGCAACATGCTCGGCAACGGATTCGCAGTCGCCTACATTGTAGCGGAAGACCTCGAAACCCTTCGCTCCGCGCGCTCAGCGGATTGGATCGGCATCTTCAACCGCGTACGCGACCTCAAACAGGTCGACCCCAACAACGTCTTTCTCTTCTCCACCCGAGAATACGCGAACCTCTCAGTCTACCTGACATCCCGCTACAACTTCTCGGGCTTCATTCTCGAAGAGCCGTCCTACCTGCTTTTCTCCTCCAAAACGTACCAGAGCGTGATCGACAGGAGCAATTCCCTCTCTTCTGAGGAGATCTGGAGCCGCACCGACCCCACCCGCGAGTACATGTACGAACAGGTTATCAGCCGCATCTCCACTCCCATCATGCTGATCCGGAATCCGGACTCCAAGGCCTACGCCCTCACCGAAAAAACGCTCATCCCGAAACTCGAACAGGCCAACGCCTACTACGAAACCGTCGAAATCAAAGGCCCCGGCCGCAAGATGACTGTATTCGGAGAGTTGGGAGATAGTGGCGTCCTCTCCGTTTCGCCCGAAATCGGCTACTACGCCCCTACAGTCTCTAAATGGGTAGACGAAATCATCGCCTACATGCGCATAAACTCCTCGGTCGATCCGATCGCGCTGAGAGATCCGAGCGAATTTCGTAGTTGGTAACGCTCAAACTAGCTCCCTACGAAAGACTTCCAAGCTAGCTTCACGCTCCCGAAAGGGCGTGAAGCCTTTTTGTAAACAGTTCTCAACAGACCTGTAAAACACCCCGAGATTTCCCTAGGAAAACGCGCCTTTTTCCCCCTCCCTCTATTATAGCATTGCCAAGGGGCAAAGAATCCATACGCGACTTCCTTTCCGCGAGCGCTTTCGCCGCCAAACTTTAAGGAATAAGACCATGGCAACAGACCTATCCAAGTATAGAAATATCGGTATCTTCGCCCACGTTGACGCGGGTAAGACCACCACAACTGAGCGTATCCTCAAGCTAACTGGCAAGATCCACAAGCTTGGCGAAGTACACGAAGGTGAATCCACCATGGACTTCATGGACCAAGAAGCAGAGCGCGGTATCACTATCCAGTCCGCTGCGACTACTTGCTTCTGGCCAGGCAGCACCCAGCAGTACGAGCCACACCGCTTCAACATCATCGACACCCCAGGTCACGTTGACTTCACGATCGAAGTTTACCGTTCCCTCAAGGTTCTCGACGGTGGCGTTGGTGTATTCTGCGGATCTGGCGGTGTTGAGCCACAGTCCGAAACCAACTGGCGTTACGCCAACGAGTCTGAAGTTGCTCGTATCATTTACGTAAACAAGCTCGACCGTATCGGCGCTGACTTCTTCCGCGTCGTAAAGCAGATCGAAGACCGCCTCGGCGCGAACCCACTCGTTATGGTTCTGCCAATCGGCAAGGAGTCTGAGCTCTCTGGCGTTGTTGACCTCCTCACTCGCAAGGCATGGGTCTGGGATAACTCAGGCGACCCAATGAACTACGAGATCCAAGACGTTCCTGCCGACATGGCAGACGCCGTCGAGGAATGGCGCGAAAAGCTCATCGAAACTGCTGTTGAGCAGGACGACGAGCTCATGGAAGCTTACCTCGAAGGTAACGAGCCATCCATCGAAGACGTTAAGAAGTGCATCCGTAAGGGTACTATCGCTCTCGACTTCTTCCCAACCTACTGTGGTTCCTCCTTCAAGAACAAGGGTGTGCAAAATGTACTCGACGCGGTTGTCGACTACCTCCCAAGCCCGACAGAAGTTAAGCCACAGCCAGAAGTTGACGCTGAAGGTAACGAAACTGGCGAAGTATGTACTGTTGATCCTAACCGTCCTGTTCGCGCTCTCGCGTTCAAGATCATGGACGACAAGTACGGCGCCCTCACCTTCTTCCGCGTTTACTCCGGAACGATCACCAAGGGCTCTACGCTTCTCAACACTTTCACAGGCAAGACCGAGCGTATCGGCCGTATCATCGAGATGCACGCTGACGACCGCTCTGAGGTCGATTCCTGCCAGGCGGGTGACATCGTCGCCTTCCTCGGAATGAAGACTGTTCAAACAGGTCACACCCTCGCGGACGAGAAGAACCCAGCGACTCTCGAGCCAATGGTGTTCCCGGATCCAGTTATCTCCATCGCCATCACTCCGAAGGACAAGGCCAACGCTGAAAAGCTCGGTGTTGCACTCGGTAAGATGGTTGCAGAAGACCCATCCTTCCGCGTTGAGACCGACGAAGATTCTGGCGAAACCATCCTCAAGGGTATGGGTGAGCTTCACCTCGATATTAAGGTCGACATCCTCAAGCGTACTTACAACGCAGAGGTTGAAGTTGGTAAGCCACAGGTTGCCTACCGCGAATCTATCACTGCTCCAGTAACCGACAGCTACACTCACAAGAAGCAGTCCGGTGGTTCTGGTCAGTACGGTAAGATCGACTACACCATCGAGCCAGGCGAGCCAGGTTCAGGCTTCCAGTTCGAGTCTACAGTTGTTGGTGGTAACGTTCCTAAGGAATTCTGGCCAGCCGTTGAAAAGGGCTTCGCGGCTTCCGTTGACCGTGGTCCACTCGCTGGCTACCCAATGGTAGACGTTAAGGTTAACCTCCAAGACGGTGGTTACCACCCGGTTGACTCCTCTGCAGTTGCATTCGAAATCGCTGCTAAGGCTGCTTACCGTCAGTCCATGCCAAAGGCTGGTCCTCAAATCCTCGAGCCAATCATGAAGGTAGACGTATTCGTTGCTGAAGAAAGCATCGGTGACGTTATCGGTGACCTCAACCGTCGCCGCGGCATGATCAAGGAGCAGGACACAACTCCTACTGGCGTACAGATCAAGGCGGACGCTCCACTCTCCGAAATGTTCGGATACATCGGTTCTCTCCGTACAATGACTTCCGGTCGCGGTCAGTTCTCCATGGAGTTCTCGCACTACGCTGCGTGTCCAAAGAACGTTTCCGACACCGTCATCAAGGAAGCTCAAGAGCGCGAAGAAGCGAAGAAGAAGTAGTCGCTTCTCCAATACAAACTTTCAAAGCCCGGTTCACTCGAACCGGGCTTTTTTCTTCCCCGTAGCGCGGTGCTTCAGCCCGCGTCCTCTCACTTCAAAACCAAAAAAAATATGAACCACAACCGCATCGGCCGCACCTCCCTTTCAGTTAGCGACATCTGCCTCGGCACCATGACCGTCGGCTCGTCCTGCGACGAGAGGACTTCCTTCGAGATCATGGACTACGCAGTCGAGCAAGGTATCGACTTTTTCGATACCGCTGAAATCTACCCCGTACCACCAGAGGAGAAATGGGTTCACCGTACCGAGGAAATCGTCGGCAAGTGGCTCAAGACGCGAAAACGCGAGTCCATCACAATCGCCACCAAAGTAGCAGGAGCCGGCGGTGCCTGGTTCACTCCACCCATCCGCTCCGGCAAAACTGGCCTCGATCGCCGAAACATCAAAACAGCAGTAGAAGGCAGCCTACGACGTCTCCAAACCGATTACATTGACCTCTACCAAACGCACTGGCCCGACCACGACTTCGGCTACGAAGAAACGCTCACCGTGCTCGACGAACTCGTTCAAGAAGGAAAGATCCGCTTCATCGGCTCCAGCAACGAAAACGCCTGGGGCACCATGAAGGCCCAAGCCACTGCCGAACGTCTCGGCACCGCTCGCTACGAGTCCATCCAAAACAACTTCAGCATCCTCAACCGACGCTTCGAAGACGAACTCGCCAACATCTGCCGCCGCGAACAAACCAGCCTTCTCCCCTACTCGCCCCTCGGCGGCGGAGTTCTCACCGGTAAATACAACGTCGATCCTCAGCCCGAAAATGCCCGCTTCACCCAATACGCAAAAGGTGCCGGCGAACGCCAGCGCCAGATGGCCAAACGCTTCCTCAACGAGAAGTCCTTATCCACAACAGAAGCCCTCAAGCCGATCGCAGCAGACCTTGGCCTCAGCCTTGCCACGCTAGCCCTCATTTGGAGCAAACAACACGACTACGTCGCCTCCACCATCGTCGGAGCCAATACAGTCGAGCAACTCCAAGAGAGCCTCCAAGATTCAGACAGAACCCTCGACGCCGACACACTCGCCCGCATCGACGCCATCTCCGCCCAATACCCCTACCCAATGGGCTAAATTCCCTACCTTGTAGGGCGGCGCGCCGAGCCGCCTAACAACGCCCAAGCCCCATCACGATATCCCCAAATCCGCAGCCTACCAAAGGCGGCAGCCTTGCCACTTTTCACTTCAACCTTGCTTTTGTCTGACAATTAAGACTTTTCAGATAAATGCAGTCCGCAACTCCATCCAGTCTAGCCGCCGAGCTTGTCGAAAAGCTCGGCAAACCCATCGCCCGCGGAAAGTGGACCACCGACAGCCCCTTCCCCACCGAACAGCAACTCTCAGCCGAACACAACCTGAGCCGTTCGGTCGTTCGAGAAGCCATCAAAGTCCTAAAATCCAAGGGTCTGGTCGATTCCCGCCCTAAACGTGGGGCTCAAATTCTCACCCGCGAATCCTGGAATTACTGGGATACCGACGTCCTTCGCTGGATCGAGAAGGATCGAAAATTCTTCGAAGACCTCGCCGAGTTTCGCCTCAGCGTCGAACCTAACGTCGCATCCCTCTGCGCTGAACGAGCCACCTCCGAACAAAAAGAGCGGATTCTCAACTTGGCCCAGGATCTCAAAACGTACGGAGAAAATGCCCAGTACGACCGCTACGATGAAGCTGACTTCGACTTCCACCAAGCGATCGCCGACGCCTGTGGAAACGTCCTGATGCAACAAATGATGAAGACGCTCAATCCTCTCATCTCCCTCAATCGAGCCCGCACCCACAATCTTTCCGAAGGCGTGGACGCCACCGTCCCACTTCACCTCTCCCTCGCAACCGCCATCAACAAAGGTCAGGCAAAGAAGGCAGGCAGCCTCATGAAACAGATCATCGAAGAAGCCCGCCACTTCGCCACGAACCAATAACCCTAAACTGCAGGGCGGGGCGTCGACCCACCACCTCCCACCGCGGCCATTCCACAACCCGAATAAAACCACCATGAAACTCCTACGCATCCGAAAAGACGGAAATGTCATCCCGGCTATTCTCGTATCCGAAGAAAAACTACTCGATTGCTCAAGCATCACTGCCGACTTCGACGGAGAATTCTACGAATCCGAAGGCATCTCAAAACTTGAAGCAGCTCTCAAAGCGAATACCCTTCCCGTCCTGGAAGCATCCCCAGAAGATGCCGACTCCAGCATCCCTCGTCCCGGAAAAATAGTCTGCATCGGCCTCAACTACAGCGACCATGCCAAAGAAGCCGGCATGGCCGAACCGGATGAACCTATCATTTTTATGAAGGCCACCTCCGCACTCTCCGGTCCATTCGATCCGATTCGAAAGCCGCGAGCCGCCACCGAGCTTGATTGGGAAGTTGAGTTAGGAATCGTCATCGGAAAGACAGCACGCTACCTCGAAAGCGAGGAGGAGGCCTTGTCTCACGTTGCCGGATACACTGTCGCCAACGACGTTTCAGAACGTGCCTTTCAACTCAAGCACGGAGGCCAATGGACCAAGGGCAAATCCCACGACACCTTTTGCCCCACGGGTCCTTGGCTAGTCACCCCTGACGAAGCCGGTGATCCACAAAATCTGCAAATGACCCTCTCCGTAAACGGCGAGACCATGCAAAACGGCAACACCAAGACCATGATCTTTCCGGTTTCCAAAATCATTCACTACCTCTCCCAATACATGACACTCGAAGCCGGAGATCTCATTATCACCGGAACACCTCCCGGTGTCGGGGCAGGCATGGTTCCTCAGAAATGGCTACAAGTTGGCGATGTTGTTTCTCTCAGCATCGAGGGGCTCGGAACCCAAACCCAAACCGTGATCGCAGATGAGTGAACCCGTTATGAGTCGCTTCACAGGCCAATCCGCCCTCATCACCGGAGGCGCTGGCGATATCGGAAAAGCAATCGGCAAGCGACTAAGTCAGGAAGGCGCCCACGTTACCCTACTCGATCTGTCCCAGGAAGCTCTCGACCGAGCCCGCTTAGAGTTCATTGATCAGGCCCTAAGCTGCGACACGCTCACCTGCGATCTAAGCGAGCAATCCCAAGTAAACGAAAAGCTCTCCTCCGCGATCGAGCATCTCGGAAAAATCGACATCGCCGTTCACGCAGCAGGTATCGCCGGACCAACCGGCAAACGCATTGAGGAGATCTCAGTCGAAGACTACGACCGCGTGTACGCAGTAAACCAGCGAAGCAGCTTCCTCATCGCTAAAGCTCTTCTCCCTCACATGGAAAAGAACGGCTACGGACGCCTCGTGATGCTCGCGTCCATGGCAGGCAAGGACGGCAATCCCGGCATGGCCCCCTATACCTCAACCAAGGCCGCCGTCATCGGGCTCGTTAAAGGACTGGGCAAGGAGTACGCCCAAAGCGGCGTGACCGTAAACGGCATCGCTCCAGCCGTCATCCGCACCTCCATGAACGCCGACACCAGCGAAGAACAACTCGCCTACATGACCGCCAAGATCCCCATGGGCCGCCTCGGCGAGGTCGAAGAAGTCGCCAATCTAGCCGCCTGGATTTGCAGCAAGGAAGCCAGCTTCACCACCGGCTTCATCTACGACCTAAGCGGCGGCCGTGCCACCTACTAGCCGTAGCGCGGTGCTTCAGCCCGCGACCACAG
>NZ_JAENIL010000040.1 GCF_016595505.1 Pelagicoccus mobilis | reverse complement strand
TCTTTGCTGGTTCGAGCCCAAATCGAAGCAGCGCAAGGCTGCCAAAGCCTTGCGACACAAGTGTCGGATGGCTTTGGCGGACGCCGCGACCTTCGCTTTGGGCCGAATCGCTTCGCGACAGGTCCCATTTTTCGAGGAACTGCGTTAGCCAAATGGGACAGGGCCTTGGCCCAGCCGCCATTTGGCCGCCTTGTTCTTCGAAAAATGGGTTCCTGCCAGCTTTGAGCTCATTTGAAGACACGCCCTTCGGTAGCGGGCACTGTACATAGAACTCCGGGACCAGTTGGGTTGTGTCCCGGAGTTTCTTTTATATATTGGGCACTCGTATGATCTCGAAATCTCTAGTCGTCTTTTGGTGGATTGTCTTGCGGGCTTTGACAGGCGCGGAAGGCTCCGAGTTCGGAACGCCCGAGGTCGAGTTCTGGTATGGCGAGAACCAGTCCTTTGGGCATCTGGGAAACCCTCAGCGTCAAATCAACTTGTTGGGATCCATTAAGGCAGAGGCTTTGGAAACCTTGGAGGCGGGTTTCTTCCTCAACGAGGAAGGAGAGGCACGAATGCTCACCCTTGGCGGGGACTTGCATCGCTTGGCGAACGTCGGGGACTTCAATTTGGAGCTCGATCGAGCGTTGCTGAGAGAGGGCGTGAATCGAGTGAGGGTGTTTGTGGAAGGACCGGGTGGCGTCGTTGCGGAGAGGATTCTTGAGTTTACCTACACGGCAGGAAAGAGCTGGCCTTTGCCGTATGAGATTCAGTGGGAGAACGTATCCAGTATTGGTGACGTTGTAGAGGTCGTGGATGGGCGCTGGGAGCTTACGGAAGAGGGCTTGAGGTCGATGGATCCCTATTATGACCGAATCTTGTGTTTTGGGGATGAGAGCTGGACGAACTACGAGGTTCGCACCTCTGTGAAATTTCACGGATACAGAAAACCTGAGGAAGGTCCGCCGACTTTTGACGTTATCCACGTGGCGATCGCAACGCGTTGGCCCGGGCACGATGTTGACGAATTGCAGCCGAATCGAAAGTGGTATCCGCTTGGTGCGACTTCAGAGTTTAGGTTTAAGGAAGGGTACAGGGGGGCTCGTTGGCGCGTCTTTGACGGGGCTCAGTTTTATGCGGAGCAAAGCCAAGAAGGCTATCGAGTGATTGAACCGGAAACGTGGTATTGCATGGCTCATCGTGTCGAGTCATTGGAAGATGGTTCGACGCTTTTCAGCGTGAAGCTGTGGGACGCGAATGAGGAGGAACCAGAGCACTGGGACTTTCGGGCAATCAAGCCCATTAGCGGCATACAATCAGGCAGTACCTGTATCCTTGCTCATCATACAGACGTGACCTTCGGCGATGTGCTGGTTCTGCCGGTGGAGGCCCTTGGCTTGCCCGGAGCTGAGAGTCGGTAGGGGAAGGAGGGTAACATGTCTTCGCTCTGCTCGACGTAGGGTTCGTTACACGAACGAAGGGTTTGACGGACCTAATGCCGAAGCCGACCTGACGTGATTCGGTCAGTTGGGGTAGGCTCAACGGCAACGACGGAGCGTTGCCCTCCTGTAGGAGTGGGGCCCGTACCGACTTGGCGACACCCTACCTCTGATAGCGTTCGGGGCGGATTTCGCCTTTGGCTGGGAAGGAATTGAAGTTCTCAACCACCAGATCTTCGGTGAATGCGGATACGAGTCCGTATGCGGGCAAGTGCGTGCCAAACATGCCATAACCGGGGTAGCCATCTGCGATCCAGTTTGGCTCAGTATCTAGGTCCTCCTGGGTACCCGCTGCACCCATGTGAATCGTGATGTCGCGGAGTGTGACCCGCTTAACGGGAGCACCTTCGTGGCCGGCGACGATGACTGGCCATGGGCCGACATTGCGGGCGATCACATTGGCTATGATGAGATCTTCGTACCGGGGCGTGCCAGATATTTGAGCTCCGTTTCCGTCGTTTTTGACTCCTTGCAGATCGTCGCCAACTCCAGCGTACCCTTGGTGGGCAACGTTGCCTGAGAGGCGATTGCCGAGGCGAACGAGGATCGGGTTGCGGAGACCTTCCATAGTGATGTTGCTGATCACGACGTTTCTGAATGCTCCGCCATCTGTCGTGGCTAGGTCGAGACCAGTGAGTCCCCCCCAGGCCTCAAGCGGGTGCTTCATGACTGTCGATTGGGAACGACGAATCACGATGTTCGAAATGGTGATGTTCTCGAATCCGCCCACGGAACCAGTGCCGGTTTTTATAGCCGAGGCGTGAGTTGCCAGTATACAGTTTGTAACTACGACGTTGCGGCAGGGATTCTCTCCCTCTGATTTCAGGCAAATCGTATCGTCGGAAGCGTCAATGTGACAGTCGGAGACGATCACGTTTTGCGAAGAGTCGATATCGATGCCGTCGTTGTTCTTGTTTGCATGATTCCAGACATTGAGTGATCGCACCTTCACTCCGTCGCAGTTGAAGTAACGCTGCATCCAGAAGGCAGAGTTTCTTAGACTGAGATTCTGAACTTCAATATCTCTGCAGTTTACAAAGTGTAGACCATAGTGACGGTTGGGAGAGTTTTCGACTCCGTCGAGATAACATTCGGCGTCCCCCGAGCCATCGATTGTTCCACCACCGAATATCCTAATGTTCGACTGTGAGTCCGCGTGCAGAAACGCCTTCCAGGGGACTGTATCCATTCGACTGATTACGGATGATTGGTAGGCCTGGATTTTGTCAGGAACTTCAACCGCTTTGAGAGTCGCTCCCGGAAGAATTTCGAGATTCAGGTTTGAGCAAAGGCTGAGGGATCCGCTCCAGTGAACGCCTGGTAGGAGTCGAATGAGACCGCCTCCTTGGTCGCGGACGTGATTTATCGCGGCTTGGAGGGCTTCCGTATTGTCAGTGTGAGTGGCGGTTATTTCGAAGATGCTGCTCATGGGTATGGAAAATGGAGATCTTTGTGTCTTGAGGGTATAGCCGGCAGCGAGCGTTGTTGAACTAATCGCGTTAAACTAGGCGTTTGGTCAATTGGGTGAGCGTTTTTCGGAGGGACTGAGTGTCAGGTTAGATCATTTGCGGCACATTTTACGCAAGGAGCCAGAATCTGAATTCGTTTATGCGTGGTCAGTGGCTTCAGTCCGAGGGGTACAAGGCGATCTATGAAGAGTCGCGTCGGCAAAAGCCGCGTTGCTCCATGGCCTTGAATTGGTGCTATAACGAACCCTGGCCAGCGGCGGCGAATAACAGCTTAATCGCGTGGCCTCTGGATGTGAAACCGTCTCTTGGCGCGGTTGGTGAGTCCTGCAGGCCTCAGCTGCTTAGCGCTCGCTTGCCTCAGTTCATGTGGCATTCGAGCGATTATTTCGAGTTGGAGCTGTGGGTGCTAAACGATCGCTACGAGGCAATGCCGGAGGACGAAGTGAGTGCGTATCTGAAACTAGGAGACGAGCGTGTGGATCTCGGAGTATGGAATCACGAAGGCGTCGATGAGAACAAGAACCTTAAGGGCCCGGTGTTGAAGATCCGTCTTCCGGAAAGCGATAGCGATGTGATGGAAGTCTGTCTCGAATCGAAAGCAAACCCCTTGCTGAACTCTGTTTACCGTCTGCGATTTCTACCTTAGAGAGACTGTTCAGCAGACGAGTTCTTGCTTGAGTGAGTCTTTGCGGTAGTCGCGGGGGCTTAGGTTTGAGAAGCGTCTGAATTGTCGGTTGAAGGTCGAAAGACTCTCGTAACCGCATTCGAAGGCGATGTCGGTGACGCTGTGTTCCGTTTGCTTGAGAAGCCGGCAGCTTTCTCTAAAGCGGATCTCGCTAATGAAGCTGGTGAGAGTTCGACCTGTAGCGGCTTTGAAGAAGCGGCTGAATGAAGAAGTATTCATGTCGCAGATACGTGCGATCTCTTCAAGGGTAATCTTTGAGTCGAGATGATCGTAGACGTAGCGGGTGACCCGGTCTATCCGGTTGGTGGAATGTGTCGTATAGGGGAGGTGAGTGACTGGGGTAAGAAATTCCGCGGCATCATCATTGGCTAAGCATTCCAGCAACTCGAGGAAGAGCGTTAAGCGATGGATGCCTCTTGACTTGTTGAGTTCCCAGAGGATCCGAATGGCGGCTTTGGAACTCTGTTTTGAGAAGCGGAGACCGCGTGATGAGTTTGCCAATACGTTTTTCGCTTTTTCAAGCTCGGGTAGTTGGAAGAAATCCTCGCCTAGGCAACTTTCTTCAAAATGGAGTACGAGCGAGCGTGCCCAGTCTTCTTTACTTTGTCCTGGTTGCGGGTTGTGGAATTTGTGGGGAAGCTTGGGACCGAGGAGAAAGCACTCACCCGGTTTGAAGGTCGTGACTTCCCCGCCGACGTGGAGGAAGCCTTCGCTTGCAGTGATGCCGGTGATCTCGATTTCCAGATGCTGGTGGTAGGGGGATTCGAATGCAGGTAGCCAGAACTCCCGACAGGTGAATTGCTTGAACGGGTCGCGGTCGACAATTTCGTAATGTGGCAACTTGGTCTTGATCATGTCTTGAAAGGGTGGGTGTTCGGTAATTGATGCGGCGTGTCGAGCATGCCGCTTGGAGTCTATGACGACGCTCAAGCATCAGTTTTGAGCATACGTGCTTGGGCGGATTTTTCTAGCGGATTCAAGAGGAGCTTTGTGCATAGATTGTCCTCTAATGCCCCTGTTTAAGGGGATTAATGCAAAAAACTGATCGAATATTGATCTGATTGAGGGAGCTATCTCAGGTGCTTGGGGCTAAAATGTGGATATTGTAACAGCATGAATAAACGAGACGTTGTGAAAGCGGTTCTAAGAGGGGAAACGCCGCCTTATACCCCGTGGTCTTTTCGGTTTACGGAGGAGCCGGAAGCGGAACTTTGTAAGCACTATGGGTGCGAGCCCGGCGATTTGATGGCGCATACGGGCTGCCATATCCTAGAGTTGGGAAGCCCGATCGGTTTTTTTGAGGAGCTCGGCAACGACATGTTCAAGGATGCGTTTGGCGTTGTTTGGGATCGGAGCAAGGACAAGGACATTGGCATGCCGGCCTCTTACCAGCTGATGGAGCCGGAGGATTTGGACGATTACGTTTTTCCTGACCCCTTGGATCCGCGCTTCTTCGCCGACATCGAGTCGCAGATCGCCAAGTACCCGGATCGCTTCCGCCTGTTTACGTTGGGATTCTCACTGTACGAGAGGGCGTGGACCTTGCGAAGCATGGAGGAGCTTCTGATGGATATGATCGATGAGCCCGAGTTCGTGCACGAGCTCTTCACAAAGATCACCGACTACAATATCGCCCAGGTGAAGGAAGCGATGAAGTACGATTTCGACGCTGTCTATTTTGGCGACGACTGGGGGCAACAGCATGGCTTAATCATGGGGCACGAGCATTGGAAGGAGTTTGTCTACCCGCAGATCAAACGCATGTATGCGGAGACGAAGAAGGCTGGGAAATTTCAATTCATACACTCCTGCGGTGACGTGGATGAGCTCTTCCCAGAGCTGATCGATATCGGGCTTGATTGCTTCAACCCATTCCAGCCAGAGGTGATGGATATTCACGAACTCCACCGGGAGTATCTCGGTCGTCTTTCGTTTTGGGGAGGTCTTTCGACCCAGCAAACACTGCCCTACAAGGGAGTGAAGGAGGTGCGTGAGGAAAGCGAACGTTTGATCGATATGGGCAGATCGGGTGGCTACATCTTTTCGCCATCCCACTCGGTTGAGAGCGATGTCTCCTTGGAGAATATTCTCGAGTTTATCAATGCAGCGAAGGGCCAGTTAGTGGAGGCTTAGGGCCGTTTCGTATTCAGGTATCAATACAGTTGGAATAGGGAAACGGACTGATTTGGGTGCATTGCGAGCAAGCGCATTGCGAGACTCTCGAACTTCCTCCCTATTTCAGCTTGTACCTTAGCCGGTAGAATCGGGTTTCTCTGTCTTGGGAAAAGAGCAATTTCATGCGATCGCCATCCACGGCCAAGGTACTGGAAATCACAGTCCAATCGCCTGATTCTAGATCGGTAGTGCTCACGAGTTCGTATGCGACCACTGTATCCTCTTGGCCCTTTACGAAGCTCAGTTCGTATCCACCGTTTTCTGACGACCGCATACGAGGAAGGTTCGTTCTGTCGTGACTTCCGTGTTCTATGCCGAGTGCGAACTCTGTCAGATTTGTGAGCTGATTTCCATCTGGGTCTGCTCCGACTTCCGCGTCCGTTCCGCTTAAGCCTTGCTCTTCTGTCCAAAGATCGAAGCCGTGCGCTTCGTACTGCATGTCGGTGAGCTTGAAGTTACGGTACACGATATTTTCGAAGTGATTGGCGTATTTGTTTCCGTTGCGAGGGGCAGAGCCGAGCCAGATGCGAGGTTCAACGGGCAGGTATGGATTGGTCTCGGGAATGCTGGACTTCCAGATTTCCTTGTTGTCGACGGTTACGCGTACTTCTGTTGGCTTCCAAACGATTCTGAATCGGTACCATTTGTCTGGATCCCAGTCGACCGCTTGTCCATTGGGCTCGTTGTACCAGTCGCGAGAGTCGTCCCCTCCATGGTAAGCGATCGGAGCTGAGCGGCGTTCTTCGGTATCCTCAGCAGAAATGATGACGCACTTGATCAACCTTCGGTCTCCTCGCCAGTGGAGGTTGAAACGGTAGTAGTTTTCTCGGAAATTTCCCCAGTATTGTGCGGGCTCTACTTCGACGCCTCTTGCATCGTAAATGCCAAGGAAGGCATGGTCCCAGTCCTCGTTACCAGTGTCCGATTGCATACCTTTTACCTCGAATTCGAGCGAAGCCCAAGCTGGCCAGTAGCGCGGTTCGTAGCGAATGTGACCATCCTTGCTTGTTGGCTTGAAGCCGTCGGCACTGTGGGCTCCGTTGCCAAGTATGCCGACTGTTCCAGAGATTAAAGCATCCTCGATAAGGACTCTTTGTTCGGCGATTGCTACCTGGCTTATCGTTGCGGAAGCGAGCAGTATCAAAAGGACTCTGGGATTCATTGTGAGGCAAGTCATGGGCATACGAGTGTTGCGTGCCGGGTGTATCTACATTCTGATTACAACCGGTTTAGGCATTGGGGACGCTCCTCCGTTCTGTTGGTCTAGAAGGAACTCTGGGAACTAGAGCGCGATAGCCCTGCTGTTCTGGCCAAACGAAGATCTATAAATTCGTTAAGTAGGCTGGGATCGAGATTGATCGGGAGGACCTTGCGGTGTTTAACAGCTGGATACGATGGAAAAGAGTGAGAGTATGCAGGCATTGGAGCCACTGCTTGAAATGCTGCGAGAGGGGTTCGAGGGATTGCCGGAGATCGAACTGCCTGATCGTTTTCGTTTACGACGTTTTCGAGAGGGGGACGAAGCCGCTTGGTGTCGCGTGATAGGGCAAGCGTTTGGAGGGCAGCGTACGATTGAGTACTTCGAGGAGAACATGGTGCAATACGCGGGAGCTCGGCTCGAGCGCATCTATTTCATCGAAGATGAAAACGAAGTCGTTTGCGCGACTGCCGCAGCCTATGGCGACGACGAAATAGGGTATGTGCACTACGTCGGACTTGCCGATGGTTACGAGGGCAAGCGGTTGGGATATTGGGTGTGTCTAGCGGTGTTGCACGACTTTAGGGATCGGGGCTGTAGTGCCTGTTACTTGAAAACGGATGATTTTCGCACTCCCGCGCTGAAGACCTACGCCCGTTTAGGGTTCAAGCCAAAGGTCGTGCACGAAAACCAGATTGCCCGCTGGCGGAAAGTCGCTGAGACGATTGATTGTCCCGACCTGGTCGACACTATAGAGGATCGATAGAGCGGTGGTGGTGCTTTGAAATCTATTTTGTAACGTTGCAAAATAGATTTCAAGAAAAGTGCAGCGGGAGTGGCCGTCTACTTCGGGTGGGTGCTTGGGGAGTCACTGTTTGCTTGCGTTCGCGAACAGGGTCTTGCGTCGGGCGAATGCTGTTTTACCGAGGTATGGGGAAGGAAGGAGGTGTTCAGTTAGGAATGGGTCGGCTTCGAAGGCTGTTTTCCAAAGCTGGCTTTCGACTTGGAACCATCGCTTATTCGTGGGGGAATCATGGTCGCTTGATCGGGAGTTGAGGTGGTCCAGATACTTCCGGTAATTGGCGTTGATTTGGTCGAAGTTCCAGACCTTGCGGGCGAGTTCCGCGTCGGATAGAGCCGAGACGATATAACCTTGGAAAATAGCGAGGGAGCTGAGGCTTACCTTGAGGTTTCGAAGATCCTCAAGGATATCAGGATTGGTGCGATGACTGACCCAAACGCTGCCTTGCATGTGACCGAAGCGCCGCTTTTTTAGCCATAGGTCTAGCTCAGTGCGTTTGTTACGCTGGCAAGCTGGAATGTCGAAGGTGATGGTGGACCAGGTTCCCTCCCATGGGGCGGCCCATTCCGTTTCAGGGTCGATCGCGTCGCAAACGGCTTCTCTGCCTTGCTGAGTCAAGCGAGCGATCCATTCGCTCTGGGCGTTTCGCCGCTCGATCTGGATGAGCCCCTCTCGCTCGAGCCTCAGAAGATGCCGTCGGGCTTCGGAATCGCTGGAGTAGCCAGCGTAGTGAGGGCGACTGCTTCTCAGGTGCGTGATCATCTCGAGGGTGTCGACAGTTCCGATGAGCAGGGATTCGAGGATTGCTTTTGTTCTCCAGCCTAGACGCATGTGGGGTAGCGTCGTTTTTGAAATTTATTTTGTAAGGTTGCAAAATAGATTTCAATGGATGGGGGTGCCTACGCACTTTGGGCGGTAGGGGACGGTGTTTAGGGGGAGAGGACGAGGGGGCAGGAGGGGCTATTGGAGGGTTTCTCGTACGAGGGGGGCGAGGTGTTCTGCGATTTGCTTTTGTCCGTCCTTGTCGGGGTGGGCGTTGGTGGGGCCAGGGAGGTACGCGGTTTGGATGAGGTGGATCTGGATGTTGGGTAGCGCGTCTTTGACGCGGTTTAGGTAGCGGCGGGCGACGAGGCGTTTGATATTGTCGGGGCCGTACATTGGGGATTCGAGGAGAAAGAAGGGGGCGTTTGGGGCGTCG
Organism: Pelagicoccus mobilis; assembly: GCF_016595505.1. Classification (GTDB taxonomy): domain Bacteria; phylum Verrucomicrobiota; class Verrucomicrobiia; order Opitutales; family Opitutaceae; genus Pelagicoccus; species Pelagicoccus mobilis. The sequence goes on along the minus strand of NZ_JAENIL010000040.1, from coordinate 68,913 downwards.
CGGGAGATTTTGCGAATGAATGCGATGTAGGCGGCGGTCCAGTCTTCTTCGTCGGGGATACCTTTGTTGAAGTCATTTTGTCCGAGACAAATGAATACGGCGTCGGGTATGTATTGGCTGTTGTCCCAGACTGTTGAGGGATCATTGGGGAGACTTTGCTCGTAGTAGTTGGGGGCGGTGGGTTCGGAGCGCATGCCTTGCCAGTCGCGGACGAGGCCTTTACCGCCGAATGCGACGAGATGACATTGCGTATCCAGGATACGTGACAGTTGGTAGCCGTAGGAGTAGCGGCCGTTTGAGGGGAGGAATCCGGATTTTGGGTCGTCTTTGCGGTAATCGGTAGCGGCACCGGCGGTGATGGAGTCGCCGATGAAGAGGAGTTTTTTCTTGGGAAGGGGCGGGCCTTGGATGATTTCGCCGTCGGGGGCTTCGAAGGAGAGGGCTTTGAGGGTGCCTTGGTAGCCTTCGGTGCGGAGGACGATGCGGAGTTCGTGGGCGGTGGTGGTGGGGGGGGCGGTGAGTTCGAGGGTGGCGGTTCCTTTGGTGAGTTGGTGGCGTTGGTAGGGGGTGTCGTTGAGTTGGATGTCGACGAGGACCTGCTCGCTGGAGGCTTCGTAGTGGAAGATGGCTTTCTGGCCTGTGAAACGGAGGTGGAGGGTGGTGCCTGGGAAGCCTAGGCGGGTGACGTTTTCTGTATCCAGGGATTGGTAGCGGCCTTCGACGGAGATGAGGGGAGAGTCTCCTGGGATGGGGGAGGCGAGCGTTAGGGTGGTAGAGAGTAGGAGGGCGAGGAGGAGGGGGAGTTTCATTGTGGGGGGAGAGTTTTTTATCCTGCAGTGTTTTTTAAACCACTGATGACACTGATTTGTTTTTCGCTTTGCTGTCGCCCCGTTGGGGCTCGGTACACTGATGATCCTGCATTGTTTTTTTTAACCACAGATTGCACAGATAGGATTTGATGGATCTTGTGGAGAGGCGATGGGGAGAATCTGTGTTTTTGCAGGTGTTTCTTTTTGATCCTGCATTGTTATCGCGACACAAGGTCGCTTCCCACGGATGTTTAGAATCTGATGGTTTGGGGGCCGGGGGTGAGGGGGGTGGTTTTGTTGTTGTGGGTGAATTCGCCGTGGAGGTTAGGGGGGAGGGTGATTTGGGCGGTGGTTTTGCCGTTTTTGTTTTGATGGTAGCTAACTTGGATCATTCCGAGGGGGTGGCAAACTTCGGTCTTGGTTTCGGTTAACTGGCCGAGGGCTGGTGATATCCGGACAGTTTTGTATCCTGTATCGCCGGGGCGGATACCGGCTATGCTGGAGGTGAAGTGGTAGAGGGGGTGGGAAGCCCAGGCGTGGGCATCGGAGCGGCTCTCGATGTGGTGTTCGGGGAAGGTGGTGAGCCCGTGATCGAGCATGTGTACCCAGCGTCCGGTGTTCTCCAGGATGAGCTCGCCGCGGCCGGCTTGGTAGTAGGCTTCGAAGATGTAGAACTGGAAGTAGAGGGTGCCTTGGATGAGGGACTCGTCTTGGTGGACTTTGAGGGCGATTTGGGAGGCTTGCTCGGAAACTACGGCACCGGAGAGGATGGCGAAGGCGTTGGTGTGTTGGCTGAAGAGTCGGTGATCTTTGGTTTCGGCAAACAGGCCGCGTTCTTCGTTGAATCCGTGCTCAACAGCGGCGGCGTTGAGGTCGGCGGCTTGTTGTTGGAAGAGGTTGGCTGTGTGGGTGTCGCCTGCTATGCGGAAGAGGTCGGCGGTCTGGTTGAGCGAGTAGGCGAGGAGGAGGGTTAGGTGGATAGAGCCGCCTTGGGAGGCCCCGGGAGGGGAGCCGACGTTGAAGTGTTCGGCTCCGCCGTCGACGTGATTCCAGTAGGGCAAGGGGCCCATGAGGCCGTCGCTGCCGATGCGGTTTTGGAACCAGGCGAGGGTGAAGCGGATGCCGGGGAGGAGCTCTTCAAGAAACTCAGGATCTTCGCGGAACTGGAAGTAGTCGTGCACCATGGCGATGTAGAGCAGGGCGAAGGGCGGGATGATCTGCACGCCGCCGGTGGGGTGAGCGCTTTTGGTGAGTCCGTTGAATTGGCGGGAACCGTGGAATTGCTCGATGGCGTTGCGCATGAGTCGGTCGTCGCCGGCCATGTTGAGTGAAATGAGAGATTGGATACGCGTATCGCCGATGTACTGGACTTGCTCGTAGTAGGGGCAGTCCATGTAGGTTTCCAGAGCACAGAGGCGGAGAGTGCGCCAGGAGGCGTCAAGGATGGGGGCGTGCGTGGGGTCGCTGCTGGTGAAGGATCCTTTTTGCTCGAGAGGGTAGCCGATGAAGGTGTGTTTTAGGGAGTCGATAGTAAGCGGTTCGTCGGCAGTTTTGACTTTGACTTGGAGATAGCGGAAAACGCGGATCCACTGGGGTTCGAAAGTGCGGTGGGACTCACCATCTGGATACACTAGGTCGTAGTAACCTTTCATGTGCTTGCCCTCGATTTCGTCGCGGTTGCCTTTGCGGCCGTTTTTGTCGAAGAGGGCTTCTTGGTAATTGATCTGGATCTCGGAGCCCGTGCCGGCGGAGAAGGCGAGTTCTGGGTATCCCATTGTGATTTCTCCGCGGTCGAGGAGGAGGGTGGCTTCGCTGTTGGCGGGAATGGTGAGCGGCCACTGGGGGGCTTGTTCCGTGGCGAGTTTGATGGGACCGCTGATGCGGCGGACGAGGAGTTGGGTGTCGTCGAATTGGGTGGGAAGCGGAACGGAGCGGGCTTCGAGGTACCAGGGGGTGCCGAGCCAGGTGTCGAGGCGGCCGTGGCTGCCTTTGCCGATGGAGGTGGCGTTTGGCCAGACGGAGTCGTCGAAGTCGGTCTGGCGCCAGCCCCAGGGGTAGTTGGCGGCTTGGAAGGAGTCGGTGGGGCCGGCGATATATCCGCCGCCTACGGATTTGTCGGTGTGGCTGATTCCTGAATACGCATCGGAGCGGAGGGTTTTCCAGGTGTCGTCGGTTTTGACGAGCGGGGTGGTTTGGGAATCGGTGGTGAGGAGGAAACCGGTTTTGAAGGAGAGCTCTCGAGTGGGGCGATCCGGACCGGGGTGTCGAACTTCAGCAGCGATGACGTTCTTGCCTGCTTGGAGAAACGATGCGATGTCGATGGATTCGTAGTTCCAGTTTTCGAGATCGTTAACAGCAGGGCCGATGGTCACAAACTGGTCGTTGATGTAGAGTTTGTAGCGTGGGTCGGCGGAGACGTGGACAGTGAAGGAGTCGGGTTTGTGGGGCAGCTCGAACGATTTACGGAAGAACTGCACGCTGTATTGGCTCTCATCCGTTTCGGTTGCCTGTATCCAGTCTGCTATGACTTCCGATTTGAAGTCGGCGACTTTGGTGACAAAGGGGCGGTCGGTCTCGGAGTGCATTTGGGGGCTGAGGAGGGTGAGGGTTGCTAGGGTAGTGAGGGTGAGGAGCTTGTGCATTGGAGAAGGGGGAGGGCGGATTTGGTCGGGTTGTTGATCGCGGCACAAGGCCGCTTCCCACGTTGGGGGATTTGGTCGGGTTGTGCGGGACCCGCCTTCGCCCTTTGGGCTACGGCGTGGCATGCAGCGGTCGCTACCTTCAATCGATGCGGATGGCGAAGCCGCCTTCGGCGGACATTTTTAGGGTGAGAGTGTCGTTCGCGGTGACTTGGATTTGGCGTTTTTGGTAGTCTTCGGCGAAGGTGGCGGCGTTGATACCGTCTTCCATTATGGTGGCGGTGAATGTGCCTTGACCAAGGAAGGAGAAGTCGACCTCCACCTCTCGGGCGTCTTCATTGGTGATGCCGGCGACGTACCAGGTGTCCTCGTGGCGACGAGCGAGGGCGAGCGTCTCGCCGATGTGGGCGTCGATGACTTTTAGCTCGTGCCAGGTGGTAGGGATTTTGGCTAGGAACTCGGTGGTTTCAGCTTCCCGCATGTAGTTGCTGGGGCTGTCGGCCATCATTTGTAGGGCACTCTCGTAGAGCACGAAGAGGGCGACTTGGTGACAGCGTGTGCCTTGGCTGGCAGGGCGGTAGAAGTTGGATTCAAACTCGGTGGAGAGGAAATTGCGCATCGCTCCGGGTGTGTAGTCCATGGGACCGCAGACCATGCGGATGAAGGGAATGGTGGCGTTGAGCGAGGGGGTGTTTTTCTTGGACCATTTGCTTTGCTCGAGTCCGGTGACGCCTTCGTAGGAAATGACGTTGGGGTATTGGCGGCGGAGACCGGTCGGCTTGAAGGCGCCGTGGAAGTCGATCAGTAGCTGGCGGTCGTAGGTTTCGCGGGCTGCTTTTTCGTAGAAGTTTACCATCCACTGATCCATGCGGTCCATGAAGTCGACTTTGATGCCGGAGGCACCCCAGGCTTTGAATTGGTCGAGGATGTCCCAGTTCGCTTCCAAGGCTCGCCAGGTGGTCCAGAGGATGATCTTGACGTCTTTTGCCTTGGCGTGAGCCATAAGGGCTTCGAGATCGAGGTCTTCGGCGGAGCGAGTGAGATCTGTGGTGGTGATTGACCAACCTTCGTCTAGAATCACGTATTCGATGCCATGCTCGGCGGCGAAATCGATGTAGTAGTTCCAGGTCTCGGTATTGAGTCCTGTTTTGAAATCGACGTCGTAGAGGTTCATGGCATTCCACCAATCCCAAGCCACTTTGCCTGGTTCGATCCAGGAGGTGTCGGTGTTTTGGCCGTCACGAGAAAGTAGATACACGAGCTCGGATTCGATGAGCGTAGCGTCCTCTTCAGCAACGGTAATAACGCGCCACGGGAAACTGCGATTGGCGTTGGTTTTAGCTATGTATTTGGCGGCTTTGGTGATTTTACTGCCGCGGTCTCCGACGAGTTCGGTTTCGAGTGGGTAGGGGGGGAAGGAAGCGATGAGCTGGTTTTTGCGTTTTCCTTTTTTGAGGAACATGTGGGGGTAGTCGTAGATGTCCGCGTCGGTGAAGAGCAGTTTAGTGCCTTTTGCTGTGGCAGCGAGGAGAGGCAGGTAGCTGTGCTCATATTGGCCGAACTCGGAAATCGTGGCCTCCGTGTACGGCACTTCAAAGCTGTCGGTGTAGCCCTCGATGACGGAAGTCCAGAGTTTGTTGTCGCCTGTGAAGGTGTAGCTGAGGCTTTCGTTGATTTCCGATTCGGCGTTGCGTTTGCCGAGGAAGCGGTAGGCGACGCCATCGTCGAAGGCACGGAACTCGACGGAGAATTCATTTCCGAATTCCAGTGTTAGTGCGTTATAACTATCCGCGATTTGAGAGTTCTTGAGCGGGAGCGGAGGTGTGACTAGTCCTTGATGGGAATGGTTGCGGGCGGCTGTGCTTTTTCCGTCGAAGGGACTGTCGCCCGAGATTGTTAGGCGCGGAGTGGCCTCATGGATGAGAGTTTCGCTCTGGGTGGCGAGGGAGAAGGAAAGTCCCTTTTCGTGCTCTACTGAAAGAGTTATATTGCCGTCGGGCGAAGTGAGGGTGGTAGCTGCGTTTGCGAGGAAAGCAGACGCGAACGCGAGGCTTAGGGCTATCGATTTCATGGGGAGTGAAAGATTCGATGGAGAGTAGAACGAATACCGTTACACCTCAAGCTTTACGACTCCTTTGATATAGTTCGTATCACCGGCGAGAATACGTTTCATGAGAGCAGGATACTCGCTGAGTGATACGCAGTCTGTGATGAGGGGTTCGAGTTCGAAAATTCCATGCTTGATGGCTTCGATGGCAGGTGGAAAGGGATCTCTGATTTGGGCAGCGGGTGGAGTGCTGCAGATCTGGATACCTTTGAAATGGATTTGGGAGAGGTCGACCGTGGAGTGCGTAGACTTCACCCAACCGAAGTGGTTAACCAGCCCGTTTATTTTAACGATTTGGCAAGCGGTGTCGAAGCCTTGAGCAACTCCGGTGGTGTCGATCACGAGGTCGATTGAACGCTCGTAAAGGGCCTTGATGAGCGACTCCTGGTCCGCAGTTCCTAGAAGATGAGTTTCGCTGATGCCGAGCTCTTGCGCCTTTGCGAGACGATTTTCTGAGATATCGAGAGCGATGATTTCGGTGGCGACGGATTTTTTGAGACCTTGAAGGAAGAGAAGCCCCATGAAACCGCAGCCAAGCACGATGACTTTATCCGCGACTTTGATTTTGCTGTGATCGAGTCCGGTGACGACGCAGGAGACTGGCTCAACCAACCACTCCTGATCGGGAAAGGACACTTCAGGCAGAGGGTAGACATCCTCGACCTTGATGTTGCGACAGGTTGAGAAAGCTCCGGCGTGTGGAGCCGCGCTTTTGTCGCCACAGGCGATCTTTTGGCCTGGCTGGTATTGGGTGACGCCTTCGCCAACTACGGTGATGGTTGCCATGCCTTCGTGTCCTGGTGGGGCCATGACAGGCGCGTCCTTTCCGTACTTCGCGGTGGCGATGTCCCAACTGCAGATTCCGCAGTATCCTCCTTCAACTTGAACCTCGCCGGGACCGGGAGGTGGCATCTCTTGTTCGTACAGTTCGATGGAACCGTCGTCGAGGTAGCGTAGGGTGTGGTTTGTTTTCACTTTGCTGGGGTTTGGGGGAGTTAGGCTATTTTTCCGAACGGACGAGGACCATGACGCCCGGCCATTGGACTTCCATGCCGTGTACCATATTGCCGTCGTGTAGAGGTTCTTTGCCGGTGGTGATTGTGTTCTGACCTACTTTGAAGATGTCGAAATCGTAGAGACTGACGTTGTGAGCCATGTATTCGTAGCAGGGGCCGGTTTCTTCGGATACAAGCTGCCCGTTGAGGTAGATGCCATTGGCATAGCACGGACTCCAGCTAGTCCACAGCAGACGAGCGGCGGTGATGGTATCGGGCGAGGTGTTCAGGTCGAAATTGGCGGAGAACTCGTCCTCGCGGGTCACCCAGTTTTTCGGTTGATTGTAGGGTTTGCAGAGCTCGACGGAATAATTGCGGTCGAGGCGGAGGTCCTCGATGGCTTCGGTCATAGTAGTGACGCCTTGGTTGTCGGTGATGAGAGCGACTACCTTAATGCCTGAGTCTTGATCTGGCATCCAAGAGGTATCCCAAATCACTTCGTAAGGATAGTCGGCAGAGCGACCAATGTGATGTATAATACGTCCGCGAAAATAGAAGTAGTGCCAACGCTGATACAATCCATCTCCCTCCCAGTTGACGTCGTCGGAGTACGCGATGTAGTCGATGTGACGTATGTTGCCGCCGGCTTGATCGATCGCAAGTGGAGTCGTGTCAGCGAGGGTATCACCATCTTTGAGGGATGAGATGCGAGGGCGTAGTGACTTATCGTCGTCGCGATTGTAGTAGATGCGCAGTGTGGTGGCGTAGACTAGGTTTTGAGGCCAGTCCCAGCGTTGCTCGGGGTCTACTTCGAATTTGAACGTATTGCTTGTCCCTTCGGTTAGTTGGTCGAGTGGTATGGCTACAATTGGGTTCGTGTGGTGCATGTAGTCCGCCTCGGGGGCTGGGATACCTTCAGCCTCTGGGACCAGGTGAAAGGGGTGGCCGTTGAAGGAGACGCGGAGATTTTTGGTGTCTTCGTGTGAACCGATCTTTTCTACAAGTAGTTCGGCTCGAATGGCGTCTTTCAGGGAAACGTAGGTGTGGAGGGGAATGTATCCATCTATGTGACGATCGGCAGGGAAATGCCCTTCGTTGATTTTATAGTCGAGTCTCCCGCCGATACGCAGGAAGCGGCCTGCTTCGTGGTGAACCATTTCGGGCAGCCAATGGTGGTCTTTGAAAACGTCGCCAGGGACTGGCTGTGCCAGAGCGGTGTTCGTCCAGATGACAGGGAGGGTGACGAAGAGGAGGCGTTTTGATCTCACGGTATGAATGATCACTGGGTGTAAAGAACGAGGACACAAAGTGAGTTTGTGTTTAAGGAAGTGGGGTAACCGTCTCCGATCGTTGTCGAAGACGGTCGGGAGCAGGGCCTCTTTGTTAAGGGGTTTGGGTGAACGCTGGGAGCTTGACGATTTTTCCGCCTTGGAGGGCGGATTCGTGTGAGCAGAGACCGGTGCAGGTCCAGTTGGCGGATTGCACCGCGTTGGGGAAAGGATCTCGCTGTTCTAAAATTGCGGATACAAACTCGTGAGCGAGATGTGGATGGGAACCTCCGTGGCCGCCGCCTTGGGTGAAGCTGAGGTGGCTGCTCTCCTCCAGATCGTAGACGCCTTTTTGCGTGAAGGGTTGTATCTCTTCCGGAAGGAGATGAGCGTAGTCCGGTACTTCGATCTCGCTGGGAATCTCTGGCTCGGGACGTTTAGCGGTGTGGAGGACGTGAGCTTTGCCTTCGATGAGGGACCACTCGAACGACTGCTTGGAGCCGTAGACATCGATGCTTTCGCGGTATTGGCGAGCGGTGTCGAAAAGAGAACGGATAACGCGGGCGGAGAGGTCGCTATTGGCTACTTTGATGTGGGCGCTTTCGATGGCGAAGGGAGAGCCGTATTGGTTGACGAGCTCGTCTCGAATTCTGCCGGAGCCGAAGCAGGAGGCATATTCCGCCGTAGAGTCGGCGAGGGCGAGAATTGGGCCGACGCAGTGGGTGGCGTACCACATGGGAGGAAGTCCAGGCCAGTAGTTGGGCCAGCCATCCATGTCTTGTTGGTGACTCGCTTGCAGGTGTTGGAGTTTTCCGAGTTCGCCGGAATCGCGAAGGTGTTTGAGGTGAAGGTATTCGCGGGAGTAGACCACCGTTTCCATCATCATGTACTTGAGCCCCGTCTCCTCGACGAGTTTGACGATACGCTCGCAATCTTCGATGGAGGTCGCCATGGGCACGGTGCAAGCGACGTGTTTGCCCGCCTTGAGTGCTGCGATACTCTGTTCGGCGTGGTCGGGGATTGGGGTGTTGATGTGGACGGCGTCGATTTCCGGATCCGCGAGTAGCTCGTCGTAGGATGTATACGCTTTGGGGATACTAAAGCTCTCGCGGATGTTTTCCAGCGACTCCGGGTTACGTTGGCAAACGGCTACTAGCTCAACGTCGGGATGGGCTTGGTAGATGGGAATAAACTCGGCTCCGAAACCGAGACCGGCGAGGGCGATTCTTAGTTTTTGGCTCATGGGGTTAGGGATGGATAGATTTACTTGAGAAGCTCTTCGGCCCGTTCGCTGATCTTTTCGTGCTTCTTGCTTTCTACGAAACTCAGGGTAAAGGTCTGAGGAACGGTCTTCAGAAACTTTTCGAGTCCTTGTCTTCCAAATCCGAAAACGGTCATGGATTCCTGCATTTGGTAGAACGTGTCAGGCGAGTCGTCATCTGTATGGCTCACGAGCAGGAGGCTGCGGTCGACATCGGGATCACCAAATGCGATCCATTCTGGATTGGAGATGTCTCCCTTGTGCCCAGCGGTCATCGGCTGGGGTTCTTTTTGAGAACTGGTCATCCACCAGTCGTCGAGATCGAAGCTGCCTCCCGGGGTCCCTTCATAGAGAATCCAATAGGCTTTGTCTTCAGGCATCTGAGTCATAGTGAAGGTGGATCGGTCTCCGTAGAAATCATAGCGCCCCGCCCAGTGTCCGCTTTCGGATCGTACGGAGATGGATACATGATCACCTCGGTTTTCTAAGACCTCAGTTATGCAGGGGTCGGTCCCCGAGTTCATGGCGTGGAAGTAGGATCCCGCTTGTTGGTGGACAGCGTTTGGAAAGCCGCGATACTCGCCTTTGGCTCCCGAACCTTTTGTCGGCTCAAAGCCGAGCCAATCGTTTCCGCTGGTATCCAGAAGACTAGAGAGTCCACCACCGCTTTTTTCCAAGTAGTAGGTCGCGGTAGGGGTGGTGATCTTGAAACAGGCTAGATTGCCTGCTGACTCGTCGATCGCGTTTTCGTCGAGTTTTACGGAAAGGTGTTTGCGACCCAGTTCCAGTATCCACTCATCCATGATGGGGACGATTGGAGAGATTTGTTTGTAGAGTGAGGGCGAAGGCATTTTGAAGGGCGAGCTGTGTTGTCTGAGTCGCTCTATCAAAATGGATTTTTCGGGATAGCCAGGTTGGATGAGATTCTCCGCGTCAAAACCGTAGAGAGGGGTGGCGGCTTTGCTCCAGAGGAGGCCTTGTCCCCACACGTTGGTCTGGATTCGTGCGTCGAAGTTACTGCGTACATTGCCTTCCGGGTGATGGCAGGAAGCGCAGTTTGTGTGTAGGTAAGAGCGTACTTGATGTTCTATTGAGCTGTTGGGATCGCCAATGGCCGCGAAACTTGGGAGTCTCGGGATGAGCGCTTCTTCGATTCGAGTATCAAAAAGCCCGATATGATTCCAAGTACGTATCTGATTATCAGATACACCTGTTTGAGGGTAGGTGACCGGTGCGTTTAGCTGGGCGACACTGATGTCGTGGTAGTAGAACACGCGGGGGTTGTCGAAGGACAGATTGTCCATCGGCCCCGGAGTGATCCAGGAACGATCGCCCGCGGGCAGGCCTAGTTTGGCGGAGAGATCCTGCATGTTCATCGTTTCAGACAGACGAGCATCGCTTTGGTCCTCTTTCCATAAGTAGGTTACTGCTTGGTGAGTGTCGTTTTGGCCAACGCGGATGAGGCGAGTCTCCAGCCTGATTCGAGAGGCGTTGTTGGGTGTCAGGTCGAAGTGCTGGAGGATAAGGGAGCCGGGTGGAAGATTGGCCCGTCCTTGCTCGAGGAACTCGATGTGCTTGAAGTCCGGAACACTCAGCCAACGCTTTACGGAGACGTAGGGCTCCCAGACTGGGTTGGTCAAACGGTAAGGGATGAAGCCCTCGATTGGCTGGCTGGAGGCGAGGTCGGCAAATATTCCCAGCTCGGATAGGTTTTTGGGGAATGCTGCGATTTCGTCGGGGATGTACGCCTCTGCGTGTCGTGGACGTTTGTTCAAACCGTATGGGGTCTGTGAAGCGACACGGTAGTCCGCTCGAACGCTTTGCACGACGGAGCTACTCTCGTCGAGCGCCGCCACCACTAGGTATTGATCTTTGCTAATGTTGAGCCCGCCCTCGTAGAGAGGAGACCAGCGATCTGGAAGGGCGCCGCTCAGAGTGTAGCGGATCGTGATTTTGGGATCCCTCGCGAGAGAACCGGCAACATTCACTTGTATCGGTCCTGTATATACGCCTGAGGGTGGGGAAAGAGCGAGTTTAGGTTCGGATACGTCCTCTGTAGGGATGGAGGGTTTGTTGGCGTCTTGTTGTTTGCGCCAAAGGACAGCTTGTTCTTCCCCGACGTAGCTGATGCGGCGGAGCGATCCGGTGTGTGGTTGGAGTCGTCCGTCGTAGACCCATGCGTTACGGTTTAGGTAGTAGAGGTCGCCTTCAGGTCCCAGGTGAATGGCGACAGGACCAGCGAGTCCGGTTGCGAAGGTTTGGACATCTTCCGGGTTTTTAGGGTCGAGGGTGTTTACCCAGTTTGCCATGTAATCCATGAAGAAAAACTTACCGTGGTATTCTTCTGGATACGGAAGCTGGGAGCCCTCGTAGAATTCTCCTCCCACGATGGATTGGCCAATGGCGGGGGTGAAGGCATGGATGGGGGCGATTGATTCGAAGGTATCGGACTTGGTGGGGGGACCTTCTTCCTCTGGCCAGCCGTAGTTACCTCCCTTCACGATGACGTTGACTTCTTCGTACGCGGTTTGGCCAACGTCGGTTAGGTAGAGATCTCCGGTTGACTCCTCGAAAACGAGGCCAAATGGGTTGCGGATGCCAGTCGAGTAGATCGAACGGTAGACGCCTTCGAGCTGATCGTAGTAGGGATTGTCGCTTGGGATTGTACCGTCTTTGTTGATACGGAGAACTTTCCCGGCGATGGTTTCGAGTGACTGGGAAGGCCAGCTCGCAGTGTACTCGCCTGTCCCAATATAAAGTTTCCCGTCTGGCCCGAAGGCGAGGACGCCGCCTTGGTGACCCGCTGGCTTGAATCCGCCGTAGGCCAACTGGTCTTTGCCTTCGATAAGGACTTCCTCGCTTTCTCGGAGGGCACGGTTTCCGTCGATTTTGAAGCGACTGATTACTGTCTTCGGGAAGTCGACATTGGTAGCGTAGAAAACGTAGATCCAAGGCTCGTTTTCGAAATCGGGATCGATCGCAAGACCGATGATACCGCGTTCCCAGTAGTGGTCGACCTCGAGCTCCAGCAGTGGTTCTGGGAGCAGTTTCCCGTCTTGGTGGACGAGGATACGCCCCTTTTGCTCGCACAGCAGAATTCTACCGTCGGGAAGAAAAGAGAACGCGGTCGCAGCCGAAATCTCGGGGACCACGGTTTCTTCTATGAAACCTTCGGGGAGTTTGATGCCTCCGGAAAGAGAGAATGGGAGGGCGAGACCTGCGAGAAGGGCTGCGAGTCTTAGCTTGAGCATGCGATAGAGCTGGGGTCAGCCGTTTATGTTTTTGTAGACGAGACGCTTGAAATCGGCTCTCAAAGGGAGTTGGGCGAAGGGGAAAACCTGAGTCATCAAAATACCGATGAGCTCTTCCTTGGGATCGACCCAATAGTAGGTGTTGAAGATGCCGCCCCAGGAGATGGAACCGATGTTGGATGGATCGGTGCCTTCATCCTTTTCGGTTACGACTCCGAAGCCGTAACCATAGCCGCTGCCATGTCCCTCCAGGTAGATCGGAAAGTCGCCCGTGTGATTCTGGCACATCAGATCAATCGTATCCGGGGAAAGTATACGATGCCCTTCAAAGACTCCTTTGTTGAGCAGCATCTGGAGGAAACGGAAATAGTCGGCAGCAGTCGTGCAGAGTCCGCTGCCAGCCGAGTGATAGTTCGCGTTACCTTCTGTGATGTAGTCGCTGGAAAACTCTAGAAAATCACGTTGGGTTCCGGAGCCAGTTTCACGATTCAGGGGCGGAACTTTTTCGAGATTCTCGTCGGCATCGAAGGTATAGAGTTCCGTAAGGCGATTCGCTTTCTCTTGAGGGACTTCGAAATGGGTGTCGACCATGCCGAGCGGCGAGAGGATGTGCTCGTCGAAGTAGGCGTATAGCGATTGGCCGGAGACAATTTCAATAACACGGCCGAGTACATCGTAGCTGAGACTGTAGTCCCACATCTCTCCTGGCGTGAACTTGAGTGGGAGGGTGGCGAGTTGATCGATGCGTTGTTCCAGTGTGTCGCTGGTCGGCAGAAACAGACGGTTGAGCTCCTTTTCCTGGTATTTCGCATCCAGTTCCTCGGGGCCGAACCAGCCATAGGTGATGCCGGAGGTGTGAGTGAGCAGGTGGTGGATGGTAGGAGCGATAGGGGTAGGACTTGTACTCTCTTCTCCCGACTCGCTTACCGCGAAGATCTCGAGGCCGGTAAATGCGGGGATGATCTTGGCTAGCGGATCTTGCAGCGAGAGCTTGCCAGCCTCAACGAGCTGCATGACCGCTACTGCGGTTATGGCTTTGGTCATCGAAGCGCCGCGGTAGATCGTGGTTTCGGATGGGGGCTTGTTTAGTCCTTCCTGTACCTTGCCAGCTCCAAACGAATAGAGCGGACGTTTTTTTTTGGATACGAGCGCATAGAGGCTCGGAACCTCCCCCGCATCGATAGTGGATTTTAGGTAGTCGGTAAGCTTATCCATGCTCGCTTGATATGGATCTCCTCGTTAGACGGGCACTTTCTAGCGGTGGCTAGAGCTCGGTTACTTGGATGTTCCGGACTTCGATCTTCATCGGTGGGCCGGAATGAAGCTGGAAGCCGATGTGTCCCTCGGAGGAGGCCTCTTCCGAATCTGTGTCTATGGTTACGGAAAGGACTCGTCCATTGACGATGTGGGTCAGAGCATTGCCGGAAGCGATGATGGTGTACTTGTTCCATTCGCTGGGCATGAGAATTGAGGTGAGGTCTTCTGGGGTTCCGAGCGAGCCGTATTTGATAATCTGGGACTTTCCGTCGTCGCTGTCTTGCGGGCGAGTAACGACGAGTTCGCCGCGTTGGGCGATAAAACCGCGTCCGCCTTCCTCGTAGTTCATACCAGTGAAGCGGTCAAAGGGGGCTGGCTCGGAGTCGTTTTTGTGCCATTCTGCTTCGAAATCCGCCTGTGGTCCTTTCATTGAGAAACCGTCTAGAACTTGCGACCTGTACTGGACCCCCGAATTGAAGCCTTCTACCTTGTATTCAAATTCTAGTACGAAATCGGAAAAGGTAGAGGCAGTGTAGGCGAGGAAAGTGTTTGATTTGAGTGGATTCTCCTTTGTTGTTTGGCCAATTATCGAGTTGTTGGACACACTCCAGATTGCAGGGTCTCCCTTCCAATTGGTGAGATCAGTCCCGTTAAAGAGGCTCTTGGGGGCGGGAGAGGCCGCTAAGTTGAAAGTGCAAAGTAGGGTCAAAATAGCGAACGTGAAAGCTGTTCTTTTCATCAGTTTTTGTTGGGTTGTCGGCTTTTTAGAAAGGCTCGTGGTGGGCTTTTGAACGCTCGATGTACGGGTGCCCAAGCTGCCTTGTCAATGGCCCCAAACCGTCAAATTGTTGACCTGAATCGTCAGTTGAATCCCCGTCTCGCTGGGAGTGTTTAGGTCTGTTTGAACGGGAACAGTCGTTCGTTTTGTTGAGCAGGATCAGAGAGTGCTCTTGCTTGAACTGTATGTCTGAAGAGTGGTCCCTTGTGTCTATAGAGAGAGGTGGTGAAGGATGAGAGAACTGCAGCTTAGCATCAGCTCTGGCTCTTATCTCGAAAACGATCTTTGCCAGGTGGCAAGGGAAGCTCGATCGGAAGCGTCTTGGAGTAACACGAGGATATCTCTGGATGGGGAACGCTGGAACCTTTTCCCGGAGTCAGCGGAGGAAACCTATATCTCGCCTTCCAATAATGACTGCGGGCTGGTTCGCTCGCCTTTCATTTTGGAGGATTTGAAGGATGTTGTCGTCGATGGAGGCGGAGGCCTCTTGATGGTGAGGGGAACGCCGCTGGCTGGGAACGGTCGGGTTGGCGTTATTGATTCGCCTGTAGTTCCGTTTGTGATACGGAATTGCCAAAACGTGACGATCCGAAACCTATCGATCGATTGGCAAACTCCGGCAACGGTTCAAGGGCTATGCGTGGCTTCAGGTCGTGGGTATTTCGATGTGGCGCTGGAGACGGATCAGCGAGTTTGGTGTTGGAACGACATGATGTACCTTGAAGGCGAGGGGTGGACCTGGCCCGTGACCCGTTTGTTAGCGGTCGATGCTGAAACGGGTGCCACCTTGTCTGGTACGGGGGACAACATCGGTTTGGGATACGAGCAAGTTTGGCGGTACGAAATGGTAGAGGAGGGGATCGTTCGCGTAAAAGGGCCGGATTTGCCAGTGGATGTGCAAGGGGCGAAGATTCTCTTTTGGTGCAGCTTCCCAGATACTGGGGCGCGTCGCGCTCCTGCCATTTTTATTGAACGGTCCTCGAACGTCCGCGTAGAGGACGTGACTTTGCATTACTGTCGTGCGATGGGTGTGATCGCTCAGACCAGCAGCGACCTCTTTTTCGAGCGGCTGAACGTGCTGCCGAGTGGAAACCGAAAATTCTCCCTCGCAGCGGATGGAACCCATTTCGTGAATTGCAGAGGAAAGCTAGAGTTCACTGATTGCGTGATGCAGAACCAATTGGATGACGCGATCAACAGTCATGGTCTTTACTATCAGATCGTGCGAAAACTGGATGCGCGAACGCTTCGTGTCAGGACGGCTCACCCTCAGCACGTGGGAGTAGAGGGCTTTGTGGTAGGAGACTTAGTTCGACTTTGCAAAATGCCTTACATGGAGGAGATCGGAAAGCTGCGACTTAGTCGTATCCGGACATTGAATTCGGAGACGCAGGATTTTTGTTTCGATGAGGACCTACCGGAGGGGCTGGGCGAAGGCGATATGGTGGAGGACTTGGATGCCTCGCCGGAAATCGACATTCGCAACTGCACTTTCCGTTGGAACAGAGCTCGTGGAATCTTGATCAATGGCTCGAAGCCGATTCGGGTGCGTGATTGTGAGTTCGAGAGTGCTGGTTCGGCGATTATGATAGAGTCCTCGCCACTCTGGGCAGAGGCTGGACCCGTTTCTGACGTTAGGATCGAAAACAATAGCTTCCGTAACACGGCAAATTGTCCTATGTGGGGAGCAGCGGTGATAGAGGCGAAACCGACGTTTCGAGAAGGCGCTCCGGAGGGTTTGAAACCGTTTCATGGGAAACTCTGTGTGAAGGACAATCGATTCGAAAACTGCATGGGTAGCGAGCTGTCTGCGAGTTCCTTCGAATCCATTGAAAGCGACGTGTGATCAGTTGCGGCTGTCTTAGATTTTAATCAATTATACATGAGAAAAGTAGATTTGAATGGTGAGTGGACCCTCGCTCAAGTAGGTCGTTCGAAGGAGATTAAGGGGACTGTCCCTGGTTGCGTGCATGCGGACTTGATTGCTGCTGGCGAGATTGATGATCCTTACTATCGCGACAATGAAGACCACCTGCAGTGGATAGGAGAGGTGGATTGGGTCTACAGTCGAAGTTTTGAGGTTTCGAGTGAGATCGTGGAGTGCGACACCGTGCTGCTTGATTGTGAGGGTTTGGATACGTTTGCGGAGATTCGTCTCAATGGTGTCGAAATCGCAAAAACGGACAATATGTTCCGTCATTGGAAAGTAGATACGAAGAACGCGTTGAAGGCTGGCACGAATGACATCTCTATTATTTTTCGCTCAACCTACCCTTACATAAAACAAAAGCAGGAAGAGCACCCTCTTCATTGTGTTGGTAGAGGCGAAACTACGGTGGATGGCTCTAACTGGGTTCGAAAAGAGCAGTGCAACTACGGTTGGGACTGGGGACCTATCTTGGTTACTTGCGGTATTTGGCGGTCAATTAGTGTCCAAGCTTGGAGCCATGCTAAGATTGGCGATTTGAAGATCGAGCAATCGCACATTGATGATGGGAAGGTTCGAATGCTGTCGAAAGTGGGAGTGACTGATTTTGACGCAGGGAGTCCAGCGACGCTCGAATGCACCTTAAGCTACAACGGTGACGTTTTGAATACGAATGCAGTTCGCGTGGATGGCGACGAGCTTGAAGTCGATTTTGTGGTGGATCAACCGCAGCTTTGGTGGCCTGCAGGGACGGGGGCGCAGCCGCTCTATGACATTGAGGTCAAACTTCTGAGTTCGGATGGCGAGTGTCTCGATTCTCAGCGCAAGAGGATCGGCATTCGGAGATTGGAGCTAATTCGTGAAACGGACGAGTGGGGTGAGTCTTTTGTGTTTCGAGCGAATGGGCGCGACTTCTTCGCGAAGGGAGCGAACTGGATTCCAGCAGATACCTTTGATGCTCGTGTAACCTCGGAGCAACTACGAGACCTGCTTGTGAGTGCGGTCGACGCGAATATGAATTGCATTCGAGTTTGGGGTGGTGGCCTTTACGAGAGGGACGAATTCTATGACCTCTGTGATGAGCTTGGTTTGGTGGTTTGGCAGGATTTCATGTTCGCGTGTTCGGCCTATCCTGCGCACGAAAAGTCGTTTTTGGAGAATGTAAGACAAGAGGCGATTGATAACGTGAAGCGTTTACGCCACCACGCGTCTATCATTCTGTGGTGTGGTAATAATGAGCTCGAGCAGATCGATCCTGTCATTGGCGATGGGGAGAGGCAGATGCGTTGGCATCACTATAGTGAGCTTTTCGATAAGCTGCTTAAAGAGGTTGTGGACTCTTGTGATGGCGAGCGTACCTATTGGCCTTCGAGCGAGCATAGTCCGGTAGGCAACCGAGTGGGGTATGACGAGGATGGAAAGAAGTGCTCGCAAGATCCACGTTGGGGTGACGCTCACTTGTGGGATGTCTGGCATGGCCGAGAGCCGTTTGAATGGTACCGTGGAAGCTATCATCGCTTTTGCAGCGAATTCGGTTTCCAGAGTTTTCCGCATCCGGCGACGGTTGAATCGTATACGAAGGAGTCTGATCGGAACATTACGAGCTATGTGATGGAGCGACATCAGCGAAGCCCGATTGGAAATAGCGCGATCATCAATTACATGCTGGACTGGTTCAGGTTGCCAGTTGGTTACGAAAACACCGTATGGCTTTCGCAAATTCTGCAAGGGTTTGCGATCAAGTATGCGGTTGAGCATTGGCGGCGAAACATGCCGCGGTGCATGGGAGCCGTGTATTGGCAACTCAATGACTGTTGGCCGGTCGCTAGCTGGGCGTCCATCGACTCTCACTATCGCTGGAAGGCTCTTCACTATGCGGCTCGCAAGTTCTTTGCTCCGGTTCTGATTTCAGGAGTTGAGAAACCAGAGTCGAAGTCGGTTGAGATCCATCTCACGAGTGACGAAGTCGAGCAGCAAGAACTGAGAGTGGAGGCTTATTGGTGCTGTATGAACGGTGATGTGGAGTTGGTTTACAAGGAAACGGAGCGAACTCCTCGGAATGGATCGCGGAGGGTAACTGATTTGGATCTATCTGCTGTTCTGGAGCGTGATGGTCCAAGAGGAGGCCTGCTTTACCTGAAGGCCTTGTCGGGGGAAGAGGTGATAACTGACAACCTTGTCTATTTCGCGAAGCCTAAACACTTGGATTTCGGGAAACCTGAGATCACGACTGAGTTGAGCTCGAATGACGCTGGTGACTCGATCCTGACTGTTTCCACGGACAAACCGAGTTTCTGCGTGTGGCTGGGGATCGAGGGCGATCCTGACGTGCGTTGGAGCGACAATTTCTTTCCGTTGATGCCAGGGCATCCTGTTGTGGTTCGAATGGGCGAGAGCTCCAAGGTTGAGGATCTGAAAACGGCGATCGTTGTGAAGGATCTCACGGACACGCATTGAACGATTTCGTTGTTCCAGCTCCAAGCTTGGAGCTGGGGCATTGAGTGCGGGGGCGATTTAACGGGTCCGCTTCATCAAGGGTTGATGTCTTGGGCGCGTGAATCTAGGGTTCGAGGCATGCGAGTTTGCTATGCCTTTTTGCTTTGCTTGATTTTCGGGTCTTTGATCGAGGCCAAGGATTTGCCTGTGGGCTTGGAAGGCGAGCCGGTTGATGTATTTTCCGAGGAGGACAAGGATGTGGTGGTCCTCTTTTTTGTTGAGGATATCTGCCCGATTTCGAATCGATACATTCCCAAGATGAAGCGGCTTGGGGAGAGGTGGAGTGAGACTGCCCGGTTTTTAATGGTGTATCCGGGGGTGAATACAAAGGTAGAGAATGTGAAGGAGCACCGAACGGACTTTGAGATCGGCTTACCGTGTGTGATTGATCGAGATCACGTGCTCGTTGAAAAGGTCGATGCTAAGGTGACGCCCGAGTGCGCGGTTTTTGCTCGAGGGGAATCGGGTGCGTTTGAGATGGTCTATCGCGGTCGTATCGACAATCAGTACGTCGCTTTTGGAAAGTGGCGCAAGGAGGCGACGGTGCACGATCTGCGGGATACGCTGGGATTGATCGCGAAGGGGGAAGTGCCGGGGTTTCGTAGCGAAAAGGCGATCGGTTGCTATATCGATCGGGAGTAAGGGCGAACGCCGGGGAGCCTTATTTCTTTTGGCTGTAGCGTTCGAAGAAGCGTTTTTCGGATTCGGCGTCGCTGATTAGGATGAGCTCGGCTCCTGCAGGGATGGAGGCGTTTGGGTTTGGCGGCGCTTGGAGGCCGTCCTCGGTTTTGAGAGCGATGACGTTGCAGCCGGTGTTGGTGACTAGGTTCTCCTCCAAGAGCGTTTTACCAGAGAGTGCAGCAGGAGCTTCGACTTTGAAGATGTTGAGCCCTTCGGCGACCATAAGGACGTCGCTGTGTTTAAAGTAGTTGGAGAGGATGTTCGCTCCCATGGAGGCGTAGGAGAGGACAATGTCCGCACCCGCGCGATGGAGTTCGCCGATCGTCTCTGGCAATGTGGCGCGGCAGACGATTTGGATATCCGGGCGTAGCTTGCGGCAGAAGATGGTGAGGTAGGTTTCGAGGTCGTCGTTGTGGGAGGTGATGACGACGGTGCGGGCTTCGATAATGCCGGCTTTCTGGAGAACTTCAAAAGAGGAGGCGTCTCCTTGGATCGCTTTGCCGGCGAGGGGCTTGAGAACACGAGCGGATCGATCGATGACGCAGTAGTTTGCCCCTTCTGCGTCTAGGGTGCGGCAAACTGCAGCTCCGACGCGTCCCGCTCCGATGACAATGATGTGGCCCTGGTTGTGGTCGGATTTCCGATACGAGTTGTCGAAGGCTTCGAGCTGCTCTTTCGAACCTGCGAGCAGAAGAGCGGTGTTCTGTTTTATCAGTGAGTTCGGGCTAGCGAGCAGGAATTCGCCACGTTCCCAAAGTCCGATCACGTTGACCCCAATGGTGGCACGGAGGTTTGCTTCGGCGAGCGTTTTGCCTTCGAGGTTTGGGCAGTCTGCGAGCGCTTCAGCTATGAGAAGCTCGTCGAAGTGGGCAACCACGTGGGTGATGGAGTTGCCCCCGTGGGTACGGCGGGCGAGAGCTTCGCCTACGAGGGATGCGAGTTGGAAGGTCTTGTTGGCGCCGGAAAGGCGAATCACGTCGCTGGAGGATTTGGATTCCGCGGACGCGATGATGGGTATGTCTTTGCGGAAGGAGCGGACGGTAAAAGCGAGGCGGGAGTTTTCGAAGTCGTCTCCAGTTAGGGCGACCATGCCTGCGTGTTCGAGACGCAGGCGTTCGTAGGTGGCGGCTTGTCTTGGATCGCCCCAGAAGGCGTTGACGCCCATATCCGTGAGGCGGATACACTCGTCTTGTTCTGCGGTGAGCAGGGCGTAGTCGTGACCGTGGCGATCCAGTTTCTCGATCAGGGCGGCGGAGACGGCATCGTAGTGCAGCAGGATGACGTGGCCGGTGATGCTGCTGGAAACGCGTTCGCGTATGACGCGTTTGGCTCGGCTCTCAACCCAAGGCGCGTAGAAGAATTCGATCAGCGTAAAGGGGAGTAGGACCAGGAGGAAGATGACGCCTGTGATGAGGACGAAAATGCTGAAGAGACGCCCGAGATCGGAGTGGAAGGTGATGTCTCCGAAGCCCAAAGTCGACATCACAGTGAGGGACCAATAGAAGCCGGTGAGCCAAGAGTGGTCCTGGCCTTCCCAGGCCATAATGATGTGGAAGAGGACGCTGAAAACGCTCACTACGGCCGCGATAATGACGAGGAAGCGGACGAGCAGGCGTAGGTTTCGACGGCGTGATTCGGTCTCGCCTCGGAGAAAGGAGGCAACGCTGGAGGAAAAGAATTTCAAGGTCGTTGGGAAGTTTTCGGGGGGAGCTAGGGGGCTGGCTAATGAAACCGATAGGCGACTTTAGGCATATCGGTCTCTTTGGCCAGCTTTGACTCTGGTCTTGTACTTTCCAACGAGGAGGGGCGGAGTTAGGTTGGTGCGGCAACGACGGTACCGAGGAACGTATGTGACGACACTCGAGCGGAGCGAAGACACGTTGCCCTCCGGTTCTTAGACTCCGACGTTTGGAGCGATGCTGTTGAGGAGGTCTGTGAAGCTTTTGTAGGACTCGAGCTCGGAGCTGACTGCTTGGGCGGTTTGTGCGGTGCTCAGGCCGGTCGCTTTGGCTAGGAAGATGATGTAGCTGGCGACGCGTTTCGAGTAGGCCAAGCGTGCTTCATCGCTGATCGAGTAGAAGCGTTTGCGTTGCTGGTAGCCGGCCGGGCTGTGATCTCCGAGTGCGGACTTATCGGAAGAACCGTTAGCGGCGAGGACGTAGAGGAAGTTGTACTCGAAGAAGAGCATATGGTCCGGATCGGGCGAAAGGGTATCCAATACGGAACGACAAGATTCTGGCGAAGAGAAGAGGTCCTCGGTCGTTTGCTCGTCAGCTAGGCTGGTTTCTATAAACTCGCGAGCGGCAGCGCGTTCGGTTTCGTCTTCCGCGAAGGCTCCGGCGAGGGCGAGTTCCTTGGTGAACGCGTACCAATCTCGCCACAACTCTTGGTCGCTAGGGTCCGTCGATTGAGAGAGGGCGATCCCCATTTCATAGGTGTAACGGCCGCTGGTTTTGATCTCCAGGTTGGAGCCGGTGGCTTCTCCCATGATGCGATAGTTCTCCTCGGACTTTCCGGAGCCGGAGTGGAAGCCGATCGATACGCCGAACTGCTTGCAGATGGTCCACTGGATATCGATGAGCTCTCGAAGGCGTTGGTTGTCTGGGTAGGGCGCGTTTTTCTGGAATCCGAAAGCGGGGGCCACGAAGTTGATTGGCATCTCAAGCGCTTCGCAGAAAGAAAGCATGATAGCGGTTGTCTCACCAGTGGTAAGGCCCGGAAGCTCGTCGATTGAGAGCTCACGCAGGTAAGCTTGGCCTTCTGTAGTGGTGAAGTGCTTTGCGCGGATCGCGGCGTATTTCTCGTCGCGCTGCTTCATTTTCTGGATGGCGGGCCAAACGAGACAGCTTAGCTCTGCGAAGGCGTCTGGATTGAGACTGAGGCCAAGCGTTTCGACGCGAGTTCGCACCGTCTGGATGAGTTCGGAAGAGATGTTTGCCTGGATGTACTGGGAGCGAGCGGATTCGGAGTCAGGGACTTCCGTTATGGCGAGCTCGGGAGAGAGGTCGAAGGTGATATAGCTGGCGAATAGGCAGCCTTCTACGAGCAAGTCTTCCCGCTTGTCGAATTTTCCGCCAATGGGTTGGTGGTCGGCGTTGAAGCTCCAGGCGATGCGATTGAGATGGTAGCCCGTTTTGAGTTTGCTGAGGATTGAGCCGTGGCTCATGCCCTCGACGCTTTGGCCTTGATGGCCCTCAGGGACGTCGGTGCCGATGAAGGGGAAGGGGACGGTTTCCAGATTGTCCTCAAGCATGGCATCGACGTTATAAACCAACTCGCGCGGGATGCTGTTTTGGTTGGCGGTGAGTCCGATGCCGAGTTTGGCCATGGCCCATTCGACAGCGGGCCAATGGAGAGTGGTGAAGCGAGTGCCTATGCCGAGGGTCTTCTTGCCGAGATTTCCAGCAGTGCTTGGGAAAACGGTTGATTCTGGGTCCGCCTCCTGGAGACGGTTTTTGAGGAGGATCAGGTTTTCGAAACTGGCAGGAAAGTAGAGAGCGTCGTTGATGGGCGCCCCGTCTTGCAGGAAGTTGGCATTGCTGGAGCCGATCAACTTCCACGCATGATCGTGTTGGGTGTCTTTTACGAGGCTGAGTGTGGCTCCTTTTTCTAATTGGATTCGGCTGAGTTCGAACTCCTTGCAATTGCCTTTCGAGATCTCCTTTTGGCAGCGTTCCCAGTCTAGGCAGAAGTCCGGGCTGACGCAGGGATTGGTTTCCAGATCGAAGGAGTTTTGCAGGAGAAATTCGTTTATTGGCTTTGCCGTCATGTCGCTGAGGTTTGTTTTTGAAAACCAACTCAGCCTATCACGTGTTAGGCCTCAAGTGAAAACTGCTGTACACTAGCGTTGAAACATAACACTAATGGAGCGTTTTCCTTTTCGTCCGTTCTCCCTAGCGTCCCTATGACTGATGTTTCCTAATGCCTGAAGATACCAACACGCCCACTATCAAATCGATTGGCGACTTCGCCAAACACCTCGGATTGTCCCGCTGGACGGTGTCGCGTATCTTGAACGGACACAAGGGGTTCCACGAGGAGACTCTGAATCGGGTGCAGTCGGAGATGAAGCGACTGAATTTCCAACCGAACCTGATGGCGCGGAGTTTGCGTGGGGCGAAGACGGGGCTGGTGGGGGTGTGCATGCAGGGAATGGGCTCTCCGATTTTGGCCAGAAAGATTTCCAGCATCCAGGAATCGCTGCAAACACGTGGGTTGCGAGGCATGATTGAGA
Organism: Pelagicoccus mobilis; assembly: GCF_016595505.1. Lineage (GTDB taxonomy): Bacteria > Verrucomicrobiota > Verrucomicrobiia > Opitutales > Opitutaceae > Pelagicoccus > Pelagicoccus mobilis. Next base: position 45,210 of record NZ_JAENIL010000040.1, on the reverse strand, counting down.
TCACTTCGGGCGATGCGGAGGCGGAGCGTGACGTGATTAACCATTTTCTCTCCCTGAACGTGGATGGCATCATCATGGTCGGGTCGGTGTTGCGGGAGTCGGATCCCATTTTTGAGCGTATCCAGGAGGCTAAGGTTCTGTCGGTTTCGGTGGACCCGGCGAATCCGGTACCGATTCCTAGAGTGGAGGTAGACCGTCGGATGGGCATGGGGCTTTGTTTGCGTCACCTTCTACAGAAAGGGCATAAGCGGATTGTCTTGCTCGGGCTGGAGAGCGATCCGGTTTATGGGTCGAAGCGAATCGAGGGGCTGAAGGAAGCGTGTAAGACGCTCGAGATGTCTTGGGAGGAGACGTTTGTTTCGCTAGTGATCGATGGCGAGAAGGACTGGTCCTTCGATTATGGATACGCCTTGGCTCAAAACCTGTTGCAAATGGAGGATCCTCCGAGAGGGGTGATCGCTCTGAACGACGAAGTGGCGGTTGGGGCGATGCAGGCCATCAATGAATGGGGGTATGCGGTGCCGGGCGATTTTTCGGTGATCGGGTTCGACAATCTGGGTGTTGGGGAGTGGACGAAGCCGAAGCTCACCTCGGTCGCCCAAAATGTGGAAGAGTTGGTCGAAGCGTCGATCAGCGTATTTGAGCGTTCCAAGGAATTGGAGGAAGGGGAAGGGCCTCACGTTTCTCTCGTTCAACCGCGTATGATTGTGCGCGGCTCTTCGTAGCTCTCGTTAGTTGGGAGTTACCTGAATTTTGAAAAAGGCGCCAGCGTTTGACGCTGGGGAGGAGACGCTGAGGGATCTCATGCCCTGCGAGTCGGGTGGTGAGACGGAGGTGGTTTGCCATTCCTCCAAGTCGGAGGCCGCAAGGGCGCTGTAGGAAAGATCGCTTCGGCTACCTTTGAAGTGGGCAGTGATTCGATTGTCGCTGGTGTCGAACTGGAACTGAATCGCCTGGCTTGGCGGCGTGTCGAGTGCGTAGTGGATCAGAAGCGGATTCCCGGTCGGAGCGGTATCGGCAAGGTCGGATTGGTTTGGGTCGAGTTGGTTGTCCCACATCCATTGGCGTGCGTTGGCACTCATGCTAGCTGAGACGTTTCCTACGATGATGTAGCAACTGTCTGATTGACCGTTGTCGCTCTTCGCGGTGAGGAGGGCGACTCCCTCCGAGTGTGTAGTCACTGTTCCTGAAACATCGACAGTAGCGACGGAGGCGTTGTCGCTGCTCCAGACAATGCTGGTGTCGTCCGCAAGGGCAGGGCTAGCGAGAGCTGTTAGTTTTTCCTCACTCCCGTTTTGAGTGTGTAGTTGATTTGGGAATACTCTTATCTTTGAAATCGGGGATAGCGGACGCGATTGGATTTCTCCGTTCTTTGCATTGCAGGCTCCGATGTTGGGTGTGCCGCTGGAAAGATCGATTGGGTTGCCGTAAAAATCGACTTTTGGGTACGGGGTGAGGTCTTTGAACACACCGGTCCCAGCTCCAGGGATAGGGGGACCCAGTTGAGTTGTGCCCGCGTTGATGGCCGGGCTGCTCGCTTGAAGTTGGTAAGCGTATTTGTTGGTTTCACCTGGGCGATCGAAGATCGGGGTTCCTTCGATTGGGGCGGTATCCATATTCTGGAAGCGTGAATCGATGTTTCCAGAGAATAGGTTGTTTCGCATGAAGAGCTCGGTGCCGTTGTTCTCTACCACAACTTGCTTGCCACCAATGTCACCGCCTTCGGCGTGAAAGATGTTATTGTAGATGTACGTGTGTTTACCGTCGATATCGATGGCAGTGGAGAAGTCGCGATCCATGTACACAGTGTTGTTGTAGATATATGTGTGTTCGCAGCGATGTACCGTGTCTCCGGGACCCTTCTCGTTGATCCAGATCGTATGGTTTGAGTTTTTCCAATTTGGATTGTCACGCCAGCCGTCGTTGACGCTTACGTTGAAACGGTAGACCGAGTTCACATTGCCGCCAAGGATCTCAACGAAGCCGCCCTCGCAGTCTTCCATATAGTTGTACTGCACGAACGTATTCAGATTTTCGTGGTCGATGTGGATGCCATGGGAATCGAGGTAACCGCGGGTACTGATGCAACGATTGTATTGGATGACAGTGTTGATGCAGCGCCAGGTCCAGACGGAGCTGCCACGGTTGGGCATGCGTGAGTCGGCGTCGGAGCCAGGGCGGTAGAAAAGGTTGTTTTCGATAAGGCAGTTGTAGGTGCGGATAGGGAGCACGCAGGTTCCGCCTGTGTTTTGGAATTCGTTGTTGCGAACGATGATGTCTTTATTGCGGTTTAGCTCGTCGTTGCCGACTCCGTTGCTCGCTCCGCCATGTTTGATATGGATGCCGAGACGTTGGAGATCAGTGAAGAAGCAGTCTTCGACGAGGATGTTTCGGATTTGCTTTTCGTTTCCAGCGACTGCGTTCCAGGCGGTGAAGAAGCGGATGCCAGCGACTTCGAGACCGTTGAAAGCGTCTTCCCCCTCATCACGGAGAATTGGCTTGGGGGCGTAGACCTTGCGGACAGTCAGATTCCGGAAGGTGAAGTTTTCCATGATCCCGGCGCTGGTGTTGAGAATCTGGATGCCGTAGGCGTCGATGTCGTCGATGCCTGGGCGTGAGGAGAGGCGCTCGTTTTGGATTTCGAGAAATTCGAAAGTGATGTTGTCCTGATTTTCCACCAAGACGGCTTCTTGGTAATCGCCGCCTCCTGCCTCTCCGACTTGGCCTGTCAAGATCGGTAAATCACCCTCGCCGTAAGAGGAGATCACGATTGGTTCGAAAGCGGAGCCGGAGCCATTCACCGCAAAATGTCCGGCGAAAATGTCGCCTCGTTTGAAGAGAACCTCATCGCCCGGAGAAAGCTGGAGGGAGCTAGCCTTGGCCAGGCTTTGCATCGGGGCGTCGTACGTGCCCGGATTGTTGTCGTCGCCGGTTGACTCGCTAAAGTGATAGGTCGTGGCCTGAGTAAACGGGAGTCCTGAAGCGGCGATCAGAGCGATCGCTAGGTATCTGAATACGGGGATGGGAGATGACATGTTTGGGAGAGGGAATCCTAACATGTCGTTTGTTGATTATGGTATCAGATTTGTTTCAGCTGATAGGGATATCGTTTGATTTACGCTTTCATTACGGACTGATTCTCAAGTGACTTTGCCGAAGCGTTCACACGTTTGTGCAGGGTAACACAAAGTCGATGAACTAGCTGTCTTTCTCCCAGTTTCGACCAGGGCGTTGGTAGACGCTACTCGCTTGGTGTTCTGCTGCGTCTTTGGTGAACGATTCGCTTTGTGGATCCCAATAGATGGTCTTGTTCGCTCGCACTGCTATGTGGCCAAGGTGAAGCATGCTGGACAATCGATGCCCTGCTTCGGGATGATAGGTCGTTTGGCCGCGACTTATGACAGCGTCGATAAACTCCTTTTGTTCTCGTTCTGAGCGTGGCCAAAAATCGGGATGGTTACCGAGCTCCTTGTTGCGGAGGAGGGTGGGGTCGCTAGCGGTCAGTTCTCCATTCCAATTGGTGCATTGCACCCAGCCTTTGGTGCCCTCGATGCGGATCGAGATCTTGCGACCCGTGTCGCGGGCACGGATGGTTTTCCGGTTCGAGTAGCGGTACAGGATATCGAATCCGGATGGGACGTCGACGTAAGAGCCTTCCTTTCGTTCTCGGCTTGTGCCGAGGATTTCCGAAGGACCGCTATCTTCCATGCCGATGGCGACTTGGGCGGTGTCGCAGAGATGGGCACCCCAATCGGTGAGACTACCACCGCTGTAGTCCATGCGTTGGCGCCAGCGCATGCGTTCGGTTATGCTAGGTGTGTGCTCAACATAAGGCGCGGGGCCGAGCCATAGATTCCAGTCGAGATCGCTCGCGGCAGGACTAGGATTTTCGACCTGGTACTGCTTCATGAGGGGAAGGCAACATTCGACCGAGTGGACATCGCCAATGGCTCCGGTGCGGGCGATGCCGGCAAGCAGCCAGTACTTTACGTAGCTGCGGTCTTCGATGCCCCATTGGAAAACGCGACCGAGTCGCTTTGCCTCTTCGACCAACTCGCGGCCTTCGTAGAGGGTGAGACTCGGCTTTTCGCAGAGTACGTCCTTTCCGGCTCGCATCGCCATGAGCGACATGGGGACGTGCCAATGATCAGGGGTAGAAATGGATACAGCATCGATGTCCTTGCTTCCTAGGATCTCGCGAAAGTCTTGGTAGACTTTGCAGTCTTGATTGCCGTAGGTCTCGTCGACAATTGCTTTTGCTGCGTGTGCGGCACTGAGTTTACAGTCGCAGACGGCGACAACTTTCGCACTCGGGTGCTTGAGGATGCCGGCCATGTTTGACCTGGGTCCCTTGTGGTCCCATGCCTATGCAGCCAACCGTTATCTTCTTGGACGGTGCGGTTGAACCGAAAAGGGTGGAAGGAAGAACGAAAGGGGCTGCGGCAGCGAGGCCAGCGGTGGTGGTGCGATTAACGAATTGGCGGCGATTCATTTGAAGGATGAATTATGAGGTATGACTTGTTTGGGGGCACTAGAGTTCGCGTATCCAAATATTGCGGTACTGGACGGGACTGGAGTGGCCTTGGAAGTAAATCGGAAGCTTCGAGGGGTGAGCTTCGTAAGGACGGTAGTCCTTGTGTGTGGTTGGGCCGAGGATCTCGGTGTTGTTTTGGACAAGTACGCCGTTGTGGATAACGGTGATGCGTGCGGGGGAGACGAGTTTGTCTCCGTCGAAGACTGGGGCCTTAAACGCGATGTCGTAGCTCTGCCACTCGCCAGGTTTACGGCAAACGTTTACCAGTGGTGGAGTCTGGCCGTAGATGGCGGCAGCAGAGCCGTCGGCGTATATCTTGCACGAGTAGGAATCGTAGATCTGCACCTCGTATTTGCCCATAATGTAGATTCCGCTATTGCCCATGCTGCCAGTCTTCTTGGCGGCGATAGAGGGATCTGAGGGAGTACGCCATTCGAGGTGCATTTGGAAATCGCCAAAGGCTTGCTTTGTGGAGAGCCCTTTTTCTCCAGCAACGATGTTGCCATTCACAATGCTCCAGAGGTTGTCTTTGAATTGGTTGAGAGAATTGCCATCGAAGAGAACGATCGCGTCGGAAGGAGGCGGTGTGCTCTTGATTGTATCCGGAGGCTGGATGCGTGGTGGCTGCGGCCTATCGACCTGGTGCACGGTGAATTCAGATCCTGGAATCTGGGCAAGGTCCTTGTAGCCGGGAAACTCGTAGCTGTGGAAGCCTCCGTTGGCGTGGGATAGGGTGGTGCCGAGTAGGAACGTGAGTGTGGCTATCGGAATTCTCATGGTGTTAGGTTGAAGGATGGCGGGTCGGCGCGCCGCCCTACAGTTTGGGATAATGGGCTACGATTCTTTTTCCCAATCGCGAGCGGTTGGAAGGAAGCGCATTTGATTGGCTTCCTTGTCGTTTACGAATGCTTCTTTCTTGGGGTTCCATTTCAGTTTGCGTCCGAGCTGAATGGACATGACCCCCATGTGAAGCGTGGTGGACATATGGTGAAGATCTACAGCTGGGTAGCTTGTTTTGGAGCTACGAACTTTAAGATTGTCGATGAAGTTGCGCCATTCGTTTTTTGGAAGCGGCCAGTGCTTGCTCTCTCCTTTCGCGTATTTGGTGCGGAGAATCTGCTTGTCGCTCGCTTCGAGACCGGCCGTCCAGGTTCGGCGACGTACCCAACCTTTGGACCCCTGGAATTCTAGAAAACAGCTATCGGGATCCCAGATAAGGCCTTCTCCATTGCGGATATTCATCTCGACGCCGTTTCCGTATTTGTAGGTCAGGTCGTATTCCGTCGGGACGTTGGTCATTCTGTTTTGGGGAATGTAGCCAGTGCCTGATACCTCGATCGGGCAAACGTCTGGATCGTTCACACCGATTTGAGCTGTATCCGCAAGATGAGTACCGATGTCTAGGATCGTCCCTTTCGAATACATCGAGATTTGTCGCCATTGTCCTGCTCCTGCCCGGGTTTGGGAGTATTCGGTGAATGGGGCCGGTCCTTGCCAGAGATTCCAATCTAGATCTTCAGGAATTTGGCTCGGTTCTTCGAGGGCGTAGTCTCTGCCTTTAGGCATGATGACCTCCACTCGTTCGAGTTCGCCGATCGCTCCGTTCTTCACCCATTCGACCATTTTGTGGAAGTGGATCGTTGATCGGTCTTCGATACCCGCTTGGAAAACTCGATCTGACTTCGCGAATGCGTCCGTCAGAACGCGGCCTTCGTTGATGCTCTGGGTTGGCTTTTCGCAAAAAACGTCTTTGCCGGCTTCGAGCGCCATGAGCGACATCGGGACATGCCAATGATCGGGAGTGGAGATGACCACTGCGTCGATGGCTGGATCATTTATTATTTGGCGGAAATCTTGGTACGCCCGGCAATCGTTATTTTTGTAGCGCTCGTCAACCATTGCTTTGGCCCGGTGGGCCCGGCTAAGGAAGGCGTCACAGACGCTGAGAACCTGTGTATCCGGTAAGCCGAGGAATCCAGTCAGGTTGTTTTGAGTTCCTTGCCCGCCCATACCAATGAAACCGAGTGTGATTCGTTTGGATGGGGAGTTCGCTCCGAGCACGTAGGACGGAATGATACTCGGAAAAGCGAGTGCGGCGGCCGCGGTTCCGCTTCGCCTGATGAAAGATCTACGATTGAGGCTCATATGGTGGGTGGGGGTTAACAGCCGCTATTCTCTCATATTTCGTGTAATCGTTACTTGTAGATGCAGCTCAAAAATGTGTATATATGACGCATGAATGCGAAGGCCTTTAAGAAGGCGTTTTGGGATAAGGTAGGAAACTTCGATCAGATATTGCCTCTGCTGGACAGTTTGCATGATACAGCCTTCTTTTTCAAAGACTTAGAGTCGCGGCACACCATGAATAATCAGCGTGCGGTGGCGTCCGCTCGGGTGGCTTCGGAAGCGGAAACGATTGGTAAAGTTGGCGACGAATTTTGGTATTCGGACCGCGTGGCCCTTTATCGCAAGCAGGACCAGGAAGTAATGCGTACGGGCAAGGCGATTATTAACGCCATGTGCCCGACTCCAGAGATCGGCTCTAACACCGCTATCATCTACAGCAAGATTCCGCTCCGGGATAAGGAAGGGAAGATCGTGGGCTTGGCGGGTGTTTGGCGGGAGACGGATAGTATGAGTTCGATGCCGCACTCCTACAGCAAGCTAGCCGGCATCGCGGAGTATTTGCACAGTCAGTTTGCGGAACCTATCACGGTGGAGGAGCTCGCCGCTCGGGTGGGTTTGTCGCGGAGCCAATTCAATCGGCTCTTCCGCAAACTCTTTGGCCTAAGTCCCTACGATTATCTGAAGAGTCTGAGGATCAGTGCAGCGTCGAAGCTACTGCGGGAAACGGATCTGAAGACGACAGAGGTGGCTTTGCTGACTGGTTTCTACGATCACAGCCATTTCTCGAAAGTATTCAAAGATCTCATGGAGCTAACGCCCCGAGCGTACCGGAAGATGCACTCGGTGTGATTGGTTTTTCATTACGCTGGAGAGGCTTTAGGTGGGATTCGTCTTGAGTGTGGCTGCATTAGCTTGAGATGTGTAGAAGCGCATGTTGTCTTGGAGACTCGATCTCTGCGAACCGCATATGAAATGGTGTAGCCTTATCCTGTTTGTCCTAGTGACTTCTGTCTCGGCACAGACGTCGCCGAAGTGGCTTGAGATGTTCAGGGAGCTGGACGCCGATGGAGATGGAGCTTTATCGACTGCCGAGACCCGAAAGAAACCAGGTTGGAGGAAGGCTGATTTGAACAATGATGGGTCGATCACCTTCATGGAAGCGCAGACCTTTCTGAAGCGGAACGCGACGCCGAGGGTGCCAAAGATCTCTGCGGATGCAGTGTTTGCCAATTCGGAGCATTTTTTGACCGTAGATGGAAGAGAGCGTTCTTACGTCCTCCAGTTGCCGAAGCGGGAATTCGAAAAGAAGGTTCCGCTCGTTGTTTTCTTTCACGGTGGGGGCGGTTCTGCCCAGCGCTTGGCAGTTCCTGGAATGGGTCCTCTCATGGGAGGGGACGACTTTATCGCGGTTTACCCAAACGCGTGGAAAGGTAACTGGAATGATGGTCGTAGCGCTCGTAACATCGTTTCTCAAGTCGAGGGTGTGGATGATGTGAAGTTTGTACGCCAGATCGTCGAGAAGGTGAGTGAACTCTATGCTGTTGATCGCTCACGTGTCTTTGCAGCTGGGATTTCTAATGGAGCTATTTTTTCGCATCGTCTCGCTGTCGAAGCCTCCGATGTTTTTGCTGGAATTGCTCCAGTCATCGGAGGATTGGCAGAGCCGTTAGCGAAGGACTTTAAGCCGGTCTACCCGGTCTCTTTGTTCGTTATTCAAGGAGATCAAGATACGTTTGTTCCAATTGATGGTGGTGCAATCCTCGGGCGTGATCGTCGTGGTCGAGTCATCGCGACCGAGGAGATGTTAGGATTATACCTTTTGCATAATAAAATTTCGGCTAAGCCAACGAAGTCGCTGCTTCCCGATCTGGATCCAGAAGATGGAACACGGACTGAATGTCGACTGTATCCAGCTGGCGATGACTGTGTGCTCGTGCAGTATTACTTGATTCGAAACGGTGGACACCGAATGCCCGGCATCGCTCAGGTTGCGGAGCGAGAAGCGATCACCGGAAAAGTGAGTCTTGATTTTAGCGGATACGAAGAGATTTGGAAGTTCTTCAAAAAGTGCCCGCCGCGAATCATTTATAGCTGTACACAAAATAGGGATACGAAGGAGGAAAGGAACCTAAGTGAAAATTAGGAACGCCAAACTCGCTGACGAAGCAGTTATTCGTGAAATCTATCTGGAGGCTTTCCCTGCGGAGGAGAGAGAGGAGGTGGCAGACCTCGCGATCGAGCTGCTAAAGGAAGAGAGCGATCCATCGGTATTGAGTCTTGTTGCTGAGGAGGGTGGGCGCGTCTTGGGGCATGTAGCGTTTTCACCTGTATTTTCCAAGATCAAGGGAAACATTGTTGGTTATACCATGGCACCGCTGGCGGTGGAGACTACAAAGCAAAGGAAGGGGACTGGTTCACGATTGGTCAGGAAGGGAATGGAGGAGATTGTGCACTGCGGAGTCTCGGCTCTGCTCGTTTATGGAGACCCTGCCTACTATTCTCGTTTTGGATTCTCGCCCGAAGTCGCTGAACGATTCCTCCCACCTTATAAGCTTCAGTATCCGTTTGGCTGGTTGGGCATCGTATTGAACGAGGCTGAGATGCCAAAGTCCACGATTCCGATCTCTTGTGTAAAGCCGTTGAGAAAGCCGGAGCTCTGGTAGTTTTCAGGGAGTCGCCTGTTGGTAGCGATGAACTCCTCGTTCTACGTCGAGTTGTTTTGCCAAATATTAATCTTGTTTAGGTGGATTTGAACCCTCGATGGGCAGGAGTTTCCGGCTCAAATGCTTGAGTTGACAATCTAGTCGTTTCGGAGGTCTGGGGGTGGTCTCATACCTTTTTGTAGCACTATCTTAAACTACCCCGAGATATGAAAAATGTTCTGACGGCTTTCTCCTTGCTGTTTACTTGCTGCGGCTCGTTGGCGGCAGCTCCTTACTCTGCTGATTGGGATTCGCTCAAGCGGCACGAAGCGGTGCCTGAGTGGTTTGCGGATGCGAAGCTCGGTGTTTACTTCCACTGGGGCGTTTATTCGGTGCCGGCGTGGGGAAGCGAATGGTATCCACGCTGGATGTATATACATGACCGCGAGGGTTGGGGGAGTGATATTTACGAGTATCATAAAAACACCTACGGCCCCGAGATGCATTACCATGATTTCATTCCTCAATGGAAAGCCGACAAGTTCGATGCTAAGGAATGGGTAGATATGTTCGAGGACATGGGAGCAAAGTTTATCGGTTCGATCGCGGAGCATCATGATGGTTTTTCGCTTTGGGATAGCGAGGTGAATGAATGGAACTCGGCGGTTATGGGGCCGGGGATCGATGTTGTGAAAGCGATTGGTGACGAGGTGAAGAAGCGTGACCTAAAATATATGGCTACCTTTCACCACGGGTTTCACATGATGTTCTACCCGAAGCCTGAGAATACTTGGCTGCGGCCAGTTAGTAGACACAACTGGGTTTACGAGGATGTCGAGGTGCCGCAAGACGAGCAGTATCGAACACTCTACGGTAACATGACTTACGATGAAGCTAATGAACTTTGGTTGGGAAAGCTGAATGAGGTGATCGAAGCGCATTGCCCCGACTACATCTGGATGGACTTTGGGCAACGCTACATAAAGGAGTCTCATCGCCAGCAGTTTTTAGCCAATTACTTCAATAAGGCGGCCGCCGAGGGGAAGGATGTTGTGGTGAATACCAAGGGGACGTTCTTCCCGACAGACTTAGCCGTGGTAAACGTGGAACGAGCCACGATGGAAGACATCACCTCGGAAGTCTGGATTACCGATTTCATTCTGGGAGCATCATGGTGCTACAACCAAGCGAAGCGAACGGCGTTAGACCCGAAGCAGGCGATCCGAATGCTGGCGGAAGTGGTGAGCAAGAATGGAGTCATGCTGCTCTCTGCGGGACCGATGGCAGATGGAACGATGCCCGAAGAGCAAGTCGAGGCGATGAAAGGAATAGGAGCTTGGATGAAGCTCTACGGAGAGGCCATCTACGAAACACGGCCTTTTGTGGTGTTTGGTGAAGGTCCCACTGAGTTGAAACGTGACCCTGAGGATGTCTGGAATGAATACGGGGCGATTAAGAAGGGTCTAAAAAAACTGAATGCAAAAGACATCCGGTATACCCAGAAAGGGGATACAGTCTATGCTATCCAGCTTGGTTGGAACAACGAGCAGAGCGAACGTGAGCTGACGGTTTTTGCGGGTGATGCGAAAGGGCTGAAAGTGAAAGCTGTATCCGTTCTTGGCAGTAAGGAGCCGGTTAAGTGGAAGCGGACGAAGAAGGGACTGCTTGTGACGCAGCCGAAGGTGAAGCCTGCTGAAGCGGATGCCGCTTTGGTTTACCGAATTGATCTGAGTAATTAAACGTTAAGAGAGGAATCGAAATGAACCAACTGAAGAGCATTGTTTGTATCCTTTGTTTTATTGCTTCGCTTCTTTTGGCTTCGGCGGAGGCTCCGAAGCTCGAGGAGTCTTGGTTGAGCAAGAGTCTCAGCTCAGAGGGGAACTTGATATTGCAAGACCAAGATGGGTACCGCGTTTGGGGGTGCTCGGCGGTCTATGACGATGAGGGAAAGGTACACGTCTATTTCGCGATCATTCCGGATAAAGGGCATTGGCTGAGAAACGGCGAAATTGGTCACGCGGTGGCTGACAAACCTGAAGGCCCTTACAAGGTGCAAGGTAGCATTTTACAGGGCAGGGGACCTGGGTACTGGGACGCTAGTTCGATACACAATCCTTCAATCTACCGTGTTGTTGGAAAGTACGTGCTGCTCTATATCGGTAATGATATCTCGAAGGCGGAAACGTGGAGAGATCGTGCGCAGGAGGCAGGAAGTCAGCGAGTGGGGATGGCGATCGCTGACAATCCGTATGGTCCGTGGAAACGTTTCGATAGGCCGATAATCGATGTATCCAATAACCCAGACGATTGGGATGAATATTGCGTGGTAAATCCCGCGTTTGTGAAGCACCCGAATGGCCAATACTGGATCTACTACCGGGCTTGGGATCGCAACCACGATGATCGTCGGAAGACGGGAGTAGCCTTTGCTGATTCGCTGGAAGGTCCCTATCTAAAATACGAGGGGAACCCGGTCATCGATAAGTTCGAGGGAGTAAACGGACAGACGGAAGACCCCACCTTGTTTTATTGGAATGGAAAGTTCCATTGTGTGATCCGCGATATGGGAAACTGGGATTGGCTGAGCAGTTTGTATTTGTCCTCTGAGGACGGATTGAACTGGTCCTATCCGAAGCGGGCCAAACACCAAGGAGCGACTTATTATCCGATGAGGGATGACAAGCGTTGTGAACGGGACCAGATTTTGCTGAAAGACGGGAAACCCGATTATCTTTTCAACGCGGTCCAGAGACCGGAAGGGAATTGTGGTGGTGTTGTGAAGATTAACCTTTCCGAGTGAGAGGCCTAACTTCAAGTTGCTGTTAGGAAAGGTGGCGGTGGATCTGGCGATTGAGTTCGTTGCCTGCTACGATGATTCGTTCGACGAGGTCACGCTGATCCGGATCTAGATTGGTCAAGTTGAGCACGTGCCCCATTCCTACTATGTGGTTGAGAGGGGTGAAAAGTTCGTGGCTCTTGAGCGAAAGATCGGAGGGTGTTTGGGAGGTTTCCATGACCTTTAAGGGAGTATGTTGTTACGAGAGGGTTATTCGATGAGGTCAGGAGTTGGAAAACGGTGATCGCTCGGGCGAAGCAATCGGTAGGGTTTGAAAGGAGACTCGTGGTGTAGCTTCAGAGCATGTCTGGGGGCGATCAGACTGCGAGGTGCCTAGAAGTTACACTGGTTGAAACGTTTCAGTTTTTCTAATTTAGAGGATTAGAGTGAATCAGCAAATATTAGGGATACTAAACCGTTAACCTAGTGGTTTTGGGGGATTCGTTCATCGTTTTTGCCAGACGCGGACGTACTCGATTTCGTAGTCCACGCGGCCGTCATGTTTAAGGTGTTCGGGGCTGTTGCGTTCGAGGTCTTCCAAGCTTTTTGGGATGCCGTGCCAGGGGAAGATCTCCATATCCAGCCAGATATTGATGGGGACGGTGGCAACGTAGCCGTTGTAGTCCTCATCTACTTCGCGATTTTCCCTGGCCCAGGTTGTTGCTTCGTCTGCTGTTACGGAGGAAAATAGCTTTCCGTCGATGTAGTATTTGATGCCGGTTTCGTCCCACTCTACTCCGTACACATGGAAGTCGTCGGCGACTCGAAATCCTAGGTCTTTTCGTTCTGTGTAGGATGGTTTGCCTCGTAAGGTTTTCCAATCGCGAATGGACCACCAGAGTTCGCTGTCGAGGTGCTCTTTGCCTTCACCCCGTCCGTCACCGTACTGTTCGAAAAAATCGAATTCAATACCGGGGCCCATGGACCAAAAGGCGCTGGTTACTTGCGCGTCGGCCGCTTTGCTTCGGATCTCGATATAGCCGTATTTGAAGGCTTTTCGCGAGATCAGGCAGGCTGTAGTAATGTTTTCGTAGGGTAATGCCTCACCGAATACAGGTTGGTGGATTTCTTTCTCGAATGGGAAGTCCGGTTCCCAACGAGCTTCCAGTTTGAGCATCCCGTCTTCGAGTCGGTAGTTCCGGCCTGAAAACTGTGAAGGGGCGCGACCTTTCCAGACTTTCTTTTTCGGTTTGTCCGGATGGATGTAGGTGGGCTTCCCGTCAACGAATTTTCCGACGATGAACCAACGGTCTTCGTCGAGCGTATCGGACTCAAACTCGTCACTGACTTCGGCGTTATAGACCCAATTTCCTTTGTTTTGTAGATCCGAAAAGGGAAGTGGTGTCAGTTTACTGGCAAAGCCCTGACTGCTGAGGAGCAACAGGGCGATGCATGAGAATTTGGATACTGTGTTTTGGGGGAGCATTAATTGTAGGGCGGGGCGGTGGCCCGCCTGAGAGAGATTTCGCCTCAGCGCGGCGACCTACAGTAGGAGCGACCTTGGTCTCGTGGGTTCGCGTGCAAGCATCGCCCTCCTATTTTATTTCACTTCTAGCAGCAGAACTCCATTTGGCTTGAGTTCGAATTTGGATCCTACCTTTTGGCTGGTGAGCATGTTGATTGATTTCACTCCTTTGCCTTTCTGGTTCTTGAGGGTGAGGTTTGCTGTGTGTGTGCCGAGGTTCAGGATGTTGATTAAAGTTGATCCGTTCGGGCCTTCGACCACGCGCCAGGTGCAGCCTTTGTGGCCAGTGCCATTATCTTCGGTGAGCACGAGTTCTGGCAGGCTCGCTTCAACTAGCTCGAGGGCTTTGACCTTTGTTTCGCTTAGGGATGCGTTCTTGCCCATGACGATCAGCTTGCCCTTGCTGCTTTTGAGCGAGTCGAGGCGTTTGTGACCGTGCTGGTTTTTCGAGAGGCTAGACTTGTTGTCCAATAGAACTGTTCCACCTTGGTCGAGGTAGCTCTGTAAGGTTTCGAACTCCGAGTCTGTTACGTATTCAGTTTTATATACGACGATCGCATCCCACTGTTCGTGGTCCTGCTTCTTTATTATTTTTTCGGTAGCGAATCCCATTGGGAATCCTTCGAAGAAGAGTTGCTCGTAGACTTCGAAGAGGTCCGTCATGTGCCTCGGTTTGTTGATCGCAGATGTTTCGGAGTAGAATACTCGGAGTGGGCGACGCTGTTTGCGAATGGCCATAATCTCCTCAGAGAAGCTATTCATGTCGTACATGACTTGAGTTACTTCGTTGACGATGTGTGGCTGCTGGTTGGCAGAGGCGGCGTAAGATCCGGCCAGGGCAGGGTCGAAAAAGTCGAGTTCGCCTTCCATGCGATCTTCCGGGGAGCCGTTAGGGTCGCGTGCCCACCACCAAGCGATGTTGGCATCCATGCCTTGGATGGTTGCGAGCCAGTATACGCTGCGCACGTATTCCTCTGGCTGATCAAGTTCGCGTACCCATGAGGCTGATAGGAAGTGGTTTTCCGAGTTGAAGTGGATTTTCTCGGGAGCGACTGACTCCATGAAATCGTAGGTGAGGCTGAGCTCTTCCCAGTAGTAAGCGTAGTGCGCTTCCCAAGGATCTGGCTTTTTGCGATTGAGGTTGCGTATCCACTGAGTCTTCGCGTCGTCGCCGATCATGGATGTGAGCTCGGTGAGGGCTTCTACGTCGATACCGTGCGAACGATAGTTTTCCGAGAAGAGATTTGGCTGGAGCTTGATGCTTGTATCCGCATCTGGATTACCTTTACGGAGTTCTTCTTGGATGTAAGTGAACCAATCTGTACCGCGATCCATATTGAATCGGCAGAAATCGTACCAGAGAGGTTTGCCGCGGAGAGCGCGCGGTAGTGGGAACGGATAGGTGACTGAGTCGAAGTCAGCAAAAGACGTTTCCCAGTTCTTGTTTAGGGCCTTGATATCTCCGTTATAGCTCTCCTTCAACCACGCCTTGAAGTTGGCGTCGGTGTAGGAGGAAATCGAATTCATTTCCAGGTAGCGCTGGGTCCAGTGCTCTTTGGCGGCGTACCAGTGTGGTTCGTTTGAGAGGATATAGCCGAGTTGCGTTACTTTTTTGCCTTGGGTGAGTTCGCCGGATTTGCGAGCGATTTTACCCCAGACGTCGCGTACGAGCGGGTTGTCGATATCGAAGCCGGTGAAGAGGCCGCGACCTTTGTTGGCTTCAGGCTCTTTGTTGAGAACCCAATCGGGAATGCCACCGTTCCAGAAAAGGAGAAATCCCACGTTTGTATCAACAATGTCGGTGATCTCCTTTAGCAGTTCTTCATTCCATGTTCCATCCTCGTTTAGCAGGAAAGAGTTGATCGCGCGGTCGTGGTCTACTGGATACAGATTTTCGCCGCCGTGGAAAATCGCTCCAAGGTGGTCGTTGTAAACTTGCGTGTCGGTAAGGGGACGTCCAACTGACTTAGAGAAATAGTCGTATAGGAAGATGGGCTTGCCGTTGCTGAGCAGTACGTCGTCGGCGACTTCGATGTTTTGCCAATCGACTTTATTGACGGGGCGGCGGACGATTTTTCCTGCTAGTACGTCTTCTAGGGTGGCGATGCCCTTATCGAGAATCTCGATGACTTTTGTACGTTCGAAGTCGGGAAGCTCTTTGGCGAGCTTCTCTTTCTGGCTCCTGAATGGCTCGTGGTAGACACCGAATAGGTACTCGTTGGCTTCGATGTTCGCTTCGTCCCAGTTGGCGAATTTGATGAACTCTTTGGAGAACCAGACTACGGTTTCTTCACGAGTAACGTCGATAGATTTGGAGCGAGCCTCATCCATCAACTCCTCGAGAGAGCTGAGCTTTGCGAGCGCTTCTTCTTCGAGTTTGCTTTTCGCGATGCAGGTGCAGCCCAGCATGAGAGCGAGCAAGCAAGACATTAGGAAAGTGCCGGTTTGTTTAGTCATGTTTGGTGTAAGGGGAGTGTTGGAACGGGCAAATGTGCTGATCCTACGGGATAGGGGTTCCCTGCCTCGATCGTTTATCAGGAAAACGATAGCAAATGGCGCAAATATTGACAATCACCTTTTGCGTATCGATTGTCTCAAAACACGCAGACTTTGTAATCATTTGCTAAATGAAGCCGCTCAAGCAGATCGCGATTCTTATTGAGACCTCTTCTGGTTGGGGGCGACGCTTGATTGAAGGCATCCTCTCGGAAGCGAATAAGCACCATCGTTGGCATAACTGGGTCAGTCCGGAAAAGCCGGAGCATGGCTCGTTCTTTTTGCCCAAGAGCTGGGAGGGGGACGGGATAATCGCCATGCTCGACAGCCGGAAAACTGCACGACGTTTAGAAAGGTATGGAGTGCCGATCGTAGACGTATCGGATATTATGGTCCCCGATCAGCCGCACCCCCAAGTGATGACGGATCATATGGAGACGGCTCGCTTAGCTCTAGAGCATTTGCTGGCCAAAGGTTTCAAGCGTTTTGGATATGTCGGCGCGACGATGCGGCCGGGCGTAAGGGAGCAGCACCAAGCTTTTCGCCGGGTGGCCCGAAGTTTGGGAATCAAGCATGAGCTGCTTTCCATGCAGCCGGATTATTCATCGCTCGAATCATGGCAGGATTGGAGTCAAAGCGTCGTGGACTGGCTCAACGAGCAGCCCAAGCCGATCGCGGTTGTGACATGGAACGCCCCGATCGGACGGGAGGTAATCGATGCCTGTCGAATGGCGGGCATACTGGTCCCGCACGAGGTTGCAGTGATCGCGAGCAATACGGACGACTTGCTCGATAACGCTTGCGATCCCCGTTTGACCGCGGTGGAGGATGCGGGGATACAGATAGGAAAGCTGGCCGCTAGCTATTTAGATAAGCTGATGGAAGGTGAGACTGATTTGCCGTCTCTGGCCAAGGTGAAGCCGACTCGTGTTATCCTAGGCGGATCAACGGATACGTTGGCGGTCGACGATCCGCAGCTTGAGCAAGCTCTTCGCTATATAGATGAGCATGCCTTGGAGGAGGGGATTAACGTTTCCAAGATTCTCAAACATGTGCCGATGGCCCGGCGTGCACTGGAGATGAAGTTCAACCAAGCTTTGGGACACAGTCCGGGGGAGGAGATTCGTCGCCGAAAGTTAAGCAAAGCGAAGGACCTGCTCGTCGAGACAAAGCACACGATGTATGAGATTGCTGAGATCTGCGGGTATTCGTCTTATACCTACCTGCACAAGGCCTTCAAGAAGGCGACGGATCTCTCTCCGTCGCAGTACCGTCGCCAGTGGTCGCTGGAGCAAGGGCATCAGAGGTCGGACTTGGAGTAGGTCTGCTTTTTCACAGTCCGATGATGGGCTCTCAACAGTTAGAGCAACGTTCGGTATGTACATTGCTGTGTATGTTTCGGAGGATAGGGGACCCAGAAAAGATTATGAGATTAACCTCTGCTTTGCGCTACTTGTTTTGTTTGTTCGCTTTCACGGCTTCGGTCGGTCTAGACGCGAAGGCTCCTGAAAGGCCGAATGTGCTTTTCTTGATCTCGGATGACCTGAATACGGCGCTCAGTGGATTTGGGCATGCTCAGTGCAAGACGCCGAATCTGGATCGCTTGGCGGCTCGAGGGGTGAAGTTCGAGAATATGCATTGCCAGTATCCCGTTTGTGGCGCTTCGCGAGCTTCGATGCTGACAGGGTTGTATCCGTATTCCAATGGCACGTTAGGGAATTGGGGCGTGGAGCGAGCTGAGGGAAAGTCGCTGAATACGCTTCCGGAACTTTTCCGGGAAAATGGCTATTTCTCGGCGCGAGTCGGGAAAATCTATCATATGAACGTGCCGAGCGATATCGTTAAGGGGAGTACTTGGTGTGATGACGAACCGTCTTGGGATGAAGTGGTAAATATCAAGGCTCTGGAGCATGAGGCCCCAGGGGTGAGTGTGGATTGGTCACCGGCGTTCAAGGGATCGCAAACGTTCCGTAGTGTTGAAACGACTACGGGGGATTCTGAAAACGCTGATGGTATGTCTGCCGACGGAGCCATTCGCTATCTGGAGAATATGGGGGATCGTCCATTTTTCTTGGCGGTGGGATTCGTGAGGCCGCACGTTCCGTTGGTCGCTCCGGCCAAGTATTTCGAGCTATACGATCGTGAGGCGATGTTGCCGCCTGTTGTGCCTGAGGATGATCTGTTGGATGTGCCCAAGGTTATTCGTGGCTACAAGGACGCGGAAGACTGGGGGGTGACACCGGAGTTGCACAAGGGGCTGATGCAGGCGTACTACGCGAGTATTTCCTACATGGACGCTCAGGTCGGTCGAGTGCTGGATGCTCTCGAGGAGAATGGCTACACGGAGAATACGATTGTGGTATTCACCAGCGATCACGGCTACCAGTTGGGAGAGCATCACAAGTACCAGAAGCAGCACCTTTTCGAGGAGTCGACGAGAGTGCCCTTTATTGTTAGCGTGCCTTGGCTCAAAGGCGAGCATGGGAGAGGGACTTTGAAGATAACCGAGCTCGTCGATCTGTATCCGACGATTGCGGAACTGACAGGCGTCGCGGCTCCGGATTGGATTCAAGGGGATAGTTTAGTTGGCTTGTTGAGCGATCCGGATTCAAGGAGTTGGGCGAAGTCGGATGCGTTTACAATTAGTCGAAGCGGCGGGGAGTCGCTGCGGACTGATCGATGGCGTTTTACGCAATGGGGTTGGGGAAAAAAGGGGCTGGAGTTGTATGACCGTCAAAACGATCCCGGCGAGTTCACGAATCTGGCCGAAAATCCGGAATACGCTGCTACCGTCAAGCGGCTGCAGGCGCGTTTGGTCGAGCGAAGGGAAGCTGCCGGCTACGATCCCGAAATCCACAACGCGAAAGCCATCCAAGCCGCGAACAAGTGGCAGGAGTGAGAAGGGGCAGTGCCCTGATCGTGGCCGGTTTGGGAAAATACGCTCTACCGGAGTCAAAAAACTTATGGCGGACTCCACGCGCGGGTTACTGACTAGTCTGCGAATAGGTCTCTAGCGAAAGCACTCGCTAAATGCAAAGGGGACGAGAAGCGGTTGGTTGCTCTCGGGGGTAAGATGTGTATCGAATGTGTGGATAATCACTCGGAATCCTTCTCACCGTATCGATTGCCTATGAAATTTTGGAATGTAGGGGCGAAGATCGGCGCCGGCTACATGGTAGCTCTCGCCTTTGTCGTGTTTATCGGCGCGATGTCCTACCGTAGCACTTTGGAGCTGACCGACACTGCTAAGTGGCGGAGTCATACTCATGAAGTTCTGGCTGCTCTAAAGAATGTGATTTCGACCATGCAGGATGCGGAAACGGGCCAGCGTGGCTTTCTGCTGACGGGGGAGGAAAGCTATCTCGAGCCCTTCAACGATGCGGAAAAGAGTATTGATGACCACTTCCAGAGGCTCATCGAGTTGACGCGTGACAATGATCTGCAGCAGTCGCGTCTGAAGGAACTGGCTCCTTACATCGATGGCCCAGATGGGAAGTTTGCCGAGTTGCGTGAAACGATCGTTTTGATGAGAAACGTGGGACCGGAAGCCGCTCTCAAGGTGGTAAAATCCGATCGAGGCAAGGATATCATGGATGAGATCCGCCGGCGTGTGAAAGAGCTGGAGGATGAGGAGCGGAGGTTGCTAGAGCTGCGGACAAGGCGTGCGGAAGAGAGCGCTGATCGAGCGGAGTTGGTGACGATCTTCGGAGCGATCGCAGCGTTGCTGATTCTGACTGTGGCGGGGTTTGTGACCACGAGGAATATTGCGGTACCGTTGCGGGAGTTGTCATTGGGAGCGGAACGCGTCGCTGCCGGTGATCTGACCTCGAAGTTAGATATTCAGGCTCGTGGAGACGAGGTGGGCTTACTTGCGAAGACGTTTTCCGAGATGACGGTCTCGCTAAAGGAGAGCGCGAAGAAGCGGGATGAAGCCCTCGTTCAGGCGAAGAAAGCGAACGAAGCCAAGAGCGAATTTCTGGCGAATATGAGCCATGAGATTCGTACTCCGATGAACGGTGTGATCGGGATGACGGATCTGCTTTTGGATGCGGACCTGAATGATACGCAGTACGAGTATGCTCGGAAGGTGAAAAGCAGCGCTGAATCGTTGTTGAGCTTGATCAATGACATTCTCGACTTTTCGAAGGTCGAAGCGGGAAAGCTGGAGTTGGAGGAAATCGATTTCGAAGTGGGCGCCTTGATGCAGGATCTCGCCGCCAATTTGGCGTTTCGGGCTCAGGAGAAAGGCTTGGAGTTCGTCTGTCCTGCGGGGCCTTTGCTGAACAAGTGGTTGAAGGCGGACCCAGGCCGTATTCGGCAAGTGATTACTAATTTGGTCGGGAATGCGATCAAGTTCACCGAGCAGGGCGAAGTTGCGGTCTATGGAACGATTGTCGAAACGGGAGAAGAGCGAACTCTGCTGCGTATGGAAGTCGTTGATACGGGTATCGGGCTGACGGAGGAGCAGCAAACGAGTCTGTTCACCCGATTCAGTCAGGCCGATGGGTCAACGACTCGGCTTTATGGCGGGACAGGCTTGGGGCTAGCGATTAGTAAGCAGTTGGTTGAGATGATGGGGGGACAAATTGGCGTCGAAAGCGAATTTGGAAAAGGCTCGAGGTTTTGGTTCACTATGGACCTTGAGAATGCAGCGGAGCAGGACGAGCTAGCGATCACTGTGGATTTGCCAAACGAGAAGGTGCTGGTTGTGGACGACAATGCCACGCATCGGGAGGTGCTTCATTACATACTCGAAGGCTGGGGAATTGAGCACGCCATGGCTGAGGATGGCGGATCTGCAATCGCGGCGCTGCATGAGGCTCACTCGTCCGGCAGCCCTTTCGGCATTGCCATTTTGGATTGGCGAATGCCAGGGATGGACGGATTGCAGCTTGCTCATGCCATTCGTGATTCAGGGGTGTTGCGACATACTCGTTTGATCATGATGACGGGATACGCTCGTCCCGGAAAAACGGAGATGTTTGAGAAGGCAGGATTCAGGTCCTTCGCGAGCAAGCCGGTGTGTCAGTCTGAATTATACAACGCTTTGTTGGAGGCCTCAGGGGTCGCGGCTGCGATTCCTCGTCGCTTTTCGGAGTTTGCGGATGTGAAGTTCACCGCGAGGGTGTTGGTGGTTGAAGACAACGTGACCAATCAACATGTGGCCAAGGGAATCTTGGAGAAATTTGGTTTGAAAGTGAGCTTGGCAGCGAACGGGTTGGAGGCGTTGCGAAATTTGGAGCAGTTTAACTATGACCTTGTGTTCATGGATTGCCAGATGCCGGAAATGGACGGTTATGAAGCGAGTCAACGTATCCGTGCGGATGAGATGAAAGAAGAGCGTAGTCGTACGCCAATCGTCGCCATGACCGCTAATAACATAAAGGGCGATCGCGAGAAGTGTCTGGAAGCGGGGATGGATGACTACATCGCTAAGCCGATCAAACCCGATAAGCTCCTTGCTATTTTGGAATCGTGGCTCGGGTCGAAGGTTCAGGCTAATGGTGCTGGAGATTTGGATACTGTTTTGAAACAAGGAGATTCGGATGAATCGTTACTCGATTTGGAGAAGTTGAGAGCTAATATGATGGGCGACGATGGGCTCGTCCGACAGGTTGCCGCCTCGTTTCTGGAGGAAGTTGAAATCAGGCTGGCTCAATTGAAACGATCGATTGAAGAAAAGAACGCTTATGAGCTGCTTTCGAGCGGCCATGCCGTGAAGGGCATGTCGATGAATATTGAGAGCTCAGCGCTGTCTTCGGTTTCCGGGGAAATGGAACAGGCTGGGAAAATTGGAGATTTTGACCAAGCCAAGCGACGTTTGCCTGAGTTCGAAAGACGCCTGGAGGCAGTCAAGGGTGAGATCAGCAAAGCGCTCGCAGTTCTGTAGCTTTGCCGGAAGTTGAATTTTTTCCGAACGCTCTCTGTTTGAGATCCTAGGTGGAGCTGGCGGAGAACTTTCATTCGTTGAGGAACGGATTGGGATATTCCCATTTTGGGAGGCTTGCTGATGACGCTAGTGCCCCTAGACTTGTAGATTCAATGGATGCCGCCGATATCATTCGCGAAATTGAGGCTCTTCCCGAAGAAGAGAAGAGGAAGGTCATGGACTTCGTCCTGTGCCTAGCTCAGCAACGATTCGAGGAGGCGCAAATTCGCATCGCTTGCGAACGACTCGACGACTACGACAAGGGCTTGGAGGAGGGTATTCCGCACGAGGAAGCCATGCGGCTTTTGCGGGAGAACTAAACAAAAAAGACCGCTCGAAGCGGTCTTTTTTTGGTGCCCAGGGGGGGAGTCGAACCCCCACACCTCTCGGTACTAGAGCCTAAATCTAGCGCGTCTGCCAATTCCGCCACCTGGGCTTGTGTAGGAAAGTCGCTGAAAAAGACGCGCTTCGTTGGGGAAATCAATCAAATATTTGAGAGATTTTGGAGAGGGATCCGACTGGGGCGTTCTTGGCACATTAGTGTTGATACCAATAGGCGCTTTTCACAGAACCGAAACTTCCTTGCGGTGTCTCTGGGGCGACGAGCGGAGCTTGCCCCCGGTTTTAGCCGTTAGCCCTTTATTCCTTTGCTGAAATTTCCCACCTGAAAAAGTCTCTATGCGCGCTTTGTTTTGTTGTTTTGCCCTGATGGTTGGCGTCGCTTCCCATGCGGAAGTCTCGCTCGCGGGGAAAATGCCGGAAGAGGTTCTGCCTCAAATGGGAGAGGTAATCGCCTTGGCTTTGGAAAATTCCGATACGGTGAAGGTGAGGGCGTTCGTGGAAGGCGAGGCGAAGGGGAAGCGGATTTCGGCGAACTCGGCGGTGATGCCGAAGTTCACGAGCTCTTTCTCGTTTCGGCAGGAGAAGGACGAGGATACGGATGGAAAGGCTGAGTTTGAGGACCGCGTGGTCTACAGTATCGTTTTCAAGCATCCTTTGTATCACTGGGGCTCTCTTCAGTCACAGAAGAAGATTGGCCAGTTGCAGTTCGATATGGAGGGGCTTTCGTCGGCCCGGATCATTTCGGATCTGATTCAGAAGGTCAGACGGGATTATATGGCGTTGGTGATCCTGAAGCAGAAACTTACCCGTAGCCGCGTGGATTTGGATGAGGCGGTTGCTAGGTTGGAATACCATCAGGAGTCGGTCGAACAGGGGAAGGCGAGCAAGACTTCGCTTTTCAACTACGAGTTGGCTGTGGAGCGCCAGGAGTTGGCGGTTTTGAGAAATGAAAGCGACTGGGATTATCGTTTAGGTTCGTTCGCGAGGCTTACTGGCGTCGATGCGGAGGTTTTGGGAGAGAAGATCGCTGACGAGATACCGGAGTTCGAAATGCTGACGGCCGAGTCGATCTACGGGTTTGATACGTTTTTCCAGCAAGGGGTGGAGCTGGACGAGGATTATCAGCGGATGAATTTGGACGTGGAAGTCCAAAAGCAGAACTTGAAGATCATCAATCAGTCTCTGAAGCCGAAGCTGGACGCCCAATTGGGACTGAGTTCCAATGCTCTTGATTTGGACGGGACGCGTCGCGAGCAGAGCTATTCTTACTTCGGCGTCGCGGTGGGGTGGAGCATCTTTGACGGGTTTCGAAAGAAAGGGCGCTCGATGGAAGCGATGCAGCGTCTCTCTCGCATGGAGTTTGGGCTGGAAGGCGTGGAGACCGACCTTGTCCGTGGCTTCGAGCAGATGAGGACTCGACTGGAAATCGAGCGTCGATCTTTGGCGATCGAGGAAAGGGCTTTGATCGCAACTGAGGGGCGTTTGGAGTGGATACAGTCTCGCGTGGAGGAGGGGCTGGATTCCGAGGCTGCGCTGGAAAAGATTCAGAAGGATTACGACAACGCGTCTTTGCGTGCTCAGAATCTCCGTATCAGTTATCTCACCGCTCTGTCTGCTCTAGTTTCTGAATTAGGGCTTGATGCTCTCTCGGTCGATTAGTCGCTTTTGAAGCCTGTATTTTTATGAAAGCAAGTTCCCTGCTAAAAATTCTTTTTGTGTTAATCGCTCTGGCTGGAGCGGGCGCGTATTTTGTGAGTTCGATGAAGCCGGTCGCCTTGGTGGCGGTGGCGAAACGACATGTCGCGGTTCGGTCGGTGCCGGGTACGGTGCAAGTGACTGCAAAGCAGGAGACTGCGGTCAGAAGCGATTTGCAGGGACGTGCGGTATCCACAAATTTGGTACTAGGCGAAACGGTCAAGGAGGGGGATGTTCTGGTGTCGCTCGATTTGGGCGACATCGAGATTAGCATCGAAAAGGTGCAGATCGATATCGAGGCGGCGAAGCTTCTTCTGGAGCAAGGCTCGAGCAGGCAGTTTGATTTGGTGACGCTTGAAGAGCGGCTGGCTGAGAGTGAGCGAAAGCTGGAGGCTGGGATCGCGAGCGAGTCTGAAGTGGAGTCGAGACGTCGAGATGTGACGGAGCTTGAACAGACGATCGAAGCGGAGCTGAATGCGAAGGAGGTTCGGATCGCTCAATACGAGAACGAGCTCAAGCTGCTAGAGCGTAACCGGGAAAAAATGACGATTCGCGCTCCGTTTGATGGCGTGATCACTGACGTGTTTGCTTACCGGGGCGACTTGATTGGCGGAGGGCAAGAAATTGCTCGTATCATCAGTTTGGATCGCATCGTGGAGGTGAAGGTGAGTGAGGAAAATTTCTCTGGGATCGAGATCGATCAGATTGCTCGTGTAAAGTTTCTTGGATACGGGGATGATACGTTCGACGCGACTGTATCCAAGACCCTGCCGGTCGCGGATCCGCTGACGCAGCGTTATACGGTGCACTTGGAGGTGGATATCCCGACGGAGAAGCTGTTTCCAGGATTGACTGGGGAAGCGACGATCACTCTGGATGAGCGTGATAAGGCGATTATTATTCCGGGAACGGCGATCATCGGGGACCGCGTGTTCGTGGTTGAGGATGGCGTGGTAGGGATGAAGAAAATCCAGAAGGGCTACGGTAGCTTGACCAACGTGGAGATTCTAACCGGCTTGGACGAGGGTGAACAGGTGATCGTGGAGGATCTGGACCTGTATAAGGTGGGAGACCAGGTCCGTACGACTGAGAAAATCTTTTGAGGAGCTATAGGCGTGGCACGGCGTCCACGCCCTACCTTTTTAGTATTCGCCGTCTGAGCACAGTTGTGCGATCGCTTCGCGAACGGACGGTAGGTCTTCGCGATAGGTGACGCCGAGCCAGCGGGAGTCACAGGGAAGAGCGAGTGTACGCGCGTTTTGGGTACGGATTAGCTCGTCCACTGCTGCTGGCAGGTAGAACTCGGATTTTGGTTCCGCTCCGCGTTCCTCGAGGAAGCTTTGAAAGAGAGGTTCGAGTTTGCTGGCCCAGCCAGCGGGGAAGCCCCAGCAATTGAGGGAGACGAGCGTGTCCTCGCTTAGAGTGACCGATTCGCTTGCGGCATTCTTGGCTTGGATGCTGTCGCCGCCTTGGTAGCCGATATCGGAGTGTTCTTCAATGGAGAGTAAGGATCCGGTGTCGTCGGTTTTGCAGACGCCTCGAGATACGGTACCGTGTTCGGAAAGGGTATTGGAGAGCTTGTAGCCGACGAGGGCGTAGGTCTCTTGGTCGGCTTGCTGCTTGGGGTCGGTGAGGAAGTTGGCGAGGGTCTTGAAGGCGTCGGCTCCGTAGAAGTCGTCGGCGTTGATGACGGCGAATGGGGCGTCGAGGTGCTCGCGGGCGGCGTAGACGGCGTGGCCGGTGCCCCAAGGCTTTTGGCGTTCTGAGAGGGTGGGAACCTTGATCGGAGTGTCTTGCTTTTCCTGGAAGGCGTAGGCGACTTCGATCTTATCGGCGTACTTGCTTTCGGTGAGCTTTCGGAATTCGGCTTCCATCTCCTTGCGGATCACGAAGACTATTTTTCCGAATCCGGCCCGGCTGGCGTCGAGGACGGAGTAGTCGAGGATCCACTCGCCGTTTGGACCGACGGGCTCCATTTGCTTAAGTCCGCCGAAGCGGCTTCCCATTCCAGCGGCGAGTACGAGCAAGGTAGGTTGCATGGGCTCGATTTGGAAGCTGTGGGCTGCGGTGGCAATAGAAAAGGCGCGACTCTTGATCGAGTCGCGCCTTGGAAAGTTGGGGTGTTACCGTGCGGTCAGGTTTGTTCGTTGAAAACGAAGGGAATGGTAACGGAGGAGGGGACCCTTTCGCCGCCGCGGATGGCTGGCTTGAAGGACCACTTTTTAGCCGCTTCGATCGTTGGGCCGACGAGTTCGTCGTGCGAGCTTTTGGCGACGGAGGCGTTTACTACGTTGCCGCGGTCGTCGAGGCTGACGCGTACCTTCACATAACCTTGAACCAGAGCGAGGGCGTCGGGGATTCGCGGTTGCTGGGTCCGTTTGACTTCTGGCATCTTGTCCACTGGCACGTCCGCCGCGAGTAGTCCACCGTTGAAGGTGAAGGGTTGCTCGACGGTGGAAGCGACAGCTTTGCCATTTTTCATCGCGGGTTTGAACTTCCACTGAAGGGCGGCGTTTTGAGCGGCCTCGGACAGGGCGTCGTTTGACGACTCGAGGATCTTCACGTTTGCCACGTATCCAAATTCGTCGACAGTGAGGCGGAGCTTGGTAGCTGCTTGCTCAGCTGTTAGGTGACGAGGGATTTCAGGTGAACGCTGGCGAATGGCGAAGGCTGGTGTATCCAAACTTTTGTTTCGCTTGGCGGCTGCGACGACTCGGCTCTGTCCGGACGCTTTGAAGTGAAAGGGGATGATCACTTTGGAAGCGACAGGTGTTCCGGCCTCGGTCGCGGGCTTGAATTTCCAGTTTTTGAGAGCGGCGGCCGCGGAGTCTTCCAGTTCGCTGTGTGTGGAGGACTGTACGGAGACTTGGCTTACGCCTCCTTTGGAGTTGAGGCTCGCCATCAATACGACCTTGCCAGTGATGTGCTTTAGCTCGCTGTCGAGCTTTGGCTTTACTGTGTTTTTGGCAATCGGGTGCGTGTCCTGCGGGGTTTTCTTCTCCTTTAAAACGATAGAACCACGATTGAAGTAGAATGGCTGTATCAATCTCGATGATACGGGGGACCCATTCTCTTTCGCGGGTTCGAAGGTCCATTGGTGGATGGCGTCAAGGGTGACTTGATTCAGGGATTTGTTCGAGGACTCCCAGATTTGCGCATCGATGACGAAACCGTATTCGTTGACATCGACGAGCACTCGAACTTCACCGGCGTCGTCGTCCAGCTCTGAGGAGAGATGAGGCGCGACGGTTTTTTTCGGGGTAGGTGCCGAAACGGTGGCATACGCCACCCAGGGTAGTAGGAACATGCAGAAAAGACCTATCTTACCCAGTGTTGGTGTGCGATTTGAGTGATACATGTGCTGTGTTTGCACAAGTAAATCGACAGGAGAGCTTATGAGCTTTATCACCGCGATTACTCAATTTTTTCGGGCTCGGTCTCTAAGCATTTTGAGCGCCCTACGCGGCGATGCTGGGGACTTGTCCCCAGTGTGGCTGTCAAAATTCTGTGAGAGAGGAGCTAGTTCTCGCTTATTGCGAGACCGTGGGCCGCAAACAATGAGCGGTAGCGCTCTGGCGTTGATTTAACGGAGTTCGGGAGAGTGTCGAAAATCTGCTTCAATTGGGGTTCTGGGGCCTTGTTTAAGCGTTTGAGATTTTCGATGTGTACGGATGCGGCGGAGGGGATCGTGCTGTCGAGGTAGTTGCTGAACCAAATGGAGTCTATGCCAGATGATAGAAGGAGGGGATTTGCTTTTTGAAAGCGATCATCGCTTTGCCATGTGTTGTATATCGTTTTGGCTGTATCGAGATATTTGATATCCTTGGTTACGTCGTACAGGTCGAGCGCGACAGAAGCGATGTAGGTGTAGTCGAGGGTTGATGCTGTTTGGGTGCGGCTGTTTGAGTTGTAGAGCGTCTTGCCGCTGGAATTAAAAGTGCTGGTTAGAAGAGTGTTGAATCGTTCTTGGGCTTGGGCGAGGCGGTTGCTGTGTTCGGTATCCTTGGCGATCGCTACGAGCGCTTTGATGATCAGGGCGTTTGTTGCGGTGTATCCAGTGTCGTCGGACAGTGGACGAGGTTTAGTTTCGCGTAGTTTTCTGAGTTCCAGTCGAAGTTCGTCCTCTTTTTTCGAGTAGATGGATTCTGAGTTGGCGAACGGAATATTTTGTTTGGTGTAGAGTCCGAGGATGTCGGTTTCTTGGTCGAGGTTTCCGTTTGGAGAAAGTCCCCAAAGTTCGGTGGTTTTAGGTGAGAGCGTGGAAACCTCATCGCTGCTTACGAGGTAGTAGGATCCTTCGGTGGTGTCGGGGCTTTCGCCTTGGGCGAAGCTGTCGAGATATTGGCGAGCGAGTCCGTCGGGTTTGGTAAGATCGGAGTCGATGTGTTCGAGCGTGAGGCGGATCAGGTCGCGGTAGATTGGTTTGGGAGCCTTCTGGCTGAGGTTTGAGACGGCGAGGAGTAGCAGCGCTTGGTCTGTCGTAGATTTTTGAAAGAGAGGGAGTTTCCAATTGGCGTCGTTGGATCCTGAGAAGAAGCCGCCGGATACGCTATCGAATCCTGCTCCGCTAGTAATTTGCGAGAGGTTGGCCTCGAGGGCTGAGAGGATCTCCTCGGCGTGCTGTTCGGGAAGGAGAGGGAGGATTCTGGTGTAGTTGAAGAGATCGAGGGCGGGGAGAGTGGGGGATTCGGTGCTTAAGAATGGGGTGGTGGGGAATCGGGCTGGGGTTGGAAGGAGCTCAGGGGAGGGCATGCTTCTTGTTTGAGAGCTTCGCTTTAGGCGATCGGCGGCAATGCTCCGATACTCGTCTGGGTTGTTTTGCCATTGGTCGGAGACGTTTCTAGCGAGGCTTAGGAAGCCTTGGCCGCCCCAGTCGTCGGTAGGCGGGAAGTAGCCGCCTCCGTTGAGTGGAGCGAAACTGGTGTCGGTCCAAAGGCAGGTCGGGAGCTCGTTTCCGTCGAAGTGTTGATAGGCGAGATCTTGCAGGAAGGAGGCGAGCTCCGGTTCTTCGTTTGTCTCGACGAGAATGGGGATGGCCGTGTCGTTGAGGGTGGCGGCGATGGTTTTGTTTTGGAAGGTCTCGTTTAGCATCGCCTTCGCTAGGCTGTTGCCGAAATGGGCGA
This sequence comes from Pelagicoccus mobilis, assembly GCF_016595505.1. Classification (GTDB taxonomy): domain Bacteria; phylum Verrucomicrobiota; class Verrucomicrobiia; order Opitutales; family Opitutaceae; genus Pelagicoccus; species Pelagicoccus mobilis. Next base: position 16,021 of record NZ_JAENIL010000040.1, on the reverse strand, counting down.
CGAAGAAGAAGAGCGGCTTGTTCTCGTCTTTCGCTTTTTCAAGCAGGGCGGGATCCCATGGGTGCCAATTTACGGTGTCACTCTGGTGAGCTTCCCAGAGGGCGGACTTTGCGTTCGCGAGGGAGCTTGAAAAGGCGAGAAGGCAGGCGGCAGCGAAAAGGGGCAATTGGCGGATCAACGACATAAGGGCAGAACAATTACCGAGGGTATGGGTCGCAAGACCTTCTGTGTGCTCATTGCCTTTTTGCTGCTCTCTTAATTGCGTAAAAGGCAAAGCTTGATGTTGGGGGAAGAGGCTTCGATAGTCTCGCGATTGGACAGCAGCTTATGGAATCGAAGTATTTAGGAAAGACAGTAAGGGAAGCGATCGACGAGCTCGATAGTTTTGAGGCTCCGGAGGGAGTCTCTGTTGTTACCATGAAATCGGACGAGCTTACGAGTTCGTGCCCTATCACCGGGCAGCCTGATTATTACACGCTTTCGATCGAGTATGTGCCCGCTAAGCTTTGTATCGAGAGCAAGAGCCTGAAGCTCTATTTGTGGAGTTTTAAGGAGAAGGCGATGTTCGCGGAGAAGATCGCTGCAGTGATTTGCGACCGTGTGGTAGCGGATATCGCTCCGCTTCGCTGCAAGGTGACGACGGTGCAAAAGGCGAGAGGTGGAATCACCATCGAGACGCTTGCCGAGTATCCAAAGAGCGAGGCTTAATTCACGGTTGTATGAGTTTGATTGATAAGCTTGAGCGGAAGCTAGGTTTTCTGGCGATTCACAATCTGACTGTCTACCTGGTGGTCGGCCAGATTGGGATATTCATAATGGCCGCGGCCAAAGGCTCTTCGATCATGGGCTTTCTGGAGTTTGTCATGTACAGCTTCGATGGGTTCATCGATGGCAAGCCTTGGACGATTATTTCGTTTTTGTTGGTTCCGCGACATTTGGAGTTTTCCGGGATGGGCTTCTTTTGGACCATCGTCTCGTGGCTGATGCTTTACTCCTTGGGGAGTCAGCTGGAGAGAGCGTGGGGGGCGTTTCGCTTCACTCTGTTCATTCTCATCAGCTTGTTGGGCATTATCGTCACAAGCCTATTCTATCAGCAGACTTACATGACGAACTACTATCTGCTGTCGTCTATCTGGTTCGCCTACTTCATCACCTTTCCGGACGTTCCGTTTTTCTTCGGAATCAAAGCGAAGTGGATCGGTGTTTTCTTGGGAGTGATGACCCTGCTCGATTTTCTCGCCCAGCAAGGAGTTGGCCGGATGCTCATCGCGTTTTCATTGATCAATCTTCCTGTGTTTTTCGGCAGTGAAGTGTTGGGATATATTCGTGGCAAACAACGTATCCAGCGATTGAAAGCGGAGAAGAAACGGCAAGAGACAGAGCCGTTCCATACGTGTTCGGTTTGCGGCGCGACGGACCTTTCTCACCCGGATAGGGACTTTCGATATCGAAAGGAAGGGGCTATTTGTTCCGATTGTTTGGGCGATAAATCGGACTAATGTCCTTCGTACTGTTGTAACTCTTTGCGGGAGAGGGAGTCGCGAAGGGTGCATTCTCAGGGAGCTGTTGGGAGTATCCCTGAGGGGGTGTTGGTAAAAATATCCACTGTTGACTAAGGCGCGATCTTGGTATTGGTAGAAACACTGTAAGCCAACCAAGTATACCTAGGCCTATTCTCGGTTCCTTTCGTAGATCAGAATCAGTGTAGGACCTGCTTTTTATCTCTTTTCGTTTATTTCTGCGTTCCATTTGGGACGGGAGGGAAGAGGCGTCGTGGAGAGGGAGAGCGAACTGGAATCCAAACTAGTGAACACAAACAACATGTCCGAAAACGGACTACAATCTGGCCAGGCGACTGCTCCTGGAACTCAACAACTCGAACGCCTTACGAAACGGGAGAAGCAAGTGCTTTACTGGATCGTTGAAGGAAAGACGAATGGGGATATCGGAAAGATCCTCGAAATTAGCCCTCGAACGGTGGAGAAGCATTGTGAAAGCATCTTCCGTAAGCTGGGGATCGAAAATCGTTATGCCGCGATCGTTTTCGCTCTAACGAGCAACTGGGGACTCCAGCCCGAGTAAAAGTAAAGCAGCTAAGGCGTTCTCGAGGTTGAGGTTTATCCTCAGCTAGAGCCTTCGCGTTTCCAATTTGAATACAAACAGGCCGTTCTCCGAAAGGAGAACGGCCTGTTTTGTAAATTGTCTTCGAGATCGACTAGAGTGTTTTCCTTTTGAATAGGCACGATCTCAATGGCTGTGAAAGGTAGGGCGGCCTCGCCGCAGGCCTCCGTGGAGACGGTCCGATCCTGCATTGCGGCTGACTGGGCCAGTCAGCCCTACCTCGTGCGACTAACGATCTAGTTGAGGAGTCGTTCGAAGCGAGATTTTGAAGCGATCGGAAGAGCGGGTTGGCTCCAATCTACGGGATTCGGGGAGATTCCGATGGCTTCGGTCATGATACGGAGCGTTTCGCGGAGCTGGATGTCGAAGTCGGGGACTTCTTCTTCCTCTTCTTCGGATTCAGCTTCGGCGTTTGAAGCGCTGTTGCTTGCAACTTCCTGATCGGAACCGCCTTCGACGGGGAGGGCGGTGGATGCTGTTTCCGGCTCTGGCGTTTCCGTTTCGAGTTCGGCCTCTTCCTTTTCGCGTTGGGCTTCTTCTCGGATTACGCTGTCGAGTTTCACTTCGGTGAAGTCGAAATTGTTTTCGGCGAGCAGGCGTTGCTCGTCCTTGATTTGGTCGAGGAAGGCTTCGTCTTCTTCCATCATCACTTTTCGAGTCTCCATGTTGAGGGAGATCTCTTTGCGCTCCTCGCGTTCGAGGTACCAGTCGAGGCGCTTTTTCTGGAACTTGAATTCCTCGAGCGATTGAGTGCGAGCTTCGCTGTTTGTGGTTAGCGTATCGAGTAGGCTGTTCTTGAGCGTCATCTCAACGAAGCGAGCGACCGGCTTGATGTAGTCCCAGGAGAGTGATTCCGGCAAGTCAGCCTCGCCGACCGCGGTGACTTCTTCGATCGATTCGATTTGGATATCGGGGACGACACCCTTTCGCTGAGTGGAGAAACCGTTGGGGAGGTAGAACTTGCGGATGGTAAGTTTCGCAGCGCCTGCCCTGTCGTTGGCGATATCTTTGCGGAGCACGTATTGGTCGAGGGAGAAAACCTGTTGTACGGTTCCTTTTCCGTGCGTGGAGGTGTTGCCGATCGTGATTGATCGTCCGTAGTTCTGGAGCGCTCCGGCGAGAATTTCAGAAGCGGAAGCACTGTAGCGAGAGGTGAGTACCGCGAGTGGACCGTTGTAAGCGACCTTTGGGTCGCGATCCATGTGCGGGGTGACGTAGCCGCTCTTTTCTCGGACTTGAACAACCGGGCCACGGCGAATGAAGAGACCTGTCATGCGGATCGCCTCGTCGAGGAGGCCGCCTCCGTTGCGGCGGAGGTCTAGGACGATGCCTTGTACGCCGGCTTCTTTCATCTTGCGAACCAACTCTTCTACGTCGGCGGTGACGCTGGTCATGTGACGTTGGCCGTTTTCGAAATACTCGTCTCCTCCGTAGAAGGAAGGAATGTCGATGACGCCGATTGGGCTGACGTTTCCGTTTTCGTCAGGGACTTCGAAGACCTTGCCGGTGGCGCGGGCGGAGTTGATATGAACTTCGTCACGAACGATGTCCACGTCTTCACGGACTGAATTGTCTGTGGCGTCTGCGGGGATGATGGTGAGTGTGACTTTGGTGCCTTTTTCGCCGCGGATTTGGTCGACTACTTTCCGGAGGCTCATGCCGATGATGTCGACGGCTTCCTCACCGTCCTGGGCAACCGCGACGATCTTGTCGTTTGGCTTCAGCTTCTTGGAGCGGATGGCTGGTGCGCCGGGGACGAGCTCGCGAATAACGCAGTAGCCATCTTCTTCGCTCAGCATGGCGCCGATTCCGATCAGCTTGAGTCGCATGCTGATGTTGAAGTCGTCGAGCGTGTCTGAAGACAGGAAGCTCGAGTGGGGGTCGAACATCTTGGTCAGGCTGGTGAGGAAGATCTCTTGAACGTCCTTTTTGTCGAACTCGTAGATGCTGCGGAGCATTCTCTTGTAGCGTTTGGATACGCGCTCCTTCGCTTCGTCCTGTGTCTTCTCGTTGAGGATCTCTTGTAGAAGCTCGTACTTGATGCGGAGTCTCCAAAGCTCGTCCGCTTCCTCCTCGGAGGAGGGCCAAGGGCTTTCGCTGCGGTCGTAGACGAAGTATTCGTCAGTGTCGAAGGTCCACTCTTGCTCTAGCTGCTCGAGGACCCAGTCGACCCGGTCGATCGCTCGATCGCGGTAAAGGGTGTAGATTTCGAAGGCTGCCTTGAGGTCGCCTTGGTAGCGAAGTTTGAAGCCGAGCGAGCTGCCGTATTTCTTCATGAACTCCTCTTCGTGCTGGGAGAGGAAATAGAGCTTATTGTAATCGAGGTCTTCCATGAACTTGGTGATCAGCTCGGCGAAAGACTCTGGAGAAATTTCAGCGCTCTCGAAGTGCATGGTTTCGAGCATTTCGACGATCAGTCGGGCCTCATTTTGCATGAGGGGGGTGCTCGAAAGCTCCGGGAGGTCCCCGGATGGCATGTCATCGATGCCGGTGACAGCTAAGGATTGGGAGGAGAGGCAAAGCCCAACAAGGGCTACGGCGGCGTAAAGGCGCTTTATCATACGGTTCTGATTCGAGTTCTGAGGGCCGGGTCGCGTTCGGTTCGTATTAATTGCGAGTCGTTCCGGACGGGGGTCTGTTGGAATAGTGTCTGCAAGGAATTGCTACGAATAATGGCGTCGTTTGCCAGCGCGTATTGCGGCGGAGGCATTCTTAGCGTTTACGTAGCAGATCCCGCGCTTCGTCTAGGATTTGTTTCTCTTTTGGGCTCAGGGAGCCGAATCCCTTGCTGTTGATCTTGTCTAGGATGCGGTCAACCTCGCCTTTGAGATCGCGGGTTTCCTTGGAAACGTTCACCCGGTAAGTGTATCCTGCCGAACTCTTTGCTGTCTCCTTCTTCTTGAAAAAGCGTGCGAAGGAGAGCGAGATCGTGCCGGAGTTGTCGTATGGATTTTTCAGGTAAACATATTTGTAGAAAAGATAACCGACGAGCATGCCCCCCATGTGGGCCGAGTGGGCGACTTTTGCAGCGCTGGTGGTAGAAATTTCCTGGGCGAAGAAGCCGACCACGGCGATGACGATCATGCCGTACGCGAGATAGCGGGCTTTGAGGGGGAGTACGCCGAAGAGACTTATCTCTCCGTCGGGGTTCAGGCAGACGAAAAAGATTATGAGCGCTGAGACGGCTGCGGAAGCTCCGACCACGGAGCCTGCTCCGGAAATGAAGCTCGCTGCGAACCAGAGCAAGCCGCCTGCGAGAACGGCCGCGAAGTAAAGCTGCAGGAAGCGTTTTTGGCCGAGGGTCTGGATGGCAACTCTTCCGAAGAAGAAAAGCATCAGCATGTTAAAGAGAATATGCAGGAAGGAGCCGTGCAGGAAGGAGTAGGTGAGGGGCGTCCAGATTAGTCCGCTTCCGAGCGAGCCCGATCGGAATGCGAAAAACTGGTCGACGATGCCCGGACCGCCTTGCCTGTCGAAGAGACCCTGTAAAACGAATACTACTAAGTTGGTGCCGATTAGCCACGAGAGCGTTTTTTTCGCTCTATCGTCCGGGTTCGTGCTCATGTAGTCTCGATCGTACATTCAGAAATTTGGGGTCCGCTTTTAAGGTCGCTGCTTTTCTCTTAATTACAAGTGAAGACGTTTCGAATAAATCGAGCTATTGCGCCGCATCCTTAGGATTATCTTTCGATCTGGCTGCGGTAAGTTGCAAATCGCTGCTTGGGTGGACCGGCTGCAGCGGAGTTGGTTCAGTTGTTGAAGCGGAAAAGCGCGACATCCCCATCTTTGAAGGGGTAGTCCTTGCCTTCGAGACGGTATTTCCCGGCGTCGCGAGCGGCGGCAACACTGCCGAGCTCGGAAAGATCCGTGTAGGCGACCACTTCAGCCTTGATGAAGCCTTTCTCGAAGTCGGTGTGAATTACTCCGGCGCATTGCGGGGCGGTCATTCCGTCTTCGAAGGTCCAGGCGCGAACTTCCTTTTCGCCAGCTGTAAAGTAAGTCTTCAGGCCAAGGAGGGCGTAGGTCTCGCGGATAAGGAGCGACACTCCTGAGTCCTCCACGCCGAGGTCGGCGAGAAATTCTGCTGCGTCTTCTGCCGCGAGATCGATGAGCTCTGATTCGATTTGGGCGGAGATGACGACACATCCAGCGTCGTGGGCGGTCTTCGCGTATTCACGTACCTTTGTGACGTAGGGGTTTGAGTCGGCGTCGGCTAGATCGTCCTCCATGACGTTGGCGGCGTAGATGACCGCCTTGGAGGAGAGGAGGTGAAGCCCGCGGAGAACGGCGAGTTCATCGTCGTTCATTTCTAGGGTGTTGGCAGGTTTTCCGTCGTTAAAGTGGGGGATGAGGCGATCAATCAGATCAACTGCTGCGGCAGCTTCCTTGTCGCCGGAGCGCACCTTTTTGACGAGTTTCTCTTTTTGACGCTCGACGGACTCGAGATCGGAGAGAATGAGCTCTGTGTTGATGACCTCAATGTCGCGAACGGGATCGACCGAGCCCATGTTGTGCACGATGTCGTCGTTTTCGAAACAGCGGACGACTTGCACGATGGCGTCGGTTTCGCGGATGTTCGCGAGGAACTTATTTCCCAAGCCTTCGCCCTTGCTGGCGCCTTCGACGAGGCCGGCGATGTCGACGAACTCGATAGCGGCGGGGATCACCACATTAGTACTAGCGATCTCGCGAAGTACTTCCAGACGAGGATCTGGCACATTCACGACTCCGACGTTCGGATCGATTGTACAAAAGGGGTAGTTGGCCGACTCTGCTTTGCGTGTGCGAGTGAGCGCGTTGAAGAGGGTTGACTTGCCAACGTTAGGAAGACCGACGATACCAGCTTTCAGCATAAGGGCGGAAACATCATTGTATTGGATGTTGCTTGACAAGATTCATTTTTGATTAATCTTCGCCGTCTTTTCCAAATTTCTAGGAGACGCAAGAATGGCACTTAAGATCAAACTCCAACGCGCAGGCGCAACACACGAACCAGTCTACCGAGTAGTGGTAGCGGAAGCACGCGGTCGCCGTGACGGTCGCTTTGTCGAGAAGCTCGGCACATACCTTCCAAAGCAGAAGGACGAAGCGAAGCAGCTCGAACTGAACGTAGAGCGTGCTGAGTACTGGATGTCTGTAGGCGCGAAGCCAACCGACACTTCCAACTCCCTCATCAAGCGTGCTCGCAAAGAGCAAGCTGCAGCCGCTGAGGCGTAAGACCAAGGGCTCGTCCCTGTAATCACACTTTTCCAAACCCGGCTTCTTCGGAATCGCCGGGTTTGTCTATTTTCGAGGTCGAACCGCTACATTAATATATAGACGGTTCAATTCAGTTTTCCGCACCACTTTCGATGAAGATCGATGTTCTCACACTGTTTCCCCAGATGCTCGATGGATTCCTGTCCGAGAGCATGATCGGGCGTGGAGTGAAGAATGAAATTCTCGATGTGGATGTGCACAATCTCCGGGATTGGTCCAAGGGGAAGCACAACCAGGTGGATGACCGCCCGTTTGGGGGTGGGGCAGGGATGGTGCTGATGCCCGAACCGCTCTTCGATGCGATTGAGGAAATCCAAACTCCCGACACGCATCGGATCTATCTCGCGCCGGACGGGGATCCACTGACTCCGGAACTGGCGAGAGGGCTCGCCAAAAAGAAGCGACTCCTTCTGGTCAGCGGCCACTACGAAGGAATCGATGACCGGGTGCGGGAGAATCTCATCGATCAAGAGGTGAGCATCGGGGATTACGTGCTCACCAATGGAACCCTGGCGGCCGCGGTTCTGATCGACTGTTTGAGCCGCTTTTTGCCCGGATTTTTAGGGGAAGAAAAGTCATTGACTAACGAAAGCTTCCAAGACAACTTGCTCGACTTTCCACAATTCACGCGCCCAGCGGTGTTCAGAAACATGCCCATTCCGGAGGTTCTTCTCTCTGGAAACCACGCAGAAATCGACAAGTGGCGGCAGCGGGAACGATTGGAAAGAACGCGAAAACGCAGACCAGATTTATTAGAGGATTCACCATGAACGCAGTAGTAAACGAAGTAACAAAAGAGCACCTCAAGGACGACGTCACCCCTTTCAAGGTTGGAGACGGTGTAAAGGTACACACCCGTGTTGTTGAAGGTGGCAAGGAGCGTATCCAGATTTTCTCTGGCATCGTTATCGCTCTCAAGGGATCTGGCATCAACCGCACATTCACGGTTCGTCGTATCTCCTACGGTGAAGGCGTTGAAAAGGTGTTCCCAGTTCACAGCCCACTCGTTTCCAAGATCGAAGTGGACAAGGAGTCCAAGACAATGCGTGCTCGCATGTACTACCTCCGTGACCTCGTCGGTAAGAAGGCGATGCAGGTTAAGGAAAAGCGCCTCGCGAAGGGCAACCACTAATCTGGTTCTCCAAATTGAATTTTTAAGAAGCCGTCCCGAACTGGGGCGGCTTTTTTGTGTTTCGTAGCGCGGCGCTTTAGCCCGCGTCGTCGATTCGGTTGATCCTGCATAGCGGTCGCGGGCTAAAGCACCGCGCTACATTTTCATTACCGAAATTCGGGTTTCCGCTGAGGGGAGTTCATTCGAGTGGCTTCAAGTCTGTATTTAGCGCAACGGTTTAGAATCTTTACCTCCTTGAGACTTGAAACCCCTGACTCGGCGCGGATGCTCGTCGGTCTCCATCTAGGGAAAAGATTCACCCTCGAATTCTGATATGAATAAAGAACTCCTACAGAAAGCAGCTACCCAAGCCCGTGGACTCGCGATCGACGCGATCCATGCCTGTTCCTCAGGCCACCTCGGCCTTCCGCTCGGTACGGCCGAAATCGGTTCCGTCCTCTTTGGCGACGCTTTGAGCATCAATCCCGACGAACCGCGTTGGGTAAATCGCGACCGCTTTATCCTCTCTGCAGGACACGGTTCAATGTTTATCTACAGCTGGCTGCACCTTGCTGGCTTCGATCTCTCTCTCGACGAGGTTAAGAATTTCCGTCAACTCCACTCCAAGACTCCAGGGCACCCAGAGTATATGGAGACTCCAGGTGTGGAGTGTACAACTGGCCCGCTTGGTCAGGGTGTTGGCAACGGTGTTGGTTTTGCGATTTCTGGAAAGATGGCTGCGGCCAAGTTCAACACGGCTGAGCACACGATTATCGACAACAATATCGTGGTTCTCGCTGGTGATGGCTGTTTACAAGAGGGTGTCGCTCAGGAGGCCTCTGCACTCGCTGGCCACCTCAAGCTCGATAACCTGATTCTTTTCTACGATTCAAACGATGTGACCCTCGATGCGATGGCTGACAAAAGCCAGTCCGAGGATACGGCTGCTCGCTACGTGGCGATGGGCTGGGACGTTTTAACGATCGATGGACACGATCTCGACGCTGTTGCAGAAGCCTACGCCAATGCAAAGGCCGCCACCGGCAAGCCGCAGATGATTATCTGTAAGACCGAGATTGGTCGCGGTATTCCAGAAGTCGCTGGCACAAGTGCTGGCCATGGTGAAGGCGGCGCGAAGTTCGCTGAAGGCGCTCGCAAGGGTCTCGGTCTTCCGGAAGAAACGTTCTATGTTTCTGAGGATGTTCGCGATTTCTTCGCTGCCAAGAAGGCCGCGCGCGTCGAGGCCTACAACGCATGGCTCGAAACGTACAATGCGTGGAAGGGGGCAAACGCAGAGCTTGCCGCTCAACTCGAAGCTGGTGCGGCCGCTCCAGTTGATGTCGAAGAGCTTTTCGCGGCTATCCCTGAGTCTGCGGAGGATGCAAAGGTTGCGACCCGTGGCTCTGGTTCCACTGTTCTTCAGCCAATTGCTCAAGCTCGCCCTGAGTTGATTTCCGGTTCCGCTGACCTTCACGGTTCTACCAAGAACTACATCAAGGACGGAGGAGACTTCCTTCCCGGAAACGAAACCGGCCGTAACTTGCTCTTCGGTATTCGTGAGCATGCGATGGGTGCCCTTATGAACGGTATCGCTTACGACGGAATATTCCGTGCATCCGGTGCGACTTTCATGGTTTTCGCTGACTACTGCCGTCCATCCATTCGTTTGGCTGCTCTCGCGAATCTTCCAACGATCTACATCTTCACTCACGATTCTGTCGGAGTTGGGGAAGATGGCCCAACTCACCAACCCGTTGAAACGGTTTCCGGTCTCCGCGTAATTCCAAACCTCGACGTTATCCGTCCTGGTGACGCAGAAGAAACAGCGGGTGCCTTCGTGGCGGCTATGGAGCGTCTCTCAGGTCCAACGATGCTTTCGCTCACTCGCCAAAACATCCCGAACATCAATACGGTATCTGCGAGCGAACGTCGTCACGGTGTTCTCAAGGGTGGTTATGTCATCAAGAAGGAGACTGCTGATCTCGAAACCATCATCATTGCGACCGGATCTGAGCTTCAGCATGCGGTTGAGGCGGCTGAAGAGCTCGGTGCAGGAACGCGCGTCGTGTCTATGCCATCCATGCTCCGTTTTGATGCTCAGTCTGATGAGTACAAGGAGTCCGTGCTTCCAGCGGCTTGCAGCAAGCGTATCGCTATCGAAGCAGGAGTGTCTGGTCTCTGGTACAAGTACGTTGGAACTGAAGGCAAGGTGATCGGTATCGATCGCTTTGGTATCAGCGCTCCTGGCGACACCGTTATGGAGATCCTGGGAATGAGCGCTGCGAACATCGTAGCTGCCGCGAAGTAGACGACATCGTAAAACGACAACTTCCGAATCCCCGGATGCATCACGCGTCCGGGGATTTTTTTGTTAACCGCTAAGGGCTCTAAGATCGCGAAGTTTTGTGAGCTCAAATATCCCGTCGGCTTTCATGGCTCTAGGGAAAGTTTACCCTGTAGCTACTGTAGGGCAGGGCGCTGACCTGCCATCGTTTTGTCGCCTCCCGCGGCGACCTACAGTCGGATTCGCATTTGCATCCCCAATCAGTAATTCCTCTGCGAACTTTGCAGTCTCCCGGTCGTAGCTTCATCCGAAGTCCGATTCTTCGCGGTTAAGCCATTTCTCCTTTATTGCAGGAAACCCTGATTGCGGACGCAAAGATTCCGCTATATCTTCACTGCAAGTAAACCCCCTAGGGCTTTCTTCTTGAATGAGGGATTTAAGTCAGGTGGGATTGCGCCGTTCCCTTAGCGGTTAGTCTGAAATAAATTATGAATTACCGATCCCTCCTTGTGCCGGGTGAGCTAGCGTTGAAGCGGCTTTCACTCGTGCGAATTTTCCTGATCTCGGCTCTTTGTGTGGCTTCAATCTCTTTTTCATCCGCCCAGGTGGACGAAGGTGAGCCGCTCGAAAAGTTCATTTTGCAGGCTGAAGACCAGTTGCGCATCACGTTTCCGGGAGCTCCAGAGCTGGATGCGGACATTCAGGTTCGTCGTGACGGCGTGATCTCGGTTCCAATCGTGGGCGAGGTGGTTGCCGCAGGCAAAACCCCGAGCGAGCTAGAATCATTCTTAGCTGATAAATTCGAAAACCAGCTGGTATCCAATGAGGTGATGGTGACTGTGGTCGAATCGCACTTCACCTATTACCTCGAAGGAGAGGTGATGAGCCCTGGGATCATACGCTCATTCCGTCAGCTTTCTGTTTTAGAAGCGATTATTGCGGCGGGTGGCATAAACAAAGTCACGGGTAAGATGAAGTCGGTAGTGGTGATCCGCCGGCAAGGTGACAAGTACCAGCATTTCGAGCTCGATCTCGCTGCAGTGATCGATGGCAAGAAAGACGGAGCCTTCGTGCTCGAATCGTACGACATCGTCTCCATCCCCCAGCGTGTCTGGTAGACTCATTTAATCTAATCCTCCTTAATATGATAGCACTTGTAGGTTCGACTGGATACGTCGGAACCGCCTTTCGCGTTCTCCTCGAAAGCAAAGGCGTAGAGTTTAAAACTCTGAGCGGTCGCGAGATTGCGAATGGTTCAAAAGAAGACTTTTCTGATTCGCTCAGAGCGATCGGCGCGAAGTTTCTTGTGAATTGCGCGGGGTACACCGGTAAGCCAAATGTGGATGCGTGCGAGCTCGATAAAGGCAACTGTCTCGACGGAAATGCCGTACTGCCAGGAGTGATACGTGAAGTTTGCTCTGACCTTTCGATTGGTTGGGGACATGTTTCTAGCGGATGTATCTTTGGTGGCGAACGCCCCGGAGGTGGAGGATGGAAAGAGGATGACGCTCCGAACTTCTCTTTCCGTAAGCCCCCTTGCTCGTTTTACAGTGGGACGAAAGCCTTAGGAGAAGAGGTTCTCGGCTACCGTGAAGTCGATCGTGGAGAAGGCGAATGGCCGGCCTGGGAGCACGAATCTGAGGCGGAAGGTTATGTATGGCGTTTGCGGATACCTTTTAACCACATTGACAATCCTCGGAATTACCTGACGAAGGTCCAAAGCTATGCAACCCTTTTGCAGGCTACCAATTCACTGAGCCAGCTTGAGGATTTCGTGACTGCTTGTTTCGAGTGCTATGAAAAGGACGTTCCTTACGGGATCTACAACGTAACAAACCCGGGTGCGGTGACCACTTCTCAAGTTGTGGATCTCATCAAGAAAAGTGGCGTAAACAACAAGGAGTTCCAGTTCTTTGCGGATGAAGCTGATTTCATGTCAAAGGCTGCCAAGACTCCGCGCTCGAACTGCGTACTAGACGAAAACAAGCTCAAGGATGCAGGTGTGATCATGCGTCCTGTCGAGGAAGCCCTCGAATGGTCGCTGAAAAACTGGCAGAAAGCTGCTAATTAACCGCGAAGATCGCTAAGTGCTCTAAGTTCTTTAGAGATTAGATTCTACATCAATAAATCCCAGAACCTCTTAGTGACCTTCGCGTCCTTTGTGGTTAAAAAATGACATCATGAATTCAATACTCGTTACTGGAGGCTGCGGCTTCATTGGCTCTAATTTCGTTCGCGTGCTTCTACGCGATGACGCGAAGCTCCTCAAGGAGAAGGGCTTTGATCGTATCGTAAATGTCGATTCGCTCACCTATGCGGGCAATCCAGCTAACCTGAGCGATCTTGCTGGCTCTGATGCGTATGTTTTTTCAGAAACCAGTATCCTGGATCAGGATACGATCAGTTCTCTAATCAAAGAGCATGGGGTAAACTCAATTGTACACTTCGCAGCAGAAAGCCACGTAGACCGCTCGATCGATACTCCTGAGCCCTTCATTGAAACCAATGTTACTGGAACGCTAAGGATGCTCGAGGCGGCTCGTCATCATTGGGCCGGTCTTGAAGGCGAGGCGAAGGACGCGTTTCGATTCCTTCATGTTTCAACGGACGAAGTCTACGGAACGCTTGGTCCCAACGATCCCGCTTTTTGCGAGACGACCCCGTACGCACCGAACAGCCCTTATTCCGCATCCAAGGCGTCTAGCGATTTTCTAGTTCGTGCTTACTTCCATACCTACGGAATGCCGGTCGTAACGACGAACTGTTCCAATAACTACGGCCCGTACCAGTTCCCAGAAAAGCTGATACCGCTGGTAACCCTCAACGCGCTTGAGGCGAAGCCATTGCCGATTTACGGCGACGGCAAGCAGATCCGTGATTGGCTTTTTGTTGAGGACCACTGTACTGGGATTTTAGCCGCTCTGGAGAAGGGCGATCTAGGTGAGACCTACTGTATTGGAGGTCGTAGCGAAATGGAGAATATTCAGATCGTTAAACGCATTTGTGGTCTTCTCGATGAGCTCGCTCCTGTTGGCCAAAACGAAAACGCTCAGAAGGCAGGGATCGAAAAGTACGAGGATCTTATCACCTACGTAAAGGACCGTCCTGGGCATGACCGTCGCTACGCAATCAACTGCGAGCGAAGCGAAAAGGAATGTGGATGGGTGCCTGCCGAGACATTTGATTCCGGTATCCGAAAAACCGTACAGTGGTATCTCGATAACCAAGATTGGTGCCGCGACATCGCCGAAAAGAAGTATGCCCGCGAACGCCTAGGAAACGCTTAGCCTGTAAGCTCTAATTGTTTGACCACAGAACACACAGAAATCACAGAACGGGGAGAGGTGAAATTTGTTAGTCCGTATCCGAAATGTAATCTGTGTCTAGTTTATAGCTTAGATGAATCTGTGTACTCAGTGTAATCTGTGGTTAAGAAAATTCTTCGCGCCCTTAGCGGTTAAAACAAAAAACAACCCACTTTTTCTATGTCTTCTTCGAAACCAAGAAAAGGAATCGTCCTGGCGGGTGGTTCTGGAACACGTCTTTATCCCTGTACGATTGCGGTATCCAAACAGTTGATGCCGATCTATGACAAGCCGATGATCTACTATCCTATCTCTCTGCTTATGCTGGCTGGGATTAAGGACATTTTGATCATTTCAACGCCGCAGGATACGCCTCTGTTTGAGCGCCTGCTCGGTGATGGTTCCGCCTTTGGAGTCAACTTCAGCTACGAAGTGCAGCCGAGTCCGGACGGCCTTGCTCAGGCATTTCTGATCGGTGAGGAGTTTCTTGATGGAGCTCCTGCTGCATTGGTGCTGGGAGATAACTTGTTCTATGGTCACGAGCTCGTACGTACGCTCAAGAGCGCTGACGATCGCAAAGACGGTTCCACTATTTTTGGATACAATGTAGCGAACCCAACCGCCTATGGTGTTGTGGAGTTCGATCCAACTGGAAAGGTTATTTCTATCGAGGAGAAGCCGGAACAGCCTAAGTCGAACTATGCGGTGCCAGGTCTTTATTTCTACGATGAGCGAGTTGTTGAGTTTGCGAAACAGGTAAAGCCATCAGCTCGCGGTGAACTCGAGATCACAGACCTCAACCGTAACTATTTGGAGCAAGGTGACTTGAATGTGGAACTGCTCGGCCGTGGTACTGCATGGTTGGATACGGGAACTCACAAGAATCTCATGGAAGCCGGCCAATTCGTACAAGTTCTCGAAGAACGCCAAGGTCTTAAGATGGCCTGTTTGGAAGGGATTGGATATGAGAACGGCTGGCTTACTAGCGAACAGCTTGAAGAACGTATCCAGTTCTTGGGCAAGACGAGCTACGCTACGTACCTCAGGCAGTTGGTTAAGTAGGTTGAACCGCCAAGTTCGCCAAAAACGTAAGCTTTTAAAAAAGCCCTTCGCTTTCGACGGGCTTTGTGTGTGTTTACATGTTCTGTGGAAGTAACATTGGTAGCGACCATCGTCTCCGATGGTCACATAACGTTAATTCCAAATGGCCATCGAGGACGATGGCCGCTACCACACTGTAGGGCAGGGGGGTGACCTGCCTTATTTTTGTCGCCTCGACGCGGCGACCTACAAAGTGCTGTGATGAGCGAAGAGATTGTTTAGAAGCACAGATTACACAGCTGTGCACGGAATGTGTTTTGGTGAAGTAGGTTTGAACTGCTACCGAACGGAGTGACATGATAACAAGGTCCTGGGGCCGCTAAGAACGCCAAGTCTTAATAAAAGAGCCCGTCGCTTTCGACGGGCTTTGTTTTTTTTGAAGATGTCCGCTAGGGACTACCGAGCTACCGAGCTAAAGGCGACATGACCACAAGAGCCCAAGCGACAAAGCGAAAGCGCCCACGGACGCTACCTTGTCTGTAGGTAGGGCGGGGCCGCCGTGCCACGCCTTGAGAATAGGGTAGAGGTAACTGCAAAAAGGTTCGGGACGGGCCCGAACCCTACCTCGTTCTTTCCAACCAAACGAAAACCACCTTCGTTTCCGTATCGTCCGTTGTAGGGCAGGGCACTGACCTGCCATTCTTTTGTCGCCTCGACGCGGCGACCTACAGCTTCAATTGCTCTTCGCAATGCATATTGGCGTCAACTTAAGCCTATACGCTGTGCGCAGGAGGGCAATGCTCCGCGGGCTGTTGCCCAAAGGGGCAAGAAACGGACCGCTTTCCCGAAAGCGTAAAATTCAGAGGGAAAGACTGACGCGGGCCGAAGCTGGAGAGATGC
>NZ_JAENIL010000003.1 GCF_016595505.1 Pelagicoccus mobilis | reverse complement strand
GCTCGACCACCACGAGCTCGAAGAGGTTCTGCTTGCCGAGCTCTTGGGCTAGGTTTTCCTCCAGCGACTCAAGCTCGATGTGGTCGTAGCGGCCTTTATAAAGAGGAAGCAATGCGACTCGACGCAGATGGGCGGGGAAACCTTGCACCGCCTGGATGTTACTCACCTCGTGCTTGTCACCGTAGGTCGTATCGTAGCGGCTGTTTACGGAATGAACCGTCTTGCACCCTACAAGCGAGGTCGCAGCCACCAAAGTAGCCACCAAAAGCTGCAAAAGCGTTTTAGCTGATAAGTTCATGCCTGTGGAAAAGGAGTGTCATAATCTATTTCGTAAAACCATCATGCGTTAGCGAAGCTGTAAGCCGGCCAAAGCCGCTGCTTGGTTTTGTGTTTTAGACTGTGCCTCTTCCATGGCAATAAAGCTACTCTCAAGAGTGCTTCTTTTGAACTCCAAACGGCGTTCCATATCTTCGATCTGCTCGTCGATATCGGAATTTCGTTCGGTATAACTCGACGAGATCGTATCCATGACCCCGTCGGACTTCAGGAAATCCTCGAGAAAAGTGTCGAGGCGTCCTGCAAAATTTTCGTCTCCACTGGAGAAAAACTGCTCCAGCGTATCCAGATCGCTATCCAGCGCTTCATCCAAAGCCGCCGAATCCTTGATCTCCAGCTTGGACGTACCTGAGATGAAATCGATGCCCAGATGCTCGAGACGGAAAATCTCCCCGCTCGTCAATTCATCGACTTGGGCGAAAGCGAAACTACGCAGCTTGGAATCCAAAGAGTTCAACTCCCGGTTTCCAGCAAGGATCGCCGCCGTGACTTCATCGTCCTCGACTTCGATCTTCGTCTTTTCCTGGATGTAGTCCTGGACATCGTTGAAAGCCGAAATGAAGGAATTGATCTTCTCCTTCAGCTCCTCCGAGTCGCTATTGATGGTGACTGTCTGCTTCCCAACTTCAGCAGCTGTAATAACCACACCGGTCAATCCATGCGAATCTTCCGATATCTTGTTGCTGCGGCTGCTTTTGGGAGCGCCACCATCGATCGTGTAAGTCAAATCATCGCCTACATCAGCTGAACCGGTCAGACCGATCGCTGACAGCAAGCCGCTGCCACTGTCGGTGACGTTCATGGCGTAAGCTCCCGTTTCGTTGTTGATAATACGAAACTGATCGGACGCAGAATCGAAAGACATCGTCACTCCGGCCGCAGAATCATTCACGCGAGCCATCAGAGCTGACATGCTTTCGGTATCGGCATCGAAATCGATCGCCACGCCGTTAATATAAAATGTGTCGGAGCCCGTGATCGGACCGCCAATGCCGCTATTCGCGATCGTGTCGGCAATATCGACAACCCCCAGCGCCCCACGGCTGCTGACAGTCGCCGTGCCGCCGCCACCGTCGCCCACTTCGAGCTGGTGCAGCTTCATCGCCGACAAGAAGTTGCTGGTGTCACTCTCGGCCCCTAGCTCGAGCTGGCCAGACGCGCTATCGAGAGTGATCGTATCGGAAACGCCATCGTAGCTAGCAGTCACGACACCGCTGGTCGCGATCGAAATCGCGTCAAATACATCCTGCAGAGAATCGGTTTCCGCGATGGTGACTTCCTGACCATTTACCGAAAACGTCCCTTCCGTCACGTCGGTCGCCACTCTCAAAGCAGAAATCAAAGTGTTTTCATCGCCCATCTGAGTCACCACGTCAGCAGCCCCGAGACGACGAGTCGCTGTCGCCAACTGAGTCACTTCGATTTCGAAATTCCCCTTCGACGCGTTCGTGGAAGCGGTCGCGGTGATGTTCGTATCCTCGTTAGAAACTTCCGAGCTCTTCGTATGGTAAAGCGAGGAACTCTTTAGATCGCTCGTGCTAGTCTGCAGCTTCTCCAGCTTAGTCTTGAGCTTCTTCAAGGCGTCGACCTTGTCGTCATTCTCGTCCTTCTCTGCTTCCAAGCGCTGCTGTGGAATCCGCTCGATAGCCATCAGCTGGTCTACCATCGAATTCCAGTCAAAGCCACTGGCCAAGCCTGCTACATTGAAGTTTTCCATTGTCGAGAAAGTGCAGCGCCGCGTGCGCTACCAAGTTGGGTTATCGGATTATGGCGGATTCCCTTTAGCAAAAAGGCGATTTCTAGGAATTTTTCTTCATAACAATGCGGCAATCCTCTATCCAAAAACAACTTGCGGAGCGATAATAGCGGATTTTTTACAAAACCTTCCGCCGCTTGAAACCTCAGTCTCGAGGATCTCTCAACGCCCGCCGAGCCCTGTCCAGCTCCTGCAAGTCGTTCACGCTCGCTAGGAAACGGGAATCAGCAGGCTCCACTCGCTCCACTTTCGGGCCCTTCAAAAAACGCCGCAGGCTCCGCCTTCCCGACTTCGCCTCCTCTTCCAGCGCCTCCAAGGCTGCCCCTTCGTACAAGGCGCACATAGGATCCGGCAATCCGTCGGACGCAACAAACGCCGTCGCCAACCGACTCGGATCACGCCGGTGAATCAACTGCAAAAGGTCGCTCGCCTCCAAGTAGGGCATATCGCAGGCAATCGCCAGCACCGGCCAGCCTCCCCCCGACTTCAAAGCGGCCAGCATCCCCGACATCGGCCCCTCCCATTCCGGTAGATCCCAAATTCGTTCAATCCCTTCCGGCACCTCGCGCTCGGCCCGCGAGGCAGGCCCCAAACTGACCGCCAGACGATTGCAAAAGGGCTCCAACAGAGACAGCTGCCGCTCCAATTGCGTCACTCCTGGCCGCATCTTCAAAGACGCCTTGTCACGACCCATGCGACTGCTTTCGCCGCCGCAAAGCACCACCCCTAAAATATCGCGTTTCATATCGGGCTGCCCTGCAAGCTAGACCTTCTGCGTCTCACGAGCGGAATCGATCGAAGAAAGCACGCTGTAGCTCCCCTCCGCCACTGCCCAGAAGTAGCCCTTCAACTCTTCTAGACGATCAGCAGCCACATCCGAGCTCGACCGCCTACGCTGGCGAGTGACAGCCCTGTTTTGAACGTACAGCTCCATCTTCAGCTCACCATCATTCAAGATCTCGAAAAACTCATCGTTGAAGCCGATCAACGCATCGGACTTCTCCTTTTCCGCTTCCGCGCTCTCGAGTGTCAAAGTATCGCCCTGTTCCATAGCCAAAGCCGTTCGCAAAGCATGGGAGCAAATCTCCTCCACGTACCCCCTAAACTCCCGCAAGACTTTCCCCACTCGGCCCCAACCCACGTGGTGCTCGGCGAGCACCTTTTGCACGTCCGACCACCCTTTCGCGACACCTCCAACTCCAGCCGTTTCGATCATCCCCTTCGCTTCCTCAAATTCGAGGTAGGGCATGTGCTCGATCCGAGCTCCCAATCGGGAGAGGTTAAATACCTTAAGCTGATCACGGTTCTTTATTTTCAACTCCTTCGAATAGATCCTCGAGAGCTGCTCGAAGGTTTTGAGGTAAACGAACAGCTTCTCCTCAACCGGCACTTTCTCGATCGTATTTCCCGGAAGCCAGCGACACCTGCCCAAAACAGCCTTATCAGGACCATCGTCCGCATAAAACGAATCGCTGGCGTGCATTAGCCCGTCCGCCCGCGCCGCCAAGTCCTGCCCCACAAAAAACAAGCTGGAACAGCCAAACATGATCGCGAAATCAAAGGCGCACGCAGAAATCGTCCCCTGCTCCGCCACATGAGCCAAACGCTCCTTGCCGATCACCTTCCGGAAGTAGGTGGCGACCCGATTGTTGTGCGACCAAGCCGAAATCCGACCCTCGAAACGTTTCACGACATCGGGATACACCATGAACGGACAAAGTAGCATCGTATCCCCCAGATCCACGCCTTCAAATCCGCGGTCGGTCGTTTCGTACGGATCCGCCGCCAAAACGAAATGCGGCCGCACCCCACCATTCACCAAAGCTCGAATCGAAGAGTTGCCCGCGACAATGACCGCCCGATCTTGGGCCCAACGCAAAAATTCCAGCGACTCATTAAGAGAAGGGCCGGCACCCGCCATGATCATGGGCAAACCCTTGAAATGATCTCCAAATTCGAGCGGATCCGGAGTGCGAATCAAAGTGTTGAAATTCTTGAACGAATTGCCCTGCCACAGTCCCGACTTGGTGAGATTCGTCCCGAAGAGCTTACGCCAGAGCTCCAACTGTTGAGCGAACTCCTGAAAAAACCGCCCGTAATACTCTTCCGCCTCATTAAAGATAGGGGCGAAAATAAGCGGCTCCGCGTTCGTGAAGTCCACGATTCCATCGAACGCCAGAGTATTGAAGAACTCGTCACCCAATTCCCCCACTCCAAACTTCACTCGTCCATCCCTCAAAAGACTCTCCGCTGCGGGAGAAGAAAGAAAGGCCTTGAACCGGCCCACATCAGGCTCCGCGCAAAAAACCAGAGCATCTTGCGGCAACACACGAAGCAAAGCCTTCACATGCGAACCATCGCCTACGCCGCTCACCGCAATGGCCGAGTCATGCGGAAACCGCTTCCCCTCCAACCAGCGAGCCAGCAATCGCTCCGCATCTGCGGTCCGCCCCTTCCACTCCGCGAGATCCCCTTGCGCAGCCTGCGCCGACTCCACTCGTTTCGCGAGGGCTGGGTGAGATTCCGCAAACATCTTCCTTCCTCCCATCATGCAGCTCCCTCCTTTTCCAAAACAGGTATAACATCCTCCTCCAAACAGAGCACCACCTCACGCCAGCTTTCATAGAGAGAAGACGCCACAAAATCAGAAAGCCGCACGCTATCCCTCGACTCGATCGAATTGGCCACCCCATCGATCGACGCCAATCCAGCCTGAAAAGCCGCCGTCACCCGAGCGGCCCATGGCGCCCCAGACTCGTTTCCAAAATTCTGCAGTACACCGATTCCTTCAATCACCGGCCGCATCTTCTCCAAAAATTCGACGACCGCCACCTGGCTGTCGCTCCAGCCGCTTCGCAAAACCATCGCCCCAAGCCCCCTCATTTCCTCCAAAAGCTTGCTCGTTTCATCCCTCCAAGCGCCGCACATGTTCAGCAGCTGGGCTAGAGCGCTCATCGACTTGAACTCCAAAACCGAATAGTCAGCAATCTCCATGGCCTCCTCCAAGGACATTGCCACACCGTCTACCGCGACCGATTCAAGCGAAAGCCCTTGGCCGGACAGATAGCCCTCCACCAACGTACAAGCCTCCTTGCAGGAACCCGGAGCCTCCCCCTCGAACTCCACATCCTCCCCGTTCAGTACAACTCGTCTCATCGTTTCCTTAGCCTAACGCTACAATTTCCGTTTCGCCCACCTCGAGCACACCGCTCTCCAAGATCCGACACCTCAAACCGCCACGCCCTTCAAGCGCCGCGCAGGCCCCTTCCCCGATCGCTTCATCCATCCAGAAACACGGCTTGCACTGCTCCACTCCCCTCAACACCACACCGCCAATCTTGAAATCCACTCCCACCAGAGCATTCAAGTCGACCCCGCTCACCAACACATTGCGGCGAAACGAGCTCACATCTTCAACAGACAGATCCAGATCCTTCTCCATCGCCCCGATCGCCTCCATAGAGATCAAGCTAACCTGCCCCTTGAAATCTTCCTTGAAGTCAAAGTAACGATCCCCCACCAGGCCACGTCCCGCCACGCACTCGACTGTATCCACCCGAACAACACCGTTGTTCAAGCGCCCCTTCTCAAAACGGCCCTTAAAGTCGTGCCCGCTCGAAATGTAGATCTGATGAATAGTGACTGCCTCGCTCATAAAATAGGATCTGCAAAAACAAAGTCCTAAGCTCCAGAACCTAGCGAGCGCAATAGCGAAGCGACCCAAGCTCTACTCCGCACCTCTATATAGTGAAGCCTAAGCGCATCAAGCCAGAGCGGCGATGAGCGCTTTCCGCAACCCGCTGAGCGCTTTTTTCAGAAAACATAGAGTTTTTCCTAAAGCCCACGCATGAGCTCCCGATACTATTAGGCGTAACGCAAGTTACAGGTGCAGCGGACACCTTAACCCCGCAATGCGACAAGGATGTCGCAAGTCGTAACCTAAACAAGGAAGTTAAAATGTCAGTAGTAATAAACACCAATAGCAGTGCTATATCTGCGTCTAACAATCTAGCATCCAGCAATGCGATGCTTCAGCGTAGCCTCAACCGTTTGTCCAGTGGTTCTAAGATCACACAGCCATCGGACGACGCAGGTGGACTCGCTGTATCCATGAAGCTCTCCGCTACCATCAAGCGTACGGCAGCAGTCAATACAAACATCCAAAACGCACAGTCGTTCCTCCAAACACAAGATGGAGCGCTTGCCACAGTAACCAAGGTTCTCGACCGTATGTCAGAACTCAAGGTTCTCTCAGAGGATGTTACCAAAAACGAGACCGACAAGGGCAACTACAACACTGAGTTCGAACAACTCCAAAAGCAGCTCTCCGCACTCGCAGACGAGACCTTCAATGGAGTAAGCCTCTTCAAGAGCGGCGCCGACACATTGTCAGTAGCCACTACAGAATCAGGCGACGGATCAGTAGAGGTCGATCAACCAGATCTCGAAGCCACAGTCACTGCCAACCTCTTGGACGGCGGCAACAGCCTCGGTCACTCCAGTGTCGATCTCGACACCATCAAAGACGCCATCGAAGGCGTTGCGACCCTCAGAGCGAAGAACGGAGCGGCATCCAATCGCCTCTCATTCGCCTCCGACATGTTGACGGTAAATAAGGCGAATCTCGAAGCCGCGAACAGCCGCATCATCGACGTCGACGTCGCCGAGGAGTCAACCCAGCTAGCGAAGTACAATGTTCTGGTACAAGCCGGATCATCAATGCTCGCCCAAGCTAACTCCTCCACCCAGGTCGCGCTACAACTTTTAGGTTAGTTACTACATACGACATAGGTTCCCCGCCGACGGGCGGGGCGCCTAAACCGTAGTAAAAACTAAAAAACCTAAAAGGAGCACCGGAAAAGCGAACCTTGCTACCGGCGACACAATCGCCGCCGCAAACAAAGATCGCGACTCCAACGACCTCGAGCACTCGAGCCATGTCTCGACAGCAGAAAAGCTGTATCGAACAAACAATGACAAGTGCACCATCGTGTAACGGCGGAAAAGAATACCTACAAGCCAAGTGAGTAGAAATGCTCAAAACGCTAAACGGACCTCAAACGCCAACGATACCTACAGCACACAAGGACGTGTAACAAAACCGAGACAACCCATCCAGGGTTCCAATCAAATGACTAGCAGCATCAAGGACGATAACGCGAGTTGTGCCGGAAGAGGCGACGCATGCCTCAACAAAAACTCCAGGCACACAGAGGCCACGCATAGAGAATTGCGCAGCAGCCCCGCCATCCACCTTGCACCCAAGCACTGCGAAAAGCGTCCAAGGCATACGAACTCACATTCGCTCGAACTCCATTGGCAGCAAACCTCAACCGCATCGGCCCCCTTCCCCGTCTGGGAGAAGAGCGAGCAAGGCCACCCAACACAACGGTCGTCAGCGGATCGATACGCCTGGCACCCTCACGAATTTAACCAACACCAACCAACCACCAAAAGCGCGAGCTCTCTCGTCGCTCCCAATCATGAAAAATGACCAACACCTTTTCGAAACAGCACTCTATCTCGAGTAGATGCTAAACAAATTTCCGCCGGCTATCGGCAGAAAAGTGAAGGCCCGACACTACTCTTCGGGCACGCGGAAGCAAGGAAGCCTCCGCACAAATCAAGGATGATAAAAACATGTCAGTTGTAATCAATACAAACACTTCCGCGATCAGCGCGATGAACAACCTCAACAAGAGTAACGCTATGCTGCAAAACAGCTTGGCACGACTCTCTAGCGGTTCGAAGATCGTCAACCCAGCAGACGACGCTGGTGGACTCGCGGTTTCCATGAAGATGTCAGCGGCTATCAAGCGTACTGAAGCCACAAGCAGCAACATCGCAAACGCCCAGTCATTCCTCCAAACTCAGGATGGCGCTCTCGCAACAGCCGGTAAGATTCTCGACCGTATGTCTGAACTCAAGACTTTGAGCGAAGACGTAACCAAGAACGATACCGACAAGGCTAACTACAACACTGAGTTCGAAGCCCTCAAGGCTCAGCTCGGCGCGGTAGCAGCAGAGTCCTTCAACGGCGTTTCTTTGATGAACGGCTCCGGTATGACTGTTAAGACCTCTGAAGACGGCAGCCAGACTGTCTCCATCGACTCAACTAGCTTCGCAAGTGATTCAGATGGAATCCACACTGACCTGATCGCAACGAGCGATGGCTCCACATCACTCGGTGCATCCGGCACTACTCTCGATAAGATCAAGACTTCCATCGAGAACGTGGCTACCCTCCGTGCAACCAACGGTGCACAATCAAGCCGACTCAGCTTCGCGTCCGACATGCTCGCGACAAACAAGCAAAACCTCGAAGCTGCAAACAGCCGCATCATCGATGTGGACGTAGCTTCCGAGTCAACTCAGTTGGCACGTGCGAACATCTTGGTTCAAGCTGGTTCTTCAATGCTCTCACAGGCAAACGCATCCAGCCAGACTGCACTACGACTCATCGGTTAATAATTCCGATTCAAAGTTCTCAAAGCGACTCCCCAACGGGAGTCGCTTTTTTGTGTTCCCCCACCAGAACACAAATGAGGTTGCTCCCTGCCTCGCAAATCGCCATCAATTCCCCCAATGAGCAACGCCCCGCGAACTTTCAAAAACCTGCTTCTCCTCTCAGGAGGCAGCAAGGTCGCGATCGCTCGAATCGCAAAAAAGGCGACCCAAAGCAGAGGAGCGACACTCCATATTTCGGATACACGAGCTCAAGTCCCCACCCGAGAAATCGCCGACGAGTTCACACTCCTCCCCACCCACACAGCCCATGACTGGAGCTCCGCCCTCAAAGAGCTCTGCCAAAAAGCCAGCATCGGCCTCGTCATCCCCACTCGCCATACCGAACTCCTAGCCCTCCAGGATCTAAAACCTGAACTCGAAAGCCAAGGCACCGCCGTAAGCCTTTCAGGCGAAAACACTCTCAAAACCTGCATCCACAAGCTAGATACGCACGAGTTTTTCCAAAAGAACCAAATCCCATCCCCGACAACATTCACCAAAACCACACTCCCTCCAGAGATTCGCTATCCGCTCATAGCCAAGCCACAAGCCGGAGCCTCCTCCGCCGGAATTAGCGAAATCCAAAACGCGGACGAATTAGCGAACGTCCCAAGCGACTGGATACTCCAAAGCAAAGCGAGCGGGATCGAATTCACCGTTAACCTCTACCTCGACAAAAACGGAAAGCCACTCTGCATCATCCCCCATGAACGTATCGCAGTCGAATCCGGCGAAGTCGTCCAGGCACGCACACGCCGCATCCCGAAACTGATCGAAATCTGCAAATCGATCGCCCAAGCGCTCCCCGACGCAAGCGGGATCATCAACATACAAGCCTTCTACGATCAAAACGCCAACACAGTAAGCGTAATCGAAATCAACCCGAGAATCGGCGGTGGCTACCCCCTCTGCGACGCCGCCAAAGGCCACTACATAGAGTGGCTCTGCCAAGAACACCTCGACCACAAAGCCCCCCAAAGCTTCCAGGCTTGGACCGAAAACCTTCTCATGATGCGTTACCGAGAAGCGCTTTTCAGCCTCTAGATCCTTTCTTTCACAGTTTTTTGCAATTTTGCCGTTTGTGCTCAGAGGTCACCACGCCTACGCTAGTCCAGCCAATTTCCAATTGATCCCATGTCAGCCGACTCACAGACGACCTCAGAAAAAAGCAAAGAGCACTTCATCCCGCGCAAGTTCGAGATGGAGGCGCTGAAGCAAGTCCTCCCCGTCCAAGGAACCCAAACGAACAGCAACCGAGTATTCAACATCTGGGGAAGCAAAGCCGTCGGCAAAAGCAGCTTCATCTCCGAATTCCGTGAAAGCGAGGTCATGAGCAAAGCCAAGCTCCTCTGGCTGCACCCCACACGAAAAGGCCAGCTCGACACCATCCCAGAGTTCATCCGCGCCTGTGCCCAAACAATCCGCTATCCCTCCGCCGCTAGCAAAGAAAAGAAGATCTCCGAAAGACTCGAGAGCGTTCAACGAGGAAAAGTAAACCCGATCGTATCCGACGACTCACTACTCATCACTCGAAGCAGCGTCGCTCGCCAGAAAAAGCCTTACATCAATCAAGCCGCCGCATCATCAGTCGGACGCACCGAAGTCGTCCGAGACGATGTCGAGGTAAACGTCGGACTCGGCGAAAGCAAAGCCACCAACCACGCCGAAGCATTCCTCGACGCCCTTCCTCTGCAATCCCTCGGGACCGATCTCTCCATCATCTACATCGAGAAGTTCGAAGACCTCTCCGTATCCATCGTCGACTGGCTCCGAGACTACGTCTTTCCCGCAGCCACCAACGGAGCCTACCGCCGAAGCCTGATTCTTCTCATAGAGTCCCTCGATCCATTGAATTTGGCCTACCCCAACGAAAGCTGGGGAGTTTGGTCGAACAAAACAGAAGACTTCCAGCTGTATCCATACAGCGATGACGACGTCTACAGCTTCGGTCTACATTCCGGGCTCGAACCAGATGTCGCCCATTTCCTAAAATTCAAGACGCTCGGCTACCCCGCCGAAACGCATCAAGCAATCAACGAGCTCAAAAGCCTCGATCGCAGCAAAGCCACCCAACTCCTCGATAGCCTGCCCGCTCCCGACCAGCTAAAGGTCGCCGCCCTAGCGATTCCCCAAGCGGTACACAAAGACGACTTACCCATCCTCTTCGGCAAGAACGACAGCGAAGAAATCTTCGACTGGTTCAAAAACCTCCCCAACACCGGAGCCACCCTGAGCGCCAGCGGCAAAGCCTTCGCTTTAAGCGACTCGCTTCGCGCCGAAGCGTTGAGACGCTTCAAAAACCGAAACGAGCTCCAAGACTTCTCCCAAAGCTGGGGACCAATGGCTCGGGTCACCCACCTCGTTCCCAATCGGACTGAACGCTCCAAACTCCTGCTATTGTCGGGACTTTATTGGATCGACCAAACATTCTGCCAAAAACTGTTTGGCGAACAGGCCACAAAAATCTCCCCCTTCATCACCCAAGAGAACTCCCCTCACTTCAACCGGAAGCAAGAACGCTACCGCATCTCCGAACGACTCCTTCCAGATCTGCAAAAAGCCGCGACCCGCCTCGAGCACCCCGGCGTGAACGTCGTCAAAAAGAAGGCAGAGCAAATCTGGGAAAAACGACTCGAAGAACTGAAAACCTCTCTCGCAGAACTAGATTCCAAATCCGAGCACATCCAAACCGAGCTGCGAAGCAACGGAAGCAAACAAAAGGAAATCCACACCCAAATCAGGATCCAAGAAAGAGCCTCCGGCACCAAAACCATACCAAACGCCAAACCCGGATTCCTCTCAAAGATCCTAAACCTCGGCGATTCGGACGACGTCGACGCAGACTCCCCCGAAGGCCTCCGCAAGCTTGGCTCAGGAATCGCCGCCAAGATCAACGAGCTCGAGCAAGCTCTCGACGCCATCGAGCAAGAACGCCAAACCATCAAAACCGAACTCGATCACCCGAGCATCGCCCCCTCTCCCCAGTCGTAGGTTTTAGGTTGCCAGTAGCTGCATTTTCTAAACAGCTATCTGCCCCAATTATGATTCTCTCCGACAAAGCCATCCTGGAAGGCATCGACAAAGGCGAAATCGTCGTCGACCCCTTCGACCGCTCGAAACTCGGTACCAACAGCTACGACGTCCATCTCTCAAAGCACCTCGCAACCTACACCGCCGAGGTACTCGACGCCCGAGAGCACAATACCATCGAGCACTTCGAAATCCCCGAAGACGGCTTCGTCCTCAAACCCGGCACCGTCTACCTCGGTTCCACCCTCGAATACACCGAGACCCACGCCCACGTCCCCTTCCTCGAAGGCAAAAGCAGCGTCGGGCGCCTCGGCATCGATATCCATGCGACCGCCGGAAAAGGCGACGTCGGATTCTGCAACCACTGGACCCTCGAAATTTCAGTCGCCCAACCCGTCCGCGTCTACGCCGGCATGCCCATCGGGCAACTCATCTACTTCTACGTCGAAGGCGAAATCGAAAACTACTACAACAAAAAAGCCTCGGCCAAATACAACGCCCGCACCCCACTTCCCATGGAATCCATGATGTGGAAAAACAAGTTCTAGCGTAGCGCGGTGCTTCAGCCCGCGACCACTGCAGCCCGCCTACAGGTAATCCTTCAAACTCCGCACCGGCTTCCCGTCGCCACGATCCCGATACACCATCTTAGGAACGGGATCCCATCCATAGCCGCCCCAAGGGTTGCACCGCAACAACCGCCATGTCGCGAGCCGCAAAGCCCGAACAAAAGGCAACGTTCGAAAACACTCGATCGCATAGTGCGAACAAGTCGGCTTGTAGCGACACGCCGCAGACGCCCCAAAAACAGCGTTCTTCAAAGGCGAAAGCGTCCACTGGTACAAACGTACCAAAAAAATAAATACGCCCGCCAGAGCTCTCCCGAGAAAGCCCAAAGCTCAAACCCCAGTCGAGTGCCCCTGGTAGCCAGGATTCAAAGCCGAACACTCGAGATCTAGCACGCCCGAAACGACCTCCACCCCGGCATCTTCCAACACCCGAATCCCGTTGCCCCGGTGCTCCGGCGTCGGATCCGAAGAACCGACCACCACACGCCGAATGCCAGATTCGAGAATCGCGTTGGTACAAGCCCCCGTACGTCCTTCCGTCGAACACGGCTCCAGGGTCACGTAAATCACCGCCCCCTCCTTCGGCTGGCGGCCCAGAGCCTCAAACGCCTGGCGCTCCGCATGAGGCCCCCCGTCAAATTCGAAATGCCCCTTGGCCACGATCTCGCCATCCTCCACGATCACCGCGCCGACCCGGGGATTGGGGCGTGTCTTGACGACATCCCCTCGGACAGCCTCACAAATAGCGGCCCGCATGAAACTTTCGTCCAACACTCTCTGATCCATAACAAAAGGACTACGATCCAAGACAGATAAAAACCTGCAAAAAAACGTACCCTATATGCAACTTACTGGTTTTCAGCGTTTTTCAAGCAAAGCTCAGCATATGCCTTGATCCGCTTGCGCACATTGGTCAACCCATTGCGACGATTGGGCGAAAGATGCTGGGTGATTCCCACCTCCGCCAAAAAGTCCGGCTCCAGCGAGATCACGTCCTCGGGACTCTCCCCGCTGTACAAGCCACACAACAACGTCGCCGTCCCCTTCGTGATCGCCGCGTCGGAATCCGTGCTGAAGTAGCACTTGCCATCCCGAAACTCAGGATAAACCCAAAGCCGCGACAAGCAGCCCTCGATCAAAAATGCGTCGATCTTGTACTCGTCCGCCAAAGGCGGATTCGACTTAGCGCGATCCACGATGTAGGCGAAGCGTTCGAAATGGTCGTCGAACGGAGCCAACTCATCAACCAAAGCGTCCCTTTTTGCTTCAATGCTCATTTCCCCAAGAAACACACAAACTCCCCGCCCCATGTCCAGCGCCGATTCTCCCCTCTTCATCCTTCGGGCGAGTTTCCGCCTCAGGGCGTAAAAAACCCTTGGCTCAATCCCCGCCATCACCCATCACCCATAGCCATATTCTTTCCCAATGGCCGACACTCCTAACCGCACAATCGCCATCGAGCTCAGCACCATGCGCTCCGGATCCACGCTGCTCAAAGCGCTTATGTCCGCCGCGCCCGACATCTCCAGCCTGCCGGAAGTCAACTTTACCAAATACCAGTCCGCCAACGCCCTCCAGCAGATCCACGCCCTTTGCGACGAACGCATCATCGTCCTCAAGCGCCCCTCCTGGTTCAACGACGCCAGCCGCTACCCCAAGCTGCCAAACGTCCCCGAAACCCGCCACCTCATCCTCACTCGAGACGTGCACACCAACGTCGCCTCCCTCCGCAAAATGGTTTTTCGCAAATTCGAAAAATACATGCCCGAGGGCCCCATCGACCGCTGGCTCGCACGATACTGGTCGAAATCCTACGACTCGCTGCTCTCCCGCTTCCCCCACGACGCGCAGAAAAACTTCTGGGTCCGCTACGAAGACCTCGTCGCCGACCCCATCAAATGGACCGAACAGATCTTCAAATTCCTCGGCTCCGAACGCACCGAAGGCGTAGACTCCTACCCGCCCCCCAAGAACTACGACTGGAAATGGGGCACCGACGACGGAGGCGACAAGATCAAGTCCCTCAAAGTTCAAGCCAACCCCATCCCCCAATCCTCGCTCGACATCCTCGAGCGCGTCAAAGACATCCCTCGCGTCGCCCTCACCCGACAAGCGCTCGATTACAAATAGCCGCCCCACGCAACCATACGCTTGTTAATCGAGCAGCGATTCGCGAAAAATCTCGGACCGATCCCAGCCTTAGCCATGAAGCTCACCATCGTCATCCCTTGCTATAACGAAGAAAGGACCATCGAAAAAGTCCTCGCCAAGGTACAGAGCGCCATCCCGTTCGAGAAAGAAGTCATCATCGTAGACGACTGCTCTCAAGACGGCACCCGCGAGCTCCTCGAAACCAAGCTCAGCGACTTCTACGACAAGCTCATCCTGCACGAAAAGAATACCGGCAAAGGAGGCGCCCTACAGACCGGGTTCGCCGCGGCGACCGGCGACATCGTAGCCATCCAAGACGCGGACCTCGAGTACGACCCCGCCGAAATCCCCGGCTTGGTCCAGCCCATCATCGACGGGATCGCGGACGTATCCTTTGGATCGAGATTCCGCGGAGGCAACGCCTCAAGAGTCCACCACTTCTGGCACATGCTAGGAAACCGTTTCCTCACCCTGCTCTCCAACATGTTCACCAACCTGCACCTCTCCGATATGGAGACCTGCTACAAAGCCTTCCGTATCGACGTTCTCAGACAACTCGAGCTCACGGAAAAACGCTTCGGAATCGAGCCAGAGATGACCGCGAAAATCGCAAAGCTCCGCGTGCCCATCTACGAAATCGGGATCTCCTACCACGGTCGCTCCTACGAAGAAGGCAAAAAGATCGGCTGGAAAGACGGAGTCCGCGCCATCTACGCCATCGTAAAATACAGCCCCTTCTTCAACCGCAAGTAGGCAATCCCCAACGGCAGCCCCCTAGCCTCACGAGTCCCACTTCACTCACACATCAGGCTTCCCCCTTTCTCAACGATGCCGAGCCTTCCCTACCAATCTTCGCTTGCGAAGCTCCTGCAGAGAAAAAGAACGCTGCTCGCGATCGGAACACTGCTTCTCGTATCGCTCGTCACCACCGCGGCCCACAAGCACTACAATCCCTTCGACCACCAGCTGCCGACCGGCTGCGACGAGTTTGGCTACCTCAACATGGCAAAAGCCATTTCCACAGGCCAAACCTTCGCCGACCACAGCCAGCGCCCTTTCCTTCCAGAGCTCCTCCCAGCCCTCAAGGAAAACATCCGCGATCCCAACCACTACCGCTGGATGATCGCTCCTCACGCCTATCACCTCGCCTACAGCGAAGACCGCATCATCAACCAATACCCGCCCGGCGTCGGTCTCATGCTAGCCGCGCTGCCCTTGGAGCAACGGCGAGACGCCTACACCATCGCTTGCGTTCTGATCGGATGCATCGGCCTTCTCATCGCCGCCTACGTCGACGCAGGCAAAAAGCTCACCCTCTGGCCACTCTTCCTCATTCCCGTGTGCGGCTTGCTTCTTCATTACTTCGAGGCGAGCAATCTGGAATTTCGGCGCGTCGGATCACTCGCCCCCACCTATGGACTGTTGATCGCCGCAGGCTGGCTAATGCCGAGACACCCCGCCTGGAGCCTCGCTCTCCTCTCGTTCACCACCCTCTTCCGCATCCCCAACGCGTTGCTCTTCCCACCAATCGGGCTCGCCTGCCTCTTCCTCAGCGCCCCTCACGCCAAAGGAATCGGGCAACATCTCTCCAAAGCCATCCGGCTCGGCATCGCCATCTTCGCCAGCGGATTTGGCATGTACCTGCTCTACGCCTACCTGCGGCTGGGAAGCCCCTTGGCCCTCACCTACTCATCGATCGATCAAGACTTCACCGAAGAAGGCGGCATCAGCAAAAACCTGCACTACTATTTCGTCGAACACAGGAAGTGGCTCTGGCCTCACGTATTCGCCATCGGACTACTCGCAGGCTCAGCGCTATTCAGATCCAAGTCCCTGAAGTGGCTTCTCTTCGGGCTCTTTGTATGCCTTTTCAACTACGCCTTCTACCTCACCCATAAAGTCCAGATAGAATATTACCCATACGCTTCCGCCCTCATCTGCATCGGTCTAGCCATCGGCAACCTCGAGCTAGATAAAACGCCTCAACTCCTTCGCCGATCAGCCGCAGCCGCCGGAATCCTCATCGCCCTCTATTCCCTCTACAAAGCGCCTTCTTTTCCCAAGCTCGACTCCACAGCCAACTTCCAAAAGCACGCCGCCCCCATCCAGCAAACCTTCCAAGAGTTCGACGCCATCTGGGCCGAGCACAGATCCGGCACCATCGAATACGTAACCGGTAAAGCAGGCCTACGCTACAACTGGGGCCCCGACCATTCTCGTGTGTTCATCATCAAGTGGCTCCGAGATCACGGCTACACTCAAGCCATCTGGCACAGCGACCCAGGCATCAACCCTCTCGCCGATATAGAAAAGCTCCTCCAGCGAAACGAAATCGGATACACAAAAAAAAGTGGTCCTGCAGGCGACTACCTCGAGATCGCAAGCGCAACGCAATAGAGCTCCAACTACGAGAGACTGCTCAAACCTCCTGCCATAGCCAATCCAGCAACCCATGCGTCAACAAACGATCCAAGTCCTTTCGCATATCCGAAAACGACCTTGGCACTACCTCTACGCTGGAGTGGTCCTCTATTTCGTCACAACCATCGCCGCTCACTACGCGCCGCCCGAAGGCTTCACAAGCTTCCTAAACTTCGGCGACCGCTTCTACGCTCAATCGACCGACGCCTTCAAAAGCGCCGAACCCCGAGTCTTCGAAGATAGCCCCGGCTACGACGGGCAATTCTACGCTCAAATCGCCCTCAACCCCACCCTAAGCGATCCGCAGCTACAAGAGGGGCTCGATAACTTCGACTACCGCGCCCGGCGCGTTCTCATGCCGTCCGCCGCATGGCTCCTCGGACTCGGCCAGCCCGTTTGGATCCTAAATGCCTTCGCCCTGCTCAACCCGCTCTGCTGGCTCGCGTTCGCCTTGTTGCTCACCCATTGGCTCCCACCTAGCAACTTTCAAAATTTCATACGCTGGGGCGGAATTCTCTTTGGAGCAGGCTGGGCCACCAGTATCCAATCCGCCCTTACAGATGGTCCTGCCATCCTGCTCACCCTACTTGCGATCTACTTCGCCACAAAAGAAAAGCGGTTGTCCGCAGCAGGCTGTATCGCAGCCTCCGCCCTCACGAAAGACGCCAGCCTGCTCACGGGACTCAGCCTCTTCTCCGGAAAAAAGCCGACACTAAAAGAGCTCGTCCAAATAGCAGGACTCGGACTGATCACACTCCTGCCCCTCGTCACTTGGACCCTCTACATCGAATCCATTAGCGAAAGCAACCAAAGCACCACCGGCTCGCGCAACTTCGCTTTGCCCTTCGCCGGGCTCTGGCAAAAATATGGCGAAGTCTTCGAAGCCGTTTCCCTCGATCCCAAGGCCTACATCGTCATCCATCTTCTAAGCCTAATCGGGTTGAGCCTTCAAATCGCCTATTTCCTATTCTTCCCAAACTGGAAATCCGTCTGGTGGCGCTGCGGCATCGGCTTCGCCGTGCTCGGTTGCGTCCTAGGCCATGCCGTCTGGGAAGGATTTCCAAGCGCCGCTCCCAGAGTCCTGATCGTACTTCACCTCTGCTTCAACCTTAGCTGCCCTCGCGGCAAGGCATGGCTTCCCCTTCTCCTTTTCGCCAACGTCTCAGTCATCGATTTTCCCGAACGGCTTCAACCCCCTCCGCCCTCCGATCGAAATCTAGAACTCACCCAAACGATCGTCTTTCTCGAAGTCGACCCATCGATAGACCCCGCACTCTTCGAGCTCGATTTTCAGACCGGCTGGCACAGACAGGAAAGAAGCGGCGACCTTCACTGGAAATGGAGCGAAGGGATCGCAGAAGTCCACCTCTTGAGTCTCGCCCGCAATCCGATCGAAGCCCGACTACAATTCCTAGTGAGCACTCACTACGAGCGAAACTGCATCATTTCCTTAAACGGAGACGAAATCCTCCGCTTCGACCAAAAACCGACGCTCGAGCGATTCGCCAGCGAAACAGTCCTCATCCAGCCCGGCACAAACACCCTCTCATTCGGCGGCGATAGCCTCGGCAAAGAATCCAGCCCCCTCGACCCACGAAAGCTGGGCCTCTCGCTTTTCAAGATCTCCCTGCTTCCCGCCAACCCCGACGGCAGCAATTAGAGCACTTTTCTTTTGAACAGTCGCACTTCAGGCATCCTAAAGTGGGAAGCGGCCTTGTGCCGCGATTCTCAGTGCCTAAACAAAAGAAAAATGCTCTAGTCGCCAGATCCAGAGCCGCGGACCACCCTCGCAAGAGCAAAGCCGCCGGCCAGCGCAGCCAGCACCGCAAGCGCAAGCACGTGCATCGCGATGCCGATTCCCAAAGCGGTACTCAGATCGATACCGATCAGCTTGAATCCAAGCGTCCAGCCCGCTTCCAGCGTGCCAAAACTTCCGAAGGTATTAACAGGCAAAAACTGAGTGATGTGCGACAAGGACGACCCCAAAATCACCTCGCTAAACGAAAGCGCCACATCCGTCTTCCAAAAAAACAGGTAGAAAAAAACCGAAAGCAGAACCCAGATACCAACGGAGAGCATGAACACCGCAAGCCCCTTGCCAAAGCTAGAATACCGAACAACCGCTTCCCTCGTACGCGTCACAAACGAATCTAGCTTCTGCCCCATTTTCCTCAGCTTCGGATATCGGCTAGATGGTATCATAAACGAAAGATCAACGCGCAACGCCACATACATCCCCAAGCCAACCAGCACTCCGAAAACAATCGGTAGCGAGATTACCAATACAAGATCCGATCCTTCTTGATCCGTCCTTCCAAGGCTCGCCAGATACCAGCCAGCCGCAAACAGAACGACCAACGCCAGCGACACAGCGTCAAAGAACCGAGCGACCACTAAAATTCCAGTCGACCGAGATACCTCTATCCCAAATCGCTTCTTCAACAGCAGCGGAAACGAAAGCTCGCCCAAGCGAGCCGGCAAGAGGTGATTATAGAACTGGTGGATACAAACGATCCCAAACAAACGAAAGAAGTTCCGCAAGAAACGCCCCTCAAGCAAAACAGAGAATCGCGACGCTCGTAACGCAATCGTGCACACATAAAAAGCAGAAGCTGCCAGCACCCAGGAAACTCCCATCTTTTCGAAGACCGAAGAAACAACCGCCAGATCCGTTATCTCCAATGCCAACCACAACAAGCCGATAGTTAGCAGAACGGATAAAACGATCCAAAAGGTTCGATTCTCCACCAAGAGCTTCATCGCTTAGGCCGCACGACTACGATAGTCCAAGGAAGCGGACGATACACCGCTTCGATCTCAAAATACGTCGACAAAAAGCGAACAATTCCCCGCGAGCTCCAATGATTGAGATGCCCTGGCGAATTCCCGAAATCCCTCATGTACTTGAAGGCCGCGAAATTCAGCATTCGAAAAATCGGCTCATTCGGCACGCTAACGATTCCGCCCACCCGACAGAGTTCCGCTAGCTTCTTAAGAGCTTTTTCCGGCCCCTCAAGGTGCTCAAACACCTCACAGGCGGATACAAAATCGACGCTATGCGATTCATCGAGATCGAAGATATCAACCTGCTTAAACTCGATGTCAGGATTCTCCGATTTAGCCGTTTCAATAATCTGTTTCGAGAAATCCAAGCCGACAATCGATTCAAAGCCAACATCCTTGAGCAGGCGCGTCGACACCCCTTCACCGCAGCCAACGTCAATCGCGCTCTGGCACTCTTTCGCGAGAGGTGCTGCCGCCCTTCTAAACGTATCCAAAAAGTTCTTAACGAGATATCGCTGTACCGGGTTCTTGCTCTCGTACTTGTTCCAAGTACCGGCAGGGATGCCATCCTCTACTATATTGTCACCTTTTTGGCTCATACCTTTTTCTCCTTCTCAATACCAACCGACTCTCTTATCAGAGCCGACACAAACGGACGGTTCGATTGCTTCGTCATCAACTCAGCCAACAACCCGAACGAGATAAGCTGAACCGACGAAATCACGCACAAGATGCCGAGGAAGAATAGGGGCCGATTACCAATAGGCCCCGCTCCGATACACCACAAAATGCTCAAATAACTAAGCACACCAAATCCAAGCAATCCGAGAATACCGCCAATCGAGCCAAATAAATGGGCCGGCCTCGCAATATAACGGGTCGTCGTCAGCACAGACATCAAATCAATCGACCCTCGAATAAAACGCTTGTATCCATATTTCGATACTCCGTGAGTACGCGGCCTATGCTCCACCTTCACTTCAGACACCGAAAAGCCCACGCTATTGGCCAAAATCGGGATAAATCGATGTAGCTCGCCATAGAGATCGATCGATTCGATCACCTCGCGTTTGTAGAGCTTAAAGCCACAATTCATGTCGTGAATCTTGATCCCTGACAGCAAAGACGTGAGCGAGTTAAAAACTTTAGAAGGCAAAGTCTTATCGATCGGATCCTTTCGATCAAACTTCCAACCGCTCACAACATCATAGCCCTCGTTCATCTTTTCGATAAACTTGGACATCTCCGAAGGGTTGTCCTGCAGATCCGCGTCCAAGGTGAAAATGAATTTCCCCATCGCGTGACGGAATCCAACCGCGAGCGCGTTCGCCTTCCCAGCATTCGTCCGCATGCGAAGCCCCTTCACGACACGAGGGTGTTCCTTCTCAAGCGCCTGGATACGATTCCAAGTCTGATCGCTGCTGCCGTCATCTACGAAAATGATCTCGTACTCGCCGATCTCAAACTTACTCGCGGACTCGCTGATTTCCTCACAAAGCGTAAAGAGCGTTTCCTCCTCGTTGTAAGCAGGAATCACAAAACTGTATTCGCAAGAACCTGACGCCTCTAATTCATTCATTAGCTGTAACCTCACCCTTCATCATTAGTGTCACGGAGGAAGATCTTCCGTAGCGATATACCAAGGAGTCTCGAATCATCAGAAAGACCAAAATCCTTCGGAGACCTCAAATCCTCAAACTCGAAAACGAGCTTCAACGTACGCTCATCCTTCAAAAGAGATTTCGGCACAATACAGCTCGGATTCGAATGATTTTCATTCGCGATCCTGTCTGAGGAAACCAATTCCCCATTGGCATAAATATTGACCTTTCGAACATCACTTTCGTCACCGAGAAAATAGTGAGCATCGAAATCTAACTTCAGATCGCCATCTGGAAGACTCCCAACCGGAAAGCCGACCTCCACCCGCTTTTCATCGCTCCAGACCCAACCCTCTTCAGGATCCGCCCATCCTTCACCCAAGTACTCGAATCTGCCGCCCTCCTCATCGAAGCTCAACGTATCGCCCACTTCGAAACGAGTCGGCCCCATCGCCATCGACTGTATCCAGAAGGCCATACAACGCGTATCATTCGAATGTCCAAGGTCTTTGGGTGAATCACATCCACTCCGCGAAACGAACTCGATGCGTTTCCATTTCCGGTCTAGCGGCAAAGGTATCACTAACTCCTCGGAACTGGTTCCAATCAGCTTCGAATAACAAAGCTCACCCTCGATCGATATATCCAAAACCCGTTCCTCATCCAAGCCGGATCGAATTGTCAGATACAGATCAGCATCTCCAGCCGCAGTCCCCCGGATAAACCCGGTAAACCTATCTTCAGTCCAAAGCCCAGTACGCTCCTTGTGATGAAAGCCCTCCAGAGGAATTAAATTCAGTCGATCGCTCTCAAATAAATAAGCGCGTGACTCGGCATGAGCCGAATAAATTTCGTAGTCACGGGAATGCTCCAACAAACGACCAGATCCGCTAAACAAAATGTCCCCAGGGGAAAGAATCGTCTCCACACCAGGAGCATTCAGTGCAGGCAGCACCGTTTTGCTTTCATAGTCCAGCAAGTACATCTTGTAATCCGGCAAGTACCATTGGACGAAACGCGGAACATCAAACCAGAAAACAACCGTGCTTTCCGCTTCGCTCATCCGTTCAACCTCCAAAACCGTCTGAATCGGAGCCGGAACGAACGTCCTCAACCGGTACGCCTGTTTTCCGGTTGAAACGGTTTGACCAACAAAGAGGACAAGAAGCAACGCCACGACCGCCATCGAAAACAGGTTCCGCCTATCAATCGAAAACGCAGGTCTCAGCAGCATTCCTAAAATCAATGCCGCAGAAGGAAGCATCATCACCGTGACCCGATGCAAGTGCAGCGGATGAAATTGCAGCACGGAAAATGACGCGATCGCGAACCACAAAACAACAAGCGCAAGGCAAATACCGCCACCTCGCTTTTCACCTTCCCCCTCGCGAGACGCCCCAAGTCGATCCCACAAAAAGACAACAAGTCCACACAATACCAGTCCACCCAATACCCACTCCCAACGATCCGAGAATAATCCCCATAATTCAACTACACTTTCGAGATCGAACTGAGCTCTGACATCCGGGTGGTTTTGATACTGTTTCTGAGAAAACTGATAATACCTCGAAAACGAACCATGCCCGAGAGAGATCGGCACCAGCCAAGCAAGCGTACCAACAAGCCCCCCCGCCACAAAGAGCCCCCGCTGCGACCACAACCGGCAATAAACGATCAGCACCAACGCAAACGCCACACCCATGATGATCAGCTGAGGCCGCACGCCTACCGTCCACCCCAAAGCCAACCCGCTCAAAACCGGAAACCAAATCCCTCCCTTCCTGCAGTTCAGCCCCAAGCGAATCGACAACAACAGGAAGAAGACGGCAACAATGTCATTCATCGCCACCAGACTCGTCTGCATACGCGCCGGAGCGACCAACATGACAGCCGCAGCAATGAGCCCAACCTTCCAGTCAACGAGCCACTTCCCCAATGAGAACACCAACAAGATGCAGCCCACTCCCGTAAACACGCTCAGAAGCGTCAGCGTCAGCTGCGGGTCATCCAGCACCGAATCGATCGCACGAGCCGTGTAGACATAGGCGGCATACCCAGGAGGATGCGGCTGGTGCTTCAGAAGATTCAGCTCCTCGATCGCAAGGGCGAAATGAATACTATCCTGATCGTCAAACCAAACCGAACGAAACGGCAAATGAGCGACCACCAACAATACTCCCACCAGCAAGTATTTGGAGATTGGCGACCAGCGATTCGACTCTAGAGCGTTCGGCATAAATTCCTAAGGATGAGATCAAACAAGAGGGATTGAAGCTATCCATGCTCTATTCACCCTTTTCAACCAAATAAATTGGCCCTCAACGAGAGTCGCTCGCTCTGCCGTACGGCTAAAATCAGTTCGGCCAACCAGTCACCACAAGCAATCGATTCGCCCGCCGTCGCACTTGGAGAATCTATCCTCGCCTAATCGAAATCGTAGGCGAAATCTGGGGACAAACCGAGCTTCTCCGCCAGATCCTCGTTCAGGCGATCTCCGCAATAGCACGAAACGCCTTGGTTCGAATGAGCAGCGAAGTTCGCGAAGTGCAAAAGAGAAGTCGGGCAATATACCTTCTCGGCAACTTTCTCCGGCTGATGGTGCCAAGTCACCGCCCGTACGATCACCTCCGGCAAGCCCCACATCGCAAAGAGGAAGCCTCCCACCGCCGCGTGGTCGCAACCGTAATTCTCGCGCTCAAGCTTCCAGCAAGGCGTGTTGGAGTCCACCGATTGCCCCATCAGATCAGCGTAATCGTTCCCTTTCGCCGCTAGAAGAACCAGCTTTCCCAAGTCATGCAACAGGGCCAAACTGCTCAGCTGCTGGATCAGGCGCATGTTCTTCACGTGCTGCCTCATGCGAAGCCCAAATTGGCTCGCCTCGATCGAATGCTGCAAAATCGAATTCGCCAGCTCGTGCAAACCAGGGCTCAACCGGAGCTGCTTCTTCGCCAGCTCGGTGATCGCCAGATTCCGCACAAAATCCATTCCCAGGATCTGTAAGGCCTCCTCAAGCGTATCAACATCGCCCGAAGTTCCGTAAAAAGCCGTGTTCACCACCTGCAGGATCGTCGCCACCGCCGTAGGATGCTGGGAGATGATTCGAGTCAAATCCTCAATCTCGCAATCCGGATCGTCCGCCGTGCGCAACAGCTCCTGCATCGGAGCCGTATTCACGTGCAACTCTTTGGTGTCACGTACGATAGCAGCCACCTCGGGCTTACGAATCCGAAGATGCGTCACCAGCACCTGACGGATCGCCAAGGCCAAGGCCCCCGGCGTCACAGGCTTTTCCATCCGGCGATGCGTCAAGCCCACCGTCTTGCTCAACAAATCTCGCTCGGACTCAGCATACAGCAGGAATCGCAACGAATTTGGCGATAGCTCCTTGCTCTTCTTGAGAAATTCAATCGGTCCGCTGTCAGGAAGACCGCCGCCGACCACAAACACGTCCGCCCGGCCCTCTTTCAAAGCGCTCACCGCGGCCGCCGCCGAAGTCGCCACCCGCACAACCCAACCAGGCAGATTGAAGGCAGCATTAGATCGCACAGCATCGAGATGGTGGGCGTCGCCATCCACCACCAGTACACTTACTATTTTTTTCCCTGCGGAGCTCATTAAGTTTATTTCACCCAACCCCGCAAGGTTCTTGAGGACTTGGGCTTCGACCTCGTCGCCGTGCGTAATCATCGTGTTATGAATGAATTAAATAACGGTATTGATAAGCAATAACGACAAATTCCTAGCAATTTGAAATCCTTTTAACGGCTGTATCCAAGATTTGATAACCCAAACTAGCAAAATAACCTATAGAAAGAGCCGAAGATAACTAGACCCGCTTGCAGCGAACACCAACAGTCTCTACCCCAACTCCACCCAGATTACACTCCCTATACCGAAGCAAGGCCTCAACCCCACCCGTAAAGAAAAGTCCCGATACGCCTCAATTAACTCGAATCCGAGGCCTCTCATCCTACGTATAGCAATCCAGATGGCTACCGCCCACTACTCTCTCAAAGACAACATCCACCGCAGCGTCGCGACCCTAGCACTCTTCGCCGCTATCCAGACCACAAACGCCTTCGAACCCGAAGAAGAAGGCATCTACGCGGTCTTCGATACCTCCATGGGCGAATTCACCGCCAAGCTGGCCTACGACGCCGTCCCCTTGACGACAGGCAACTTCATCGGCCTCGCCGAAGGAACCATCCCAAGATTCGACCCCGAAACCGGCGACATCGTCGAGCAACGCCCCTTCTACGACGGCCTCGTCTTCCACTTAGTATTCAAGGATTTCCTAATCCAGGCGGGTGACCCGCTACCGGAAGACAATACAGTAAACGGACCGGGGTACACCATCCCCGAAGAGCTCCACCCCAACCTCTCGCACAATCCGGACTACTCCCTCTCCATGTACAACACCAGCTGCATCAGCTGCGACCCTGGCACTGCGGATATCAACGACATTTCCACCGGCAGCCAGTTCTTCATCACCGCCGCAGCCCTCCCCGGCCAGCCGCCAGCCGGCTACAATCTCGACGGAAAATTCTCCGTCTTCGGCGAAGTGGTGGACGGGACCGACGTGATCGACGCGATCGGGGAAGTCGCCGTCGATCCCGAAACCAGCCGCCCCACTGAAGACGTCACGATCAACTCCGTGACCATCGTCAGAGAAGGCGACGCCGCCAACGCGTTCTACGTCTCCCAGCTCGAACTGCCCTACCGCTTGCCCACCCCCAAAGTAAAATCGCAACCCGACCCAGACGAAGGAGCCCTCCTCAGCCTGGAAGCCATTCCCGGCGCCCCCTACGAGGTGGAGACCAGCAGCGATCTACAAGCCTGGGAAACAACCACCCTCACCAACACCGGGTCCACAATCGCGGACGCACCCATCGGTCCAGCCCCCCTCTTCGCTCGGGTAAAAGCTCCCCAACAAGCTCCCTACGACTACTCCGAGGTCTTGGACAACGTCACCATAAACGCCGTTATCAACGAAGCGGTTCCCGGCGAGAACTGGACCTTTCAGTTCAACAACGACGGCAAGGGGAAAATCATCTTCTCGGAAGAACTCACCTTCGACATCGACTTCTACACCTACCACCGCATCCCAGACGGCGGACGAATTCGCCTGAGCAGCATCGCCCTCAACCACGAGATGGTCATGCACATCAAGTACGTCGACGAAACCTCAGGCGGCCTCTACGTCTGGATCGACGACTACATCAGCGGAAACCCACTCCGCTATCCGACCACCGGGACCTTCGAAGTGGTCACCCCGTAAGCGGCATCCAGAAAAAGCTCGCCACAAAACGAGCGAATAAAGTCGGACCGGGCACCGTCCTTCTTGCATGAGAATCCCCATTGCCATTCTGCTCGGTTGCTGGAGCGTCGCCGCCAGCTTCAGCCAACCCACTGCAGACGGCATCTACGCGCTCTTCGACACGAGCGAAGGACAAATAACCACCCGCCTCTTCTACAAAGAAGCCCCCATCTCCTGCGCCAACTTCATCGGCCTCGCCGA
The DNA here is from genome assembly GCF_016595505.1 of Pelagicoccus mobilis. Lineage (GTDB taxonomy): Bacteria > Verrucomicrobiota > Verrucomicrobiia > Opitutales > Opitutaceae > Pelagicoccus > Pelagicoccus mobilis. The sequence goes on along the minus strand of NZ_JAENIL010000003.1, from coordinate 218,415 downwards.
AGGCAGCATCATCCTCTGGGACGCCAACGGCGAACCCATCGCCACTCCCTTCTACGACGGGCTCACCCTCCATCGCGCCATCCCCGACTTCATCGTCCAAGGCGGCGACCCTCTCGGCGACGGCTACGGCGGCCCCGGCTACTACTGGCCAGACGAAGTTCGCCCCGACCTCAACCATGACCGGCCCGGCACCCTCTCCATGGCCAACAGCGGACCAAACACCAACGGATCCCAATTCTTCTTCACTCTCGAAGCAGTCCCCGAATTCGACGGCCTCTACAACGTATTTGGCGAAACCATCGACGGACTAGAAACCCTCGAGTCCATCTCCCAACTCCCCACCACCGGCCCAGCCAACACAGTCTCCGACCCCGACCATCTCCTCGAAAGTCCCGTCGCCATAAACTCCATACAAATCCTACGAATAGGAGCAGAAGCCGAAGCCTTCCACTACCAACCCCACCTCTTTCCAGAACGCTTCCCGGCAGACATAGAACTCGTCCGCCAACCCAAGACCGACCCCAAGCTCCGCGTCCACAGCCTGCCCAGCGCCCGCTACCAAGTCGAAACCTCCGAAGATCTCGAAAACTGGTCCCACGCCGGCACGATCGCCGGCAAGTTCGACGAAGGAGACACCCACGACCTCGAAATCACCCAAGAGCTCCACAACGGCAAACCCGCCCACTTCAAACGCGTATCAGAAATCTACGGACACCTCTCGCGCGACGCCTCAGGCAGCACGCTCACCGTCACCACCGGCGAGGGCGAAGAGGCCTACACCGAGACGATCGACTTCGCCGCGGAACAAACCGCCACCTACTCAGTTCCCGACCTCAGCTACGATGCAGACTACGTTTGGTACGAGCTCAGCGACGGCCGAACCCAAGTCTGGATCTACCTGCTCGGCACAGACTCCAGCATCCCCGAAATCCAATACTTCCTCGAGTGGACCAGCCACAACGGCGGCTACGTCTACATCCGAGACGCCACCCCCGACTACGTCGAAGGCGAGTCACCCGACGATTGGGTCCTCGAAGGCAGCTTCACCTTCGAATAAACAAGCGAACCGCCCCCTCCAAAAGTCTCTAAACCCGCGGACACCACTCATCCTCGCAACCGCGAACGCCCCTACAGTTGAGCATCCCATAGGCCAGAACCGCTAAGCTCCTCTCGCAAAGCGACAGATTTAATTGCCCAAGCCAGAAAAATCGGAATTGTCACTCCCCTAGTGATTACCGTCCAAGAAGCCGAAAAACTCATCCTCGACAGCATCGGGGAGATCGACCCAGAAACAGTCGCCATCGACGCCGCTCTTGGACGCTGCCTACGAGAGCCCATCAACGCCGACCGCGCCCTCCCGCCCTTCGACCGGGCAACCATGGACGGAATCGCGATCAACAGCTCCACCTACAACACCGGCCAACGCAAATTCAAGATCGGCGGAACCGCCCCAGCCGGTGCCCCCCAGCAAGCCCTCCCCGAGCTTAAAGCCTGCCTCGAAATCATGACCGGCGCCCCCTTGCCGCAAATGGCAGACTGCGTCGTCAAAATCGAAGACCTCGAAATCAAAGACGACACCGCCATCCTGCCAGACGGACTCCAGCTCGATTTCCACACCGCGGTGCACGCCCAAGGGAGCGACTGCAAGTCAGGCGCCGAACTGCTCTCGCCCAACCGCAAGCTCACCGCCAAAGAGATCGCCATCGCCGCCTCCGTCGGCAAAGCAGAAGTCTCCGTATCGCGAAGCCCCCGCATCGCCATCGTCTCCACCGGAGACGAGCTTGTATCCATCGAGCAAACACCCGAGCCACACCAGATTCGCCGCTCAAACGACCTCACCCTTTCCACCGCGCTCGTCTCCGCAGGCTTTCCAAACGTCGAACGCGTACACATCCCCGACGACCAAGAGCAAATCGAGACCCAACTCCGCGAGCTCATGCAACGCTGCGACTCCATCATCCTAGCCGGAGGCGTATCCAAAGGGAAATACGACTACATCCCAGAGACACTCGCCAAACTCGGGGTATCCATCCGCTTCCAATGGGTCAGCCAACGTCCCGGAAAACCCATGTGGTACGGCCAATTCTCACGAGACGGAGCGCGGCTCCCCGTCTTCGCCCTCCCCGGAAATCCAGTCTCCTGCTTCACCTGCTTGCGCCGCTACGTGATTCCTGCCCTCGAAAAGTGGATCGGACTCCCGCCCGCCAAACCCTGCTACGCCAAGCTCAACCACGACCTTACCTTCAAACCCGAGCTCACCCTCTTTCTCCCCGCCGTCGCCGAACCGAAAGCAAGCGGCGAACTGTGGGCTACCCCAGCCCTCTTCAACACATCCGGCGACTTCGTGTCCGTGGCCAAAACCGACGGCTTCATCGAGCTCCCCAAATCCCGCAAAATCTTCCCAGAAGGCGAAGCCTTCCAATTCTACCCCTGGCCCATCTAGGTCAACCTACAGCCAAAAACCTAACGCCTAACCACCTCGTGAGCGCAGCGAACAAATTCACCCACCTAGACGAGAACCAGCAACCGCACATGGTCGACGTCACCGAGAAAGACGTCACCCGCCGCACCGCCACCGCCCGAGCCATCGTCCAACTCACCCCAGAAATCATGGCCCAGTTCGACGGCCAAGAACTGCAAAGCAAGAAAGGCCCAGTCTTCCACACCGCCATCCTCGCCGGAATCCAAGCCGCCAAAAAGACCAGCGACCTCATCCCCCTTTGCCACCCCCTCCCCTTGACCAAGTGCAAAGTCACCATCGAGCCCGTCGACGAAGTACGGGTCGAAGTCCAAGCCACTTGCACCACCGATGCCAAGACAGGCGTAGAAATGGAAGCGCTCACCGCAGCCAGCGGCGCCGCCCTCACGTTGTACGACATGTGCAAAGCCCTCTCTAAAGCCATCGTCATCGAAGACGTCCGACTCCTCGAGAAAACCGGCGGCAAAAGCGGCGACTACAAAGCATAGCAAACCACCCGCAACCCGGAACCTGAGTGAAACTCACCATCCAATACTTCGCTCTTCTCAAAGACCAACGCGGTCTCGACGAGGAAACCATCCAAAGCTCCGCAGCCACCGCGAACGACCTCTACCAGGAACTCGCCCAGACGCACGGCTTCACCCTCCCCACCACCGCCCTCAAAGTCGCCGTCAACGACGACTTCGCCAGTTGGGAAACCCCACTCGCCGACGGCGACTCCATCGTCTTCATCCCCCCCGTAGCCGGCGGCTGATCCCCCAACCCCCTTTCACAATTCAAACTTCATCCTTCATAATTTCCAAAGATCCGCTTCAGCCCGAAGAGCTGAAACGCGAACTGCTCGACGCCCACGCCGGAGCCCTAGCCACCTTCGAAGGCTGGGTGCGCAACCACAACGAAGGGCAACCCGTCGACCGCCTCGAGTACTCCTCCTACCCAGCCCTCGCCAACAAAGAAGGCCAGCGGATCGTCGCCGAAGCCTTCGAAAAGTTCGAGATCGACGCCGCCATCGCCCAACACCGAGTCGGCCTCCTCGAAATCGGAGGCATCGCTGTCTGGGTAGGCGTTTCCGCAGCCCACCGCGGGGCCGCCTTCGACGCTTGCCGCTACATCATCGAAGAAATCAAAGGCCGAGTCCCTATCTGGAAAAAGGAACACTACTCAAGCGGCACCACCGGATGGGTAAATTGCCACCAAGAAACTTAACCTAAGAGAAAACCGGACGATATTCCACATTGGTACGATGCGTTTCTAGCACATGCACTACGTGGAAAAATTACTTCAGTCTCTACAACCTCTCTACAATCAGCCGTGGTTTCCCTACGCAATTGGAGTTTTGGGGCTTATTTTCGCGTACTCGGTCTTCATGACCCTCAAATCACTACCGAAACTCGTCATGTATCCAATCATCGCGGCCACCGCCGTCATTATTTTCATGAATTGGATCTACCACCGCAACGAGCCGGAGATCCTGACCCCCATGGTCAACATGATCGCCCAATTTCTCCCCACCTCCGGAGCTTAGCTCCCCAAGCAGAAAGCCGCCCGCCCCGGAAAAGGCTCCTCACAAGGCTCTTGAGTCGCCGCCTTCAAAGCATGAAGTGTCTTCATAAACCAGACGCGGAGCCTTAATTTCTTTCATGCTTTTCGGGAATCAAATTTATTACCCGCACGAATAGAAGCCATAACCCTACACGTGTGGCAATTTTGCGCTTGCTGGGGAGATTGGGGCGTCCTTTACTCCCCGTCCTCTTAACACGATCCTACTATGTCTACAGCAACATCAGACATCGGACTCATCGGCCTCGCCGTCATGGGTCAAAACTTGGCGCTCAACATTGCCGACCACGGCTTCAAGATTTCGGTCTACAACCGCACCACGTCCAAGACGGACGAATTCGTAGCCAAAAATCCGGACACTCCAGGCGGCCTCTTCGGCGCCCAGACTCTCGAGGAGTTCGTTCAATCTCTCAAGCGCCCTCGCAAGATCATCATCCTCGTCCAAGCCGGCAAGGCGACCGACGCGGTGATCGCAGGCCTCACTCCACTGCTCGAGCCAGACGATATCATCATCGATGGCGGCAACGCTCTCTGGACCGACACCATCCGTCGCGAGAAGGAGCTCAACGACGCTGGCTTCCGCTTCATCGGTTCCGGCGTTTCCGGCGGCGAAGAAGGCGCCCGCTTCGGCCCATCCCTCATGCCAGGCGGCAAGGAGTCCGCTTGGAACGAGCTCAAGCCAATCTGGGAGGCCATCGCAGCTAAGGTCGACGCTGAAACCGGCAAGCCAATCGAAGGCGCAGCCCCAGGCAAGCCAGTCGAAGGCGGCGTGACCTGCACAACTTACATCGGCGAAAACGGCGCCGGCCACTACGTCAAGATGGTCCACAACGGCATCGAGTACGGCGACATGCAGATGATCTGCGAAGCCTACGCCATCATGGGCAAACTGCTCGGCATGGAGCCTAAGGAAATGTCCAAGGTATTCGGCGAGTGGAACCAAGGCGTTCTCGACTCCTTCCTCATCGAAATCACCACCGACATCCTCGCCCAGGACGACCCCGTAACCGGCAAGCCATTCGTCGACATCGTTCTCGACACCGCTGGCCAAAAGGGCACCGGCAAGTGGACATCCGTCAACGCTCTCGACATGGGCGTCGCCGCTCCATCCATCGCCGAAGCGGTATTCGCTCGCTGCATTTCCGCGGTCAAGGAAGAGCGCGTTGCAGCTTCCAAGATCATCACACCAGTCCTCGAAGCCTTCGACGGCGACAAGGAAGAGTTCGTCCAAGCCATCCACGACGCCCTCTACTGCTCCAAGATCTGTTCCTACGCACAAGGCTTCCAGCTCATGCGTGCCGCTCAGGAAGAGTACGATTGGAAGCTCAACTTCGGCGAGATCTCTATGATCTTCCGCGGCGGCTGCATCATCCGAGCTGCTTTCCTCCAAAAGATCTACGAAGCGTACCAGCGCGACGAAAACCTCGCCAACCTCCTCCTCGACCCCTACTTCAAGGGCGAGATCGAGCGTTGCGAAGCGAACTGGCGTAAGGTTGTCGCCGCAGCTGCGACCAGCGGCGTAGCGATCCCAACCTTCATGTCAGCACTCTCCTACTACGACAGCTACCGCAGCGATCGCCTCCCAGCGAATCTCCTGCAGGCTCAGCGCGACTACTTCGGCGCCCACACTTACGAGCGTGTCGATCAAGAGCGTGGCAAGTTCTTCCACATCGACTGGCCGGACAGCACTCGTCCACAGCTCGACGCGTAAGGAACTCGAATCAGTTCAATCACCTTTCAAAGCCCGTGCAGCCAGCCTGCACGGGCTTTTTTGCGTCTCCCATGGAACACTGAACGAATTAAAGTAAAAATAACGAAAGCAGCCGCTCTAATTCCTCGTATTACCAGAACTAAGGCGCAATTTTTTCATAACCCAACCCAATGTCCGCACGCCCCCACTTGCGGAAGAACCTAGGCGATCTGCCCATCGCCTCCCCAGAAACAACTTAGAACCCAGTCTCGTACAATGGCCCTACTCACTCGCTTCACTCGCGTGGCGACAGTCGCTATCGGCGCCGCATCACTGTGTCTCACCTACACCAAGGCAGCGGACGACCCCGATCCCTGGTTCACCAAAGAACACAAGAAACATGTCGAAGAAGATGAGAAGCCCAAACGCTCTGCCATTCCTGGAAAGGAAGAGGAGAAGGAGCCAACCGTCACCATCAGGCGCACCAATCCCTCAACCCTCGTCAAACGCATGCGCAAGGAGCTGCAAAGCGTACCGGAAGCGAACCTCGGTAAACGCATCGCCTTGCTCGAGCAGATCGTCTACACAGACCGACCCAAAGAAGAAGATATAGCCGCACTCGAGGAAACAACCGAACTAAGGACAAACGCCCTCAACGCGATCGACACCGCCAACCAGCCATCCCTCAGTTTGGAGGATTCCGTCAAGGCTCTCGCCCCCTACTCCCAATACTATCTCGGAGACTCCGAACTACTCGTCGAACTCCTCAAGTCCGACTTCTCCAACCGACTAAACGATCAAGTCAGCAGCCTAAGCCGCCGCAACCAAACCACTCAGCTCGCCCTCATCAAAACCCAAATCGACCAAGCCGGACTGAGCAAAGTCTTCGGCTCACGTATCCAAACCTCCGCAGGCGAAGCGGCGAGCTCCATGATCGCAAAGCGTTGGGCAGAGCTGCTCGACGAGACCACCCCACTTCCCGGCGAAGCCTACCTCGTCAGCCAGCTCCTCGGTCACTCCATCAGCAAACTCTCCCTCGCCGTCGAAATCCCGGCCAACACCGACCCACGCCTAAGCGCCAGCATCGTCCGTGGCCTCGAATCCGAATGGGGAAACGAATTTCAGCTCACCACACTTGATCAACGCGAAGCCGATCCCGAATTCGTTCTCAATATCGACATCCAGAATATCCAAAGTACCAATACAGTGGAGGAACGCCAAGTCGGCTCAAAGATCCCTGGGGCAGTCGTCGAAGAACCCAACCCCGATTTCCTCGAGCTCGTAAAGCGCTACGAAAAGGCAGCCGAAGCATATCAGTCCGCCCTCGAGCACTACGAAATCCTATACGAGGACTACATCGAAGCCCTCAACAACGACGAATACAGAAACGCCCAAGAAGACCTGAATCAGGCGAGAGAAAACCTGGCGGCTACCCCACCTCCCGTCGGAGACAACCCACAACAAGCCCAAGCCTACGCCTCCGCAGTCGGCCAGGTGCAAACCGCAGAAGCGATGGCACGCTCAGTCAGCCAACCCATCGCGATCGAGCCCATGCCCCCGCAGCCACATCACCTGAAAATCCTCGAAAATATCCACCTCGTACCCAGCACCCTCATCATTAGCGCTGAAGAGACCCCCTACGAATACACCGAAAAGAGCTTGGACTTCGTTTTCGAAGCCAAGGCGCCCGTCCAGCTCAGCGTCCCGCTCGCCCAAGAAGTCAATGTCCAATCAGAGGTCAGCCTAAACCAAAACCGAGAGTGGATCGCAAACGAGGGAGTCAGCCCGAGAGATCCGAGCGTCGACTCAGGAACGTATTCTGAAAGCGAATACCAATCAGCTCTCGACATGTTCGGCCTCGAGTTCGCAACCAGCTGCGCCAACGAACTCCGCTCCTTGCTCAAATCAGCGGGCCATGAGCTCGAAGCGCAGACCAATACAAATTCCCTCCAAGACAGCCTCCTGCTTCTTTCCCTCAAAACCGCCACAAACGATACAGCCAACCTGAAAGTCGGAGAACAGGAGCTAGCTCAACTCTCCCAACTCGCAATGGACCCGCAAACCGATGCCAAAAGCATGCGCGCCGCCTGCCTCTCAATCCTATTGTCGAAAACTCAGTTCGCCCACCTCGCCGACCAAAAGAGAATCGAGCAACTCCTCTAATCCCGAATCCCCCTCGCCGCCGTTCTCACACCGCCAAAAAGATCCTATGACACCTCGCGCCGCGCTCGCCGTCTTCTCAATCACAAGTAGCATCCTCGTTCTCCCGCATTCCGAATCTAGAGAATTAGACACGCTCAAGGACGTCACCGAAAGGTGGATACAAACAAGAAATCGCATCTCAGAAGAGCAAGCGTCCTGGGCAACCGAAAAAGAGCTCCTCCAAGGCTCCATCAACACCCTGGGATCGACCAAGGAGATCCTAGAGGAAAACGTCAAAATCCTGGAACTGCAAACCAACGACCTTCAGGAGGAAATCGACGCCGCCAACCAAAGAATCGAATCCTTCGAGCAATCCAACACCTTCATTCTCTCCAAGGTAGAGAGCTACGAGCGACGCATCCTCAAACTAACGGAACGCCTCCCCGAGCCCCTCAAAGAAGAAATAGCTCCCCTCATTCGGAAAATCCCAGACGAAGGAGGCAGCGCACCCCCGCTCCCAAACCGTCTCCAAAACGTCGTCGCCATCTCCACCTTGATCGACGAGTTCAACAACGACCTAACTCTCAACCACACCATCAAACCGCTCGATGACGGCTCCGTCATCGAAGTACGAGTCCTCTACTGGGGGCTAGCAGGCGCCTACGCCTCGAACGCGGACGGCAGCAAAGCTTGGATTGTCAAACCCGCCTCCGGCGAATGGAAGTGGATCGAGGAGACCCAAAATCCGATCGCGATCAAACAGCTCTTCGACGTCTACGACAAAACCATCGACCCTCAACTCGTAGAAGTCCCCTACTCATTTCTCAACGCGGGAGGTGAAGGATGAAGATAAAGCCCGCACTCATCTCCCTCGCTGCTCTCTGCCACTGCTCGCTACCCACCCTCCAAGCTCAAGCGGAAGTCGAATTCGCTGAGCTCATCGGCAAAACGCAGGATCGGATCGAGCAAACCCTAGCCGAATACCAAGCCTTCCTAAAGGAAACCCAAAACGAGAAGCTCGAGATCGTCTCACAAATCAACCAAGTCGAAAACGAACTCGTCCGCCTCAGGCACCAAGAGATCAACGCAAAACGCCACGCAACCGAAAGCGAGTTCGACCTCAAGGACAAGCAAACCCGTATCAACGCGCTCGATACCCAAACCCAGTACTCCCACGGCGTGCTCTCCGAGTACCTGACAAACTTCGAGAGCCGTATCCACGTATCCGAAGATCAGAACTACATCGCCCCACTCCGAGAAATCCGAGAAAAGTTGAGCTCCGTTGGCGAAGCCTCAGCCGACCGGCTCCCCGCCCTCTTCGAAGCGCTCGAGCTAGGCCTCGACCGCCAGGAGTCGCTTATCGGCGGAACTCGCTTTAAAGGCCGAGCGATCACCCCGACAGGCGGCGTCAAAGAAGGCACCATCGCCTTGGTCGGCCCTACCGCCTACTTCAAGTCGGAAACCGATAGCACCGCAGGTCCGCTCCGCTTCAACTCCGGCACGATCGAACCTGGGATGAGCCCGATCGACCAAGCCGCCGCCCAACACCTTCACGAACTCTTAAACCAAGGCAACGGTCTCCTCCCGCTCGATAGCTCGCTCGGAAACGCTCTCGTGCTGAAAAAAGCGAAAGGCACAATCCCCGAGCACGTCTCCAAAGGGGGCTGGGTCGGCTACGCAATCCTCGCACTGGGCGGGATGGCCATACTCGTCGCCCTCTATAAACTCATCGAACTGCGAGGCATCCGCATCCACGAACCGCAAGACATTCGCTCCATCGCCATTTCGGCCGTCACCGAATCAGCCGATGAAGCAAAATCGAAAATCGCCTCCCTCAAAGGACCGATCGCCAAGATACTTGGAATCGGTATCGACTTTTCAAAGACGGACATCGACACCCAGCTCGATGCCATGGATTCAATCATCCTCCGCTATCGGCCTCGCCTTGAACGCTTCCTCCCGGTTCTCGCCACCACTGCTGCCGTCGCGCCACTCATGGGGCTTCTGGGGACCGTCGTCGGTATGATCAAAACCTTCACTCTCATCGAAGTGTTTGGTACCGGCGACGCGAAATCGCTTTCCTCCGGAATCTCCGAAGCCCTCGTCACCACGGAACTGGGCTTGATCGTCGCCATCCCAGCCCTCATCTTCCACGGCATATTCTCGCGCATCATGAGAAGTAGGCTCGCCGCCATGGAACAGATAGCGACCGACTTCAGTCGCCAAGTGTTCGCGACCCAACAGGGAGGCTCCAGATGAACCTGCCTCCCTGGCTCGTCACCGTCTGGGAAATCGTACTCAGCGGCGGCCCCATCATGATCGCCTTGCTCTTCTTGGCCTTCTTGCTCTATCGCAACGTAATCGGGCTCTTCCTCTTCACAAGCCGTCTCGACGGACCTCGTGTATTCAAAGAACAAGCGCAAGACGACAGCCGCCCCGCGATTCAGGATTTCCGAGATAATCTCGCGAATATCGTGAGCAACCAGCTCACCTATGCCCACGTCCTCATTGCAGCCGCCCCACTCCTCGGGCTTCTAGGCACCGTCATAGGAATGCTCGACACATTCAAAGGCATCGGCGCAGAAGCTGGGCAAGACACCACCAAAGCCGTGGCGGACGGAGTCAAGGTCGCCCTCATCACGACTCAAACAGGATTGATGATCGCCATTTTCGGACTCTTCCTCACCCAAATCATAAGTCGAATCTACCGGAAGAAAGACTCGCAACTTCTAGACCTCGAAATCGCCACCATGCAGAAAGGGCTTCAAAAATGAGGCGACGCAACTCGGCATACGACCAAGACAGCGTCGACATCAACCTCTCCCCGATGATCGACTGCATCTTCATCCTCCTCATCTTCTTCATCGTCACCACCGTCTTCGTTGAAGAGAGCGGCATCGAAGTGAACAAACCACAAGCCGCCTCCGCCCAAGCCCTCAACAAAAACTCGATCCTCATCGCCATCTCCGATGGGGACCGCGTGTACTACGGAGGCGAGGAAATAGGGATATCCGGCGTACGTCCCCGTATCCAGAGAATTCTGACAACCGAAGAGTCAGACGTAATCATTCAGGCAGACGCCTCCGCCAGCCACGGCACCTTCGCTCGCGTATACGGCGAAGCCAAAGCGGCAGGGGCGCAACGCATCCACTTTGCCACCGACCAGTAGCCAGCACACGAAAACATGAACGTCCTAGAAAAACGGCTTCGCAAAAGCAAACGCAACCCCCTCGCCCTCCTAGGCGGTTGGGTGCTCGCGGGATCCGTCTTTCTATCCATGGGGCTCACACAACTCGGCATCGACTTCACCCCACCCGAAGAGCCAGAACCGCTGACAGAGTTCCACCTACCCCCTCCGCCACCTCCTCCTCCCGCCAAGGTTCCGCCGAAAAAGACAAACGTCTCGATCAATTTCAACCTACCCGCCACCTCCGGTCCCGCCGATGTCCCTCTTGGCTTCCTCGACGTCGACTTCGGCCTCACCCCCAAGAAACTGACCGAGAACAGCGTCAACGTCGAAGACACCATCGACAGCTTCAAAACCGACGGCCTCAAAGATCTCGCCGTCTACGACTACAAGGATGTTACCGAGAAACCCACCGTAACCTACCAAGCCGGCCTCAAGATCCCCGGCAAACTAATCGGAAACACCACCAAAGCAGTCCCCTTCACTTACCTCTGCCGCATCGACCTTCAAGGCCGGGCCAAAGATATCCACATTATCGATACGCCTTACCCCGAAGCGATTCCCCTCATGATCGAGTACGTTCAAAATTGCCGCTTCAAACCCGCAAAAAAAGACGGGAAGCCCGTCCAATGCATCGTCCGCCGAAAAGGAACCTACCGCCCCTCTTCCAGCAACAGTCCATTCACCATATGATTCGCCACCTTGTAGTCATCTCCAGCCTTCTTCTGGCAACCGTTTCCTCATCTCGCGAACTGGGCGAACCAGACTTTTCCAGCGATGAGTTCGTCGAACGCTTCACTGCCAGCTACGGGGTGCTCTCGGAAAAAGAACCACCGCTCAACGATATCGAAGTGGTTATGCTCAAGAAGATCGCCCCCCTCCTCCGCATCAACAAAACCCAGGCCCAAAACTTCCTGCAAAGCATGGTCACCTCCGAGGAGAAACACAGCGCCTCCTTCAACTACCTGCTCGGCAACATCTATTTCGAAAACCAAGAATTCCTGCTCGCAGAAGAGCAATACAAAGCAGCGATCGAAGGCTTCCCGGATTTCCAGAGAGCTTGGACCAACCTCGGCGTTCTCAAGCTTCGATCCGGCGACACCAAATCCGCTCTCATCGCATTTCTGAAAGCCGTCGAGTTAGGCGACACCAAAGGGCAGACCTTCGGCATGCTCGGCTACTGCCACTACGCAGAAGGCAACTACATCTCCGCAGAGGTCGCCTACAACCGAGCGGTGCTCGCAGAGCCAAACAATCTCGACTGGCTCGAAGGCAAAGCCCAGACCTACCTCAAGGCAGAACGCTACGTCGAAGCCATCCGTATGCAGGACGAGCTCATCGCACGAAGCCCCCGAAATGCCGAATACTGGCTCGCTCAAACCAATGCCTACCTTCGTAGCGACGATCACCAGCGAGCTGCCCGCAATCTTGAAATCGTCCGCTCCCTCGGAGCCGCCGACTTCCAATCCCTCTACCTCCTAGGCGGCCTCTACTCGAAACTCAAGATGTTCAAACCAGCGAGGGACGCCTACCTCGACGCAGCGAAATACGCCCGCCCCAGCGATGTCTCGTTCCTGATCGAAGCCGCCAAGCTACTCGTCCACAACAAAGAGATGTCAGCCGCCCAAGAGCTTTTCGATCTGATCGACCTGCAGTCCGCCACTCCAAAAGATCAAGAGCTCGTCGACTACCACATGATCGCCGCAGAACTCAGCTATCACAATGGGCAAACCCAAGCAGCCATAGAAAGTTTGAGCGAAGCGGAAACCATCGACCCCACAAACGGAAAGCTCCTCGTCCGACTCGGGCAACTCCAAGCCGAAACCGGAAATCGCGATAAAGCCTACCTACTTCTAGATCGAGCCGAGCAAGATCCAGAATACGAATACAACGCCCTGCTCACTCGCATAAAATTGCTCATCGAAGAAGAACGATTCTCCGAATCGCAAATCTTCGTCAGCAGAGCGATGAAGCTCAACGCGAACGAGACGATCCAAAACCTCTACACTCAAGTGGAACAAGCTGCCCGAAACACCAGAGAGTAGCTATTTCTCATCCACATCACGAATACAGGCGTCGTCATCCATTTCCAGAAAAACGCCCCGTTCCCCTTCCACCCGGATAAGATCACGAGCCCCGCGATCACCAGATAGAGCACTCAGCTTCTCGAAAAGTCGTTTCGGAAAACACACCGGATGACCCCGTTGTCCCTTAAAAACGGGTACAACCACAGAGGACCCATTGTTACTCGCAAATGCATCGATCACCTTCTCCACATGGTGTGGACGCAGCTTTGGCAGATCGGATAGACACACAATCAATCCATCCAAATCCGCATCCTGCAAAGCCTCCACTCCCGCTCGTAAACTCTCCCCCATCCCTTCCCGATAGTTCGGACTAAGAACCGTACGAACAGGCAAGCCCTCCAACAATGGGAGAATCGAATCCGCTTCGTGGCCAAGCACCACAACCACATCCTCGAAATCGCACGCGGTGACAGCATTCAGCACATGCCCTAAAAGCGGCTCGCCTTCAACGCGATGCAACAATTTGTTCTCGCTGCCAAAGCGCTTCGATTCGCCTGCAGCCAGCACCACTGTCGCCAATTTCTTGATTCGCGTCATTGAGACCGATTTCGTTCCTGGATCAATTGAGCTACGATACTGACCGCAATCTCCGCAGGCGTCTTACTGCCGATTTCAATTCCCACCGGTCCGAAAATCCGTCCCAGTTCCGACTCTTCAATCCCCTTCTTCACCAATCGCCCCAAGCGGGCTTTATGGCTTCGCTTGCTCCCCAAAGCCCCAACGTATCCACAATTCGTCGACAAAGCCGCCGCCAACGCTTGATCATCGATTTTCGGGTCGTGCGTAATCGCCACCAAGGCATCCGCCTTATCGAGCGCATACCTAGAGAGAGCCGCCTCCGGCCACTCCACGTGCAACGCATCCGGTTCGAACTGAAAACGATCTTCGCGAGCGTAGCTCTCCCTTGGATCAATCACGATCACTTCATACTGAAGCATCTTCGCTGCAGAGGCCAGGTGCAGCGCAATGTGCGACGCTCCAATCACGAAAAGCCGCTTTCTCCGCCCCAGGAACCGATAGAGCACGCGGCTCTCGCCTTCTATCGCCTCATAGGTCTCCCGACGAAAAGCTTCGCCAAAATCTAAAGAATCCTGTTTTCCGCAAGATCTCCAAACACACGGGACATGCTCATCGAGCGACTCCATCATCCGCTCCACGAAATGATCATCCGTACCCTCGCGAAGATGCGGAGCCGGTTCGATGCGAACCTCAATCTTACCTCCGCACGACAACTCGATCTCCCAAGGAAATCCTTCTCCTGGTCCGAACTTCAGCCAGCGTGTCTCTCCATCCTCAATGCACTTCTTGGCTGCCTCGATCACTTCATGCTCCACGCACCCCGCGCTGACCGAGCCTATAAACCGCTCGCCGTCCTCGTGCACCGCAAGCACAGATCCCACTCCACGCGGAGAGGGCTTGCTCGCATTCACCACTGTCGCCAGCGCAAAGCGCTCGCGAGTTTTAAACCAAGCGCGAAGTTGGGGCCAAATATCCTGCATAACAATTAGTCGATGTCCGCCTCCACAACGGGCAACGATTTTGCCTTATTGCCGAAAAGCCAAAGAAAAGAGCAAACCCCGATCGGATACAAAAGATAGAACGTCCAGATCGGAAAACCGCGGGCGACCAAGAGATAACCAAGGAAGCATGAAAACGCCACCGTGGTAAGAGCATAATACAACTGCGTATTCACGTGAGCGATATGATCGCATCCCGTAGAGACAGACGAAAGCACCGTCGTATCACTGATAGGACTACAGTGGTCCCCAAAAATCGACCCATCAAGAATGGCCGCAGCAGTCAAAAGAAAGATAATAAAGTGGCTCGGTTCCAACGTCCCGAGCTCAACAGCTAGCGGCATAAGAATCGGTATCAAGATCCCCATCGTCCCCCAACTTGTTCCAGTCGCAAAGGACATGACCGCCGCCACCAAAAACGTCAGCAACGGCAAGATCCAAATCGGCACGCTATCACCCAGCATCGCAATCAAGTAGTACGCCGTCCCAAGACTATCGCAAATCTCGCGCATCGACCAAGCCATCGCCAAGATGAAGATCGCCATCCAGAGAGTCGAAAGGCTACGACTGTAAGCCCTCAATACGTCTCGAACCTTCATCACCCCCTGAGCGAGGGGCAAAACGATCGCCACGATTCCAGCCACAAACGTAGCCGCTAGCATTGCAGGCATAGCCCCAGCATCGCCGTCTCCGGCAGGATCATAGACAGCCGCGCCGAACACCTCTCGCAATCCAGCCAAACTCGTCATTGAAACCTCGATACCGGCTCCAGCCAACCGATTCGCTCCGAGCGTCAAAATCCCAAGCACAATCCCCAATACCAGCAGCAACACCGGGATCGCCGCGTTGTACCAACGAGGCGTCACTCCGCTCTCCTCGCCGGGCTCTTTCTGCAGCCCGATCAAGCTGTGCGAATCATCCAATACCTTCCCTTCATGAAACGCCCTTCGCTCCGCTTTCAACATCGGCCCGAAGTCGCGACCCGACAGCGAGGTAAAGAGCACAAAAAGAAGCGTCCCGATACAATAGAACCGTAGCGGAATCATCTCCAGCAGCATGCCGTATCCAGATATCCCCACATTGTGCGCGGATGCAACTTCGCCTAACAAATACACCTCATAGGCCACCCAAGTTGAGAGTAGAGCAATCCCGGCCACCGGAGCTGTCGTCGAGTCCACGATATAAGCCAGCTTCTCGCGCGAGATTTTCCAACGATCCGACAGCCTTTGCATCGTCGTCCCCACTACCACCGTATTCGAATAATCGTCGAAAAATACGATCAGACCACTTAACCAAATAGCTACCTTCGCTCGACGCCGTCCTTTCGCGAAACGCTCCATCAAGCCAACAAGCCCCAGCAGACCGCCACTGCGCGACATCACGTGCACCATGCCCACCAAGGCCACCAGAAACACGATGATCATCACGCTAAACTGAGACAAAGCCGGCTTGATCAGAAAATCGTTCACCCCCAAAACCGCGGTTGCCAAAGGATTCAATCCGTACGCCAAAAAACTCCCCACCACGAAAGCCGAAACCAAAGCGCCCACCATGGTTCGAAAAAAGGCGGCGATCATGACCGCCAGCAAAGGAGGCAACAACGAGGTCCAATGCCCTCTCACCTGCACCTGCCTCGCCCCTTCTCGTAGATAATCGATGAAAGACGCATCCTCGTCACCAACCGTGACGCTCTGCAATCCCATCACCGTTTCACCCTCCTGGCTTATAGGAACAATCGCCAGAAACGAGCAAACACCCAGCAGAGTCAGGAAAAAGGCGAGCCAACGCTTCGGGCGCAGCCAAGTCGGAGTTTCTTTCATAAAGGGACAGACAACAGCAAAGAGCTTTGCAGCGAGTGGGCAAACCGTTTGTGCGGCCGCCCCACGCAGACACGAAAAAACCCTCGCGTCACAGAGGCGACAGCGAGGGTTCGGAAAATCTTACGGCAAACGCCTTACATCTCGTAGGCCGACAGCAGCTTGTCGACACGCGAGCCCCTGATCTTCGCGAAGACCGGCAGCCCGTTTTCCCAAGTAAGCTGAACTTCGCCCTGGATCAGAGGAGTCGCATACTTCACGAACGGGAAGTTCATGCTGATGCCATCGTCGTTGATCCACTCAGAAGGAAGCTGCTTGGAAGTCGCAGGAACATCCGACAAGTCGACCCAACCCGTTTCGCACTTGTAGGAGTCAGCCTCGGCACGCTGCAAAGTGATCATCTTGCCGCTCTTGCCGTTCTCGACCGCTTGGACCACCGCTGCCGAACCAGCTTGGTAAGCCTCGTCCGAATCAGCCTGGGAAGCGTTGTGCGTCGCCGCGCGCCCAGCTACGCCGAGCTTGCAAGAACGAGCCGAAACACCGAGACGAGTCTCGATCACGCCGCGCAAGAATTCGCCAGCTCCACCGAGCTGCACATGCCCAAACGCGTCGGTGCTGGAAGCCTTCGCGGAAACATAGTTTCCATCCAAGTCAACCAAGCCTTCGCCAACTACGATCAAGCAGTACTTCTCGCGAGCCAGTACCTTCTGCACGTCCGCCACGAACTTCTCCGGATCAAAAGCGATCTCTGGGAGAAGGATGATGTGAGGCGGATCATGCGGCTCGTCACGACGCTTCGCCAACGCCGCGCCCGCAGCGATCCAGCCGGAATTGCGGCCCTGCACCTCAAGAATAGAAACGTAATCGCCTTCGCCGATGGACTCGTTGTCGCACGCCATTTCGCGAACCGTGGTCGCAACATGCTTGATGATGCTGCCGTAGCCTGGCGTGTGGTCGGTGGCCGAAATGTCGTTGTTGATCGTCTTCGGGATGCCGATGATCCGCATCTCGAAGCCCTGCTCTTTGGCAAGAGCGTCCAGCTGGTCGAGCATCGCCATGGACTCGCTGTCGCCGATGTAGAAGAAGTAGCGGATGTTGTGGGCTTTGAAAACCTCGAGAGCTCGCTCCAGATCCTCGTCCTTCTTGAACGCGAACTTGCAAGTGCCGAGAGCGGAGCCGGGAGAAGACTTGAGAAGGCGGATCGTCTGCTGCGACTCGGAAGCCAAATCCACCAAATCTTCATTAAGAAGGCCTACGACGCCGTTAAGCCCGCCGTAGATTTCTTCGATGCACTCGTGATTGAGCGCTTCTTCGATGACGCCTGCGAGGCTAGCGTTAATGACTGCAGTGGGTCCACCCGACTGACAAACGAGGCAATTTCCTTCTAATTCCGACATTTTGAGAAAAGGTTCAATACTTTGGTAACTGGCAAGAGAAAGGACATCCCCAACCGCTTGGCAACTCCCTTTTCACCAATCAACAAACCGACGCCACCATTCACTTGACCCGCCCCCTCGAAACCGCATTTTCACAGCCCTTATGGCCAAATCAAAAGCATCAGCAAATCCACTCATGGATGCCATCGTAGCCGTCTGCAAACGCAGAGGGTTCATTTTCCAGTCTTCGGAAATCTACGGCGGCTATAACGGCTTTTTCGATTTCGGCCCGCTCGGCGTCGAATTGAAGAAGAACATCAAGGACGCTTGGTGGAAGGACATGGTCCATCGCCGCGAGGACATCGAAGGCCTCGACTCCTCCATCATCATGTCCCCCAAAATCTGGGTCGCCTCCGGCCACGTGGGCGGTTTCTCCGACCCCATGGTCGACTGTAAGGTCTCGAAGATGCGCTACCGCGCCGACCAGCTCTTCTTCGCTCCCGTCCTCGTCGACGGCGAAAAGATCGGCTACGTCTCCATCCTCGAAGACGGCAACATGCAGGCCGACGCCCAAGCAGCCGCCGAGAAGATGAAGCGAAAAGGCGGCCACCAAGGCGAGCTGGCCCCCGTCGAGCTCAAGGAGTACACCGAAGCCGACGAATCCGAGTACGAACTCATCCCATCTCCTGCCACCGGCGAGCCAGGCAGCCTCACCGCCCCACGCGAGTTCAACCTCATGTTCGAAACCAAGGTCGGCGCCCTCAGCGACAGCTCCGCGACCGCCTACCTCCGTCCCGAGACCGCTCAAGGCATCTTCGCCAACTACAAGAACGTGGTCGACACCGGCCGCGTGAAGATCCCCTTCGGCATCGCCCAGATCGGAAAGGCCTTCCGCAACGAGATCACGCCGAAAAACTTCATCTTCCGCTCCCGCGAGTTCGAGCAAATGGAGATCGAATACTTCGTTTCCCCGGATGCCGACTGGTCCGAAATCCACCAGGAGTGGATCAAGTACTGCCACGACTGGCTCCTCTCCATCGGTCTCCCCGAAGAGATGCTCGGCCGCGACGTGCACGAGAAGCTCGCCCACTACGCCAAGGCCTGTACCGACATCACTTTCGAGTTCCCGTTCGGCGAACAAGAGCTCTGGGGCATCGCCGCCCGCGGCGACTTCGACCTCTCCCAGCACGCCGAGCACTCCGGCAAGCCGATGGAGATCTTCGACGAAACCGCCAAGAAGAAGTACATCCCGCACGTCATCGAGCCATCGCTCGGCGTGGACCGACTCCTTCTCGCCTTGCTCACCGCAGCCTACACCGAGGACGAAGTTGGCGGCGAGAAGCGTACCGTCATGAAGTTCCACCCACGCATCGCTCCGTACAAGGTCGCCGTGCTCCCGCTTCTCAAAAACAAGCCAGAACTCGTCGGCCGAGCTCGCGAAATCTTCGACAAGCTCTCCAAGCGCTACAACGTCTTCTGGGACGTAGCCGGAGCCATCGGCAAGCGCTACCGCCGCCAGGACGAAGCCGGCACCCCTTGGTGTGTCACCATCGACTTCGACACCATCGAAAAGGACGGAACCGTAACCCTACGTGACCGCGACACCACTGAGCAAAAGCGCGTGAGCGAAGAAGAGCTCTACAAGTTCCTCGACGAATCGCTCTTCTAGAACCTAACCCGTTCACCATCTAGCACTTTCAAACCCGTCCTGATTCAGGACGGGTTTTTTCGTGCTTTTATGTGAATCGTAAAAATTCAGGTCCAGTTAAGGTTGGTTCTCAAGGAGCCTAGGCAGGATCCGATGTGCCATAGGTAGATAAACCGACTCTCTTGTTCCCGTGATTTCAAATTCCACAGACGCCTCCCACCAAGAGGGCGCCCGCTCCTCGCCGGACGCCTCGAGCCGAGCCGTGCTCATCGTCGACGACGACCGCAGCACGCACGGGATAGTGAAAAAGATCCTTACCCCCGTCAATTACAGCCTCCTCCACGCCTTCGACGCGAAACAAGCCAGGGCGATGATCGAGCGAGAGCCCCCGCAACTCATCCTCTGCGACATCGAAATGCCAGGCGAAGACGGCATCTCACTTTGCCGCACCCTAAAAGCTCAACCGGCGACTGCCGACATACCTCTCGTGATCCTGACCGGAGCGACGAGGTCGGAAACCATGAGCGACGCGTTCGACGCCGGAGCAAACGACTACGTCGAAAAACCGCTACGCGCCACCGAGCTGCGCACCCGCTGCAAACACCAGATTGCCGAATACCAAAAGCGGATCGAGGCCCACTCCACCATCGATACCCTCCAGCATCAAAACACTTCCAAGACCAAATTCCTCGGCGTCGCCTCCCACGACCTCCGCAACCCGATAGCCTCCATCTGCGGCGTCTCCCACTTCCTCGAGACAGAACGCTTCGGCACCCTAAACGAAAGCCAACGCGAGATGGTCCGCTGCATCATCGACGCCAGCGAAAACATGCTCACCCTCGTCGAGGACCTCCTAGACATCTCCAAGATCGACCTCGACCACTTCGAGCTCACCCGAGAGGACCTACCCCCTTCCGAGCTCGTAGCCCAAATCGAAAAGCTCCAAAAGCCGATTGCCGAAAAGAAGTCGATCACCCTCGCCCACGTAGATTCATCCCAGGGAGCTGCAAGCTCGATCGACCGCAGACTCATCACTCGCTGTATCGAAAATTTAGTTACCAACGCCATCAAATTCTCCCCCAAGGCCACAGCGATCACTCTGGAAACACGAGCTGACCCGAGCTGGGTCTACCTCTCCGTAAAAGACGAAGGCCCTGGCATCCCGGAAAACGAGTTCGACAAGCTCTTCAAGGAATTCAGCCGTACCTCCAACATGCCAACCGGCGGAGAATCAACCAGCGGCATCGGGCTCTATGTGGTCAAACGAATCATCACCAGCCACTCAGGAGAAATCACCGTAGAAAATCGCCCCGAAGGCGGAGCCCACTTTCAGATAAAACTAAAACGTATCCCATAATGGACTACAGCAACATCACAGCCCTTATCGCAGACGACGAAGCGCACATGCGTACATTCATGAAGCTGATGCTACAAGACATCGGCATCGGAAAAGTCTACCTCATGCAAAACGGCATGGACGCAGTCGAAGCCTACCAGGAATACGAGCCAGATCTCATTCTTCTCGACATCAACATGAACAAGATGAATGGCATCGAGGCGCTCAAGATCATCAAAAGGATCAATCCAGAGGCCAAGGTCATCATGATGACAGCCGTATCCACTCGCAATACGATCCAAGAGACTGCGGAAGCCGGAGCCACCTACT
Organism: Pelagicoccus mobilis; assembly: GCF_016595505.1. Taxonomy (GTDB): domain Bacteria; phylum Verrucomicrobiota; class Verrucomicrobiia; order Opitutales; family Opitutaceae; genus Pelagicoccus; species Pelagicoccus mobilis. Next base: position 197,246 of record NZ_JAENIL010000003.1, on the reverse strand, counting down.
ACATCCTCAAGACACAAGCCCCGGATCAAATCAAAGAGCAGATCTGCAAAGTCCTCAACAGCGTTACCCACGCTGCCTCCTAAGCCACGTCACGACCAGGAAGAAGATGCCCGAATCAAACAGCGCCCCCGACATTCCTTCAGAGGTTACCAGTCTCGAAAACCTGATCGTCAGGTACGACATGAGAAAGCTTCGCCAAGAAGCAAAAGAACAACTTGAAAACGCCTCCGACAATCGCGAACTCCTAGGACAGCAAGCGATCGCAAACTTCTTCAACCTCGACGACTCCGACAATGCGAGAAATTAGATGCGACCGCTTTGTCGAGCTCCTCACCGAGTCAGACAAAATAGAATCCGTCCTCCTAAACAAGCTCATCGCCAAGTTTAAGAAGGACCACTCTGGCCTCCTGCTCGAGATCATCGAAAAGGGCTACATGCGCAAGGACCCAGCCGGCGAGCTTTGGGCCCGTGCCAACAACACCACCTATGTAGACCCACTCTCGATCAACATTTCCTATCCAGAGGACCAGCGCATCCCTCTGGAGATGGCCAAGAAGATCCAAGCGATCAGCCTGTACGAGTTCGATGGATACGTGACCATGGTCATGAACGATCCGATGAATCGCAACCTCGTCGAATCGCTCGAACGCTTCTTGCAAAAGCGGGTCAGCCCCGTGTTCGGCCTGCCGGAAGACATCGATCAAGCCATCGATATCTCCTACCAAACAAACATCTCCTTCGACCAAGCCCTCAAGTCGCTGGAATCTCTCACAGATGGCATCGACATAAACGCCCGAGGAGAGGAAAACCTTCTGCACCTCGCCGAAAACAACGCCCTTGTCGAGCTGGGCAATCACGTCATCTACGACGCCTTCAAGCAAAGAGCCTCCGACATCCATATCGAAGCTCACAAGGACCACGGAAAAATCCGATTCCGCGTCGACGGACATCTCCGCGATATTGTCGAAATCCCCAAGCAATCCCACGTCGCCCTTATGGTGCGCATGAAGTTCATCTCGGAGCTCGATATCTCCGACACGAGACTACCGCAAGACGGACGCTTTTCCATCGACGTCGGCTCCTTCAGCCAAAACTTCCGTATCTCCACCTGCCCAGGCTTGCACGGAGAAAAGATAGTGATCCGCCTTCTCGGACAAGCTGGTCAAAACGGCGTACCCACGATCGACGAGCTCTGCTTCGCAAAAAACAACCTCTCCAGCTTCCGCTCGTCCGTCTCTAAGCCCAACGGGATTTTCATCGTCACCGGTCCAACCGGATCCGGTAAGACAACCACTCTGTATTCGGCTCTCGACTACCTCAATGATCGTGAACGAAACATCATGACCATTGAAAATCCGGTCGAGTACCAGCTTCCCGGAGTCAACCACTTCGAGGTAAAGCACAACATCGACCTCGATTTCGCCGCCATTCTCCGCTCCGCCCTCCGCCAGGATCCGGACATCATTCTCGTCGGCGAAATCCGAGACCTCGAAACCGCCAAGATCGCCACCGAAGCCGCCCTCACCGGGCACATGGTTTTGACGACGCTTCACACCAACAGCGCCACCCAAGCCATCCTTCGCCTCGTCGAAATGGGAGTCGATCCCTACATGGTGGCCCCTGCCCTAAACGGCGTGCTTTCCCAACGTCTCGTCAGCCGCATTTGCGAATGCTGCAAGGAAACCTACCAGCCAGACGAAGAAATGCTGCTCAAGTATTTCACGGCCGAAAGCATCGACCCTACGATCCCCTTCTATCGTGGACGCGGCTGCCAGCACTGCCACAACTCCGGATTCAAAGGACGCGTAGGCGTGCATGAAGTCGTCGAAGTTTCTGAATACATGCGAGAACTTATCTCCTCCAGCGCTCCGCTCTTCAAAATTCAGGCAGAAGCCAAACGACTCGGCCTAAAAAGCCTCCGCGAAGACGCTCTCAAGAAAGCGCTCCTCGGCCTGACGACCCTCGAAGAAGTCGAGCGCGTCACCGTCCCCGAATACAAAGAGTAGAGGTAGCGGCCGCTGTCCCCAGCGGCCACCCCGCTACAGGATCAAACCACAAAAAAAGCCGAAGCGATTCACTCGCTCCGGCTTTTGAAATCTATGGGTTTAACAACCTTAGTGGCTAGTGTCCTGCACCTCGCCCTTAGGCTGACCGATCTCCGAGAGAAGCTGGTCGAACCAAGCAGCCGTCGTGTCGAATGGCTTGCCGCCCGCAACACGGTCGAACTCACACGCGCGGAGGATGTCACGGTTGTTCTCGTCGTGACCGATCACGCCACTCTCACCTGCAAACGCCGCTTCAACAGCCTTGTCGGTGCAGCTCTTGATGAGGTTGAGATCCTTCGGGTTAGCCGCTGCCGCACGAGAGTAGTAACCGCTCTTCTGAACGAGAACCTTCTCCGCTCCGATCAGTTCCTTGAACTGCTTCGCGAAGTACTGGCCTGGATTGATGAAGTCGAGCTGCACGTGGCCAAAAGCGTCACGGATGATCTCTTCGCCAGCCGCTTCCTTCTGAGCAACGATGTCTGCGACACCCGCGCCCTCAGAGAGGAAGATGTTAACCGCGTCATGCTCGTCGAGCTGCTTGCGAAGACGTGCCGCTTCGGCTTCCAGATCGATGCTGAGCTCAGGAACGTAAACCGCATGCACGTCGTGACGCTCTTGCGAAAGGCCGATTTCCGGAACCCAGTAGCGGCACTTTTGACGTTTGTGGTACTCGTAAGCCGTGTAAGCCGCGAGCCAACCACAGTGGCGACCCATCACCTCGTGGATGATCAGCATGCGCGGGCTGGAGTTGTGCTCAGCCACCACGTTTTCGAAATAGTTAGCGCCGTGCTCAGCCGCTGTGTACGCGCCGAGAGACTGCTTGATCGGGTAAACGTCGTTGTCGATCGTCTTCGGAAGACCGATCACGCGAAGCGCGTAGTCGTTGGTAGCGAGGTAAGCCGCAAGGTCCGCCGCCGCAGTGTTCGTGTCGTCTCCACCGATCGTGTGCAGCACGTCTACGCCGTCCTTCACAAGCTGGTCGGCCGCCACCTTCTGCGGGTCTTCGCCTTCCTTTACGAGACCACGCTTTACGCAATCCTTTACGTTGGTGAGCTTTACGCGGCTGTTGCCGATCGGGCTACCACCAAAAAGGTGAAGTTTCTCCGCATTGGCTCGGACTTCAGGAGTCACTTCGTAGCTCAAGCCCTTGAGCAGACCGTAGTAACCGTTTTTGTAGCAAATGATCTCTACGTCCGGGTCGATTTCGGTGTAGCGCTGGATCAGGCCACCGATTGCTGAGGAAAGGCAAGGGGCCAAGCCACCTGCCGTTAGGATGCCTACTTTCTTAACTTTCATAGTGCGAAACTCTATTGAGGGTCGGTATCGCTAGAGGACTTTTTCAGGAAACACAAGGAGGGAGCGCACAGCAGGCAGGACAACAGCTCCAGCTACCAATCTCTCGATTCCGGAGCTTGCCTCCCACATGCTTCATCTCTGAGTTATGTCGGTAAATATCCCTAAACGGCATGCCCAGAACGATCTCCCGCTTCCTCTTCGCAGTCCTAGCCCTTCTCCCACTCTTCGTCCTCAAAGCCCAACTCAAAATTGTGGTAGAGGATGATCGCGGCATCGGCAGGATGAGGTCATACCAGAATGGCGTTTTTTCTGCAGAACGAAGCAACGGAAACATCTTCAATTTCTACCGCCAAAGCTACCGAGTCGAAAGCGATCACTCCTTCAAGGAAGGGTTCATCCAGGTGGAACTCAAAACAGAGGATACAAAAAAGACCCCTTCTCGAAAGCGATCGAAGACCTACAGGCCAAGCTATCAGGCGGACGCAATTCTCACTTCAGATAGGGATCTCGCGAAGTGCGTGCTTTTGTTCGCCTACCCTTCGAACGGGCAGATAGGCACTTTTCTGGCTCACGTCGGAAATCTTAAAGCAGGGAAACCCAAACGCATCTTGATCGATCTCTTGAGCTCGGGAATCGATGGACCGGGAAAAGTCCATGTACTCAGCCAAGGGATAGAAGTCCGCTGCACAGATTCGAATATCGCGTACCAATCCTTGAGAGAGCAAATCTACGGCCAAAAGGAAAACATCGCCCCAAACCGCCTAACAACTCCCAACAGATACAGTTTCAAGCTCTCACCTGATGGACGAAAGGTCCTTCGTATCGAAGATCTGTTTACAAAAATCAAAGTAGATTTAATCGATTTAGAGACCCCGAGCATCATCCGTACAGAGAGTTACTACGATGATAAGCTCCACTTGCTTGAAGCGGATTGGGCCGATTCAGACAACTATCTTGTAAACCAAGGTTCTACCCTTTTCCGAGTGGAAGCAGAAAGCGGAAAAAGAAGCGAGATCGCGAAACTCGTAGAACGCGTGATACGGCCTAGTGACGCAACCCCTCAAGACACTATAACAGTAGTAAAAAGAGGAGCAATCGACTGGAGAACATATATATGGAATGGTAAAGCCCACTACAAACTCGTCGGCAACAGAAGCCACGTCCACTTGAACTGGAAAACCGGTGAATCCACAAAGATCCCAATCAGCATTCCGCAAAAAGCGTCGAGGGTCATCGCAGCGCCAGACGGCTCTCCAAATATAGCTTTGATATACAAATCCGGAGGCTACGTCTACCATACATGGGATGAGCAAACAAATACCTGGATAGAAATAGATTCCATCAACAAGGAGGACGGATTAGAATTTAGTTTCATTAATCGCCCTGTCTCCACCCGAATACACGCAACGGGACGGCAATCAAACCTATTGTACTTATCATCCAACTACAATTCCGACACATCGCGATTACACATTTACAATCTCGAAACCGGACGAATCAAGAAGACAATCGCAAATCACAGCCGATACGACATAGAACCGATCCCACCCAACAGCTCTCCATTAGTGATAGACCCAAAAACCAACGAATTGATTGGGCTTTCATACAAAGCGGACATCCCCAGATTGGCGCTATCTCTTGATGCCGTCAAAGACGCTCAAGAACTCGCAGACGCAACCTTTCCCTCGCCCGCACTGAACATCCCCGAGGACTTTAGCGAAAACTACAACAAAGTACTCTACCGCTCATCGGCCCCAACTCAGCCAGACCAATTCTTCATCGTTGATAGAGAATCCGATTCTTTAATACAACTCACTAGCGATCTTTCGGAAAACAACCCAACGCGCTTGTTCGGAAAAGTAACATCTCAAGATGGTAGATCCATCGACTATTACCTGACCGTTCCTCACGGTCACGAGAACAACGAACCGCTCCCCCTAGTGGTAGTCGCTCAGGCAAACTTTTCGGGAAGAGCAAAATGGCACCACGACCCAATCGCCACATTTTTAGCAAAACATGGATACCTCGCTCTCAGAGTAAACAGCAGAGGGACTCGCGGCTATGGAAGAGAATTTCTACAAGCCGGAGTAGAGGACGGACTCGACGGAGCGTTTATCGACGACCTCGCCATAGCCGCCAACTCACTGATTGAATCCGGAGCCGCAGACCCTGACAGGGTTTATATTATGGGCGCACTCATCGGCGGATACGCAGCCTACCTCAGCATCATTGACCACCCCAAGCTATACAAAGGAGGCGTATCATTATATGGATACGAGGACCTCCTTCACTCCTACAACGCTCCAAACTCGCTGAACACACTCGAAGTTTTTTCGGAAACGGAACACACTCGGACTCTAGCTCTGCACGTGGAAAATTTGCGGAACGACAAAGATTACGCTCGAAGAGTTTCTCCGTTAATTCGTTCGGACGAGATCACTGCTCCCCTATTGATAATAGAGGACGACAAAAACACATATCACGAAAAGTCCAGCCACGTAAAAAAGATCGAGAAATCCATGAAGAAAAAGGGGATTCGCTGCGAGAGAGTAAACTTCGCTTATCAAAGAAGTAGAAGCGGGTTCTCTCAAGACGAGCTCTACATGCTACTCAAAACAGTGATCCCGTTTCTCAACTCTCTGGCGACTGAGTCGTAGTCGTCAATCGACAGGTCAATGTACCAGTAAACATCCTCATCTGGAGAGGCCTTGCACTCCTTGCCTATCCCTCAAAGCAGCATCCAGCGACTCGCAACCTCTCGCCAATATCCCTCGATCAAACCCACTTTAGACCGATCCGTTCGCGGGCGAAACGAGTAACGGATCTTGCCGTATCACTAACGAATCCGACTTGCCTAGGGCTACATCGACCCTCCCTAGACGCATACCTCCCCAGCCTTGCTGCGTGATGCGGGTCACTCCGCCTCCCTTACGCCGTAGCTCGACCAATTCATCCAAAAACGTGTGCGAGTGCCCACCGAGCACGAGATCCACTCCCTCCACCTTTTCCGGCAGACGATCATCGCGAAGCTGCTCCCCGTCCGAACGCGTCGGGAAACCCATGTGCGAAAGACAAACGATCACATTGCAGCCGCGAGCCCTGAGCTCGTGAACGCTCCTGCGAGCCGATTCCACCGGGTCCAAATAAACAACACCTTCATGGTGCGACGCGCTCACCATACCCTCCAACTCGCAGAGCAATCCAAACAACCCCACCTTAAAGGGTCCGATCTCCCTGATCGTCCACGGTTTCACCAGAGGAGCCAGAGACTTCGCGCCGCTCCAATCCAGATTGCTCGAAACCCACTCGAAACCGGCCTTTGGCATCGTCTTCTCCAAGCCTTCGATACCGTTATCAAACTCGTGGTTGCCCACAGTCGCCACCTCGTAGCCCATTTGGTTCATGGCTTCGATCTCCACCTCGCCGCCATAGAGATTGTAATAAGGCGTCCCCTGGAAAATGTCTCCGCTATCCACCAAAAGCGTGTGCTCTTCTCGCCTCCGTATCTGGTCGATCAATACCTTTCGGCGAGCGACTCCGCCCAAGCCTTGATTGCGACCGCCATCCATAGGAAACGGGTCGATTCGCGAATGCGTATCGTTCGTCTGCAAGATCGTCAGCTGAGGCGCCGAACTCCCTGATCGCCCCAAGGCGTTCGACAGCACCGTCAGCCCCAAGCCCACACTTCCAATAAACCTCCGTCTATCCATAACCTTCATCCTCTAATCACCGCTCACTACTCTCACCCGCCCCTCGGCCGCGTCGTAAACCTTGATCCCTTTTCTGGTCAACTCAGACAGGTGCAAAACGATCGCCTCACGTTGTCTCAAATTTACGGATACCTTCCGACTCACAATCCACTCTTCCCGAAAAAGAGACGTCCAGTTCGCAAGCAGATAATCGATCGTCACCAAACGGTACGTCCCGTCTGGCACAACCGACTCCCCTCCGATCTCCGCCGATAACAACTCCCCACTCTTGCTCCCCACGACCTTCAACCCGGAAATCGCGGAAGCGCTCCCGCTAGCAATGTTTCGAGCCAGCTCCAACACCAGTTCTCCCCTCACCTCTAGAAGAACGATGTAGTTGTCAAATGGCGACAGCTCCGTAATCAGCCCCATCGTCAAAGGCCCCTTCGGCAGATTGCGTCTCAAGCCTCCGAAATTCGTCACCGCCAGATCGACCTCGGACTCGAACTCCCTCTCGCCCACCACGCGCAACGAGTCCGCCACCAAATTCGAAAGTCCACATTCAGGACGCGAGCGAGACAACGGCTCAGCCGCGTACCCGATCACCTCGGCCGAAAAAGCCTCCACGCCCTCACGGTACGGTTTGATATAGGCAGCCAGTCCCGGATCTTCCGGCCCCGAGCTATCCACTCTCAAAACCGAAAACTCAGCCTCGACCTGAGCTCCAAGCCCTGCTCCCCAAAAAGAAACGATCCCAACCAACACGTATCTCCAAAACATCCCGACACCCTCCACCATCCGCGGCCAACTTTCAAGCAACTCCCCGCGCCAATTCAGTGGCATGAGTTCTCAAATCCAGTCAGCGCCTACAGCATATTTACCTACAGATGAGCTTGACCTGCCAACCATCATAAATGACAGATTCAGACTCCCTCCGATCGAGACAACCGTTCCACACGCACGCCTCCCTCGTTCCCAAGCAATAATCAAAGTGACCGCCACTCGACTACGTCCAAGTCCCACGAAACACGTTGCCCTGCTTCTGTGCGTGTTCGCGCTTCTCCTCGCGCAGCGTTGCATTGCCCAAGATCGCCTGGCCGCTCCGACCATTTCCCCCTACGCCTCCAAACTCTACGGGCCAACCGAGATCACCCTCTCAACCGAAACCTCCGACGCCAGCATCGTCTATACCCTGGAAACCGGCGGAGTCATTTCAGCGCTCAAAACCTACACCGGCCCCTTTCAAATTTCCGAGTCCACCACCGTACGTGCCCTCACCCGCAAGTCCGGCCTCGCCGATAGCGCTCCACAATCCAAACGATACGAAGTCGTCACGACCCTCGACACTTGGGGCCTTTCAGAAACGACCGGCTTTGGCGCATCCCCTCAAAACTACTCCTACTCGGAAACCTACGGCAACGGCGTGACCGTCCTCCAAAACGACGGCACCGTCCTCGACCTGTCCGACTCAAACAACCACCGCCCTCCCAACGACCTGAACGACGCGATCGCCATCGCCGCTGGAGACAGCTACTCCATCGCCTTGAAAGAAGACGGAACCCTCGTCTCATGGGGCGAAGCGCCCTACGGAAGCGGACACGCAGTTCCCTCAAATCTTCCCTCAGCAGCCGCCGTCGCCGCGGGCCGCTACTCAGCCTCCATCATCACTTCCGACAACCGAATCGTCAGCTGGGGAGGGACAGCCCTCAACCACAACAACCAGCCCCCTCGCAACATCGCGAACGTCATCGCCATCTCGGAAGGAGAAGACTACTGCCTCGGTATCCTACGCGACGGCACCCTAGCCGCTTGGCGCAACCGCGACTTCACTCACACCGCCTACATCCCAGAAGGCCTAAACAACGTCATCGCCGTACGAGCCGGAAACCAGCACAACCTCGCCCTTAAGGCGGACGGCACCGTGGTCGCCTGGGGAGACCATGGCAACGAACAATCTCAAGGCGTATCCAGTTGGTCCGACATCGTTGCGATTTCGACCTCCTACTCCCACAGCCACGGGCTGAAATCGGATGGCACCATCCTCAGCTATCCCGATGCCCAAACGGAAATCCCGAATCCGGAGCTCAAGGACGTAGTTGCATTTCACACACAACACTACTCAGGCACCGCCGTCAGATCCTCCCCTCTCGACCAATTTCACCTCACCCTCACCTGGGACGAAGCCAAAGGACACGTCCACCGCTCGCTTCACAAAGACCGTTTCAAATCAAACGAACCCGTACAACTCCTCGCAGTGCCACGCCCCGGCTACGGCTTCTCCCATTGGAGCGGAGCAGTCGACTCCACCAGCAATCCCCTAAACCTGAGAGTATCAGCCGCCACACAAGTCCAAGCCGTCTTCCTCCCCTCCCTCGCCACCCCTACCACCGACTTCGACACGGACGCATCTTCGTACAAGTCAGCCACCATCTCCCTCGAGACCGAAGACGCGCATGCGCAAATCCACTACACCCTCGACGGCACCGAACCCACATCCCAATCCCCCATCTACACATCTCCCATCGAGTCAACCCAATCGCTTCTCCTCCGCGCCCGAGCCTTTGCCCAAGGCTACGCTCCCAGCATGGAGCTCATCATTCCGGTCGATGTCGCCAACATGCTTGGGTTCGGTACCTCAAGCCTGCTCGATTTCCCAGCCGACGCTACAAACGTCGTCTCAGTAGCCTGCGGCCGCAGCAGCATACTCGCCCTCCGAAGCGATGGAACCGTAGCCAGCTGGAACACCTGGCAAGACAAACAAAGATCCGAGTTCGTAGACGCCATCTCAAATGTAGTCGCCGTCTCGGCCGGCCGAGAACACCACACCGTACTGAAAGCGGACGGAGCCATTCTCACCTGGGACCCCGATCTCAACCGCGAATACCCAAACCCGGAAGGCCTAAAAAAGGTCATCGCCATCGCGAGCGGCGACTCGCACATCCTCGCCCTACAAGAAGACGGCACCCTGCTCCAATGGCGCGGCTGGCTGCCCGACATCGAATTCGTGCCCACCTCCGAAAAACGAGTCATCGCGATCTCGTGCGACGCCGACGACAGCCTCGCCCTCCTCGAAGACGGCAGCATACTCGCATGGAACAAAGACGGCCTCACCGACACTCCCACCGACCTGCCCCCGCTCCGTAGTATCGCCTCCGGATACAACTACAGCCTCGGCCTAACCCACTCAGGCAGACTCGTATCCTGGGGAAGCGAGGCCCTGAGCAACGTACACAGAGAGAAGAACGTTGTCGCAATCAAAGCGGCTGACCGCGAGGCATTCGCATTCTACGCCGACGGCTCCGTCAAAACGCTCAAAGCCTCACTTTATAACGGCGGCACCGAAATCGAAAAACTCGAAGACATATCCGACATCTTCCCCGGCCCTTCCTGCTCCATCGTTCTACAAAACGTAAACGGTCCCAAGTTCATCCCGCAGTTTGGAATAATCGCCACCCCCGAATCGGCGTATCAATCCATCGAATACCAAATCCCGAGCGGGAGACACTACCGCATTCTTCGATCGACAGACCTAAAGACCTGGAACCCAGCACACGACACTGCGGACCTACAACTCAGTCTCGGAGAACCGCTCATCTTTTCCCTCGATTCCCCGAACCAGTTTTTCCAACTCATCGCCCCCTAGCTAATGAAAGCCGCAATCGCCGCCATTTGCGTAGCCCTCTCAATAAACGCGTTTCAAGCAGTCCACTCTGCAGACTACCAACTGAGCGAAGAGTTCGATCTTGAGACATCCATTACAGCGGCACCGGAAGCCTACTTGCCGCTCGGAGACGGGCGAGCCATCGCGTTCGGAAACTTCGACCAGCTCAATGGCGAGCTAACCGGTTCCTTCCTGATTCTGGATACAGACAAAAGCTTCAAGCCGCTCACCTCAGAAGCGCCGATCCTCGGATCAACCCCTAGCCAAGCCGTCCTCAACTCAAACGGCACAATCTCCGTACTCTTCGAGCAACACAGCATCAGCGCGATCGACAGCGCTTCCGCCGCCCTATTGACCTACAACGCCAACGGCGAACTCGATCGAGCAATCGGCATCCCCTACGGCCTACTGCTCCTTCCCGACGACCAATTTGCCGTATTCGAAAACCAACGCAACGACATCACAACTCCGCCAACCTGGACCACAAAAGCCATTCGCTATACACTCGAAAGCTCGAACGTCCTGACGCCAGATACCACCTTCACCTCGCCTAGCATCCCCGGGACAACCGAAAGCATCCACACGCTGCCCGGCGGCGGCTTCTTGCTACAAGGCGAATTCCCCCACGCCAGCACACTCGCCACCAGCCTGTTCATCAAACTTACCAGTAGTGGAGCGATCGATACATCCTTCAGCCGAACCGGCATCACAAAATCCACCCCGAACCTCGAACTCCCTCAGCCGATCGCCCTCCCCAACGGAGATATATTCCTTGTCTCATCCCACGGCTACTCGCCCACCCTCATCAGACTCGCTTCAGATGGCACCATCGATTCAGCATTCACCCTCGCTCCTGACATTGGATTCTACCCGCCAACAACAACCCTCACCCCCACAGAAAGCGGGCAGTACTACCTCTCCGGCAACTCCCTCCAAATCGATCAAGACCATGTAAACGCCCTCCGGCTCAACGCGGACGGATCGCTAGACGAGACCTTCCAATTCGACCGGACCAAGCACTTCGTCGAGAGCGGCTGGGGACACTCCGCCTTCGTTTTTACCGACGGCACCGTCCTCACCTCAGGACGGACCTCCGAAGACGACTACCAGAATATCCACTTTGCCCAGCTATCCGCCGATGGAACCGCGACCGCCATCGCCCCGGGACTCATCGAACAACTCACCAAAGCCACCGCAAGCTGGCTGCCCAGCGGAGAACTCCTGCTCGAAGACGGGATCGCCCATGTAGACGGATCACGCCGCGTATCGTTCTCCTCCGACATCATCTACCACTACCTCCGCGCTCGCCCCACAGGAGGCTTCGTCGGACCAAACTACGAAATCTACGACGAAAACGTAACCCTCGTAAACACTCTCGAGCCTCCCCAATACACCAATTTCCTCGCCGTCCTCCCAGACGATACCCTCCTCGTGTACGGGCGGGTAGAAGACTTCGGCGACCAAGTGCTCCGCAAGCTCCGACTCGACGGCACCTTCGATCCCGACTTCCCACAAATACCAGCTCCCTACGAAATCCTCGCAGTGACGGACACCCACTTCTACTTCGCGGCGTACGATGACGCCGTAGGTGACCAAACACTACAAAGATACTCGATCGACGGCACCCGTGACACCTCCTTCTCGATTCAAAACGATCACCTCCGTTCCTCCCAAATCACAATTACCGACGAAGCAATATACCTTCCCTACGTTCGCCCTCTCGGCCAAGCGCCTCAGCAAATCTTCGGCGCCCGCTACCTTTTGGACGGAAGCGAAGACACCAGCTACACCCCTCACAACCTTATCCGCAGAACCTCCCCCTCCGAACTTCCCACAAAACTCAACTTCGCTCCCGACGGCTCCAGCTTCCACCTCGCTCTCGCGGACCAGCAAGAAGAACAAGGTGGCTTCGCCAACCTCTACCGCATCTCTCCCCTAGGTGAGGTCACTGTCATCGACGGATCCCTCCGCTGGAAAAACGCAACCGTATCCGTTTCAGCCGAGGGCGACGTCCTCGTATCAGGAACCGCCAAAACCCCGATCGGCGAAGTAGAAACAGCCGGGCTCTACACCAGCACGCCCGTTAGCTTCTCCACTCCCTTCCTAGAAAAAGTCTCCTACTCCTCCGAAGCCTTCACCCTCGAAGTCGCCACTTTGGAAGAAGCAGATGCCAGCTACTCATGGCTCAAAAATGGAGCCCCCTTGAGCGGCGAAACCTCCACCACGCTCAGCTTTCCTTCTCTCGGTCCAGACGATGCAGGCGACTACACTCTGACAGCTACCTCAAACGGCGAGACCCACAAGTTCGGCCCCATCAAGCTTCTGCCACCAAGCCACCCCGTCATTTCCCAAAACCCGCAAGACCTCTTCGCTTACCTCAACAGCAACCAAGTACTGCAGGGCCACGCCACCGCCCTGCCGAATGCCGACTACCAGTGGTTTCGCGACGGCAAACCACTCGCCGGAGCCAACTCCCCAAGTCTCGAAATCGAGTCGCTTTCCCTAGGCGACATCGGCACCTACCAGCTCCGCGCCCGCAATCCATTCGGCACGAATTGGTCCAAGCCAGCCATCGTTTCCCTGAAAGGCGTGGCCAAGGTCGGCGAAACCCGAGTCAAAGTACGCCACGAAGTTTCCAGCCCCGCAGCCCTCAACGGAAACATCATTCCCCGCAAAGGCGGCGGCTACTTCGATCGTCGCACCGACCCCAACGATCCATTCGCCATCAAACAACTCTACACCGAGCACAAGCCAGACGGCACGGTCGTGGAGGACTACGCATCCACGCTCAACCTAGGCGACTACGACGATATCCGCATCTGCCCCTTTTCAGGGCAAATCTTCCCATACTGGTCGGAGTATATAGACAACGGAACTTCGCTTCGAACCACCTTCACCCGCCTACGGCCAAACGGCTCGATCGATTCGGATTTCGGAGAACACTCGATCGAAGGCGACTACTTCCGCGGAGCCGCTTTTCGACAATGGCCCGACGGCACAGTCTGGGTAGAATCCTACCACCACGCCCTCTCGATCACCTCCGAAGGAGTCGCAACCGAAATCAAAAGAAACCGAGGCAACTCGACGCTCTACAATACAAACTTCATCGACAAGTTCAGCCTCGCCCTAGACGACGGAACCGTAACGCTCGTCGAACAACACGGAGCTCCCGTCTACCGGATCTCCGCCGAAGGCGATCTCGTCGAAGAACACCACACGCTCCAAATCGGCTGGCGAGAGGATGGCCTCGAACTGATGGGGATCTGGCCCAACGGCACTATGCTCTTCTACGACGATGCCAACGCCATGCTTCGCTCCCTCGATTGGGCAGAAGCCGAGCAATGGACCATCCCTCTCGGAGATCGCCGCATCCTCACCATTCACAACTGGGAACAGCTAGCCGCATCTACCGTAGGCCAAGACAGCACTCAGATCCACCTGATCGTTCATCAAGACGACACCTATGCCTCCGCGCAAATCGTTACCGTCAGCCAAGACGGTACCCACAACCTAGATACATCAAAAACCTTTGATGTAGAATTCAAGGCCAAGTCATTTACAGCCCTCGAAAACGACGAGTTCCTCATCACCGGAAGAGGAGCCAACCGAAACAAATTCTCGGAACATATAAGCGGCACTCAAACCGTGAACCCAACAACGGGAGAAATTAAAGTATCTACCCTTTCAATACAAACGAACCGCCAAGTCACCTATCTTTCCGACACCACCCCTGACGGCTCCTTCTTCGCCATCCTGGACGGATCCATTATCGACGACATCGAAACGGGCTTCGTGGCAAAATTCGGCCCGGACCGGAAGCCCGATCCGAACTTTGTGCCAGACATCGACTGGAGCGTAGTTGGTTGGCCAGAAAAGCTCCTTCCGCTACCGGATGGTGGCGTGGCCGTCATAACGCACACACACGGCAGACACTTCTGCCTCGTCCTGCGAGCCAACGGCGAGGCAAGGTCGAGCTTCGAAATAATACCGACCACCCTCACCGACATTCACACGAGCCCCCCAGCGATCCACCTCCAGAACAACTCGCATCTCATAACTCTTAGCAGCAACCTCTACGAGACCGAGCTCCAGCGCCACACTCTGGACGGCGTGAAAGACACCCAATTTTCCCCGGATACCTCCTTCAACCAAATCTCATACCTCGACTCGGACGTCGACAGCCAAGGTCGCATCTACTTCGCCTTCGACCCCGTTCTTCCCGGCCCGAACCTCCTCGTGCGCTACCACGCCGACGGTTCGATCGACAACAGCTTCTCCCGCCCTAGCGAAATCGAGGACATCAAAGCGATCGCCATCGATTCCCAGAACCGCCTCTACGTCGGTGGAAGCTCCGTACACCGACTCACCAACTCGGGGATGATCGACCCCAACTTCGAGCCGCGCCCCTTGAACCTTAGCTTCCACAGTTTTTTCACCGTCCTTCCAAACGATTCATTGGTAGCGGGATACTCCATTTATGACAAAAATGGCCTCCTCCAAGAGAGACTCGGCTCATTCGGCTCAACCTATCGCCATCACGTGGTAGGAGGAGCGCTGGCCATCATTCCCCACGACTACCAGCCTGATTCGGTAAACCTAGAATTCTACTCCCTCACCGGCTTCCCCGCCATCTACCGTCAGCCAAGATCCCAAAGCGCTTCGCTCGGCAGCAGCCACACCCTACAGATACACTCAGAGCCAGTGCCTGGCATTCGCTACCAGTGGTTTCGCAACGGTAAGCTCATCGAGGGAGAAAACTCCGCTTCCCTCGCCTTCCCTTCGCTCCAGCCAAGCGATTTCGCAAACTACTCGGTAACAATGAAATGGCCAAACGGCGAACTCGCCTTCCCCCAGTTCTCCCTCAGCCAAGGCACTGGAAACGCCCCAGCAGCCAGCCTTCCCGAACTCGTTTTCACCAACGACGGAACGACGCTCAACCTGCACTGGGAAGATACTCCCGAAACACCCTTTACCCTGATGCAAAGCGATGACCACCGGCTCTGGCTACCCGCAGCGTATCCACTCGCCAGGGACGGAAACTCCACCCAAACGTCCATCTCCTTGGAGTCCGCCGAGTTACCGATTTTCCTAAAGCTGGAACACACGGAATAGCGCGGAATCTCTGAAATTTCGCGACAATCCCGCCTTGCCACAACCGGCCCGGCTCCCATCCTACCCGGCTTTTCACCAAGCACCTAGGACCCAGAACCTATCACCCAATTTCCAGAAAAATCCCCGGAACCCGCAACCCGGCACCCGGTACCCAATCTCCAAATGCACGAAGACTTCCTCCCAAAAATCGCTGACGAACTCAGCATCCCCGAATCTCACGTAGCCGCCACCGCCAAGCTCATCGTCGAAGGCGCTACCGTCCCCTTCATCGCTCGCTACCGAAAAGAAGCCACCGGCGGCCTCGACGAAGTTCAAATCGCCAACATCCGCGACCGTCTCGACCAGCTCAAAGCCCTCGAAGATCGCCGCAGCGCCATCCTCAAGTCCCTCGAAGACCAGAAAGTCCTCACCGACTCCCTCAAAGCTAAAGTCATGGCCGCCGAAACCATGGCCCGCCTCGAGGACGTCTACCTTCCCTACAAACCCAAGCGTCGCACCAAGGCGACTATCGCCCGCGAAAAAGGCCTCGAGCCCCTCGCCGACAAGCTTTTCAACAACCAGGAAGACGCCGCCATTGACCCGAATTCCGAAGCAGCCGCCTTCGTCGACGCCGAAAAGGAAGTCGCCGACAGCGATGCCGCCCTCGCCGGAGCCCGCGACATCATCGCCGAGTGGATCAATGACGACGCCGACTCCCGAGCCGAACTCCGCGAGCTCTATACCAAGAAATCCACCCTTACTTCCCGCGTCATGATGGGCAAGGAAGAGGAAGGCGCCAAGTACCGCGACTACTTCGAATGGTCTGAGCCCATCGCCGACGCCCCCTCCCACCGCATCCTCGCCATCCGCAGAGGCGAGCAGGAAATGATGCTCTCCATGTCAGTCCGCCCGGACGAAGAGCTCGCCCTCGCCAAGCTGGAAAGCCGCTTCGTAAAAGGCTCCAGCCCTGCAGCCGAGCAAGTCCGCCTCGCCACCAAAGACGCCTTCAAACGCCTCCTCGCCATCTCCATGGAAACCGCTGCCCGCCTCGACCTCAAAAAACGAGCCGACGCCGAAGCCATAACCGTATTCGCCTCAAACATACGCGAACTCCTCCTCGCTCCAGCTCTCGGCGAAAAACCGATTATCGCCATCGATCCGGGATTCCGCACAGGCTGCAAGACCGTGGTGCTTGACGCCCAAGGCAAACTCCTCTTCGACACGGTCATCTACCCAACTCAGTCCCAGCGCCAGATCGACGAAGCCAGAACCGTCATCGCCGGACTTGCCCAACGCTTTGAGTCCCAAGCCATCGCTATCGGCAACGGCACCGCTTCCCGGGAAACCGAAGCCTTCGTACGCTCCATCGGCCTCCCGAAGAACATAGCCATCGTCATGGTCAACGAATCCGGAGCGTCCATCTACTCAGCCTCCGAAGTCGCACGCGACGAATTCCCCGACAAGGATATCACTGTACGAGGCGCCGTATCCATCGGACGGAGACTCATGGATCCGCTTGCGGAACTCGTTAAGATCGACCCCAAATCAATCGGAGTCGGCCAGTACCAGCACGACGTCGATCAACGCGCCCTCAAAGCCTCTCTCGACGACACCGTTCTCTCCTGCGTCAACGCAGTTGGCGTGGAAGTAAACACCGCGTCCAAGCAACTCCTCTCCTACGTTTCCGGACTCAACTCTCGCCTCGCCGGCAACATCGTCGCCCACCGCGAAGCCAACGGCCCCTTCAAGTCCCGCAAGGAGCTCACAAAAGTTTCCGGCATCGGCCCCAAAGCGTTCGAGCAAGCCGCTGGCTTCCTCCGTATCCGCGGAGCCGAAAACCCGCTGGACGCATCCGCCGTTCACCCCGAGCGCTACCCGCTACTCGAGCAAATGGCGACCGACCTCACCGTCAGCGTCAAGGACCTGATGACCAACTCCGCCGCTCGAAACAAAATTGATATCCAGAAGTACACTACAGACGAAGTCGGTCTCCCGACCCTCCAGGACATCATGCAGGAGCTCGCTAAGCCTGGCCGCGACCCGCGTGCCGAATTCGAGCTCGTTCAATTCAAGGAAGGGGTAAACGAGATCACGGACCTTCAAGAAGGCATGAAGCTCACCGGCGTCGTCACAAACGTAACCGCCTTCGGCGCCTTCATCGACATCGGGGTCCACCAAGACGGACTCGCCCACATCAGCCAGCTCAGCGACAGCTTCGTGAAAGACCCCAACGAAGTCGTCAAAGTCGGCCAAAAGGTGAGCGCGACAGTCACCGAAGTCGACGTCGCCCGCAAACGCATCGGCCTCAGCCTCAAAAGCGTAGTTGAAATCGACCGACGCTCCCCAGCTGAACGCGCAGCCGAACGCGGCAACCGTGGAGGCGGACACCAAAACCGTGGCGGAAATCGCAATCACAAGCCACGCGGCGGCAACCGCAGCGGTGGCGGAAACCGAGGTAAAGGCAACCAGAACTTCGGCTCGCTGGGTGACGCGTTCGGAAACCTGAAGCTATAGCGATTCTCGCTTCAAGCGAGCTTTGAAAAACAAGGACTCTGGCATATCGCCCTTTTCGATGTGCCACCCTTTTCCGCAGGCATGGAAGAGCGGGACATCCTCTAGCTTCATCCATTCGTCAGCAGTGATGTCCTTCGAGAAGACAAGCTCCCAGTCTTCTTCGTCTAGCTCCACATAGAAATCCTCGGATGGCAGAAACAGGTACCGTACGCGCACATCGTTCGGATTCAGCGCCACGTCTTCCACTCTCAAAAACGGGAGCGACTCCCTGCTCTCGAACATCAGCTCCCGTTCGAGCAGCCCGAAGGACTTGGCGATATGCGTCATCGAAAAGCGCAAGCTGTCATTCCATTCGATCCCGGTGATCGAGTTAAAGGCGATCAACACATCCGCCGTATCCACCTTTCCATCGCGATTGAAATCCGAGCGAGATGAGACATCCACATCTTCGCCTGCCTTAGCATCATCGTCAGCCCTCGACACGTCCCCCACTCCCACTCCGTTGAAAAAGCTGACGTCTGCGCTTCCTACAGAATTCCCAAAGTAGAATACGTCGTCACTCCGCAAGCCAGTTCGTTCGTTCGCAAACAAACTGACCCGCAGCCACTCGTTCCGAATCTGCCCATCTTCGAAAATAATGGATATCCGATAGTTCCCGTTTCGCAGCCGACGTACCCCGAAAAAAGCAGGATCCGGAGCTTCTTGAGAGAAGTCAGTTGTTTTGGATACACGTAAATCCAAATCTGAAAGGGTGACGGACTCAGGCTTCTTCAGATTCGAAACATCGATCATCACCCCGTTTATACCTTTAACATAACTAGAATAGTTCGAGAAATTCGCCGAACCACCCGGGCGCAACGCCCTCTTGTCCTTAGCGATCGCCTCGCCATCCAAATCACCCAAACCACTGGTTTTGCCATCCCAGACAGAATTGTTGTAAAACAGATGACGCCCTCTCACCCTCGCCCGCTCCGCAGTCCCTCGAAACTCGAAAACCTCGTTTAGCGAAACATCGATAAACTCCACCGGCTGGTAAACGCTTCCGCCTCCTGCTCCAACCGTATCGAAAAACTCGAAACAGCCACTTCTCAACTCTCTGTAGCTGGATACGAACATCCCGCGATGGCTCAACTCTCGAGCGACAACACCTCCAGCTAGGAGTAAGCAAACAACAACTACAAATCGCCGCATCATCTGCCCTACCCCTCGTTACTAGGAAAGTCCCGACGCTGCACTTCTCGACCATCCAGCATCTCAACTTCAGCTTTCAACGTGCCATTCGCATACCAAGAGCGAGACAAGCCATGAGGCACCCCTGACTTCAGCGTCATCTCAACAACCAACTGGCCACTCTCATCCCATTTACGAAACTGACCATCGAAACTCCCATCTACGATATCCCCTTCAGACTCCTTGCCTCCCATCTCAAACCACTTCGTCCGCACGCCATGTGAAACGCCATCTCGGAAATGCTCCCGAACTTGAAGGTTTCCATTCGCGTAGTAGCCGAGAGAGACACCGTGAGGCTTTCCTTCTCGGAACTCAGTTCGCGACTTGAGTCGCCCTGACTCGTAAAACTCCTCTGCCATACCAGTGAATGGCATTTCCGTATCCAAATAAAAAACACCGTCCCTAAGCTCCAAATCCTCAAAAGGAACCGCCGGCATTCTTCCACCTATCCCGAAACCAAGATAGATCAAAAACGCCAACAAAACGGCTCCGCTTGCGAGCCAAACTATTCTCCCAACCGACACTCGCGATTACTCCACTTTGAGCTTAAAGAACGCCGCCTCTCCTTGAGAGCGAGGAATGGCGACCTCGATGATCTTCACATCGTCCGCGCTATAGTCGCGAGTCAACTCCTCGTCCGACACCTCACTGGTCACTTCAAATAGCTGCTTACCCCATTCCTCCATGTTCGAGCTACCAAGAATCGAATAGCTATGACCATCGATCACGAGAAACTCGATGAAGTAAGCCTCCTCGGTAACCGCCTTAATCTTAAGATCCAAACCTTCCAGCAAATCGTAAGCGTAAGTATGGGCGAGATACTCTTCGTAATTACTCAATCCATCGCGATCCAAGTCACCGCCCGGATCGACATCCTCGAGACCATTGAGCCGGACAGACTTAGCGATCACCGACTCCTCCCAAAGGTCCGGCAAACCATCCCCATCAGAATCAACCCCCAAGGTTAGATCGATGTTCGAAGTTCCCCCAGCTATGCCGAGAGATGGGTTCGCGCCCGACATCTCGATCGGCACGTACGTTTGACTGCCGATCTCCACACGCATCGTGAACGGCACCAGAGGATTCAATGCCGTCGGCTTGTACGCACCCGGAGCGACCCCAGCATCCATCGGAACCTCCATCCGATAACTCGCCTCAAAGTAGAGCGAAGGTGCGAGAGCAGCTACGATTTTAACGCCATTGTTTGTAGTCAGATAAACAATACCCTCGTCTTCGACAGGATAGCCCATGGCGTCTCGCACCATGCCCTTGATCAAATGATGCGGAGCAGGAGGAAAAGAATTCACCGAAGCAGCGATCATCATACCCAGGCCAACAACCAAGCTCCCTTTGCTAAACTTAAAACGTCTTCTCATTTTGATAACCTCTATTTGTTTATCCTACTAGTTGCCTGAGTAAGAATAGGTCTCCAAGTGCAGCTTAATGTCCTTAACCGTTTCGATGAAGCGCTCGAGGCCTTCATCCGGATCGTTTAGGAGAGTGCGCCCTGGAATCACGATCTTCCATTTCGTGTTCCAGACCGAACGTCCAATCAAACGACTATTCGTGAATTCGGAGGCAAACAAGCGACCGTTATCTCCCTGGTAGACCGACTCGTCCGAAACAGGACGGAAAGCCTGATGCTTGCGGACCTGGAAGAGCGGCTCCGTCAACGAATCCTGCGTTTGATAGAACGCTTTCGAGGAATGCTCCGACGCCCCGATATTGAACGGCAACGGAATCGTCACGTCCTCCACGCTCCAAGACCTCAGTTCACTCTGATCGCCAAGCGGCGGAGTCCTCATGACGTCCTTACCTACCGGAATCAAATAGATGTATGGAGTCGCCGCGAGAGCATCCTCGTCAAGGAACGCTAGGTCAGGATCACTCGGAGAGCTACCGTTCTGCGTCGAATTCGTTACGCTTGTCGGATTATCCATCCCTTCGTATCCAGATAGCACCACCCCCGATGAGAAGATCTTCGTCGCAAACGAGGTAGGACTATAGGAGTGGTCACCAGCCGCCAGCTGCCTCCCCATGAAGTTGTAGCCTTCTCCAATATGGGAGGAGAACTCGAGGACGATTCCCGGAACCGGCAGTCCCGATCCATCGTCCAGCTGCATGGCATAACGTCGCAGATCCGGATCAGCCTTGAGGTCAGCCACTCGTCCCGCTTCTAGGATATCCTTCCAAGCGTCATCCCCCTCGATACCCGGCAAGATACGGAAGTTCTCGCTTCGCAACGAGAACAGCGTTCCGTAAACATCCGGATTGTTGTATCCAAGACGACTGCGCAAGACTTCCCAATCCGCGCTCATCTCAGCGAGGATGCTGGACAAGCCGGGATCGCCCTGATCGCTACCGGCAAACTGCGGTTCCCCGCCTTGCACAACTCCCAGAGCGCGAGACTCTACGATTCGTTTCACAAAGTCCTGCCCTTCGTCCGTTCCCAGCAGCCCCGTCTCATAGTCATAGGCCTGAGCCGCAAGATAGGAGTAACGAGCAGCCAGATCAAAGAGACTCTTGTAGCGCTCGAGCTTTTCGTTGCGGAACAAACGGAACGACGCATTTCGCGTGCGATAGCCTTGGATAACCGAAGCGGCTCGTTTGCGGAACACTTCTCGCTCGGCCTGGACCGCCAGCCCTTGAGCAAGCAATGCCTGGTACTTCATCCGCGACGCTTCGAGCTGCTGAATGGAACGGTTAATCGGGAAGACCTGCCCCAACAGGTCCTGCAGAGCCGTATCCACAGCAAACACAGCCTCCGTCTCTGCTTGGAGAATTTCAGCCGGAACGATCTCGTTATAGTGAACCGCGGAAGCAGCTGCCTCCAAACCAGCGACCGTCGCGCGTCCCGCGATTTCCGCAACCCCGCTGATCACCTTCAAGACCGTACTATGCACATAGCTCTGCGTCTCGATCGTGCCTGAAATGCTAGACGTGATGTCACCACCAGAAGCCAAACCAAAGAGCATATTGTCCGGTACAAAGCTCAAAGCAACCTCCGTAGCCCCCTTCTTGTAGTCGAGGAATTCTGCAATACCACGGGTTATTAGCTCCGTCGCCGCTTGGGTTATCTTGATGCCTGTATTGAAATCTCGGATCTTCTCGTTGTAGCCCTTGATATCAGCCATCGTCTGAACCTTCGCTTCGAAGATCTCGAGCTGGCGTTCGAACAGGTAATCGAACGTTCGGTAGTTCTCGATCTCCAAGTAAACCGCATTGCGCTTCATCAGGATGTCGTTGATCGCCAACTGGAGTTTGCCGGCGTACAAACGCGATCCATTCCAAGCCTCAGGCTTCTTCAGCAATCCGGTGGAAGTAAGGTTGAAATCGATCGTCGCAGTTCCGTTATCGATCCGATCTCCCAAACCTGCCGCGACCCACGCGCCCTCTCCACTTGGAGGAACCCTGATGTTCAGTTCGTAATCGATATCCTCGTCCTTCAAAAACGCCCCACCAAACTCCAAGGTCGCGTCCTCGACGTACTGATAGTGGAACAAGTCGGGACCGTCGTAACCGGAATCGTAGGTTTTGCCTGGACCGATATCGTCCGGGTAAGGAGTGCCATAGATCTCGATCAAACGATTCTTAAAGGCCAGCTCTTGCGAATCCACTTTCGCTTGGAAATCGCTCAGGGAATCTTCCTCAGAACGCATCAAGCGCGTTACGTCCTTGGCGTCATCGAAGGCAATCACCGCATTGGACAAGGCGAGCTTCGCCCGATCGAGGACTTGCTCGAAGTGGCTCGTAGAACCTGTACCAAAGCCAACTGGATCCAAATCGAAGGCCATGCTGTTCGGATCAAATCCCAGCGGATTTAAGCCCGCTTCCGCGTTATCCAAGCTTGCTTGAGTCGCATCCGCAATTCGCGTCAACTCCTCCAACTCAGTAACCGTCCGTCTATCCACAACTTGGATACCTTCGTGCGAGGCGTCATCGTCAACATCCGGCAACATGGAGTTTCCAACAACCCAATTCAAATACGTGCCCTGTTGCGTACGGGACGCCCAATGATCGACCCCCCAATAGCGACTCGAAGGAAGCGTACGACGGTCGTTGCTACGAGTGCTCGCGAGGTGCTCCCAACCGTTTTCCTCAACCAGCTGGTAATCTTGCCTCCAAGTCAGTTCCATCACTTGCTGACCGGCTTGGGCGACCTGCACCGCAGCAGCAGCAAACTTCCGCTCGTCCTGATAATCTACGGCAACTGGAACCCCCAGGACATTCACAGCTTCGATACGCGGCACCCAGGAGAAATCCTCGTCCATGAACAACTTGAAGTAACCCTTCAACGCCGTGAGGTAGTGACCGTAAGCATCGCCATGCCCTTGTGGATACATCACCGCCGCGTCTTCCGCATTTACAGTACCATCAAGCTCACCGTTCTGATCTTCCTTGATGTTGTAGTTGAGAGCGTAAATCACCTCGCCGGAATCGATCCCTCGCGTGTAGTTCCAGACGAGTCGGTTGTAGACAGGAGCGATTTCAACCCCAGGTTGCAGGAAGTCGCTTCGACCACGCCACAAAGCCAACTCCTCTTCCAGCAGTGACGACAACTGACCTTCGAAAGCAAACATCGAAGTCGCGATGTCTCCGTAGGTGCTGTTAGCCGTACCGATTCCGATCGTCGGATTCAACGCATCCGCTTTCGCCTCGTTACCGAGCATCATATAGAGATCGCTCAAATAACCTGCCGCGAGAAGCAGGGCGTCATTCGCTGGGCCATAATTAATTCCAGCATCGATACTGAGCATTCGCCCGCGATTGAGCACCGTCTCATAAATCTCGATCAGGCCGTAGTCGTTTATTGTAGACAGGTTCAGAGCGACATCCCCTTCCCAACGAGGGCCAGCCTCAGTCAATATACTGGCATCCGTATCCACATTGTTAGCAAAGAGGTTCGTAACCCTTTGGTTGAACGGATTGATACCAGCGAGCACGCGCTTGATCCAGCCTTCTGCGAGCGCTGGTCGAGTCCACTGCGAATAACCACTCTCGTCATCGTCAGCACGAGCAGATCCATCCTCCAGAAGCTTTGGACGATAGCGCATGATCAGGTAATTATCCGCCAAGGCTCTTACGTCCGCAGTCTCGCCCAATACAGTCCGAACCCCATCCGGGTAGCGCGAAGGATCCAAGGCAATCCAACTCTCCTCGGTTTTGTCCACTCTGTGGTACGCTTCGATACGGAGATTGAAATCCTGTACCGTATCCGCATCGGCACTACTGTAGAGCTCAACTGAGACATCATGAGTCACCTCATCAGCGCCATCCGTCCCGAGAAGCAACACTTCGACTGGGACTGAGTAAACTCTAGATAAAGTCTCAAATCCCGCAGGAGAACCTGTTGTCGGGCTATTCAAAGCGTCCTCGGAAACTTCTGACGCATTTGCTACCACGACTTCGACACCATTCACAAACACGCGAGCGCCAAGATCTGTGGCGATGTCCAAACTCAAGAAGATCGCGGAGAAATCCAGATCCTTGGAACTGGTAAACGTCCGGTGCAAGAAACTAGCCGGCAAACCTTTGCCCGCTAATTCCTCAATTGAAACAGGCACGAATCCGCTCGCGTCTTCTTCGAGCGCCAAAACCGATAGCACCGAATCAGTAGAGTTCGCCGTCCCGCGAACCAAGATGGCATCATCGGTAGCATCACGAATGACAAAGGAGTCATTCACTTCAACCTCGCCGGCGTCCGCAGAAGTAAACTCATGTTCGCCAGTCGTTCCGTTTTCCGTGGTAGAACTGACCGCCAAACTCTCGACCGCAGTCACGCTACCCGCAGATTGCACGCCCAGACGATCCGCGTCGATAGACGAGAACGAAACAGCGGAGTCAAATACCGTTGGAAATCTCAAGTGCGACCAAGTGTCGTCGCCCATGAGCAAGACGCGCTCGTTGAGATTTACCACTGGATCCGCTCCATCCACCGGGGATGCAATCTTCCACTCGAACTCATAGTCGTCGACCGCCCCGGCGAAGTCCGAGATCTGGCGCATGGTCAACATCTCATTCAGAGGATTGGAAGAAAGGACCGGCTTCACCTCGCCTCGGTACAATGCGTCGTCGACACGAAGGATCTGCATCACCACAGGATCTCCGACCGGAGTAAACGCTTCGCCATTTCCAAAGATCATGGTCACGTATCCAGATCCTGGGCCCACCGCACTCAGAGCATAGGAATCCACCGCGATGTCTTCATTATTAATCGACGCCAGTTCCTCTTCGCCCACCACTTTGTTCAACGCGACGTTTGGCTTGTAAGTTCCTGGCTTATCCTCGTCTTCCTCGAACGTCTCTAGAGTCGTCGCCAAAGAATCGATTGCGAGATCCCAAGCATCCTTGTCTTCGTCCGAGTCGACGACGAGCCCCTTGAGCTTCTCCTTGTCCGACTCGCTAAGGATGTTCAGCTGCAGATAGTCTTCGCCTAAAACCTCGTCCACGAACTGGCCCTTGTAAACAAGGTGGCCCTTCTCTCCACGAATCGGATCATAGAAAAAACGACTCCCGAGATGTGGCGGCAACAGGCTGAAATAGGTCTTGCCGAGATAGCCCTCCGTAACTGCCGAACCAGGAATCTTCTCCAAACCGTCTACACTGAGGGCGACACTCTTTTCACGCGTCGGGTCGTGCAAAACGACCGAAGCTTCTTCGGCATTCTCTTCACGAGCGGATTGCTGATAAAGAACCTCCGCGCTGATCTGCCCGCGCACCGCCGGCAATCCTCTCTTAGGATTCGTCAGAGTCTCACCCGTGAAGAGAACTGGCGTCGTATCCGGCCAATAAGGACGGTAGCTGATAGCAAGAGCTTGCTCCGCACTACCAAACGCTGGCCCCGACCAACTTCCGTCCGACTCGCTACTTCTCAGATAAGGAACAATCGTACCAACATCTGGCTGGTTCGCACCGGAGGCAGGGAAGTAGAAGCCGGGTAGCGTCTTATAGTAGAACTGCACGCTAAACGCTTCATCCGGAGCAGGTCCCTGCTTGCTGTGCGGCCCGCGATAGACCCACATGTTGCCCTTCCGGTCTTGGTAGGTGAACTTGCTTCGATAGTCGTTTAGAACCAAGTCATCACTTGCCAGAGGACTCTGGCTAACGTACCAATTATCCAAGGCACCGTCCGCCAAGCTTCCATCAGTCACGATCAATTCCGCGTCATCGAAGAGGACATCCCCAAACTGGTATCGCCTTACCGACCCCAGGCCTGAATTATAAACATCCTCCGAACGGAGCGCTTCGGGAGCCTCAAAAACAAGAATATCTACACCGTTTGACGTTTCCTGAGAAACGAGAGTCATCTCCAGCAACTCACCGCGAACAGGTAGGTACAGGTGGTAAGGATCTCCAATAGCGAGACTCGACAGATGAGAACTGCCAGAGTTCACGCTATAATAAACGTGCGGGTTTTGGTCCGACAAAAAGTGGTAGCCCCAACCACTGGTCTCTGTGTCGGTGACGCTGAGCGACGAGATCGAGACTTCCGCACCTCCAACAATGCCGCGAATCGTATTGGCGTCGTAGGAGTAGCTCTCGACATACAGCTTTTTCGTTTCGCTCAAGTCTGAGCTCTGCAGGTTGTAGGCTGAACCTTCAGCCAAGGCTGGCCTCTCAGCTGAAACGAATTCCCATACTTGGCTTGCCATCGGATCCTGCACGTCAGAACTCTGGATCTGCACCCAATCCGCCTCCTTGGAAACATTGAAGCCTTCGCTCTCGCCCGATTCCAGCAAAGGCAAATCCATCAGGGGCAGAGGCATCGGAGCCTGCAAAATAGTCCCCGCCTCTACAGGGTAAGTGAAGACCTCCCCTTCCGAGAGCTTTTCTCTCAAGACCTTGTAAGGCTTCATGGACAGGCGGCCATCGGTGTCTTCGTACTCAAGAATTACATACGGATCCGAGGAGTATTCGCCACTGTCGTTGGTGACGACATTCAAGTCGTCGCGCAACGCAAACGCTTGGCCGCCTTGCATGAGAGCATGCTCCTCGTTCGGGTTGTAACCCGGGGCGGAGGAATCGTTTTGATAGTAGACCGATCCCTTTGCCAAAAGACTGGAGAGAGGTCCCGTACCATCATTGCTAGCAAGTACAATTTCCGACGGCGAACTTGGCCACTCGACCGTGTAGCGACCTAAAGCAGACGGCCAATAGTGAGCGCTAAAGCCATCCGTCTCGTCATCATCGCTACGGCGGAACCAAAGAGCCTCCAGCTTGTTGTCGCCTGGAATCGAATTCACCGGGATGATCGCGCCTCGATTCGCTTCGTCGAAGCCGAACTCAAACGGATCGATATAAGCATTGGGATTGAACGAATCGCCGATATCAAGGTTCAGATAACCGGCCCAATACTCTTCGCCTTCACCAGATCCGAAAGCTGTATTCGGAACAGGAAGACGCTCGCCCACCGGCACCGTCATATCAAAAACGTATGGGATGCTAGACTCGTCCGGCCAAGTGAACTTGCCCGAGGTGGGATCATAGGAATCCAATTGCTGCGCCACACTCGTCCCCAAACTTCCCGCCACAAAACTATCGTCACTATCCAATGGCGACAGAGTCGTATCCAACCAAGAGAACACGCGCTCGAAACGAACTTCGTTTCCGGAGATAAAACGAAGCAAGGTTCGATGCGCCGGGAAATTCTCGTCCAAAATCGTATAGAAACGATTATCCGCCGTTAGCTTCGCACGGACCTGGTCCAGCTGGTCCTGATACTCGATCCGCGGGGCCTCATCGCCATTAAGCAGGACACTGGTCTCCTTGGCTTCCAGTTCACTTCCAACCAGAGGTCGCATGTAGTGGCTAAACGAAGCGATATCGCTGGGCCACTTGAAATCATAACGAACATACTCCTTTGGCCAAAGCACGCCTTGCACCCCTTTTTCGAGCCACCACAAAACGACATCATTCACGTTTTCCGTTTCCCGCCTAGCAAAGAGCACCGCATTGCTGAGATCGCCAGCAGTCGCCAGATCCGACGATTCAAAATGTTGATACAAATAGTTCTCTCCGTCAGGAGTATTCGCCACACGCGGAACAAGCTTTTCACCATCGCTCTCATCATAGACGTCAGGCACAGCTTCTCCGAGATGGACAGACTCGTTAAGCGGAACCACGTCTTTAACGATATCGACAACCTCGAAACCGAGATGCTCCGGTACACCAGAAACCGAATCTGGCGTGCCCAAAAACTCGACGAACAATCGACCTTGCCGATTCAAAGACTTCAGAGCCTTCTCCGTCGCCGAATACCACAAGGTGGAAGTGATAGCCGTTGCCACATTGCTTCCTTCAGAAGAAACACCACTTCCTTCCCCAAGTACCACTCCTTCGGATACAGGCACGTTTCTAGGAACGTCTGAGTTATAAACGATCTGTAGTTTGGATACAGTCGAAGCCGGAATAAGTACAGGGACTCCCACGTTCCCCGCCTCGCTCCAGTAGATCTTTTTCGGCTCCTTGACTGGAGAACCTGAAATCACGTACCTCTTGTTGAGGAGGCGGTAGTAGCGACCACCGTTTTCCACATAGTTATCATCGCCAGAATGATCTCCCGCAGTCGGCTCGATTCGTTGCCAAGTCACGGATACTGGACCAGGCTGGGTGGCAAAAACGGCATTCGCCGAAGCGCTGTAGTGATACCTCTCAGTCGCTCGCAGCACATAGGGAATCGGGTTCCAATAAGTCGTATCCGTTTCGGCAAGCGCGGTCGCTCCGTCGGCTTCGACCAATGGGGGCGGAATAGAATCCCCTCTCGAGACCCCGACATGAGAGTGTTCGTAAAGTCTATAATAAACACCCGCCTCGACATGGTAGTTTTCAGGGCTCGTTTCGTAGTCAGCAGGTTTTCCAATTTCGGCTCGCGACCGTTGCCAAACGATGTCGAAGGTGCCTCCCTCACTAGCCAAAACGCGGTTCCGGCCCTCGTCCCAAGCGTATCCAAGACGATCGCTCTCCCTAAACGGTCTCGCATTCCAATAGTCGGAAGGATTTACGCCCGAAAGCTCGATCCCATCCTCATCCGTATCCGGAAGCGGAAGAACCGCCCCGAACAGGTAGTTCGTAAAACGCCCATACAACGGAGCGCCTACCCTCATGTGCTGAATCTTCAGGGAACCCGTTCCATTCGAAGGTCCCTCCACCGGGTTGCTGCCAGTCAAAGGAGCAACCCCACCAAAGGTATGCAGAGCTGTAAACTGCCCTGGCGTCGAGCTACCGTCACCGGAAAGACCTGCGCCTTCCTGTACGCGATTGAAGATGTTCTGAAGTTGATCTAGCTCGAAGAAGACAACTTGTGCGGATGCAGCGATTGGAACTGCAGCCACGACCAATCCAGCAATCAGTCTCTTTAGACGTCTCATAGGCACATTGGATTTAGGTTTCCGTTCGATTATCCGCTCACCTTAGAGACTACAACTGAGGCTGATCTCCCCCACGGGTTCTCGTCTTATAGGTGCTGTTGTAGTCGTTCACCAAACGAGACGGCACCCACATGATCTGGAGGTAGACATCCGCGTTGTTGATGTGAGTCTTCGCCTTCGCGGTGATATACCAGTCGCCCGAGCCATTCTTTCTCCAATACAACTCCAAGAGATTTCCGCTACCATCTTCAGCAAGGTCGCCGTATCCAAAAGACCATCCAGTCAAAATCGGCCACCACTGCGATACCTCTCTGGAGCTAAACGTATAGCTGAAGTCCGTTCCACTTCCGATATACACTTGCTGGTACTCGAATAGACCTCCGACAATTTCGTTCCCCCTGACACCGTTCGTCGCAATGTCGCTACTCGTAATTGTATTCGAATAAATATGACCGCCAGTCACCGCATTGGGCGCGAGTTCGCTTTGCCCGATCGAATTCGAACCGATATCCGCCGCTCCAAGCGAGTTGTCGACCACATGACTCGAAGTCACCGCATTGTTCCCCAACTCAGACTGCCCTACCGCGTTCGGAGCGATATCCCAATAACCGATACTATCGTTTACTATGTTGGAGGAGTTCACCGAATTTGACCCCATATCCGCCAGGGCAATTGTACCGTTTATAATGTTCTCGCTCGCAACCGAGTTGGGAGCCAACTCAGAAGCGCCCACCGAATCCGCCGCCAAGTCATCCGCAACCAAACTGTTTATCGCCACCTTGTCAGAAGTAATCGCACCATTCTTGATTGCCGCCGTATCGATACCGTCTGAGCTCACCTTAGCCGCCTCATTCGCATACGAGGCTAGAAACGCATAAGCGCTTGGCAAAAGCCTGAGACGCGGAGACAAGGTTTGAGCATTACTGCCGTCCGTATCCGAAACTTGGATCTCGAGAAACCGATCCGAAGCGTCAGATCCGCTAAACGCGGTTGAAAGCTCGTGGTTCTGGCCCGACACTTCACTACCCTCTCCGAGCACGACACTAAAATGCCCCTTATCTACCGTCACAATTTGCTCGTCGGCGAATACGACCGTTCCACCTGTATCCGCATTGTACAGAGAGAAGACCATTTTCTTGTTCACCGGCGCCGCATTGCCTAGCGGCGTGCCGCCATCATCCGTAATGTAGCTCTGAACCGTCATTCGGTTTGGAGGCGTGTCGGACGCGCCCTGCAAAGAGGAAGCGGCAAACGCGAGAGTTAGCAACGCTAGCGTAGTGACAAAGGTTCGGCTGATAGCGGAATATTTCATGGCGATTGAAATAAGGGTGGATTGGATGGCATTCATTTTGGTATCGGTAAATTGGTTACATTATCACTCGCTCACAGTCGTGAGCAGCGTTCCTAGGTCATTAAGTCGAGTCAGCGAAAAACTGCCTTTCACTTCGTAGGACTCGTTATTGGTCCCACTTCCGGCGAGTTCGATCTCCTCCAAGTAGACCCCTCCGATGTCTACTCCTCCTGAGGTGAGAGAGTCAAAATCATCACTCGGAGGATCAAACTCTAGATGAAGCGTGCGAGTGACTCCATACGACTCGATTCCTTGCCCGAGGGAACTGGAGAACGTCGCGTTACGGTTGTCGTGATCAGGGTGATACGAGTGCAGGAACGGATTCGATCGGTGATCGTCGGCACCAAGGGTCACCTCGACCTCAACACTCTCTCCCTGACCGAAGTCCCCACCAGTGAGAAGCCACGGATCGTTACCTTCCGTCCAAGGCAAATGCGAAGCGCTAATTCTTCGGGCAATATCCAGTTGCTCCACATTCAGATTTTCTTCCTTGGTGCTCAGCACTGGTTGGTTGGCATCGTCCAGACCGTAAAAAACACGCTGCAACAGATGAGACGTCCCGTCCTCCGCGACATGCACGATCAACCTCAACTTAAAGGGACGCGCCACCGTACCAAATTCGACATTACGATCGATCTCTCGCACTTCCTCGCCAACACGCTCGAAGAATCCAAGGTTGTGCCTCACCTCACTGACAACCGCTTCACCAACCCAAAGGCCAGCCACGTTTCCTTTTGTGGCGGTTACCGGAATATCGTACTGGGCGTAACCAAGAGAATCCGTAAAACGCAGAAGCCCCGCGTAAAAGGAATCCGCTTCCGCAGTCATTCCGCTACGATCCAAGCCAAGAATCACATCCACTTCCGATCCCTCGGCTCCCTTCGGGGCCAAAGTCCAACTGCCATCAGACTCGCTCAACCGGCTGAAAGAGTGAGACAAAGTATCCACACTGAACGCACCCCGTACCAGAACTTCGGGAGCCCCCTCTATAGAAGCTTGCCCAGCGGGAGGCGTTTCTGAAGCCACGGAAGCAAGCGAAACATCCAAATCCTCATCTGTATTGTTCTTAATCCGCACCCGGTAGACGGAGGCATTCTTCCCAAAATCAACGCCTTCGCTCTTCTGAAGCGATATTTCAAACGGAGCATAGTAGCGGTTATAAACGCCATCTGCTCGTATCCAAAAAGCCTTACCTCGCTCCACCTTTTCGGATCTCAAATCAAACACGCGTGCCGGATTATCCGCTATCGGACCACCCACATACTCGTAGAGCTCCGCATTTAGCCTTACATCTGGCACTGGCTCGAGAAAGTCATAGAAGCTCGGCGGATTCGTTCCTACCGTAGAAAACCCCAAAAAGTTCGCTCCATCCGAACTCCAGAAACTACGCGGCGGCACCGGCTTCCCCTTCAGCTCCAATGTGTAGTTCGACCCTCGGCTCTCATCCACGCGAATGAGGTAGGACGCATTGCCAATAATGCTAGAAAGCGTCGCTTCCAAAGGAAAAGCCTTCTTC
Source organism: Pelagicoccus mobilis (assembly GCF_016595505.1). Lineage (GTDB taxonomy): Bacteria > Verrucomicrobiota > Verrucomicrobiia > Opitutales > Opitutaceae > Pelagicoccus > Pelagicoccus mobilis. Next base: position 164,486 of record NZ_JAENIL010000003.1, on the reverse strand, counting down.
CACGACAACCACCGCGAGTTCGTATCCAACGGGTCTTGCGGGGAAGTAACAAACTGCAAGGTCGACAGATCCGGCTTCCACAACCACACCTCCGTTACCGGAGTCGAGCCAAGAAGGTCAGCCAAGCTCGTATGCTGCATATCCACATGCACGTTTACCGCGTTCCAACCAGGACTCAGCACGAAAGACTGGGTTTGCCACTGGGCTCTGCCAAGAGCTGTCAACAGACACATCGCCAACAGGGCGGCGGCGACTCTAAAATTCTTTTTGAGGAGAGGTTCCATATTAATCTTCTTAGCTATGGAGTTCTAAACAGATAAACCGTAGGGCTAGCATCAATACGCTGCAAAGACGCGATCCGACCTGAGTCTTCACGCCCGCCAAAAACAAGAGCTTCCCCGCCAATCCACACAACTGAGGATGCAGCCCTCTCGACCGGATTCCCTCCGGAAACAGGCCTCCATGCATCAGCTTCCAAATTGTACGCGTAAGAATTCGAAATCGTACCTGAAGCGGAATCTCCGCCAAAGACCACCAACTCTCCCCCAGACCAAAATGCCCCCATGTCATAGCGCGCATTGGGAGCGCCTGTATCCGAAATCTGAGTCCAGGAGTCAGTCCCTAATTCATAGACATAGCCATCTCCAAGCGAACTCCCCAAACGCTGACCACCCCACACGACGACATCCTTGCCCGTCCACACGAGGGCATGGTCCGTTCGCCCGTCGGGCGCGCCCACTCCGCTCAGCATTCTCCAAGACGTGGGGGAGGAACCGCTAAACAGCAGTTCAGCTCCATCAGCCAATGCTCCCGAAGCGCCTTCTCCACCGAACAAAATCAAACTCTCACCCGTCCATACCCCCTTCGTATCCTTCCGCGCAGCTGGCGCTCCCGATACGTTCAAAGGCGACCATTTATCACCAATCGGATCGTACAAGGCTCCGTCGGCGATCAAACCAGAACCGTTCACACCTCCCCATACTAAGAGAAACTCACCCGTCCATGCAGAAACATGACCCGTGCGCGGACTGGGAGCATCAACGCCGCTCATTGGAGTCCACAACTGAGTAGTCGGATCAAATCGTTTCCCGTCGCTTAAGTAACCCGTCCCATTAACGCCGCCCCAAACAAGCATTTCCTCGCCCGTCCAAATGCCACTGTGCCCCATTCGAGCCGAGGGAGCATCAACCGACGACAAAGCGCTCCAACTATCGGATACAGGATCATAGGAACCGCCCGTTGCCGTAAACAAACCGTTAGCGATCTCCCCTCCCCAAACCAGCAAATGCGTGCCTGACCAAACCGCAGAATGACCATCGCGAGCGGAAGGAGCATCAACAGCAGAACCATCGACCCAGCCCTTCGAATCGACCGTCGAAAACCTCTGATAGCCCGAAGAAAGCAAATCCGCGTCATCAAACGCCAAAGAAGCAACAACTGGCCTGATACGGCTAGACACTCCCAATTGCACCGCAATCGCGTCCACCTGAGCTTGGAGATCTGCAATTTCAGCCTCTAGTTCACTGGTACGCGCAATATCGTCGCTGATCCGAGCAACCGCGATCGTGCCACTGGAAATCCTCGAAGCATCAAACGTAGCCTCAGAGATCTTCGTATCCACCTCTTCGTCACGAGCGATGGCAGGCACGATCCGCTCAGAAGCAATCTCTCCCGACACAATCTGCGATGCGTCGACACTCAGCTCTTCAAGCTTTGCGTCCACTTCAGAATCAGTCGACAAACTCTCTGGCAGCCGAGTAACCGAAATCGTGCCACTTGTGACCCTCGAAGCGTCGAACGTCGCCTCAGAGATTTTAGTATCCACCTCATGATCACGAGCGATAGCGGATACGATCCGATCCGAAGGAAGCTCTCCCGAAACAATCTGCTCTGCGTCAATACTGAGCGCTTCAAGCTTCGCATCCACTTCGGAATCGGTCGACAAACTCGCAGGCAAGCGAGCGCCGGCGATCGTACCGCTCGTAATTTTAGATGCGCTTATATCCGGCACATTCCGAACCGTACCTGCCTCGTTCGCATACTCCGCTGACTTCGCCTTAATCGAAAAGGCCACCGAACTGAGCTCATGATCCGGACCCAACAACTCGTATTCCTCCAAACCGGAACTGAACCAAATCCTTAAATACAGCTTCTCAGATTCAAACGCCCCCGCTCCCAACGAATCCATTCCTTCAATACCAGTATCCCCAAGCCGGACCGCATAAGATCCTCTCACAACTGACAAGCCGACACCCGAGCCAGGCTCTGCTCCATTCGAGCTCGATCCGTCGTTACTCCAAACCGTCGCGCCTTCCTCATCCAACAAGGCAAATTTGAAATACCCCTGCCCTTCGTAGGGCTCGCCCGAAGAAATAATAAACCCTTGGTAGCTCAAAGTAAGAGGAACCGCCGCCAACTGCGCCACTGCAACGACGCAGAATAAAGCAGAGCAACAAGCCAGTCGAACCGTCTGGGCACAAAAAGCGGATACAAGAAAGGGAACGCGAAAGCGTTTTCGCATGAGCACAGGAAGCCATGCTTCACCGGAAGGCGAAGAAAACAGGCGAGGAGGTGGATTAGTTCAGAAGAAGAAGGAAAGGCGAAAAGTCCGCCTTGAGAGAAAGATTAGGCACCTGCGATTAGATAAAATCGTGAAGCGCTGAAGGAGAACTAATCCCCAGCTCTTACGGAACAAGCTAATAATAAAATATTTGCTAATTTGAAGCAGCGCTCATGCGAATACGCCACGCCGCCCTTGAATCTGCTAGCTCGTGCACAATTGCCGTCAATCCACCACATGCAAAAGGTTCATCACCGAATGCAGTGGAAGAGAACCCAACCGTTGGCGTCCCGCCTTTAGGCGGCATCCCTAAGCAACGGAAACCGATAAGCCCGCTGAAGCGGGAACACCGACAGTCTCGACTCAAACAGCAATCCACTGGATTGGGGTGATGAACCACTCCCCCAAGCCCCTCGCGGACATCCCGTTCCTATCGTCTAAAACTGAGCGCTTCCACCGAGTGCATAGAGCCAAGAACCCATGAGCGCTTATTTTATTTGAGCCCAACTACTTAAGAGCGAAATGAAAAATTAAAAAAGATGCTAATTTGAGTAGTTCGCTCTATTGGCAGCTTGCTAAAACTTTGCTAATTTCCAGCCATGTCCTTCGAAACCGCCAGATCCGTAACTCCCGAATCCTTCAATCAGGAGTTCCAGTTCACCAAGCGCCCCTCGGTTCGCTACAAGGTGAAAACCAAGGCGAAAGCGAAGCAGACAGTGAACATTTCAAACGACACGCTGAGCCGAGCCGCCCTACGCCGTTTGCAAAATCCCTACGCTCCCAAGCAGTCCTACAGCGAAAACGGAACGATTTCGGCAGGCACCGCGACAGGCCAATTCCTCAGCGCCTTCGCGTAAAAATTTTGTTATCAATTACGCATTACTAAGTTTACGAACACACAAGGGCAGGCCGGGAGGTCTGCCCTTATTCTTTTGCGAGCCTGCCCCATCTCTTAAAAACTCCTCGCCGCCGCTCGACCGCGTGTCCTAAAACCACTTCCCTCACGCAGAGAACGACACATCGAAAAATGGAAATCGACCTCCCAAATCTCGCCCCCGCAGAACGCTACAAGTTCCTCACCTCCGTCGTGGTTCCCCGCCCCATCGCCTGGGTCACCACCATCAGCTCGACCGGAACCGTCAACGCGGCGCCATTCAGCTTTTTCAACGTCTTCGGCTCCAAGCCTCCCCTCGTCGTTCTCAGCATCGGCAACCGCCCCGACACCGGAGAACCCAAGGACACCGTCCTAAACATTAAGAGCTCCAGCCAATTCGTCATCAACACCGTCTCGCTCGACCAAGCGGAAGTCATGGTAGCCACCTCCACCGCACTCAAACACGAGCAAAGCGAAGTCGACACCTACCAGCTCGAAACCCACCCCTCCACAAAAGTCGCACCTCCTCGCATCAAAGGCGCCGCCATTTCACTCGAGTGCGAACTCCACTCCATGCAAGAGATCGGACAAAACCGACTCATCATCGCCAAAGTAGTACACGCCTTCGTAGACGACCAGTACTTCGACACAGAGAGTGGCGAAGTGGATACAGCCGCCGCCCAGCTAATCGGCCGCCTCCACGGCCCCGCCGGCTACTGCCGCACCGACGCCTATTTCGAAATCGAACGCCCAAGCTAGCCTCTTTTTAAAGGTAGGGTCTGACCGCCGTGGCAGACCGCGCTGCAGGATCAACTCCTTGCCCTCACGCCCTACCATCGACGCTCCTACTTCTTCTTTTTCTTGAAGAGACCTTCTAGCAGCTGACCAGCTGCATCCGCTTCGTCTCCTTCCAGGCCAAACTTCTTCGTCGCTTCATCGAGCAGCTTCTTCTTTCCAGTCGAAACGAGAATTTTCTCCAACGCCTTCGAGTCCAACTTAATCCCCGGGCTATCCAGCGGCCCCTTGATCGCGACCGGCAAGGTCAAGCCATCCAGATCGACAGGATTGCCGCCAATCCGAGCCTTCGTTCCATCAAAGGTCACCTGAGCCACCAGATCGTTCGCAGCAGAGCCGATCGCTCCGCTCAAATCAATGTCGACCGTCCCCCCTGAAATAGGCGGCTCGCCGTCCGACTTGATCTTGGCCGCCAGCGGATCCACCTCCAGGTCCTTGAGAAGCATTTGCAACTCGTTGCTGCCTGTTCCGCTCGCGCCTGCCAAAGAAAGGCGGCTTTCAAACGAACGATCATCCGCAACCAGCGACACGACCGGAGGCGCTCCCGCCAAACTCGGATGCGTGGACAAATCAGCTCCATCCAGATCAAGCGTCGCTCCCTTAAAGTACGGCGTCCGAATCCCCTTCGCCTCGATTTTCCGTATCCACAAAGTGGGACTCCCCTCTGTCAAAAAGTCCGCCTTCACATTCGCATGGCCCAGCGCCCGAATGCGGTTGTTCAACTCTTCCTGCCAACTCAGAGCCTCAGCAGCCTCCTCGCCTCCAGCTGAAATCTGCTCCAGCCAACGCTTCGCTTGAGCAAGCCGCTCCTGCCACTCGCTCGCATTCGTCAGAACACTGTCGAGATCGTCGAAGTCCGGCATTTCCAGCTTCGGGCTAGGCGACGATTGCGGACCAATTTGTTTCCCCGGCGATTCACGAGCATCGCCAGAACTCGCGTCCTCCAAGACCAAACGATCGATCGAAAAACGCTTACGCAGCAAATCCGTCGTATTCACATCCGCCACAATTCGCTTCGAGGCAAAGAGATTCGTATCCAGTTTTTGGGCATCCGCCATTTCCAGGCCAAGCACCTCGAGCCTCCCCTCCTGCAAACTCAGATCCACCGTCTCCAGATCCACCGTCGCGCCATTCGCCGCTTCCAAATTCGACTTCGCCAACGCTGTTATCAACGGAGCGGTCAACTTACTAAAGCCAAGCGCAAGCACCCCAACCACGACAGCGACGATCGCCACCCCCCATATCCGCAACGGGTTTCCCATCCGCACCGAGAGAAGCTCCTCATAAGACTTCTTTCCACGCCCCTTCCCGAGAAACAGAAACTTCAAGATCTTCACCCACAGCTTTTCTTGATACTTCTTGAGCCGCTCCGAATCCTCGGACAAAGCCATCATCTTCTTGCGATAGCTCGTGATCGACCCCTTCAGAAAAAACGCCAAAGCGAAGCCGATCACCAAAGCGAGCAACTGTCCGCCCGCAACCACGTAGTAATCAAGCCCTGAATACGCGGTCACAGGAGCATTGATCAGCGATTTAAACAGCCCCTGAGTCGGCCCTTCCAACAAGAATTGACCAACCGCAAACACCAAAGGCATCGCGACCAAAAGAACCAGCTTCGCCAGCAAGAGCACGACCCCCGCCAAAAACAGATTCGCGTTCAAAACCAGCAGCAGCAAAAGCCAAGCGAGCATCAAAGCCGGCGCATGCGAAAACCCCGGAATGAAACCAAGCAAAGCCCCCAACAAGCAGGCCGCATAAATCTGGAACGGCGTGGTCTTGCCACGAATCAAAGTACCAATCTTCCGAGTGATGATCATAGAGAGCAGGATTAAGGGTTAGGGCAAAATCAAAGAGCCCGGATACGGATCCAACCCAAACGCCTAGCGTCATCTAAGTCAAAGCCCCAAAGCCATTTCGCCAAAACATCATACAATCCGCCATCTCTCCGGGAACATCACTCAAACTCGCCGATCTCCTAAACCTCCGCCCCTCTTCCCCGATTGTTAGAAAGATGAGATACGCCCTCCGCCTCCTCCTAGCAGCCAGCCTCGCCACCGCTATAACCGGCTGCGCCGTCACAGTTCCAGTAAAGGTCGCCACCAAAACCACCAAAGCCGGCGTCAAGGTTACGAAAACCACCGTCAAGACCGCCGCATCCGCCCTGCCCTCCGGCGAATCCAAAGAGGACAAAAACTAAGAAGCCTCACGGGAGTGGCACAATAAGGATTGCGTAAATCTACCGATCCCCTTCACTACTTCATACTTAATGAAGCGACCGTTCCTTCCCGCCCTCCTGAAAGTCCTTTCCGTCTTCATCGCATTAAGCCGCAGTCTATCAGCGCAGGACTTCGGATTCGATATACTTGGTCTGCAAGACGAGGACTTCTTCCGTCCACCCAATGTTGCAAACGTTCATCTGTCACCTGACGGAAACAGGCTCGTCTACACCGAGCCAACATACGACAGCGAACGTATTCATATACTGGATAGAGTAGACGATAGTGATGAGGTCGTCCACGAAATCGACAACGAGAGCGGCCCAATAAGCTACTTGGCATGGCTCGACGATGACACGCTACTCTACCAAAGCCAATTCGGCGATCTGCACACTAAAAACATAGAAACGGATTACACGGAATTGGTTTTCGGTGCGGATCGAACTCTTTTCTATGGCTACGCCCTGTTTCGCTCAAACGCCACTCTTCCTCGTGTCATCTCTACACTCCCTCAGGACCAGAAACACATCCTGATCTCAGCTTACGACAACAAGGGCCGCCGCCGCGTCTACAAACTTCCCCTCTCCAAATGGGATCTCAGCGACATGCCGGATCCACTATTCAAGAGCTCCAAGGGGTTTGATATCTGGCATGCCGACACAAACGGCGAGGTCAGGCTCGCAATGAAACTGAGCCAACGTGGCACCACGCTCTATCACAGGGCCGGCAACTCGAAGAAATGGGAGCAGATGAGCTCCCTTTTCAGCTCTTCCGCAAACAGCCTCACCTTAGATATTAACAAACATAACATTACACAAAAACGGGACTACCTGATCGGTTTCGCACCAGATCCGGAGCTTATCTATTTCGCCTCAAACAAAGAAACTGACACGGCCGCACTCTACCTCTTCGACATAAAAAAAGGGGAACTGGTACGCCGAATCGCTCACCATCCTCAGTACGACCTCATAGATCCTACCACGGGTATGGCCAGCGTGGTTACCAACCCCGAAGACGACTCCTGGCTCGGCATCCACTTCGAAGCTGACCAACCGAGGACCATCTGGCTAGAAAAGAGTTACCAATCGATGCAGCAGGAAATCGACGACCTTCTGCCCGACTCTAGCAATCTCGTAATTGAGTTTAGCCAAGATGAGTCTATCGCCGTCGTACAAGCTCTCAGCAGCGATCGACCGCCACGCTACCTCCTCTTCGAACGCGAAACCAAGGAACTGAAGAGCATCGGAAAGCAGAATCACCCGCTGCTCCAGACACCGGGCGTACCGACTCAAAGCATCGAGTTTCAAGGGCAAGACGGACACTCCATCCACGGTTACTTTACCCCCGCCAAAGACTTCAATCCCGAAAACCCAGCGCCACTTGTATTCATAATTCACGGCGGGCCGTGGGCTCGGGACACATTCACCTACGAACCTTTCTCCCAATGCCTAGCAAACAACGGCTTCTCCAGCCTGCGCTTCAATTTTCGCGGATCGACAGGCTACGGTTTCAACTACATGGTCGCCGCTGAGCAAAACTACGGTTGGGCCGTGCAAGACGACATCCGCGATGCTCTGCAGTGGGTCATCGCCCAAAACCTCGCAACCGAGGATAAGGTCGCGATCATGGGATTCAGCTACGGCGGGTATGCTTCCGCTCTCGCGGCCGCTCACCAGCCCACGGCGTTTCAGTGTGCCGTGCCGATGTCCGGCATCTACGACATCTTGTATGAAACCAAACAGATAAAGAAAGAGACTTCCCGCGGAGTAGGCTACCAGCACTGGAAGCAAATGGTCGGATCCGAGTGGAAAAACCGCGAAAGGCTCGCCGAAATATCCCCCATCAATCTGGTTGAGCAAATAGAGATCCCAATCCTCCTCGCCCATGGCACCCTCGATCCAGTTGCCGGCATTGAACACGCCCAAAACTTTGCCAAAGCCCTCGAGAAAGCCGGCAAGGAATACGAGTTCATCGAACTCGAAGAAGAAGGGCACTCCCTCGATCTCCCCAAAAACCAAGCCTACCTGTTTGGAAAGATAAACGACTTCCTCTCGGAACATCTCAATTAAATGAAGCTCCCATCCCTCGCCCATAGCCTCGCCATAGCAGCCCTCTTAGCCAGCTGCTCAGAACCGCCACCTCAGGATCCACTGCTCGACGCAGCCAAGAAAGGAGATCCCGTTTCCCAATTCGAACTCTACGAAAGAGAGTTCGCCAACGGAAATAAAGAGGCCGCGCTCAACTGGTTAAAATCGTCACATGATTCCGGATACGCCATTGCTCAAAAGAAATACACGATCCATCAGCTAGCAAACGCTCAGTCCGACAGCGAAAAAGCTCACGCAATCGCAATGCTCCAGGAATTCTCAGAAGGAGGAAACCTCGATTGCACCCTAGCCCTCGCTAAAAGCTACGAGCGAGGCATCGGAACGGTTGCCGATTCAAAGCTCGCTCTAGACTACTACAAAAAGGCGGCAGAATTGGGAGACGGATACGCTCGATACCGCATACTCCTCGACAATTGGCTGGCGAATAAATCCCAGCTTTCAGTCACGCAAACCAAAGGAATCAGCGAAGAAGCACGATCCATTGGAAGCACACAAGATCCAAGAGCCTTCAGTCTCTACGCCCGAATCCTGGATACAGAGGACAAGACAACCCAAGCTGACAAGTTTCACCTAGAAGCCGCGAAGGCCGGCGAGCCCTACTCCATGTACCGAATCGGGGTGGCTTACCACAGATACGTTAGAGATCCCGCATACGGACCTCTAGGGTTCGAGTTTCTGAAAAAAGCAGAGCAAGCCGGCGAACCCAAAGCCCTGCTTCCTCTCGCTAAAGCCCACTACCAAGGCAACGGGACGCCAGTAAACAAAGAAGCCAGCCATCAAATAGCAGTACTCGCTGCATGGCATGGTGAACCCGATGCAATCGACTTCGCATTCAAATCTTACCTTTCAAAGGGTGAATGGTCGATCGAAGACAAAATCGAAGTACGAGCCATGCACCTCGCTGCCTCAGACAAGCCTATCCTTGTCAGCAAAGCAGTTATCCAACGAATGGGAACCCGTAGCAAACTCTTCGATACATTCGCCGAAAAACGATCCGAAGAGATCAAAACCATGCTCGCGAGCTACCAAACATCCCGACGACAAGGGAAACCCGACCTCATCGAAGCCGAAAACGCCATCACCCGGAACGATCTTTTCGCCAAATACGGAGAAGACAGAGACATCGCTCTCAAAGCGCTGTTCGCCGCCGACAGCAAAGCTGCGTTAAAAATTGCACGCGGTTGCGAAGACGAGAACAGCCCGTACTACGCCCCTAGAGAAAGCACAAGCTGGATTGCTCATGCATCAGCCGCCGGCAACCCCGAAGCCGGACTTATCCTCTACGAACTCTATCTGGAAAATCCGGAAGGCTCGGGTATCTCCAAAGAGCAAGCACTCAATGCCCTCCGTCATGCAGAGGTCGCATCTACGCCCAAAGTGCTAATGTATCTTGCAAACGAATACAAATCTGGCGACTTACTCGAAAATGACAATCTACTAGCCCTAAGGGCCGCAGAGAGAGCCCTTGAAGGAGGGCACGAGGAGGCGAAAGACTTCATAAAGGATCACCTACTCGGCTCTTCCGACTTTCAGATCAACTCAGACCATATTCTAGCAGTCGTGGAGGAAATAGCCGACGAAGGGAACGTTGATTTCCAATTTCTAAGATCGGTCTATAAAATCGGCCTTCACATTACACGCATGCATTCAGCAGGCTCGAATTTTAGCAACGATCGGGCACAAGGAGCAATCCATGGAGTGTGGTTTGACGCGAGGGAAGACTACAAAGAAATCTGGTATGGAAACGATCTAGGCCTTTCACGCGAAAGCGGACTTCCGGAAGAGGTCGAATCGGCCGCGAACGAGATATTTAAACTAGCAGATGAAGGGTACCTGAAAGCTGTAGAAACAGTCGCGATGTGGTACCTGAAAGGAGTATTCACCGAACCCGATTCCGCCAAGGCCCTACACTACCTTTCCGTCTGCGAAAACGAGACTCGAGAGGCAAGGCTCCTGCTAGAATTCGCAAACGACTACTTCACAGCGGAAACGCTACCTCCGGGTGTAGTAGAGGCCGCCCTCCTCTACCGTAAGGCAGCGGAGCTGGGAAACAAAAGTTCAGCAGAGTTATTCCAAGACCTCGAAGGGAGCCCTCCCACCAATGCAGGAGAGGAAGGCGTCTATCCCTTTTCCATCATCGAAACCGCCTACAAAGCCGGAGCACAAAACGATCCGGAAGCAATGTTCTACCTCTCTCTCTACTTCCGAAACGAATGCGACCTCGACTCAGAGTATAAAGATTCCCAATACAAGTATTGGCTCGGCAATGCGGCGAAAAACGACCACCAAGACGCGTTGATTCAGATCAGCAACAACTATTTCTCCGGTACCGACGTCGAAAAGAATCCGCAGAGGGGGCTCCGCTACCTGAAACGTAGCGCTGATCTCGGGAACCCCGACGCGCAATTCCACTACGGGCAAATGCTAGCCCTAGGGGTAGAAATAGAAGCAAACCTGACTGAAGGCATGAGCTATTTGGACCGAGCCTCCAAACAAGGAAACCAAGAAGCCTCCACACTCCTGCAAAACCTAAAAGCCACCAACTCTATAAAATCAGATCAAGAAGCCACCGGAGAAAACGTAATCGCCCAGTTCGTGTCCTCGGCGCTCGGTCACGATACGTTCCCAATCTCTCCCTACGCTCAAAAAGACACAACGCTCTTGCCCATCATAGGCATAAACAAGAAACGCCCCATACTCCAAACAGAAGCAAAACCCGTATTGGGAACCACGAACCAAAAACCAGTACTACTCGCCGGTGACTCATTCTCGGATGCTCATATAACAATCCAAGCCGCCACCTTGATGGCTCCCATTCTTCAAATTGACGGAGCCATGATATTCACCGGCCAAGACCCAAGCCTAACCCTTGAGATCACCTCCGACTCCAATCTAAAAAACGTCTTCGCCTTGCTCCTCCTCAAGCAAGGAACCGAAGCCGCGACCTACTATTGGAAAGGAGTCGGAAAGATAAGCTCCAAGCAAAAGAAACGGGTGCTCTTCAAATACGAAGACCCCTACGTCCGAGCAGATGATATCGCGGTTTACTTCTTCACAGACGAGAACGAGATTCCATCAAACTTACGCTTTCAACCCCAATTCTTTCTACAGGAACGCCTGGTCGATTTTTCTAAAAAGCGAAAAGAATACATCGAGGAAAACAAAGAGAACACCCTGCCACCAAAGTTCTCCGAAGACTTCCAGACTCAAATGGGAGAGATCATCTACCTTCCTCTGGAATGTTACGCGAACTTTACCCTGAACCAATTCGGTTTCGTGAAAGATTTCGTAGTTCCTGAAGGAATACGCGACGACTCCTTAACCCAGCTTTACAACAAGCTTCCCTACCTCACCTTCTTTCCAGCAATCGAAGACGGTAAAGCGCAAGCAGGGGAAACAAGGGAGCTGCTCGACTAGGTGGAAACTTCCGAAATGAAGAGCCATAACCTGTAACGGCCGTTGCCCCCAACGACCATATCGACGGTTCGCCATGTCCCCTTCGAAAGCAGGGAAAACCGGCTACACCCTGTTTGCTAATACGTTTCTGCGAGTGGCACTAATCGAACTGATAAAAGCCCACAATCAAAAAGAAAGCCCTAGTCCTTCAACTAGGGCTGCAAAATAGACTCTCTTCTAGAGCTTACTTTACCGTCACCGTGATCTCCTCCGAAATCACCGGAGGAAGATGCGGGATATGCAAGTGATCCCCAAGGACGAGTTGCAAGCGGTGCTTGCCGGGCTCGAGCGTAAGCGTCACCTCCGTCTGGCCTTTACCAAAGTGCTTCAGACTCGGAGTCATCGGCATCGGCATGCTTTCGCTCGGTAGAGATTCCGCATCGACCAGAAGGTGATGATGTCCAGTATTCGGCAAATCGATACCGGCCGGGGCAACCCCCATCCCCTTCAAGCCAAACAGTACCGTGAAGGTCTTGCCAACCGTTTCACCGTCCTTCGGAGAAATGATATAGACCTCCGCTCCTTCAGGAGAGGGCGAGCGCTTGAGCTCTGCGAACGCTGTCGCGGAAAGCGCGACTGTTAATAACAAGAGAGTTAGTCTTCTTAGTTGGGTCATTAGGCTTGGTGCTTTTTTAGTTAGATAAATCACTGAGGCGTAGCGAAAACCGAATCGTCGATCTCCGGATTAATCTCCAGCGAGTCAAAGCTCAGAGTGATCAGCATGCCAGCATTCGTCATCTCCATCTTAGCTGGATACAAGATCCCGTCTTGCTCGCCATAGGACTTGATATTCATGCTCGCCGGCATCTCGCCCATCGGCCCCATATCGGCGATCGTATCAATGCGCACGAGCAACTTGCTCTCCTTGCTGTAAAAATGGGTTTCCTCTTTGCCCGTATCAGACGAGACGAGCTTGACGACCGTTGCCGATTGACCGTCCACTTCCGCATCCTCAAGAATCTCCCCAGAAGAATACGCCGACTCGAAGTCAAGCATGTCAGCGATCCCCTCGTTTTGCTTCAAAGTCGCAACCTCGCCCTCTGACAGCAAACGGAAGCCCTGCATTGGATCACGCGCCCAACCGGTCTCACCGTCAAACCCCTGCTCAATCCGCCCCATGCCAGGCAATTCCTGAACGTTGTATACCTTGTCTGGATACGCGTGCACAATTTCAGAGGTTCCGTTCATCCCCATGCTCGGGAGCGAAAACGTCCCCTTCAAACGCGTCGACTTGATCGCCGAGATCGCCTCCCGGCCGCCGCTCGCCTCGATGCTCGCCTCAAGCACGCTTGCAACTTCCGTCGGCAACGCAGCCTGAAGAGGATTTGAAAAGGCGGCGGCAACTAAAGCCGCTCCGGCAACGAGCTTACGAACAAAGGGAGATTTCATAACACACTATAGGGTTTGAGTTTGATGGATCCAATCAAGGGCCGCGGACAACACACTGTCCTCTCCTTGCGAAAGATCAACAGGCGAAATTGTAACAATCTCGTCGGGCGTAACACCTCGCCCCTCCAAAGTCACGCCTTGGGGCGTCTTGAAATCGCCCAACGCGATCTGAAGCGAGTCCCCGCTCGGCAGCGAAACGATCACCGACGGCAACGCCGCCCCAGGCGTCCGCTGCCCAAACACACGCACCCGCCCCAGCTCTTGCATCCCGATTGCGAACACCTCGCTCGTCGAAACGCTCGCCTCGTCCACCAGCACCGCAACCTTGCCGAGAAAACGCCCGTTTTGCGGAAAGCCTACCACGTTCATATGACCCTCCCGCAAAGTCGTACGCCCCAGCTCAGCCTGCTCATCCAAAAGCATTCCAGCAATGCCCCCCGCCATCAGCATCACCCCCCCTGGATTCCCCCGCAGATCAATGACAAGCCCATCCGCTTCAGGAGGCAGACTTTGAATAAACTCCCTGATCTGCGGCATCACCGCCGGAAACCAAAAATTGAAACGCACGTAGCCCGCCCCCGACTCCAAGCGCTTCAACTCCAACTCAAGCGGCATGCGACCAATCCGCCCCAACGGCTCCGAAGTCCGCCCCACATAACGCCCAAGCGTCAAGTCGAGCGTGCGACGCCTGCCATCGCTCCCCTTCACCACCAAGGACAACTCATCTCCCACTCCGCCTCGAAAGTGCGACAACACCGTAGCAAGCACGCTATATCTAAGCGTATGCTTCGGCAGCCCGCTTTTCCGAGCCGACCGCTTAAACTGCTTCACCGTGCGCCCATCAACCGAAAGCAAAGTATCCCCCGAGCGAATCCCTGCCTCGTAGCCCGCTCCCTCCCTATCCACGCGATAAAAGACAAGAGCTTCCTTCCGATAGCAAAGATCCACGCCCGCCCAGCCCCCGGTCCACGGCACCAGTGCGTATTCCTCAGATCCCCCTGCGGAGAGCAACGCCAGATGAGACTCGCCCAACTCGTACAACATCGAGCTGATCAGTCGCCGCACCTCATCCATATCCGTCGCCTTCTTCACCTTCGCCCGATAGCGCTCACCCACCTCGTCCCAATCTAGACCGCCAAAGTTCGCGTCATAGTAAGTCTTGCCCACTTGCGACCAGGCCGCCTCGAAAGTCTCCACAAACAGCCCCTCCGAATCGCCCCACAAGTGAGAGCCAGCTCCCCAAAGGAAGCCGATGAACAAAATGACGCGGAAGCAGTGCACGATTTTTCGCATTCTAGGGGAAAGACTGATCACCCTGCGAAACGCTTGCAACACAAGCTTTTAAAAGCGCCAAACACAGCCCAAAGCGTCGTAACACTATCTTTTCATTAAAAAACTTCCTTTCCGGCGCATAGCCTGCTTTATCGCATTCAAATCATCGATGAAACGTTCTCAACAACAGCAAACATCCAATCGCGCAGCAGTCCAAGGGCACGCCACCTCGGCCTGCCAGAAATGGACCCAGGCTTGGCCAGCGGAAACCTAACCGGAAAGAACCAAAAGAAACCACCGGAAAGACAACACCGCCCGCCAAGCCGAACGCCAAACGCCGTTCGGCTTTTTTTGGCCCAGAATTTCAAGTCCAACCCAAAACGAAACCAATTTACCAACTCAGGAAGGGAGAAAAACCATGACACACACAACAGCATCCAAGAAGAACATCCCCTCGATCATCGAGACGGAACACCTTCTCCTCAGAACGCCACGCATCGAAGACGCCTTCGCGCTTCTCGATCTCGCCTCTGCGGACGAAGCATTCGCAAATGCCACCGTAGGCCAAAGCTCGGCCACGCTCGATACCGCCTGCACCGCCATCGCCCGCATGCTCGACGAGCAACGCTCCGGCTCCGGCAGCTGGTGGGTCGTCACCGAGAAAAATTCCAACCGCGTCATCGGCCTCACCGGCTTCAACACCCGCGACGCTGGGCGCGGACCGCTCAACGCCCTGGCCACCGACGTGCTCGGACGCGGCTACGCCCGCGAAGTCATCACCGCGCTGATCAACAGCAGCTCCCCGATGCAGAGCCTGCACGACTCCTTCAACCACGCCCCAGAGCGACCCGAAGAGCCCGAGCACACGCCACCCACCCGCTGGTACTGGCACAACAAGCCCAGCCGCCAGCCACGTCCCGGCACCCTACGCTGCGCCTAGCCCAGGATTGAACCAACTTCGCCAAGCAAACGCCCACCCTCGCTGGTGGGCGTTTTTTATCCCAGGAGGGCAACACTCCGTTGTTGCCAAAACTCTCTCCACAACCCCAAACCCTAAATCCCTATCGACAAACTCACTTAAAAACTATTCTCTCCCCGCTCTTCGAATTCTACGGACTGACCAATAGCATATGAAACGCGCCCTCATCACCGGAATCACAGGCCAAGACGGCTCCTACCTAGCAGAACTCCTCCTTGAAAAAGGCTACGAAGTCCACGGCGTCATTCGCCGAGCCTCGACCTTCAACACCTCTCGGATCGATCACCTCTACCAAGATCCTCACGTCAACGGAGTGAAACTCTTCCTCCACTACGGAGACCTCGCAGACTCGGTCCAGATGGTGAAGCTCCTCTACGATCTCCAACCCGACGAGATCTACAACCTCGGAGCGCAATCCCACGTACGCGTCTCCTTCGACGTGCCCGAGTACACCGGCGACGTCGTCGGCACCGGTGCAGTCCGCATCCTCGAAGCCATCCGCGAAGCCAATCTCGTCAACAAGGTCAAATACTACCAAGCCTCCTCCTCGGAGATGTATGGCAAGGTACAAGAAGTTCCCCAAACCGAAACCACCCCCTTCTGGCCGCGCTCCCCTTACGCTTGCGCCAAAATGTACGCCCACTGGCTAACCGTAAACTACCGCGAATCCTACGACCTCTTCGCCTGCTCCGGCATCCTCTTCAACCACGAGTCCCCGCGGCGCGGCGAAACCTTCGTCACCCGCAAGATCACCCGGGCCGCCACCCGCATCAAGATGGGGCTGCAAGACAAACTCTACCTCGGCAATCTCGACGCCAAACGCGACTGGGGCTACGCCAAGGAGTACGTCGAGATGATGTGGCTCATGCTCCAACAAGACCAGCCAGAGGACTACGTCATCGCCACCAACGAGACCCACACCGTTAAAGAGTTCGTCCAAGAAACCTTCGCCCACCTCGATCTCGATTGGGAAGAATATGTCGAATACGACAAACGCTACGAGCGCCCCGCGGAAGTAGATCTGCTGATCGGCGACCCCGCCAAAGCCAAGCAAAAGCTAGGCTGGGAGCCCAAGGTCAAGTTCAAGGAACTGGTCAAGATCATGACCGACGCCGACCTCAAGCTCGCCCAAGACGAAGCCAAAATCAAAGCCGCCCTCGCGTAAGGACAAACCGCCCGCTTCGCTCGAGATCGCAGAGATCTGCCGAGGAATTGAAAGTCTACAGAGCACAAGCCCAAAGCACACCAAGGCAAAGCACCTAGACCAACTTCAACCCTTCCCAAATAACAACATCTCTCAGTGAACTCTGCGTTCTCAGCGGTTAGAAAACAATGACTCCCGCATCCAAAATCTACGTCGCCGGATCCGGCGGCATGGTCGGCTCCGCCGTCCTCCGCCGCCTTCACGCCCTCGGCTTCACCAACACTGTAACTCGCTCCTCGAGCGAACTCGACCTCACCCGCCAAGCCGACGTCGAAGCCTTTTTCCAAACCGAAAAGCCAGACGCCGTCGTCATGGCCGCCGCCAAAGTCGGCGGTATCCACGCCAACAATACCTACCCTGCCGACTTTGGCTACCAAAACCTAGCCATCGCCAGCAATACGATCCACGCCGCCTACCAATCCGGCGTATCCAGATTCCTCTTCCTCGGCTCCTCCTGCATCTACCCCAAACTCGCTCCCCAGCCCCTACGCGAAGATTGCCTGCTCACCTCCGAGCTCGAGCCCACCAACGAAGCCTACGCCATCGCCAAGATCGCCGGCCTCAAACTCTGCGAGTACTACCGCCAACAATACGGCGTTACCTACCACTCGCTCATGCCCACCAATCTCTACGGGCCAGGCGACAACTACCACCCCGACAATTCTCATCTGCTCCCCGCCCTCATTCGCCGCTTCCACGAAGCCAAAGAAGCGAACGCCCCCGAGGTCACCATGTGGGGCACCGGAACTCCCCTGCGAGAGCTCATGCACGCCGACGACCTAGCCGACGCCGTCGTATTCGCCCTCCAATTACAAGACCCACCCAGCATCCTCAATGCCGGCACCGGCGTCGAACACAGCATCCGCCAAATCGCCGAACTCGTGGCAGAGACTGTCGGCTACAAAGGCAAGATCGTAAACGACCTCAGCAAACCCGACGGCACCCCCCGCAAGCTCATGGACGTCTCTCGCCTCTCAGAAGCCGGCTGGACCTCCAAGATCCCCCTCGAAGAAGGAATCAAGCTCACCTACCCCCTTTTCCTAGAAGAGCTCAATAAAGGCACCCTCCGCGCCAAATGACCACCGGAGGGCAACGTGTCTGTTGTTCGCTTACGCTGTCAGCCTCGGGCTTCGGTACGCTCCGCTTGTACCGAGATCTCCGATCGTCACTTGAGTCAGCGAAGCAGACGAAACATGTCGTCACATACGTTCCTCGGTACCGTCGTTGCCGCGAACCACGTTGCCATCACCCCTGCTCTCCAGCAACCATCACCCCAGCAACCAATCAAAACGTTTAGCGGCCATTAGCGTCATTTAGCGGTCAGAAAACAAAACCTCCCGCCGCATCGCGGCACCTACTTGGCCACAGGCCAACCTGACAACCAACCAAACTCCGCGACCTCGGCGATCTTCGCGGTTAAAAAAAGCACAACCCGATCAAAACCTCCGTGATTGTTTCGTCACTCCGTTTCTCAAGTGTCGCACAGTGTGCTCGGCACAGCGGCCTCGGCGGTTAGAACACCACTCTCACCAAACTTTCCGTCGAAACAGCGACACCGACATCGCCCGAGGCTACCCCGACTCTATCACATCAAAAACCGATCGCCTTTAATCGGCCCCCGTTCGGACACATCCTCGGTCATAAACTGCTGCGCCCAGTTCAGAAACAGCATCAATTCGTCCGGCGACAGCGCTTGCTGACTTCCCGCACGCAAAGACCTGAAAGCCTCCCTCCGCTCAATCGAAAGAGCATCCTCCAAGAACTCCTCTTTCTCCCTTTCGCTTAACCTAGCCATTCGATTTCCTCAACTCTCCCAAAAGTTCATACCGATCAAAGAGAGGGAAGAAGTCACCGAGTAATTCCCAGTCGACAACTCGCCCATCTCTCCTCGAAGCACCTTGTCCGTCACCAACTGAAAATCCATAGGCATCAGGAAAGGAAGTCTGACACCACTAACAGTTTCAGCCACCAAAAAAGTTGGAGAGTGCTTTCACCACCGTGTAATCCAAACGGCCAAACATCGCACACCACACCCTAGGCCCCCAAGCAGCACTTCCCAAAAACCTCCCGCCGCATCGCGGCACCTACTTGGCCACAGGCCAACCTGACAACCACCCAAACTCCGCGTTCTTGGCGATTGTTTCGTTGCCCTGCTTCTCAAGTGTCGCACAAAAGCGCTCGGTACCGCGGTTCAGAAAGCACAATCCAAACCGCCCGCTTCGCTCGAGTACGCTAAGAACGCAGAGGCAAGCGATAGTTCGAGCCTAATAAAGAATTAACCACCCGTTCGCGATGCTCACTGGAGGTCACGGAGTTCAGGAGCCTCATGATGAATCCATGTATTACTTCCTCCGTACCTCTGTGATCTCCGTGGTAAAAACCAATCATTGAAAACCTCTCAGAGAAATCCGAAAACATCACCCCGCAGCCAGCCGGTCGTAGCGTCATGTGAAGTCTAGTCGTGAGCAGTTAGAACAACACCTTCATCGCCACATGGGGTACTGATCCAACGCTCCATGCATTCTGAGCTCTCCGTGGTAAGCCCCAACACAATCCGTGAAGGTCTTCGCTGTAGCGAAGGCAAAACCCAACCAAATTTCTATTTGGTCACTTTGCTTCTGTGTCACTCTCTTTATTGGCTCTTATCAGGCCTTCTCGCACACGCTCGTAAAGGCTCAAAAGGCCTCAAAAGCCAAATCAACCTCCGAGAGCTTCACTTGCAATCACACGGCATCTGATTGCCCCTACCGAATCTCCACTATGGTTTCACCATCCATGAAACGGGATACAACCTCATCGAGGTGCGAAGCAAAGATTTCGCGAAGTCTACGGTTTGTGGTATTGCCAGTTTTCAACAGAATAACTTTAGGTGGAGCACCCCGAGCCTCGACAAGATCGACGAAATCAGAGTCTTTCGTGACGAAAATCACGTCAGCTTCCTTCGCTCGCATGAAAATGGTCAAGTCATCGGCATCACGCAGACCGAGACCACGCAAAGACTGCACTTTATAATCGGAAGTCTCGCTCAGCCATGCGGCGATGCCCGGAGAAATGTGGGCATCGATCCAGATTCTCATACCGCGATCACTGCGTGATCCATACGCTTTCTGGCGTAAAGCACAGATGCACGGATGTCAGCTTCCTCTAGATCGGGGAGTTCTTCCAAAATCTCTGAATCGGTGAGACCTTGAGCGAGCAGGTCTAGAACATCAATAACCCTGATGCGCATACCGCGAATGCAAGGTTTGCCTCCACACTTGCCGGGGTCTACAGTTATTCTCACGGTTAAATCATCCATAAGGAAAAAGACTGTCACCACTCTGCATCAACTCAATCTTTTTGCCCAGCACAACCCCACACCCTCGCCTAACTCAGATCGCGAATCCCTCAAAATTGATCTAAATACAAAGCCCTGCTCTCCAGCAACCAATCAAAACATTTAGCGACCATTAGCGTAATTTAGCGGTCAAGAAAAACAAAACCTCCCGCCGCATCGCGTGCACCTACTTGGCCACAGGCCAACCTGACAACCACCCAAACTCCGCGTTCTTAGCAGCCTCCTTGTCTCGGCGTAGCCAGAGGCGAAGACGGACGCGATTCAGAAAGCAAAACACAACCCGACTCGCTTCGCTCAATCCTCAATCAGTAATCAGTAATCAGTAATCCAACCATCAAAAACTTCGCGAACTCAGCGTACTTCGCGGTTAAAAAAGCACAACCCGATCAAAATCTCCTACCGCCAATCGATCTTTCCATGGACCTCGTCCATGTACCACTTGACCATTCGCTCCAAGCCACCCCGCAGCGAAGTCTTTGGCTCCCAGCCTAGCTTCTTGCGAATCTTCCCAATATTGGCGTGGGTCGCCGCCTGATCGCCCGGACGTGGCGGCAGCAGATTGATTTTCGCCTTACGCCCCATGATCTCCTGGACCGTTTCGATCGCTTCTCCAGTGGTGAAGCAACGATCCGTCCCCACGTTAAAGATCTCCCCTTCCGCCTTCTCCCAATTATTCAGAACACAGGAGATCGCTTCACAAATATCCCCCACATACGTAAACGACCGCTGGTGATCCCAACTCCCCTCAAAAAGCGGAAACTCCTCTTCATTCGCAATCGCCCGAATCAAACGAGGAAACAGCTTATCCGGCCGCTCCCTCTCCCCATACACCGAAAACAAACGCAGAGAACAGGCCGAAAAGCCACCTTCCCCATCTTCCGTTTTCGATTTTACATTTTTCATCTGCCTCCCCTGGCGTACCGCCCCCATCACCTCCAGCTCCGCCGCCAACTTCGTCTCTCCGTACCAGGACGCTGGTTTAGGCTCTCCAATCTCCGAGTCGGTAGCCCGCAAGCCATAAACCGATGACGACGAAACATTAACGAACCGCTTCACCCCAGCCTTGCGAACCGCCTCCAGCAAACAATGCGTCGCCACTACATTGTTGCGGTTATAGTCCTCCCAAGGCGTTGTGGCGGAGATTCCCGGCTGAGCAGCAAAATGCACCACCGCATCCACATTCTCAAGGTAGGGCGGCATCGCCGAGGCCGCCGCTTCTGTCAGATCCCCCTCAAAGATTTTCACTCCCGCTAGCTCCAACCGACGAGCCGTTTCACGCTTCAACGCAGGGTCATAATAGTCCGTAAACCCATCCAAACCTGAGGCTTCAGCTCCCTCCTCCTTCAATCGCAAAGCGAGGTTGGACCCGATATACCCCGCAACTCCTGTAATCAAAACTCGCACCGACACAGCCATTTACGAATCCACCCTTAGTTCAACCCCAAAGACAGAACCGTCTCGCTCCGCTCGGATCACGAAATGCTGATTCCTGATTGCTGATTGCTGATTGCTGATTGCTGATTGCTGATTGCTGATTGCTGATTGCTGATTGCTGATTGCTGATTGCTGATTGCTGATCAAATCCGCGGAGGTCGGAGAAATGAGTGCAACTACAAAACCTCCTAAACTCCGATCTACCAGTGAGCCCCGCGAACGAGTGGTTAAACCAACTCAACCCGATCAATCTTAGCGAACTTGGCGTGCTTCGCGGTTAAGAAAACAATCAACACCTTTACCGAAACCTAGAACCCGACAGCAGCACCCAGACAATTCCAAACCATAGGCCTTCGCACTCAGACATAGATATGCCATAATCATAAACATGCGCACAACCGTAGACATACCAGAGCAACTCTACCGGCAAGCCATAGCCAAGGCCGCCCTACGAGGAGAATCGTTCCGCGAATACCTAGCAAACGCTCTTAGACGAGATTTGGAGACGGCCGAATCTTCGAAACCCGTTCGCTTGCGAGGCCCTCTCTTCTCAACCCCGGAACCGATCGCGGTAAGCCCAGACCAACAAAGCGACCTATTGGAGGAAGAAGACCGTGCCCTACTTGGCTGACGTCAACATCTGGCTCGCCCTCGCTTTCGAGAAACACCCACACTGCTGAAGCGCCTGGGAGTGGCTCAACAAACAAGACACCAAAGCCTGCTGCATGTGCCGGATGACCCAACAAGGGTTTCTCCGCCTATCGACCAATCCCAAAGCGATGAACATCCCACTCACACATGCTCAAGCTTGGAAAGCCTGCGAACGCTTCCTGACTGAAGATCGAATAGAATACGCCGAAGAGCCACCCGAAATAGCGAGCCAGTGGAAGGCCTACCCCAAAAACGCAAAATTCTCGCCCAAGATATGGAACGACGCCTACTTAGCTGCCTTCGCCAAAAAATCAGCGATGACAATGCTCACCTTCGACAAAGGGTTTACAGCCTACAAAGGACTCGAAGCACACATCCTAAGCTAAGCATCATTCGTCGCACCAGCCCCGCTGCAACGACTAGTAGTGATTCGCATATACGGAAGCACCTCAAAGGTAGGGCGGGACCGCCGCGTCACGCCTAAACGCAAGATCCCACAACCACCCCCATTATCTCTCTTTCCTTCCCCTCCATAAGGTGGGGCAGGCGCTCCGCGCGTGTCCACTCCCCCAACAACCAATCAAAAAAACAAAATCCTCCCCGCCAACGGCGGATCCTCCCCGAGCTAAACTCGGATCCAGTGAGCCCCGCGAACGAGTGGTTAAACCAACACAATCCGATCAACCTTAGCGAACTTCGTGGTTAAGAAAACAATCCAAACATTTAGCGACCATTAGCGTCATTTAGCGGTTAAAAAACGCATCGCTCCCCTCGTATCGCAAATCCCTGATCCCGGATTACCGATCAGAAATCGACCCTTTCGCACACGTGTTCATTTTTTCTTGAACTCCTTGAACCGAACTTCAGTAGTTCCCGCAATCACCTTGCAAACAAACTCCCTAACTCGGATTCAACACACCGCACCACTTCGTGCCTATTCGTGACCTTCGTGGGTAAAACAAACACAAACCAGCTCACCGACATCGAACGCGAGCTTATCGCTTTCTTCGTCAGTGCCGCCCAAGCCTTCGGCCTCCCAAAGTCTTATGGAGAGATCTACGGCCTCTTCTTCGCTAGCGAAACTCCGCTCGCACTCGATCACGTCGTCGAGAAGCTCCAGATCAGCAAAGGCTCCGCCAGCCAAGGCATCCGCTTCCTCAAAAGTATCAACGCCCTCAACCCCGCCTATATCGCGGGCGACCGTCGCGATCACCACATTGCCGAAAACAGCCTCCGACTCATTGCCGACGGCTTCATCAGCCAACGTATTCGCCCAGAACTCAAAGATGGGGCTGAACGCCTCAAAGAAATCGCCCGACAAAGCAAAAACACCTCTAGCCCAATCGTGCACGAGCGAATCGACACCATCACATCATGGATCAATAAAGCCGAGCTCCTTTTCCCAATCGTATCCAAATTTCTGTCAACTCAAGAAGAGCGTGTATCCCCAAAGCGTAGCCTCCCAATTCATCACAAAGATATTATTTAACTAAATAACATCAAGCTCACACAGTTCAAAAAAGGTGAATTAACACCACCCTTCCATGGTAATAAACAACGCAGCTAGCATCTTCCTGTATACGTTCCCAATATTGGTAGTGGCTCTATTCAGTAATTTTAAGCTCTCAAAACGCAATTTTCCGGCAACAACACTTTCCCTACTGGTAGTATTCATTATCCTATCTTTAAGAGACGGAATAGGATTCGACTACATTCAATACAAAAACAACTTCTATTCCTCTATCCACCCAAGAGAACCAATTTCCAGGTTTCTATTTCAACTGTCACTACTTACTGGGCATCATCAAACGCTCTTCATACTACACGCTCTATTAACAACCTCCCTAATAGCACTAGCAAGTCGTCACTCCAAGAACTGTTTCACCGTAATTGGCTTCATTTGCCTACCATGGTTCTTTCCCGAATCCTTCTCGATAATCAGACAGACCACCGCAGTGGGCTTCTGTTTCTGTGCCTATCATTTCGTAACGACTAAGGAATGGAGATTCTGGGTTTTCTCTCTAGCAGCAACCCTAACCCACTACAGCTCAATACCGTTTGTACTTTTTTTAGCAGCACTTTGGATCTCCCCCCGGAAGTACCAACTCATCCCAACGCTCATTTTAATTTCATTAATACCAGTATCCGAACTTCTTATCGCAATAGCAACATCTCACGTCCCACTAATTTCATTCTACGACGGAAAGCACGAATACGGCTACAAGTCTTTATTAACGACAATACTCCTCCTCATAATCTCCCTAAACAAAAGAGAAAACAAACTCCACTATTACGTTATAGTAGCCGGAATCGCAATAAACTACATGACTATCAGTTTCGA
Organism: Pelagicoccus mobilis; assembly: GCF_016595505.1. Classification (GTDB taxonomy): domain Bacteria; phylum Verrucomicrobiota; class Verrucomicrobiia; order Opitutales; family Opitutaceae; genus Pelagicoccus; species Pelagicoccus mobilis. Next base: position 139,870 of record NZ_JAENIL010000003.1, on the reverse strand, counting down.
CGCAGTATTAGGTCGTATGTCATTCTACTTCTACATTGCATTCTGCTTCCTAACATGGAACAGAACATTCCTAGTCATGAAGAACAGTGAAAAGACAGCATTCATCATCCTAATCATACTTTACCTAGCATCTTTATACACAAAATCCAATCTCGATCAAGGATCCATGATCCCATACCGAATACTTTCGTACTAAAATGCTAACAACCCTAATATACCCACGCAAAAACGGTCACTTCAAAAACTACATATCTATAATAGAAAGCCACCACAATAAAAGAACAGCATCTCAACTCGTCAACAAAAGTAAACTCTCACAAGCTTTGTTCTCAATCTCAAAGGCAGGAACAAGCGAAAAAAGCAACTATATCTTCCTACACGCAGAATCGCACTGGTTCGCTGCAATCCTGCTAAGACTATTCGGTCATACAAACAAGATAAGCTTACTTTTTTATTATGGTCTTCTAAACAGCCCCAGCACAACAAGAAGACTACTCGTAAAAGCTCTCCTTGAGATATTAAACATACTAGACATCGAACCCCTTTCTCTCGAGAACCCAACAGAAGACTTAGTTAAAATAGACGCGAACAACACTAAAATGATATTCGACCCAATTCTGCTGAGCCCACCTGAGACAATCCCACCCCACCGCCCATCCGCCTCAAAGTTCCTGATTGCCGGCTATATTGACAATCGTAAATCAATAGTAGAGTCAATAAACGGAATACACAACTATTCAAAAGCACACAATATCAAATCACATCTTACGATACTCGGCCAACAAGACAAGAGAACCCAAAGACAAATTGCACAAAAGTCTGAACCGAACTCAAACCCAACAATCAAATCCGTCAACGAACGCTTCTCAGACGAACAACTCCACCAGGAACTCACTAAGACGGATATAGTTTTAGCCATTTACAAGAACCATGCAGGTTCCTCTTCAATGGTTATAAATGCAATACTTCACAACAAACCAGTTCTTTTCATAGCCGAGAACACCCTTCAAATCTTTTCAAAAACGCTAGGGATCAGTCAACTACCCAAACACCCAACCGAGGAAGAAATAGCTCGAGCACTCAATAGTCTGGCACGCTCAACCAAAGAACAATACACACAGACACATCGATCTAGTTTTTTAGCTAAGAGAACCCCCGAAGCCTTTTGCAGAGGACTGACAGGACACCAACCTCCAATAAAACAGGAAATATATTAGGGTAAAAGTGAAAACTGTCGTAGTAGCAAACCACCCATACCACCTATCCGCCGTAAACAAGCAGAGGTGGCAATACAACAAGCTGATTTACTTTGGAAACGAAAATGACACCCACAGCATTTCTCCGACTATAGAGAAACACTGTTTGCCGCTTTTCGAACCCCTCCCAATAAGAGGAAAGCTCTTACTCAAAGTAAAATTTCTAAAATTGCTGCAACAAATCGCTCAAGAACCAAATAATGAGTTCATCTTCTTCGGCTGCCAAGACCTACTCTCTTGGAAACTACTGCTATCGATCGATGCCAACTCAGCAACAATAGTACCAGACAACATTGAGTTCTACCTACGGCCTGAAAGCATTAGCCAAATCCCAACACTCAACAGATCAAGACCCAAGCTACGATCAACAATAAAGTCGATTCTCTACGGCGTCCCACCCTCAAGCAACGAGATCGCAGAATTCAGCGGACGTTTCATATATTCATTAAGAGGACGTCACACGACAGCGCCGATCTTCATACAAGAATTTTCTCACCGAAAAAATAACTGCAGCACATCCGATTGCACATATATTTCACAACCTTACTACATCGACTACAACATAGACTGCAAGTTCTGGACAGAAACTATCTGCAAATCCCTTAAACGCTACAACTGCACCAAGATTAGGTTCCACCCACGAGATAGCCCTGAATACAGAGAAAACATTAGAAGAAACGGCATAGAGGAAAGCAAACAAGATAGCGACAATCTAATTGGCCTATTTTCTACTCACCTATTCCAATGCGCATCATCTGGCCTCAACGTCACATCCTTCATGAACGATGTAATCCACCTATTTCCGAAAGACTACCAATGCTTCGTAACATGGTTCGCATCTACCCTAAACATCGATCTGAACAATTCTAACACCTGGACGGTCAACGCAGCGAAATTCAGGCACTTCGATAAATCCATTCAAACTTCTTCGCATCATCAGCCAGTCAAAATTAATACCATCTCGCAGAAAGCTATATAAGATACTGTCACGCTACGCAGCGTACCTTAGCCGCTTCCTGACAGCCGGCATCAACTTCACAGCAACAATAGCCATTGCATATTTCTTCTCGAAGTACTCGGAAGAGATTTTCTTCAACCACCTCATTTTCACCGCATGCATCGGTTGGTGCTCTTTCAGTTACAGACAAAACCTCCACATAAAACTGCAAGACCAACCTCCCAAGGATTCTGACTCAAGAACAAGCTACATATCTTCCAGTATATTAATCACAATAGCGATCTCTTTGTGTATTCCACTAATATTTAGCACTAAGAAAATCACCCCTTCAAACACATCCATTTTTCTTTACGTCATAGCCGCACACTCACTCGCAATTTCATATAGCAGACTGTGGGCAATCAAAAAACTGCACTTAAGCTACCTGACCGACCTAGCACCATTGACCTGTGCTCTAATAGCAACAGTTATTGCTATAAACCTCGATCTAGACATTACCCTAACGTGGACAATTTTGCTATTTTCAACAGCCGCCCTGATACACCTTTACACATCGAAACAACATAAAGGAGTCATCATCCTCAAAAAAGACACCATATGGGCATGGCTCAACTCTCAGTGCATCATATTAATATCATACGTCGAAATATTTTTCGCAAAAGAACTGCTAAGATTAGAACAAATCACTAGCTTCAGAATATTCCTGGCAATCAATACTGCCCTCGTCCTCATCGCAACAGTCTTCAGACAAAAGGCCATCAGCGATGGCCAAACAGGCTTCAAGATAAACAAAAAAAACCTACTACTCATTGCCGCTTCGCTCACACTGTACGCACTATCACTAGCAAGCATCATTTTCAACACATCCCCTAATCACATCACATCAGGATTATGTTTTATAACATCTTGCATAATCCAAATCCGCATTTCCTTTGCAATGTACGACATATATAGCAAAGGAAAATCCAAACTAGGTTTCCTAGCCGCCATCACCACACTTGCTTACGCGGCATACATAGCAACTACGACCGATATAAGCTCCTACTTATCATTGATATCAATAAAGATAAACATTATAAATTTTAATATATTAATCACGACACTAATAATCACACTAGAAAGGCACAGAAACCAAAATGGGATCAGTTAGAAAAATACTCCACAAATCGACCTTACCAGACAGAGAAAAGCATCATTCAAGACTATTCATCGATCTCGCAGAGAATATCCATATTCATCATCGGGAATTTCGAACTGTATTTTCACTGGATGAATACTTTGAGTACGCAGACATAATTAAAAGCTCTACCGAAGATGTTAGAAGTTTTCTGGAGCAAAACCCCAGCTACCAAGAGCACAAGTACCCAACAACAATAATGATTGCTGGGGGAAAGGAACGCCAACTCAAGTTCCTTGAAAATTCGCCAACCCCAAACAAGAGCGAATACTTCAGCAACGAATTCACAATCGAACTACAAGACGTCTTCGTCACAGACGAAGTCCACATCCATTATCGTGACTTCAGAATTGCACTTGATCGAGTTCGATTCAAACAAATGGCGAAAGGATTCGCAGAATCACTTACAGAACTTGAGAATTTCGAAAAGACTCAGTCTTACGATCGTGAACACCACCCAGATAGGCTCATAGAAGACTTCAACACCAACAAGTCAGTAAGCAACTATGAGGCGAAAACGATGGGAGTAACGCCGACCCGCATATCGCAAATCACATCACCTTGGCTCGAAGGAAAAGGACCGAAATGGCAAGCAAATCGCGATTCAATAAACTCCATCACTGCTTCAATCAAAGAGGGAATAAAGTCACCTCCTATCATATTGAGCACTGAAAATGACGGCAGTCACTACATCATCGACGGACATCATAGATTCGAAGCACACAAGCAACTTAAGCTAAACACAATTGACGCAATCGTAACCGACATCACATTCAAAGAGTCAGAGAAAATCCGAAAAGCAGAGCATCTACTCAAGGAATTTGATATAGAGACCAATTTTAAGTACTCCCTATGCTCTTTTATGAAATCCTACCTTGGGTTCAGATTAAATCGCTTCTACACGTCGGCATTCAAACGAAAAATGAAACGCCAGACATGGTGGTGGAGGACCTTGCGATGGATAAAAATACGCCTCTTCGGCAAGGGGTTCGTTTTCAAGACCTTCAACGAAAGCCACAATCACCACAACTGACACAAGCTCGAACTCAACGAACAGTAAAAGCAGACAATACATAAATAAACAAGCCAACCGACTGACATACAAATACAGCAATCAGTTTGAATCGCTTAGAATTAGATCATTTGACAACATCAACAATAGACATCACCTACGTCTGCCTCCCATTAAGCAGCAATGACGGACGATCCATATACGACAAGCGTCTAACGGAAGCACTGAATGAGCTCGGTATTCGTGTCAATACACTGGAACTGGCGCACCCATGCCGTAGATTTATTCCAATCTGGGGTAAGAAGTGGCAAAAGATGCAGGTAGAGTATGTAAAAAAAACAAGCCAAAAGAGTAAATTCACGATTGTATCCCACGAGCTGCTGGCGGATTTTTCGCGAACCCTAAAGCCAGATCTCTTTATCATACATAATCTGTTTTCACACTTTTCCTTCAAAAGCAGACCAGATATTCAGCTTTTCTACAGGTGCGGGTCCTCCCACCTGTTTAACAGCGTAGCGGCATCATCTCAAAGACTCCTCTTTTTAAGCGAGAGAGAAAGAGCGATTGCGAGTGAAACCTGGCCGGACCTACCCATATACGCAAGCCCCCCAGGTATCCCCCAAAAAGAGAACCTTCCGCTGAATTACAATGCGACTTCCATCAAAACACTTGGATCGAACGATTGGCTACCCAAGCGAGCTTCAAAGCTAAGTCGTTCAGATCACAAATACCTAAAAAACGCGAAGCTGGAAGTAATCTCCGACAACTTTGGCAATCCATCTCCAGCAATCATCGAAGACAAATTCCTGTCTGGTTTTAAGTTGAAACTGATGGAACACCTTTACAACGGGGACACTATTGCCTCCTTTTCCGACCTTTCCAGCGAGATAGACTGGATCAATCCGCACTATTCAAGATTTAAACACGTGAATTCCATCAATGAAGCTATCTCGTTTTTCAACAAAACAGAAGCCTCCATCGGAGCGACAAACGAAGACAGAATCACAAAAAGCAGACTAGATCTAACTTCCAGATTTGCTTGGAAAGAAGTAGCAAGAAATATCGCTTCAAAGCTCGATCACTAATCGAACAGGCACGCTTAAGCATGCATCCAATACTTCTCAGCCAAAAAAACAGTAACCCAACTTCCGAAAGTGCTCTTTTCAATCATAACCGCAGCAAAAAACAGCGAGAAGACGATACACAAGACCATCGAGTCTGTTAAGAATCAAAGAAATGTTAGAGTAGAACACATCGTCAAAGATGCGATTTCCGACGACAACACGATTAAAATCGCAAAATCTTACAATCCAGATGTTAAAGTAATTTCCAAATGCGATCGTGGCGTGTACGACGGAATGAACCAAGGGTTCGAACACGCAACTGGCGACATCGTAGCATTCCTGAACTCGGATGACCAATATGCCCATTGCGACATTTTGTCGGAGATCGAAAAGGAATTCTCCAACTCCAACTGCGACTTAGTCTACGGTAATATAAAGATCATCAACAGCAACGGGAGGATTATTCGGCACTGGAAGACTGGCAATGTTGATGCTTCAAATTTCAAGTCCAAGCAGATCCCGCACCCAGCCTTATTCATACGCCGAAGCACTCTCGAAAAACTAAAACCCACGTTCGATCCAAACCTTAAAATCTCCTCAGATCTAAAGCAACAACTCCTACTATTCAACAATCTCCGAGTCCAAGGAGCCTACTACCCACATACAACAACACTCATGCTTCACGGCGGAGAAAGCACTAACAGTATGAACGCATACATTACCGGTTGGATCGAATCCAGAAAATCATATAACGATGTTTTCAAAAACGGAGGAACGATATTTGTAATCAAAAAGGTCCTCCGCAAGACCCTTCAATTCAGTAGAAAATAGAATAACATGCAAATATCACTAATCGGGGGAAGCGGGTTCATTGGTTCACGACTTGCAAAAGCAATTCATGCAAAAGCAAACACGATAAAAATACTAGATACTAGGCAAAGCCTTAATTATCCAAATAGCTGGCAACCATGCGACGTTCGCGACTTCGAAGAGCTTTCTGCTAATATAGACAGAGAAAGCACAATAGTCAATTTAGCAGCTGAACACAGAGATGACGTAACACCTAGATCACTATACGATGAGGTGAATGTCGACGGGGCACGTAACATATGCGAAGTCGCCCGTAGAAAAGACTGCAAAAAAATTATATTTACCAGTTCCGTCGCCGTCTATGGTTTCGCACCTAAGGGAACTGATGAAAACGGGGCAATCAACCCATTTAACGACTATGGCCGTACGAAATGGGAAGCGGAGAAGTTATTTCGCGAATGGCAAGAGGAGGCTCCGAACAAGAGGACGCTCGTGATAATACGACCCACAGTCGTTTTTGGAGAAAACAATAGAGGCAACGTATATAACCTACTGAAGCAAATCGCATCCGGGAAGTTCGCAATGATAGGCAACGGCCACAACCAAAAATCGATGGCCTATGTAGAAAACGTTGCAGCCTTCATCCGACACTCGCTATCGTTCACCCCTGGCATCCATACTTACAATTACGTCGACAAACCCGACTTCTCTATGAACGAGCTCCTCGCTAACGTTCACAACGCTCTCGGCTTGCCTGAAAAAGCAAAATTCCGACTGCCCTATGCACTTGGAATCCTCGCTGGATACTGCTTCGATATACTAGCAAAAGTCACCGGCAAGAAACTTCCCATCAGCTCGATACGGGTCAAAAAATTCTGCTCTGACACTCTCTTTGATACATCAATCGAAAAGACGGGATTCAAAGCTCCCGTGAGCTTGGGAGAAGGACTGAAGAGAACAATCGAACACGAGTTTAAGTCGTAAAATCGCAAATTCCAACCGCCCAGCGACCTCAATAGCCACGGGTTTGGCAGAAGGGGTCAAACATCAAAAGTCAATCGCGCACCTCTAGCGAATGGTAGTTCCTTGAAAACCAAACCTAACTGCGCAGCGCCTATGAGGCAAAGCCGACCTGACACTCAACTCTCAAGAATCGTCAAGTCGGCTCTGGCCGAATAGGTCCCGCTTCGCGGCATCAGGCTAACCCGAAGACAATACCCACCCTTTTTCACCGCTACCCATTTGCGTAGATTCGCGTCTTTTCACAGCCCCCACCAAGACCACAAGAAGAACCAAAAAAACTTTGCAGCCTCCGCGTATTCCGCGGTTAGTTCCTCCCCGAATTCACGCATGAACAGATCCCTTTTCCTGACCCCTTTGATCGTATCAACTGCGATCGCCTCCCCACGCATCGAGTCGGACTCGATCACGACTCGCCACGACATGCAGCTGCTTCGCGATGCTGGAGCGATCGAAAGTGCGGTATTAACCTGGCCATGGCCAATGGGGCGAAACGCCTTTGGCGAATCCCAACTCGACGAGAGAACCTACCAAGACGGTCAAAACAGGCTGCTCAGCATCTACAGATCCGAAAGCGAGTTAGGCTACCGTCCGACCGAAACGTCTCTCTCGATCGCTTCAGACAAACTCCCTTTTCGTTCTTTCGGCCACCAACCACGAGAGCAGTTCGAAGCATCCATCTCACAAGCATGGCTCAGCGAATGGTTCGCTGGAAATATTTCAATAGCCTACGCCGACAACCCACTCGACGGTGACGATCTACGCTTTGACGGCTCCTATCTGGCCGTCGCCCTTGGTAACTGGTCACTCGCCCTCGATCAGGTCGACCGCTGGTGGGGCCCCGGCTGGGATGGCTCACTGATCCTTTCCAACAATGCCCGCCCGGCACCCGCCGTGTCCTTGACCCGCATTTCCCCTGACGCCTGGAAAACCAAATGGCTCAACTGGATCGGCCCGTGGACCTTCACCACCTTCATGGGACAACTCGACAATGAAGAGCCATTACGAGAACGTCCAAATCCAGACGCTGGAAAAGAAGGCGAACCAGAGACCATTCTTATTCCTTGGGGTTCTGACGCCTTGCTCTTTGGCATGCGAATCGACTTCACCCCCTTTGGATGGAAGAACTTGGACATCGGTCTGAGCCGGACTGCGCAATGGGCAGGCGAAGGACGCCCCAAGGACTGGAGCACCTTCAAAAAGCTGCTCCTTGGGGAAGACAATGCCGTCAACGGCATCAACAGTGAAAACGAGCCGGGCAACCAACTGGCAGGAGTCGATTATCGACTTCGAATTCCAGGCTTCAAGATCGCTCAGTACGCTCAACTGATTGGGGAAGACGAGGATGGCTTCTTGCCAGATGCTAATATGCTACTTGCTGGCATCGAAGCTTGGGGCGAGCTTGAATCACAAAACGCTACCTGGAGGGCTTATTTCGAATGGGCCGATACCCGTGCCGGCTACTTGCGGCGTGACCCCGAATCCCACCCCAATCGCGATTTTAACACAGCCTATAACCACCATATCTACAAGTCCGGCTACCGCCGCAAAGGTAAAGCCATCGGGCATGCGATGGACGGTGACGGCATCATGCGCTCCATCGGCGGCTTCATCGTGAAAGAGAATGGAGATCTCTGGGGAGCAAAATACCGCAACTATTCGCTCAATCGAGATGGAGCAGGTCCAAACTCCGTCACCATCGCCCCCAAAGAGGGGCAATCACTAGAACTCTTCTTCGAGCTAGATTTCTCAGACTCGCCAATCCTTAACTTTCAATTTTCTAACCTCCGGACATCAGGAGGCATCCACTACATCGACGAAGACAACCTCGCCACAGGAGAAAACGAAAGCGACTTCGGAGGGCACCTAACTGTCATCACTTCGTTTTGATTTTAACCGCCCGCTACGCTCAAGTACGCTAAGAACGCAGAGGCTACCAACGCAGCCCGCATATCCCTATCTCCAGACACGAGATACAGCGATACAACTCACGCCTGAAACATCACTCCGCGACCCCAGCACCTATAGTCCGCCGGAGCCATGCGTAGGAGGATCCGCGGTTAGAGCACGCCCTAATCGAGTGGATCCGACTCAAGCGGTGGACGGTCACGGACTTTACCAAGGATCTCTCGAAATGCCTTATCGCTACCACGGTCCGCACGCTCCTGCAGATATTCGAGCGTTAGCACTGCAGACAGTTTCTCGGACGCAGCAGAACTGATGAATTGGTTCAACGAGATTCCGTCGCGCTTAGCGACCTCCTTCAGCTTTCGATGCAATGACTCTGGCAACCTGATTGTTATAGCGCTCATCGTTTTTCTTTCTCCTTTAGATATTCGCCAGGGCTAAGAACTTTGATCCCGAATTTTTCGCAGCCGGAAAAGTCCTTCGTGTTGTGAGTTAAGATAGCGTCGGCCCCGAAGGCGACAGCTGCTTCAAGGACTAAATCGTCCTTAGGATCCTTCAGAACAGGTCTCCATAGGAAAAAGACATCCAAGAGCGTCGCCCTACTGCAAATAAAGTCCAGAATCGCTTCTGCCTCTTCGTTCGTAAAATCATCCGACAAGGGCGGCCGACGCAGCACATCCGAATACTCTTCGTAAAGGCCAACGGATAAGCCCACACTCAAGACAAGATCTGCAATGTCTTGCAGCACGAGATAAGACGCCCCCTTTGACGAGTACAACCCAGCATAGAGTACGTTCGAATCCAGAACCACCAGCATGGTATCATATATGCAACCAGACCATACCCAAAGTCAACGATGAATAGGGCATGATTCGGTCATGGTCTGGCGTCGGTCTCTCCAAAACAAGCCAGAGCAAGACTAGGTCGACCGTTGGTGGGGCAGGCTCGGATGGCTCTCTGATCCTGTCAAAAAAACAGCCCCCCGATTCCAATTGCTCCAAATCCCCTCCCCCCAAAAAACTTCCGCCGCGACCTCAGTGCTCTCGCTGGTTAATACAATCCTGCCGAAACCTCAGTTCAGAAAGCAAGATTTAGAGTTAACCGCCGCCATTGCTTCCGTCTTCACGATATTACGCCGAGACAAGCGAGTACGCCAAGATCGCAGAGGTAGTACCACAGAGCAAAGATCAACAATACTACGCCTAGCATCATCTCCCATAAACCTCCCGTCGCATCGCGGCACGTACTTGGGCACAGGCCAACCTGACAACCACCCAAACTCCGCATCCTTAGCACCCTCCTTGTCACGCCGTATTGAAAAGGAGGCGGACTTGTCTCGGCGTAGCCAATGGCGAAGACAGATGCGGTTCAAAAACACAATGCAATCAATACCTCAGCGGTTGGACAAAATCCACTAAGGAGCGATCCCCATAGCCCGAGCTCGGTCCAGGATCGCTTTTACCCTCTTGCGGTAGGCACGCTGTCTTTCGGCAGCCTTTTCGCGTTTCAATTCCAAGGACACCCTCGGCCGGCCTGGACGAGGAATGAAAACATTGTCAGGAACGGCAAACAGCCCTCGCTTGCTGAAGTTGATTGGAGCCGCTTTTTCTAAATAGGTCTGATCGGGGCCAGAATACCAAGGCTTATTCGAGCTACGTTGCCCCCGTTGGCACCAGGTAGGCGATGGAATATCCGCATTAAGCGAAAGCCATTCCGCATAAGCGGCAAGGTAAGCATCCGCCACATCGCCGTCGACAAACCGCCCAGCGAGCAAGGGCGGCGCTTCCTCAATGCTCTCAGCAAGCTGCTTGCGACTGGAAAAACGACGCGACACTTCATGCTGCCAATCACGCAGATTGTAACCGAAATCCTCAAGCGATTCGGACCAAACCGCGACATCATTCAAGGTTTGGGGGCGGCCTAGGGCTGTCAACGCTCGCTCACCCATCGTTACCGGCCTCCTCAATCAAACCTTCGAGAGTCTTCCGCTTGCTCTCCGAAATGACTTCGTCAGGAAAGAACAGGTCGATCCTTTCCTGTATTTCATCGACGGCTTGGATACCGATTTTGCGGATCAGAAAGACAAGATCCTCATGGTCGCCACGATACCCAGGCAGCGGATCCCTGCAAGCCAGCGCCTTCATCGCAAGCAGAGAATTCGCGGTAGCCACATGCACATTCAGCCCAGGGATCGAAAGCTCAAGTTTCCGGCGCCCTGCTTTCGGATTTGGCCCAAGAAACTGGGTAACATCGGAATTTAGCCAGTCCTCGTGCAAAGAGAGGATCTTCGCAACTCGTGCGACTAGCTTAACTCCAATTTCGCTCGGATTGAGGGTCGCGTCTACATCCTTGGTCGCGTTCCTAGACTCATACGCGAGCAACATCGCCGATCCTCCGTAAACAGCAGATATCCAGATCAATACCCTCAACAAGGGCCAGCTTGCCGAGCTCCTCGAGAGCAGAGACTAGCATTTCACGATCCAGATATTTCATAATAAAACATAACGTTATGTTTAATATAGGAACGATCAATCACTTTCTCAGACCTAACGCATTGCCTCCTCGTCGCTTTCGTACATTCACACCTCCCCAAAACTTGAAGAGCATTCCCCTCACGTCGCATCGCGTCACGTACTTGGCCACAGGCCTACCTGACAACTACCCAAAACTCCGCGTTCTTAGCGATCTTAGCGGTTCAAACAGCACAACTCGACTCGCTTCGCTCAATCCGTAATTAGTAATCAGTAATCCAACCCGCTCAAAACCTTAGCGTCATTTCGCGGTTAAAAAACACCCCCCTTGTCACGCCGTATTGAAAAGGAGGCGGATCCGAGCACTTCTTAGTTCCTAATCCCTCTCCTAAACTCCGTGCCCTCGAGAGAGCAGGTTTAAAAACAACACAATCTGATCCTGCAACGCGGTCCGCTGCGGCGAGCGAACCCTACCTCTCGATCTTTGTGGCTAGAAACAACGCCAATTGACAGGTGATGCGTGATGCGTGATGCTCCCACTGTGAGAACTACCGTCAATCTAGACGACGACATCGTCCAAAGGGCCCGAGCAATCGCCGAGCGTTACAACAAAACCCTTGGTGAAGTGTTGTCAGATCTGGCTTGCAAGGGTCTCCAAAAACGCAAAACAGCAACCAAAACCCGAAACGGCATTCCTATCTTCGATCTAAGCTCTAAGCCAACAAGCACCCTCTCAATCGACGAAATAAACGAGTTAAGGGACGCCGACTAGATGCCACGCTACCTCCTCGACGTAAACGTGCTCCTAGCACTCTTCGATCCTTCGCATCCGCGCCACAACGACTGCCACGAGTGGATTTCTACACAGGGAAGCTTTGCGTGGGCAAGCTGCCCCATGAGTGAAAACGGATTCGCCCGAGTCATCTCAAATCCAAAGTATCCAGGAATCGAAACAACTCCAAGCGATGCATTGGCATATCTCAGCAAATTCGTCGCGAGCAGCGACCATACGTTTTGGCCGGACTCCATCAGTCTTCGCGAATTTAACCTGAGCCGCTTCAGTCCCAAGCAGATTACGGACGCTTACTTCGTTCTCCTCGCTTTCAATAACCAGGGAATCCTCGCAACGCTCGACAAACGCTTGATCAACGCCAGGGAGAACACGCCACAAGCCGACCACATCGAGCTCATCAGCGACTGACCACAAACCTACCGTCGCACAGCGATACCTAAATCGCTACAAGCGATCCTGACCTATCTGCCCGGTCTCATCCACAACACAACCCGCCCTCGTTATAACGAAGACCCATCACAACCCGATTCTTGTTTGGTCGCTTTGCTCCTGTGTCACTCCGTTCAGTAGTGCCTTCTTGTGGCAAAAAACGATCAAACTTCGCGGTTTAAAAACAACACAATCTGATCCTGCAACGCGGTCCGCTGCGGCGAACGGACCCTACCTTTCGATCTTACATCCTTTGAGGTTAAAAAAACTTTGCGTTCTCCGCGTACTTAGCGGTTAAAAACACCCGTCCCATGAAGTTGCTCAAATCCTTTATCCTCCTCATCCTCTCAGTCTGCACAGCACTCAGCACCCAAGCCCAGACACTATCCCCGGAACAGCAAGCCAAGCTGAACTCCCTGCCCGCCCCCTTGAGAGCGCAAGCCATCGAAGAGCTCCGGAAATTCGAAAGCCAGCAAGCCGCCCAAAACGCGAGCCAACCCATCGAACAACCAGAAGTCGTAATACCCAAAACAGAAGCGACTGACCTGAAAATCGAGTCCGAGTTCGAAAGCTCAACCGATCTGGCCGAAGTCGAAGAGAAGAGTGAAGCGAAAGTCATCGACAAGGCACTCGAACAATTCGGCTACGACCTTTTCGCGGGCTCCCCGACCACCTTCGCCCCAGCCACGGAAATCCCCGTACCAGTCGATTACGTCCTCGGCCCCGGCGATCAGGTCCGCATCCAACTTTTTGGTAAAGAAAACATCTCCTACGATCTCTACGTATCCAGAGACGGAATACTTCAGGTCCCTGAACTTGGCCCCCTCCCCGTGGCTGGACAAACCTTCAACGAGCTCAAAACCAGTATCCAGCAAAAGGTCAGCGAGCAGATGATAGGCATGCAGGCCTTTGTCAGCCTTGGCGAATTGCGTTCCATGCGCATCTTCATGCTAGGCGATGTTAATCGCCCCGGAGCCTACACCGTCAGCTCCCTGTCTACGATGACCAACGCCCTTTTCGTAAGCGGCGGGATTCGCCCGATTGGCTCACTACGAAACATTCAACTCAAACGGTCCGGTGAAATCGTAGCCACTCTCGATCTCTACGATTTACTCCTCAATGGTGACACCTCTTCCGATGCGCGTCTACAACCTGGCGATGTCATTTTCGTCCCCCCAGTTGGAACCCTGGTCGGAATCGCAGGCGAAGTTCGGCGCCCCGCTATCTACGAACTGAAAGAACAAAATAGCATCGGCTCTATCGTGGCCATGGCTGGCGGTTTTACCGCTCGTGCCTTTCCCTCTCTCTCTCAGATCGAACGCATTTCCCCTAAAGGACTCAAGGAACTAATTGATGTCGACTTGAACCAGAGTGCCTCCTTGGAGTTACAGGGTCAAAATGGCGATACCATACGGATTTACTCCTCTCTCGATCGGGTTGAAAACTTCGTTCGCCTCGAGGGAGCGGTGGAGCGCCCTGGCGACTATGAATGGAGCGAGGGACAGAGAATCTCGAACATTCTCACCAACATCGAACAACTCCTTCCCGAAGCGGATTTAGACTATGCATTGGTTGTATCCAGAAACCCAATCACCGGAGATACCAGCACCCGCTCATTTAGCCTGGAGAAGCTTTTCCTAGGGAACCAAGCTGAAAACGATCTCGAGCTCGAACCAAAGGATCGAATTCTCGTCTTCGACGGCACCACTCCCAATAGAGAAGGACTACAGCCGATCATCAACCAACTCAAAGCTCAAGGCACGAGTGAAACTCCCCAAAAAATCGTCAGCATCGAGGGCCGCGTCCGCCACCCAGGCGAATACCCACTAGACCGTTCAATGCGAGCGTCTGACTTGCTGAGAGCAGCAGGCGGCTTCACCGAAGATGCCTATACACTGCAAGCCGAACTGATACGCTTCGAAGACAATGAAAAGACCGTTCGCGACTCCTTCCTCATTCCCGTCAATCTGAGCCAATTCTCAGAGCAGAGCGACATCACGCTGCAAGAGTTCGATCAGGTTCATGTAAAACGCATCCCCGAATGGACAGAAAAAGAGAGCATTATCCTAAGTGGCGAGGTTCGCTTTCCCGGCACCTACACCATCGAACGCGGGGAGACCTTGTCTCGCATTATTGAGCGTGCAGGTGGACTAACCGATTTAGCCGACCCCACTTCAGCGATCTTCGTTCGCGAGAGCTTACGCATTCAAGAGGCAGCCAATTTGCAAAAACTCCGTGAGCGCCTTCAAAGCGACATCGCCGCAGCCTCCCTGCAGAGCGATGCCCTTTCGCTCGACTCCGTTGACACCGCCCAATCCCTTCTTGACCAACTCGAGAATACAGAGGCAGTCGGCCGGCTCGTCATTGATCTTCCCAACGTCCTCACTGGAGAGAAGGACATCAGCGTAAAAGATGGAGACCAACTGATACTCAAACAACAGCCACAAGCGGTTACCATCATCGGCAGTGTCAACTACCCTACCTCTCACTTATACCAAGGTGGACTCAGTCAGTTCGATTACATCGACCTCTCTGGTGGTTTGACCCGAAAGGCGGACAAAAAGCAGATTTATGTCGTCAAATCCAATGGTGAAGTTCGAGTCGATCAGCGTTCTCGCTTTTTCCCGAAAGGAGGAGTCAGTATTGAAGCTGGGGATACAATTGTTGTACCGATCGACGTCGATCGCGTTGCCCCACTAAAACTCTGGACCACCACCAGTCAGATCTTCTACCAAATCGCCCTCGGCGCCGCCGCCATCAATTCGTTCTGATTTCCTAACCACGAAGGACACCAAGGTCGCAAAGGGCAAATTTGGCAGACCTAGCTTCTGACCATTAAATCAGGAGATAGTAAAAACCTTCGCGACCTTCGAGTCCTTTGCTGTTTAATTCCCTTTCAAACAATGTCAGATTCCACTCCACCGCAGCATCCACAATACACTTACCCTCCAGAAGACGACGAACTCTCCCTGATCGACCTCTGGAACATCGTCTGGAAACGCAAATGGCCCTGGCTTACATTCGGCCCTCTCTTCGGTATCGTCGGCACTATCATTGCCCTTAACGCCACCGTCTACTTCAAAGCAGAAGCCACCCTTGCCCCAAACACTGACGAAGACACAGGAGGTGGCCTCGCCGCACTCGCAGGACAATTCGGTGGACTCGCCTCCATGGCAGGCATCAACCTCGGGGGCGGGGGCTCTACCGAAAACGCAATTGCCACCCTCAAATCCCGCCAATTCCTTACCCCCCTGCTCACCACGAATGAAAATCTGATCGCTCTTTTTCCAGACGAATGGGATTCCGACACAAAAACTTGGACCGTATCCAAGGATCGAAGAAACAACGACAAGCGTCCAACCGACCAAGAAGCTTACGACCGCTTCGTCAAAAGCAGCTTTGGAGTCTCCCAAGATAAAAAGACCGGAATCGTCACGGTATCCATAGAACTAGAAGATCCGGTAAAAGCAGCCGAATGGACTAATGCTCTGATAGCGCAACTCAATGCCCACTTACGCACACAAGCACGACAAGAAGCACAAAAAAACTTGGACTATCTCAATAACCAGCTAAGCCAAACCCAGGTCATTGAGATCCGCGAATCCCTTTACGGCTTAATCGAAAGCCAAACGAAAAATGCCATGCTAGCCAACGCGAAAGAAGACTTCGCGTTCAAGGTTATCGACCCTGCTATCGTACCCGAGTTGAAATCTAAACCCAAACGCGGATTAATCGTTATAGCATCAGGTTTTTTAGGGGGTATCTTCGGTCTATTTCTTTGTTTCGTTCTTTACCTGAAAGAACAGCAGCAGGCCTAAAGCCTAGCCTGCAGGCAAGTCGCACCTACCTCTAGACATCAAGAGCCCTTCTTGACATCCTTATAATAAAAAAACAGAGCCGCGACAGGAGAGAGAACGATATATAGAAACCAAAAGCACTTCGGTAAAGGTCCATTCACCACAAGGCGACCTGGCACAACGTCCCAAAACGATCTCCGTAGTCCCTCAGCAGATACTCCTCGATTAAGCAAATCGTATATTCTAATATATACGCGAGTTTTCAGGTCCCTTCCAACCTTTGAGCTGAAAAGTAGCCGTTGAGCAATGCTCCTAAAAAAAACACCTTTTCGAGAAAAGAGATCGATATCAGATCCACAAAGTCCTAGCTCGGCCAACAAATTCCTGCAGTTTTTACAGCTCTTCAATGACGCCATCTCACTAAAAAGCGTGGTTTCGGTCTCAACGAGTTTCGAAAAGTCCATCAGCCACTTGAGGCGAAACCAGAAATGCCGGCAACCATGGTCGAGTAAATACTCAAGCATTATGATCTCCTTAAACGAGCTAACAGATCGACCACAAACGGACCACTCTCTCAACTGCCCCGCAAAGGATTCCAACCCTCGGTAGGAATTACCGAACGAAATCCTCCAATGCAATTCTACACACTCCGCCCACGAGCCTCTCAATGTGAAATGCTGTCCGATGCTCGTATTACGCTCCCAATGAAAACGCTCAATTCGCTCAACTTCTGAACAATGAGTAAGCCCCAACTCCAGCAGGGCTGATAAAGCTCTCGGAATTTCATCCTTAGCCACCAGAATATCCAAATCCTTGAAATGTCGACCACAAGGATCCCCCCATATCCACTGCGCCACTACAGGCCCTTTTAATACGACAAAAGGAATACCCTTTTCCTCAAAGACATCGCAAATCCGACAGAGCAACGCAAGGTGACGCAATCGAGACAAACGCTGGAGCTGAAGTTCGCCTGCTAGCCTTTCTACCACCCAAGCTGGAACATCTCCACACTCCACACTCTTCAATTGCGGCACTACGGAATCGAGTACTCGATGGAACTCGGCAATCCGGACAAACTCATTCCAATCTACGCCTTCGGTATTCAATTCAAAAGTCCCCCGCTCCACATTCGGCAAGGAACGCCTCAGTAAATACAAAAGTAGCTCGAAGGCTTCACTCTTAGCCTTCATTCTTTGACAGTTCGATTCTGATAGACTGTCCAATAATTCCTTCCATAAAAAGGCTCAACAAGGACTGGGTTGTATTGAAAGTACAATTACACTACCTTGCATCGATGGCACAGAAAAAACAGGCTTTCCAGATCTAAAGTATCGGTGTCTATCAGTGTGCATCGGTGGTTTAGAATCTCTACTGGGCAGCCTCCGGGACCTCAGTGCACCTAGCTGAACTAATTTCTACGCTTAGTTCAGCAATGCTGCTATCGCGACCCTTGCTTCCCAACCATGACATAGATCGTCTTAACGAAGATTGAGAAGTCCAACGTGAACGAGAAGTGGCGAACGTAGTAGAGATCGAACTTCAGCTTCTCGATCGTATCGCGCTCGTTCTCGCCGTAAGGATAATTCACCTGAGCCCAACCAGTGATCCCCGGCTTCACAAGGTGACGATAATGATAAAACGGAATGCTCTGCTCATAGCCTTCCACGCAGCGCGTCCATTCCGCACGAGGACCGACCACTGCCATCTCCCCTCTAAGAACGTTGAACAACTGAGGCAGTTCATCCAAGCGAGTCCGACGGAGAAAGTTTCCAATCTTTGTAATCCGCGGGTCATTCTCTAGAGTATAAAGGTGTCCCTTTTCGGAGCCCACTTTCATAGTGCGGAACTTGTATAACTTAAAAGGGACTCCTCCCGCTCCGATACGTTGCTGCGTAAAGAATACAGGCCCCTTGCTCGTCAGCTTGACCGCAATCCCCACTGCTAAAAGCAAAGGGGCGAGCAAAACGACAGCAACCGCCGAGATCCCAAAATCAACAACACACTTGGCCCGATAATAGACCGTATTTTCAAGAAGGCGAAATCCACCCTCGAAAAACCAAGAGCTGCTCAAGCCTTCCAATGAGATCTTCTTGTGTTCCGAAGAGATGAATTTACGGGCGGTCTCGACACGATAATCCACTAGATTAACAGCCATCAGGTGATTCGCGAAATCCACTGGCAAACCATCCACACTGTCCGAAATGACAACCGTATCGACCTCTCCACCTATCGATGGGGACTGCCCCGCCTGCAGATGTTCAATGGTAGGCGAATTCGGATTGCCCGGAATCAGCTTCTGCCCGTACCTGCCCAGGTTAAAATCAAACACCCGCATGCGACGCTTGTCGCCCTTGGCAGCGTGCAGCAAATAGAGCTCTTTCGCATTCTCTCCGGAACCGATAACGTAAATAAAACGTTGGCTGTCCCCCTCCGCTCTCTTCGACTCCAATACACGCTTCGACAAGACAGAGCTCAGCAAAACAGCGAGCCCCACTACCAGCACATGCCCATAAAGTGATCCATGGCTGGCTTCAGAATCCAAAACAAACATCAAGCTGAGCCCAGCTAGTAGCATTAAAGTCGCGATGCCTGAAGCGATTACATGTTCGCTCAAGAAACGGGCTGAGTGAAGTTCAGTAGCCTTTGAATACCCCCCAGAAATTAGAATCGGGACAAGCGAAAGACTGAAACTGGCCGCCGCATAAAGCACAGCACCCGTTTCACTCAATGCCGGCTTGAGCAACCAGTAGAGCAGAGAATAGCAAATTGCCCATGAGGCTACATCACAAGAAATCGCCAGAAGCCTGAATGCGAACAAGCGATTTCGCTTAGCTTTCTGAGGCGACTGTTCTCGAGCCGAATTGAGGCGATCGAAATCCAAAAGACCGCCAAATTCAGCGAATCGCTTGGGCTCAGCCGAGGAAAGAGGCATTTCCATTTTCATTGAGCAGAGGAGTAGAGGATAAGTTTAGCCGGTCAGGATAGCTCAGGAGCGAACTACTTGTTCGTAAACAAGCACAGGGGAATCAACCCACCATTACGTGTATGTAGTTGGAATAGCTCTCCATTCCGAGAAATTTTTCGTAAGTAATATTCACCCATCTATTTCGATATGCTACCTACCCGTACAAGCGTACAAGCCTAGAAAATTGGCAAGCAGAAAGAACTCACGAGCGAGCTGAAACAACTAAAAATTCCTACACTCGTAAGCTGTTATTCCATTTTTACACCAAGACCCACTACAACTTGCTCAAACGCAAAAAAGAGGCGAGAGTCACGCTCTCGCCCCTTTTCGAAACTAAAATTCTACTGGGAAACTACTTTAACCTGCGGGCAATCGCCAGCATCCCAAACATCCCCAATCCCAATAAACCAGCGGTCGTACCAGAGTCTGGCACTTGCTTTCTCTCCGCTTCAACTGCGAGATAGCCACACCAAAGGTGAAGCGACGGGGAAGGGTCATTACTGCCCTGTTCTGGGATTTGCGAAGAGATGCTAACACTCCAGTCAACGAGACCATCCAGAGCAACATCAACAATCAGCTCGCTCAACGCAGGATAGCTTACAGGATCGAACTCTACCTGGAAGTACGCCTTGGAGCTTCCTGTTCCCCCGTCGTCATCGAGTTCAGGGTCCAAATCCCCAGGATCTCCAGGTGTCGAGGCAACATTGGAGAGATCGAAATAGTCTCCAATATTAAAGAGAGCTTCATGAACGATCGTTTGCGATCCCTCACCCGTCTCGAAAAAGACGAATCCGATGATCGCATCTAAAATATTGTAGTCGTCAATACTTTCACCCGGACTAATTGGGCGATCTCTCCACCCGTCTTCCCCGTTGTTCACGATGTCGAAGGAACGCGAAATAGTGGGATTGGATGCATCGAGCACCTCATCGATAAGGTCCACGTCACGGAAAGTCGCGTCCTGAATAGTAAGCGCTGAGACACCAGTCGCCAAAAAGGCAGTAGTGAGTGCGGCTAAAGTTAGAAGTTTAGTTTTCATGATGTTGTTTGGGTTCGCAGTGGGATCTGCTGGATGACAAACAACTTCGCCCATCGACAGGACACTCGCAAGCAACTCAAAACCAATAACTTACCTCTCAGGGACACCCCGATCCGCCTCATCGGGGCCAATTGCACAATTCCTCTAGGGGCGCTAAGGCGCAGCGCTCAGATGAATTGCTAACGACTTGTAAAACCCGCCCTCAAGAGCCCTATTGGCCGCCATTTTTCAGATTTATTTACAACTCAAACACCCCAAAAACCGCTCACATGAGCTATTTCCACCTTCAAGGGTGATCCACCTAGCCAACAACCCATTGCTTACAAACGATTTACAACTCCCAACGCATCCCATCAGGGAAACCCTCAAGCCACCCCTATATCTGCCATTTCAAAGGCGACCTGGAGCAACCGAGCCCCCAATCAAACAATCCGCGCCATCGCCTGAGGCGACAGCTCCTTAGCGTAGCGCAACACCGTATCTTGCCGGAAAACCGCCTCCCGAAACGCATCGCGAGCCGCGTCATTCGCGAAATCAAAGCCGATCAAAGCCCGGCCCACGCGCTCGCCTGTATAGTTGTAGTTGAAGTACACGATACTCGCATCCCGGCAATTGTTGCCCAAGAACTCCTTCAAGGCCCCCGGGCGCTCAGGAAACTCGATGCGAATAAATACAGGCCGCTCAAGCAGCGACGCATCGTAATGGATGATGCGAAATTCCACATCCTCCTGCCCGGTCGCATCTTCATAGCGAATCCCAAGCGTCTCCAAACTCCGCTCAAAGAGCTCCATCTCCTGAGGCATCGCGTCAATCCCGATCACCGGCTGCGCAGTCCTCCCCTGCACCACTCCATGCTGAAATTCCACAATACTCACCCCGTCCGGAAACCGCTCCAATAGACTCAGCAGACTCCCCGGTTTCTCCGGAATCTCGAACCTATAGTATTTCCGATGTGCCGAACCGATCCCCGCATGCCGCACGATCCAAGACAATTGGCCAAAGTCCATATTCCCGCCACACACGATCGTCAGCACCCGCTTCCCTCGACAAGCCTCACGCTCTTTCATCCACGCCGCCAACCCCATCGCTCCCGCCGGCTCCGGAATCGCTCTCCGCTTTTCCCAAAGCATCTGCACCGCCGCGCAAACTTCAGGATTCGTCACCGTCACAAAACGATCAACCAGCTTCGCGCAAAACTGACTCGTCAACGCGCCAGCCTTCTTCACAGCCGTGCCGTCACAAAAGACATCAAGGTAATCAAGCGTAACCGGCTCGCCACTACGCACCGCCGCCGCCATCGAGGCCTGGTCGACTCCCTCAACCCCCACCACCTCGATTTCAGGATAGTAGCGCTTCAACCAGCAAGCCACCCCAGCCGCCATTCCGCCGCCACCGATCTGCAAGTAGACAACATCAAACGCCCCCACGCCTGCCATCACGACTTCATCCGCCAACGTGCCCTGCCCCGCGATCACCGCCATATCGTCATACGGATGAACAAAGGTCTGTCCTGTTGATTCGGATACCGCATGCGCCGCGGCGGAGGCCTCGTCATACGCGTCCCCCTCCAAGATCACCTCAACCGCGTCCCCGCCGATCGCCTTCACCGCCTCCTGCTTCATCAAAGGCGTCGAACGCGGCATAAATACCTTTGCCGTGGTGCCCAGTTTCCGAGCCGCCAAAGCCACTCCCTGAGCATGGTTTCCCGCCGACGCGCAAACCACGCCTCGCTCCAACTCCTCATCACTCAGCAGCTTCATGCGATTGTAGGAGCCCCTCCACTTGTAAGCATGAATTGGAGACAAGTCCTCACGCTTCACGTAAACCGCTTCGTCCTCCTCCAGTTCAAGCCGCTCAAGCGGCGTAGCCGCAGCTGCCTCGTACACACGCCGGCGAGCCGCCAAAGTCTCGTTAAAAAGCTCCTCCAGATTCGCTTCGCTCACGAGTAAAACGATCCCCAGATGCTCATGAACAAAACCGTGCCCACCCAAGCCGACCCGATCGCCAACGGCCCCACCTCCGGCACCATAAACCATACGCCAATAGCAAACGCCGTCGCGACTCCAACAGGCAAATAGATGGTACGAATCTTACTCGGCTCCTTAGGTTCTTCCTCCATGCCCGAAACCTAGAAGCAACGCCCAGAAATCCAATGCCAAACTTCCTAAAGGTAGAGGCCGTTGTCCCAACGGCCACAAACACCCAACTCCCCCCTGAAAAAGGTTAATCACGATTCTGCGGGTATCCTGCGAAACTGTTGGGGTTCCCGCTTTAGCGGGTTCATCGGTTTCCGCCTAAAGGCTCCAACGATCGGGCTCTCTTCCACCGTATTTACCGATGAACCCCAAAATCACCCACCACCAAACAAGCGATCGATCTCCCGCCGCTCTCTCTTGGTCGGCCGACCGCTGCCAGCCTCCCTCTGCAAGATTCGCTGAGCCACCGTCTCGCGCCGCACCTCCAAACGCTCCGGCGGCGTCAGATCCTCCACGAAATTAGCGACCACCTTCGCACCCACGCGCTTCAGCAGCAGCCCGACCACCCGGTACTCGCGCAGCACTCCCTCCTTGTTCACGTCCACCTTCTCGCCCACCCGAACCAAGCGCGAAGGCTTCACGTTTTCCCCGCCGATCTCCACCTTGCCGCCTTTGCACGCCTCAGCCGCAGCCCCGCGTGTTTTAAACACCCGCACCGCCCACAGCCAGCGATCGATCCGCACCTTCTCTAGTTCAGTCTTTTCCAAGCTGTAAAAACTGAGCCAAAATCCGCCCGCTCGCCAATCTTTTTACTTCCCATTCCTACCCTCAACCACCCAATCTCAAAACCGGACTGTAGGTCGTCGCGCCGAGACGACGTCGGCCCGTTTCCTACTTCATCCCTCATCCTCCAAACTTTGCTTCCTTCGTCCAACAAGCACCACCATCCTCGGGTCGACCTCATCAACCCGATCTGCATCCTGCTGCTTGCGACCATCGGCATCATCTTCATCTACAGCGCCCAGCTCCACCCCGCCCAAGCCGGCACCGGAGGAGGACAATGGAAAAGCCAAGTCGTTTGGCTCTTCATAGGAACCGGAGCCTACATCACAGTCTCCTTCATCGACTACTCGCTGTTCATGAAACACAGCCACTGGATCTGGACCCTGGCAGTCATCATGCTCGCCCTCGTCCTCTGGAGCCCCCTCGGCGTCTCCCGCTACGGAGCCACCCGCTGGCTCAACCTCGGATTCTACACCTTCCAGCCCGTCGAAATCGCCAAACTCGCCGGCATCGTCATCAGCGCCAGCATCCTCACCCGCTCCGAGGTCGGCGACATAAAAGACTCTGTACAAGTGCTTGCCAAAATGGCGCTTGCGATTTCGATCCCCTTCCTGTTGATCTTGCTGCAGCCTGACCTCGGATCATCCTTGGTCATCCCCATTTTCGTGTTCGCACAACTATACGCCTCAAACCTTTCTAAACGATTCTTCACCACCGCGATCCTCCTATTCGTGGCCTTGGTGGGAGCCATTTTAATCGATAACCACAACTACGTTAAATTTTTAGACGACAACGGCATCGATCCTCAAAACATCGAAGGCCGCTACCAGGAAACCACCTGGTTCCCCCTCAAAGACTATCAAAGAAACCGTATCTTAACCTTTATTAACCCCGACAAAGCCGACCCCCGCGGAACCGGCTGGAACCGGGAACAATCCATCATTTCAGTCGCCTCGGGCGGCCCGTTCGGCAAAGGCTGGACAGAGGGCTCCCAGGCTCAACTCGGCTACCTGCCCCGGTCGGTAGCCCATAACGACTTCATCTTCTCCGTCGTCGCGGAAGAAGCCGGCTTTCTCGGAAGCGCAGTCGTGATCAGCCTCTTCGGAATATTGTTAGGAAACAGCCTGCACATCGCCGGCCAAGCCAAGGACCGCTTCGGCACCTTGCTCACGCTCGGCGTCGTCGCCCTGTTCTCCGTCCACATCTTCGTGAATATCGCAATGACCGTTGGCCTCATGCCGATCACAGGACTGCCGCTGCCCTTCTTAAGTCATGGAGGCACCTTCATGTTGAGCTGCTGCATCCTCCTAGGACTGGTTCAAAGCGTTTATCGCTATCGAAAGGATTTCTAAGTCTGCCTGAACAGCCGACGCATCAACCACCTTCGAGTAATACCACCCACAGGAAAAGGAACCGCTCAGCTCCCCATCTAGGACGCCCTCCCTGAAGCAACACAGGAAACGCGCCCAAATGAGCGATAAAAAACCAACAAAGAAAAACAACCAACCACAGGATCAGAACAGCAAACTCGATGAAGAGCTGCGCCTCCCGCCCAAGCCCCAGACCGGCACCAAAGTCGATCAGGACAAACTCCGGGCAGAAGCCACTCAGAGGGCCAAAAAACGGCCCCTCATGACCAAGATCATCGAAAAGTTCAAAGGCCAGAAAAAGCCTTACCGCGAACTGATCATTAATTCCGAAGCCCTCGAGACCCGAGTCGGCTCCCTCGTAGACGGCATCCTCGACAAGTTCGACATCGAGCGACGCCACTCCGCCCAACGCATCGTCGGCGGCATCTTCAAAGGACGCATCAAGAACCTCGACCCCGGCCTCAAAGCCGCCTTCGTCGACATCGGCATGCCCAAAAACGCCTTCCTGCACTACTGGGATATCCAGCCGCAGGATGCCGACTCCTCCATCGAGGTCGTCCGCGTCAACCGCTCCTCAAAAAAGAAGCAGCCCAAGAAGATCCCTCTCAAAGAGATCCCGAATCACTACCCGATCGGCACCGAGATCGTCATCCAGATCACCAAAGGCCCAATCGGCACCAAAGGTCCACGCTCGACCACCAACCTTTCCATTCCCGGACGATTTATCGTGCTCGTCCCCTTCTCCGACCAATGCGGCATCTCCCGCAAGATCGAGGACAACAAGGAACGCGCCCGCCTCAAAAAGATCATCCGCGATCTCACCATCCCTGAAGGAATGGGCATCATCGTCCGCACCGCCGGCGAAGGCAAAAAGGCCCGCTACTTCGTGCGCGACCTGCACATCCTTCTCCAGACCTGGGAAAAGATCCAAAAGAAGATGGACACCGCCAAGGCCCCGTCCTGCCTCTACAAAGAGCCAGACCTCGCCGAACGCACCGTGCGCGACTTCCTCACCGAAGACATCGACCGCGTCCTCATCGACAACGAAGAAGACCACGAGCGCATCTCCGAAACCGTCGCCCAGATCTCCAAACGATCCACTTCCAAGATTCAGCTCTACGAAGACTCCATCCCAATCTTCGAGCGCTACAACATCGAGAAGCAGATCGAGCAAACCTTCCAGCGACAAGTACCGCTTCCATCCGGCGGCGCCATCGTCATCGAAGAGACCGAGGCCCTCATCGCCATCGACGTCAACACCGGCTCCCACAAGAACAAGGGCAACGAAAACGACACCATCTTCCAGGTAAACTGCGAAGCCGCCGAGGAAGTCGCCCGCCAGATCCGCCTCCGCAACATCGGAGGTCTCATCATCATCGACTTCATCGACATGAAGCAGCGTCGCCACCGCAACGCCATCCTCTCCCGGATGCGCGAAGCCATGTCGACCGACAAGGCCAAGACCCACATCCTGCCCATCTCCCCGCTCGGCATCATGCAAATGACCCGCCAGCGCATGCAGGAATCCGTCTCCTCCGGCCTCTACACCGACTGCCCATACTGCCGAGGCAAAGGCATCGTAAAGTCGGCGACAACCGTTTCCGTCGAGCTGCAACGCAAGCTCTCCGGCATCGTCCGCCGAGCCCGCGCCCGCAATCCAGAACTCGAGCGAGCCATCAAGCTCCGCATCCTCGTCAACCCGGCCATCATCGATCGCCTGCGCGAAGAGGACGCCGACCTGCTCATCAGCCTCGAGAAGGACTACAACGCCCAGCTCACCTTCCGAGCCGACCCGAACTTCCACGTCGAAAACTATCGAGTCATCGACGTCGAAACCGGCGCCGCTTACGGCTAGGCAGGGCGTGCTCGTCACGCGATCCCACCAAACTTCACAAAAAAGCCCGGCACGCACACGCGTCCGGGCTTTCTCGTTTTAGAGAAATTAAATTCTTAGGATTGAAACGAAGTATCACCACCTCCTCCACCAGTATTGGCAGTGTCTCCTACAACATCCCCCAACGGCTTTACGCATGGTTTTTCCCATTTTTCACGCAGCTCGCCTTCTGGACTATTCCCGCTCAAATTGCTTTTGAAGCCCTCTTCAGATATTGATTCGTTGCTCATAGAACCAACCTAGGCCAGAAAACGCCCCACTATCAACATCGGAATAACCCCTCCTCCCTCCAAACTAGCCGTAAATGAGCGATTTCGCAGGTATATTCAACTTCACACCCAATCCCGCCCTCCGCTCCAATCTCGAAGCGATGAGCCTCGCGATGAGGGAGCACGCCTTCGATAGCAGAGACAGCTGGGTATTAAAAAATCTGGGACTAGCCCATCAGCTACTTCAGCGGTCCCCAGAAGATCGATACGAAAGGCAGCCCCTCCAAGAACCCCCATACACAATAGTTGGTGACATCAGAATCGACAACAGAGAAGAGCTGGCGGCCGAATTGGGAATCTCATCGCTCAAAATTCCCAGCCTCCCCGATAGCCGCCTCGTCTTGCTCGCCTACCAAAAGTGGGGCAAAAACTGCTTCAGCAAATTGGTGGGTGCATTTTCGATCGCTATCTTCGATCACTCAAAAGGAGAATTGGTTCTCGCCCGCGATCCTCTAGGTCAGAAACCACTTCTATACCACGAAGGCTCGGACTTCTTCGCTTTTTCCACCCTAAGCAAAGCACTCCACGCCCATCCTCGAATTCCCCGAAAACTCAACGAGCCCAAGTTAGCCGAACTACTCGCCCTCAACCACAACGACCACAGGACAACGGTATACGACTCAATCCATCGAGTCCCCCCATCCCATTTTCTCAAAGTAACCAATGGGCGGATACAAATCGAGAAATACTACGATCTCGCTACGATCGAACCCATCCGATGCAAATCGGATCAAGAATACCTAGACTTGGGGAGATCCATTTTCGAAAAATCGGTCAAATCAGCTCTCCGGAGCGATCGCCCAATAGGAGCCATGATGAGTGGGGGACTTGACTCCTCCTCCGTCGCTTGCGTCGCCGCCAACCTGCTAGCC
Organism: Pelagicoccus mobilis; assembly: GCF_016595505.1. GTDB lineage: Bacteria > Verrucomicrobiota > Verrucomicrobiia > Opitutales > Opitutaceae > Pelagicoccus > Pelagicoccus mobilis. The sequence goes on along the minus strand of NZ_JAENIL010000003.1, from coordinate 112,007 downwards.
CAAGAAGGAGTGACCCTACCGACCTTAACCCACGTCCCGCAACACCCCAAAGGAGACGAGGGTACTCAATCGCAATATTTCGATGAGACACCACTCGTCCACCAGATCCACAAAAAGACCAAAAACCTGAGGCTGAATTTCGTCAAATCAACTGGACGAACCCTCTTTCACGAACTCGATCGCAGACAAAGGCTGATCGGAATTCCCGATCGCAATCCACTCAACCACATATGGATCGACCAAATATCAGAACTCGCCGAGGAACGGGGCATCAGAGTATTACTAGGCGGGGCCCGAGGCAACATGACCCTCAGCTACAACGGCATCCCCCACTTGTCCGAACTCGCAAAAAAGGGAAACTGGATCCGTCTAGCGACAATGCTAAGACAGGGTGCAAAAGAACTTCCGGGGTCTCCCCTTCGACTTCTCCGCAACCAACTGCTGGCTCAATACAAACCGATAGTCGCTCTACATCGATTACTCAACAAAGACGATATTCGGTATCTTGGTTGGAAAGGCTACTCAGCTCTCAACAACAAATACGCCCAAGAGATCGATATCGACACTCGCAATGAAAGGCTCGGTTTCGATCCCAGATTCCTGCCCCCAAGCGACCCGCGAGCCTTCAGAATAGTTCTATTAACAGGACCAGACTACTTCGGCGACTTCTCCCGAGTCCTCTCCGGAGCCTTCAAGACCGAGATTCGCGACCCCATGGCCGACCTTCGCCTCGTCCGCTTTTGTCTGAGCATCCCAGATGAACAGTACATCAAAAACGGGCAACCCCGCTCCCTCATCAAACGTATGATGGCCAACGTACTTCCCAAATCCGTTCTCGAAAACAAAAGAAAAGGACTGCAAGCATCCGATTGGCCCGAGCGATTGCTAATGGCGAAACCTCAAATAGAAGCCGAACTCGCTCTACTCCAAAAATCGGATACAGCCCGCAGAATCCTCGACCTAGACAGAATGAAAAACCTAGTGGAGCATTGGCCTAGCGGAGGCTGGTACGAAAGAGAAACGACCTACCATTACCACTATCTACTTCCACGCGGAATCGTCGTCGGGCGATTCATACGCCGATTCGAGGAGGGCAAACTCTAATCAAGCACCTTGTATTCACCTTCTCCGGACAAATACCCAGTCACATACACCGACCCGCACACAAGCCAAGCATGCGCGGTGAAATCTTCTGCACGAACATCGTTCACTCCCAACTTTAGCTCACTCGAAATCCCATAGCGAGCGAGCAACCTTTTTCCAACAATCGCTTGCGGCAAACAGTTGCACGTGAACGGCATTCGTCTCGCCACTCCCTGAACCAATCGCCCTACCCGCCGAGCAATGCCCAGCTCCTCAAGGCTCGGTTCCTTTGGATCGTTCGCGTCCAACAACTCCCACCTCCGAGCCAACACCCGAAACGGAACCATCCACAACGCCCCACGCACATAGCAAAAAGAAAGCGCGATATAAATCGCGAGCCCCCAATCCCCGAGGGTTAATCGAGGAAAAAGTCTAGAGCGTCTCCTCTTCACTCAACGTCAGCAGACCGCTTCCACGCAACTCCTCCAGAAACTCAAGCACATCCGCCTCGCATTGCTCCGGTGACACCTCGAATTTCGAAACCAGCTCTTGGCACAACTCGTCCACTCGCCGCGGCGACTTAATCCGCCTCCAAATTTCGCTCCCGACTCCATTGATCCCGAAATAGCTTCCTTCGGCGATGCTCATGGAAACGACCTCCCCATCAAGCTCGCAAGAAAGCTGCTCGGAACTCTGCGAAACAATGCACGACTTATCAATTTTCATATCTATCCAATTCTAAAACTCCAGCTCCCCCGACTCGTTCAGATAACCATATTTAATCATCGTCTCCCGATGGTCCGCAACAATCCGAGCGACCTGATCGCTCGTCAAGACCGACCGCCAACTCCCAACCTCTCCCTTCCGAAAGAAACGATCCATCCCGGGCGGACGCTCCCTAAATCCACTCCGCTCCTCCAACCCCCGCAAACGCTCAAACGAACAGGCATTCAACGCACCCTCTATCTGGCGTTCCTCATGCGACAACCCAAGAAAACGTACTGCAGATTCGAATACAGCAAGAGGCCTGTCTAGCATATCTTCATAGCGAATCACGTGCACCGGAATCTCATCGTTTTCAGTCCAAGACCCCACATGAGAACTCCACCCACCCAGAATTTGGCGAATCTGCAATTGCTGTCGCCAACGGGTAGCCGCCAAACCATGACTAGCGTCTCCCATAAGCCTTATCACCTCATCGAGGGTGAGCTCACTTCGATGGCACGCATACGACACACACACATCCAAAGGATTCCTGATAAAGTAGAGCGCTCCCTCGACAGCTTCATGTGAATACAAAGGCACTTCACCCTCATTGCGTCGAAAACTGTCATGCAATTTCTGAAAAACCGCCCCACGACTTTTACGAGCTACAGAAGCAAACGCCTCCGGCAACACCCTCTCCAATTCCTCGAAACTTAAATCTCCCGACTCATACCCGAGCTCCCGGTCGAGCACCATTCGATCGCTAGCCGAGGGGACTCGTTCGAGCGCGTTCAAATCCAGATCCTCGCCGTCTTCACCCAGCAAGCACTCGAGAAAGGCTCGAAACCATGTGTTTCCAGATTTCGGATACGAAGTCAGCCAATAGATACGTCCCATCCTAAAACCTGCTCACGATCTCATCCACGAAACGCTCCAACACGATATCTCCTCTCGGACGCAAAACCTCGTACATCCGGATTTCACCTCCTAGCGCAGCTAGTGTCTCGAACACCTTGCCCTGCGCCTCCTTCATCAAAAACTGTCGGCGATAGATCTGCTCCTTCAATCTGTCGATCTTAGCAAAACCTTGAATCTCTCGAAATTGAGATTCTACCGAGTTCGATTCGCTCAAAACAAAGACTCGCTTCAATCGCCTCGCACCAGTCGAAATCTCCTCTAGGCACGGAACTGCGCGCTTCTCCAATACCGGCCGAACCCTCCTCAAATCACCTTCGCCCAACTCAAACGCCGCCAAGGAATCCGGCCAAAGCTTGAACTGCGGATACCCTCCAAAAACCCGCGGTTCGCCCGCGTCATTCAAACGAACAGCACAGAGATCATCCGACACCAACGAAAATCCCCTCTCGTGCAAGGCGTACGCCGTCGTCGACTTGCCTGCCCCACTATGACCCAGAATAGCGACCGCCCCTTGCGGCGAATCAACCACGCTCCCATGCAGAGTCAGAATGCCACGTTGCTGCAAAACGCCCCCCAGCATCGTGCCCAGCAGGAACAGACGAATATCAGAATCCGTGGTTCCAGATTCTCGATCCACAATAATCGTTTCGCCATCTCGGGCCAAAAATCGCCCCACCCCATCAACAACGACCAGCAGTACGCCAGGAGCGGCCTGAAACCGAGCGCCTTCAGCGACCGGATCCTGCAAAACCACCGGCACCTCCCCAATCCGAATCGTCAAATCAACAGATTCGCTCGATTCAGCAGGGCTAAGCTCGGGCAACTCTATCTCAGATTCGATAATCAAACTGTAGGCACGGTATCTCCACATAAAACGACGCCAGCCAATCAGCATTTCCCTCAAAACTGCAAAAGGAAAAACGCCCCGGAATAAACCAGCCCAATTATTCGACCACATCCTAGCGATCAGACGCCCTAATACATAACCCGCATAACAGTAGCATTTGTTGCTTCTGGCGAAAGACTGCTCAAAACTGAGCAACGCTCGATCAGAGGGAAGGAATATGGCAATTCAATGGAACAAAGGCTTCGCCACCGGCGACTCGCACATCGACGAGCAACACCAGCAGATCTTCCGCTTCGCGAACAGATTGGAAGAGATCAGCCAACTGGAAGAAGTCGATGAACAAGAGGTAAACTCCCTCCTCCGCTTCCTCGAAACCTATATCCAGAACCATTTCCGCTACGAGGAAGCCTGCATGCTCAAACGCAACTGCCCGGTCGCCCAGCGCAACCGCTCCGAGCACCTTGCCTTCAAAGCCTTCCTCACCCGCTCCCTCGAGATCTACCACCAAAACGGCTACCAACGCAAATGGGCGACCGACCTCTACAAGCGGATCGAAGACTGGCTGAGCAACCACATCTGCCGCATCGACGCCCAACTGCGCAATAAAGCGGTTTAAATTAATCCGTTAAGCCAAGAGGAACTTGCAGCACGAGGGCTCCGGCATTCGTATGGCTAGCACTCGGTATCTAACCGATATCCGCTACCGCCTATGAAGACAAAGTACTCCCTGCCCCTCGCTCTGTTCGCGCTCGCCGCGACCACGCTTTCCGCCCAAAACCGAATCGGATCCGGAACAGTCAGCGAGCTATTCAATGCCAACTGCGCCAGCTGCCACGGCGAAAATCTCATGGGCGGCCAAGGCTCCTCCCTCGTCGACGACGTGTGGGCCTACGGAAGCTCCGATGCCCAAATCGCGAAAGTCATCTCCGAAGGCATTCCGGACAGCACCATGATTCCCTGGAAGACCAGCCTATCCGAGCAACAGATCCGCTCCCTCGTCATCTACATCCGCGAGCAAGGCCAGATCGCCGCCCGCAACGCCCTCCCCGAAGACCACTTCCAACCTTCCGGCGGGATCTTCGAATCCCAAGAGCACTCCTTCACAATCAACAAAGTCGGAGAGGGCGAAGGCATCCTCTGGGCCATCGAGTTCCTCCCAGACGGAACAATGCTCGCCACCCAGCGCGACGGGGTTCTCTGGAGCTTCAAGAACGGCAAACGGCGAAAAATTAAGAACACCCCCGCCGTCTGGCAAAAAGGACAAGGCGGGCTCCTCGAAGTCAAGAAACACCCCGACTACGAAAACAACGGCTGGATCTACCTCGGCTACAGCGAAAACATCGGAGCGAAGGACGGCGACAAAGAAGCTGGCATGACAGCCGTAGTCCGAGGCCGGATACGAAAAGGCAAGTGGATCGACGAGCAAAAGATCTACAGCGCACCCGCCGCCCTTCACAGCAGCGCCGGAGCTCACTTCGGCACCCGATTCGTATTTCAAGACGGTTACCTCTTCTTCGGAATCGGCGACCGAGGCCGCCAAGGCCAAGCTCAAGACCTCAGTCGTCCCAACGGCAAAATCCACCGCATCTTCGACGACGGACGCGTCCCGCACGACAATCCGTTCTACAACGAGCCCAACGCCCTTCCGACCATCTGGTCCTACGGACATCGCAACCCGCAAGGCCTAGCAGCCCACCCGGAAACCGGCGACATCTGGGAAGTCGAACACGGCCCCCGAGGCGGAGACGAAACCAACCGCATCGAACGCGGCCTCAACTACGGCTGGCCAGTTATCACCTACGGGATGAACTACAACGGCACCCCCATCACAGACCTCACCGCAAAGGAAGGCATGGAACAGCCCAAACATTACTGGAATCCTTCAATCGCCATCTGCGGCGCCGAATTCTACGAGGGCGACAAATTCCCCGCCTGGAAAAACGATTTCTTCGTATCCGGCATGGCCTCCCAGGAGCTGCACCGATTGACCATCGAAAACAATCAAGTCGTAGCCGACGAAATTGTATTCAAGAATCAAGGTCGCGTCCGAGACGTCTACAGCGGCCCCGACGGACACCTCTACGTTCTCCTCACCCAGCAATCTCCACGCATCGGCAGCATCTACCGCCTAGATCCGGTAAAATAATCCTCGAAAGTTGTGTCCATTGCCCCCAACGGACACAAACCCAATCCAAACCTCGTGCGCCCGCTAGCAGTAGCGGGCCCTAGCCCTATCGACAGTATTGTAGGCATGACGCCTCAAACCGTCTTCCACCACTTTGAGTTAGAACACCGCCTTCGAAGCGTTTTAACTAAAAAAAACTCAACAACTCGAGGGAAGATCTACGACTCCTTACTCTCCTGCTCCTCAGGGTCGACCTGCATGTTGGCGATCTCCTCGTCGCTCAACTCCGAACCCTCGGCGCTTTTGCGACGGTCCTCGAGCAATTGGATAATCGCAGGATTCCAAACTCCAAGATGCTCCGCCTGGGCCATTTGCTGAGCCTCGCCCAACTCCGCATCGCCCGCCGCCTCCGTAGCGTTCCAACGAGCGAAACCGTGGCGTACCATCACCGCGTTCACGTACTCGCCACCTAAAGTCCTCACCTCCGCACGCATCAACTCTGGCGAATCCACCACGATCGGCTTCACGCTAACTCTCTGCCCACGAAGCGTTTCCTCCAAAAACTGAAAGATTTTCTCATCCAGCATCTCCCCTTCAGTAGCCGGTGTCAGACCGCTCAACCTCACCACCACCCGGCGTCCATCCCCAAAGTCGATCGCCAGAGCGTCCTTCTGCAAAATGTCCTTAACCAAGCCCTCCCTCTCCTGGTCATCCGACTTCTTGTTCATCAAGAAGTACATGACGAGAATGACGGCTGCGACAACGACGAGAATGGGTACGATCGACATGGCGGGGGAATATGGGGCGTTACACTGGATAGTCTGACCGAATGGACGACTCCAGCAAGGCAATAATACTCAAGCTAATACGACATAAAACTCAGATTCTTAAGCGGTTGCCCCTACGTGGTGTCTTTCCAGGGCCTCAAAACCGCCTACAATTGAATTGAATCCCCACAGCGCGACCTCTACAGCAAATCCCGATGATCGAGGCCGAACTCATTACCAGCCTACAAAACGCACGCGTGAAAAACCTCGTGAAGCTGCGCGATCGACGCCCGCGCAACCAGCAGGGCGTCTTCATCGCCGAAGGCTACCGAGCCATCTCGCGAGCCATGGAGAAGGACGTGAACCCAGAAGAAGTCTACTTTTGCCCGGACTGCTTCCTCGGCGAAAACGAAGAAGCCCTGCTCGCCCAAGCCAAAGCGCGCGGCGCCGACCTCTTCGAACTCTCCAAACACGCCTTCGAAAAAGTCGCCTACCGCGATCGCCCCGAAGGCCTGCTCGCCGTCATCAAACAATGGAGCTACACGCTCGACGATCTCAAACTCTCCAAGCCTCCCTTCCTCCTCATCGTCGAATCCATCGAGAAACCGGGCAACCTCGGCACCATCCTGCGCTCCGCCGACGCCGCCGGAGTAGACGCCGTCATCTGCTGCGACTCCGTGACCGACCTCTTCAATCCCAATGCGGTCCGCTCCTCCACCGGCGTCCTCTTCTCCATGCCCACCGTTTCCGCCAGCACCGACGAAGTCATCCAGTGGGTAAAACAAAACGGTATCCGCACCGCGGCGACAACCCCGCACACCGACCAGATCTACACCGACACAGATCTGACCGGTCCTCTCGCCATCGTCATGGGCAGCGAACAATTCGGTCTCTCCGAAAAATGGCTAGATGCCTGCGACCAGAAAGTCCTCATTCCCATGGCCGGCCAAGCCGACTCGCTCAACGTCGCCATGGCCACCCTCATCACCCTCTTCGAAGCCGTCCGCCAACGCGGCTAAGACACTTCATCCTTTGAACCTCTCCCGCCTCCAGAAAAACTTCGAATCCCTCGCCGCCGAAGACCCCCTTTGGACCGTCCTTTCCGACAATTCCAAAAAAGGCGGCAAGTGGGACCCCGAGGAGTTCTACCAGTCAGGAGAGGACACCATCCACGCCCTCGAAGAACAACTAGCCCATCACGGCATCCGCATGAGAGGAGATACAGCGCTCGATTTCGGCTGCGGCGTAGGACGGCTAACCTTCCCGCTTTCCCGACGATTCAAAAACGCAATCGGCGTCGACATCTCGGAATCCATGATCTCCGAGGCGAAAAAAAACGCTGGACGCGGCGATACCTGTAAGTTCGTTCTGAATACGGAAAGCACGCTCGCCTTCCTTGAAAACGAGACCCTAGATTTCGCGTATTCAAACATCGTCTTCCAGCACATCCAACCTCGCTACAGCAAACGCTACTTTCGCGAAATCGCACGAGCCCTAAAACCAGGCGGCACCTTCGCATTCCAACTCCCCAGCCATTTCACATCCGGAAGTCTCCTCCGCAAACGTCTCGGCTACCAACTCAAATCCATCTCCCAATCCCTAGGCCTCGGCAAAGCCTACTTCGAGATGAACGCCATCCCTCGGGAAAAACTCATCCGCTTCTTCGAGTCGTCCACCGACCTCAAGCTGATCACCCTCTGGGACTACCCCGCAGCCGGCCCCAACTGGCAAAGCTACCTCTACGTTTTCCAAAAACGGTAGACCTGTCCGCTAGCGAAACGCTCGCCAAAGCAGCCCCCGACGCGGAGCAAGCGCCCACGCTAGCAAAAACATCCCAAAGATCACCGTGCTGATCGCCCCGGCAGTTGAGATGTCCAGCCACAGCGCCACGTGCATCCCCAGAAACGCTCCGATCAAAGCGATCACTAAAGTCAGTCCCAAGATGATCGGCAAACGATCCGACAAAAGCGACGCCGTCGTACCCGGAAAAATCAGCATCGCGATCACCAGCACCGCGCCCACCGCTTCAAACGAACTCACCACCACGATCGCCAGCAAAGACATCAACGCATGATGAATCAAAGCGGGATTCATCCCCATCGATCGAGCCAACCCCGGATCGAACGAGCTCACCACAAGCGGACGATAAAACAACATCACCAAGCTAATCACGAGCAAAGCCACCACTCCCATCCGAATGACCGATCCCGGAGCCTCAAACCACCCGAAAACCGAAATCAACGGTTCAAGCGTCACGTGTTCAATTTCTCCATACAACACACAGTCCGTATCCAGATCTACGTTATCCCCATAGATCGAAACAAGCACCACCCCGATCGCGAAAAGCGTCGTAAACACGATCCCCAAAGCCGCGTCCGTCTTAAGTCGCGACTTCTGATGAATCACCTCGATCAAACCAGTGGTCAAAACCCCAGCTCCCACCGCACCCAGAAACATCGGCACCGTATCGCGGCTCTGCGATAGCAAAAACGCGATCACCAAACCGGGCAAAACGCTGTGGCTGATGGCATCTCCCACCAATGCCATTCTCCGCCAAACAATAAAGGTCCCCAAAAAACCGCAAGCTGCAGTCACGAAAAGCCCCATCAAAAAGATCCAGATAAACGGATCGAACAAATCCGTCCAAGGCTCCACAAAAACCTGCTCAAACGAAAACTCGGGAATAAGGTGTGACCAGATATCCATCGTATTCTAACTCCAACTACTGGTTGGGCATACGGTACCCGCTGGACCGTCCCTCTCGAGGTTCCCGCGTAAGCGATCGCTGCAAATCCGCCAAGCTCGGAATCAGTTTTCCATGCGGATCCTCCGCCGGATAATCTAGCAAACGCTCAAGCTGACGCACCGTTTCCTCGCCCAACACGTGCTCGATAACCTCCGCGTCGTCATGCACATGATCCGGCTCGTACTCCGCTTGATTCGTCAGATAAAGCTCCCAAAGCCGGTGGTTTCGCACTACCGCGCAAGCGCGCAACCAACCGTCTGGATTCAAGAAAGCAAACCACTCATCCTCGATCTCCTTCAGATCACACATCCCGATCGCCCCAAGCTGCTCGACACGTGCACGCGTCTCCTCCTCAGACTCCCGCATGCGACTCGCCAGATCACTCAGCTTCACTCCTTCCCCTGCGAACTCGCTAGCCTCCCGCACTTGATAAATCGCCTTCAACGTATTCTCGTTTTGTATACGCTTCTCCCGACTCCTGTGCTTTCGCCACCGAGAAACCAAACCGTGCCTCGGCGAAAACAGAAAACTCAAAGTAAATACCGTACTAGCAGCCAATACCATCAACGGTCCCGTCGGCAGGCTGTTACCCAAAAACGAGAAGAACGCGCCCAACACTCCCGAGATCACACCGAAGGCGCTCGCCAAAATCAGCATCCGATGCATGCGGTCCGTCAACAAGTAAGCCGATGCCGCGGGAATAACCAACATTGCCGACACCAAAACCGCCCCCACCGCTTGCAACGACACCACCACCGTAAACGCCAGCAACATCATCAGCACATAATGAAACACACCCGCCGGCAACCCCAAGGCTCGAGCAAAACCGACATCGAAACTCCCCAGCAAAAACTGACGATAGAACCCCCAAACCAATAAGACCGCAGCAATCGCCACCCCAGCGATCATCCAAACTTCAGTCGGCGACAACGCGGCCGCCTGACCAAACAAAAACTTATCGATTCCCGATTGCGTGCCAGTCGGAAGCTTCTGTATCCGATTCATCAACACGATACCCACGCCATAAAACCCAGCGAGCACCATCCCCAAAGAGCTGTCCTCCTTGATGTGAGTCGTCTTCTTAATCAAGTTCACCATCACGGTCCCCAGCACCCCGGCCACCGTCGCTCCGACGAATATAGCCAACGGGTCCTTCTGTCCGGCCACCAAGTAGCCAATCGCCACCCCCGGAAGCACCGCATGCGAGAGCGTATCCCCAAAGAGCGACAGTTTTCTCACCACGATAAAGCTGCCAAGCAAGCCACAGCTGATTCCCAAAAAAACCGCCCCGAGCAACGCCGTTCGCACCACGTCGTCCCTCAAGCTGACAAACCGCCAGGCCTGCTCCCAAAACTGCGTATCCTCTAGCTCGCCAATCCGAGCCGCGTCCGCTGAAAACGCGCAAACCAAGAAAAACGACACCACCAAGCCCCAACGCGAGGCATTCGCTCGCGCCCATGACAAAACCGTGCCGTATCCAAATCTCCGATTCACTTTTCCCGGCTCACCGTACTCGCCACCTCCGACAAGATCGTCAATCGACCCCCATAAGTCTTTTGCAATAACTCCTGAGTAAAAACCTCCTCCGTCGGACCAAACGCCACAAGCCGCATGTTCAACAGCAAGAGCATGTCGAAATACTTCTGCGCCGTCGGCAGGTCATGGTGCACCACCATGATCGTCTTGCCTCGGTTTTTAAGCTCCCGCAACAACTCGATGATCGCCGCCTCCGTAGCCGCATCCACGCCCACAAACGGTTCATCCATCAGGTACAAATCGCTCTCCTGAGCCAGCGCCCTGGCCAAAAACACACGCTGCTGCTGCCCACCGGAAAGATTCGAAATCTGACGCTTCGCGTACGGCAACATCCCCACCTTCTCCAAGCAGGCCTCCGCAATCTCGCGATCCTCCTTCTTCACCCGTCCCATCATGCCCAGCTTCCCGTAGCGGCCCATCAGCACCACATCCATCACGTTCACCGGAAAATCCCAGTCCACCGACTCCCGCTGCGGCACGTAGCCCACCCGCTTCGCATTCTTCGCAAACGGCTTCCCGTACACCTTCACCCACCCCCCCGTAGTCGGCACGATCCCCATGATCGCCTTGATCAAAGTCGACTTCCCCGCCCCATTCGGCCCCACGATGCCGATCAGCTTCCCCTCGGGCACCCGCACATCCACGCCGTACAACACCGGACGCTTCTCGTAGGCCACCGTCAAATCATGCGTCTCTAAAGGGACATCTTCCATAAAATACTCCCATTAGGCACTTCCACAAACGAAGCAAGCCTAGTTTGGAGAATGCGAAACCATCACTTTGACTAATCAAAGTCATCAGCTACGCCCTAAATCCCTTCCCGACCCCAGACATCCACCGCCCCGATCATTTCAAAACCGGCGAAATTCGCCCCCAGCCGCTTGCATACCTAGAAACAGGGTAAATTCCCCAACAGTTTCGCTTGCGCCCAACGCCTTCCATCAGAATCTCTTTCGCCACACCAAGCCATGTCCTCCTTCGAACAACAAATCAGCGCCGGTCTCGAGAAAGTGGACCGGGATATCGACTATCTCCTCGCCTGCACAAGCGAAGTCCTCGAAGAAATCGGCGAGCCCGAACTCGCTCCCCTCCTGCGTCGCGAAAAGCCGGAAGCCGGAGAGATCCCTGCCGAGAAGTCCGCCCAGGTCCTCTCCATCGCCTTCCAGATCATGAACCTGGTCGAGGAAAACGCCGCCAACCAAGCCGGCCGACGCCTCGAAATCGAAGGCAAGACCGACGCCGACACCGGCTCATGGGGCTACTGGCTCAAACGCATTCTCGAAAACGGAACCTCCAAGGACGAGCTCTTCGACGCCATCCGCCGCTCCGAGGTACACCCAGTCCTGACCGGACACCCCACCGAAGCCAAACGCCCCTCCGTCCTCGCTCAGCACCGCAAGCTCTACGAGCTGCTCCTCGAGCTCGAGAACACCATGTACACCCCCGTCGAGCGCGGCGAATTCAGAGATCGGATCAAATCCATCATCGAACTCATTTGGCGTAGCGGCGAAATCCTCGTCGAAAAACCCGACGTCGCCTCCGAACGCGACAACGTTCTCAGCTACCTCACCCAAAAATTCCCTGTAGCCATCGAAATCTCCGATTCCCGCTTCCGTGCCGCGATGTCCAGCGCCGGAATCAAATGGGACGAATCCGATACCAAGACCTACCCTCGCATTCACCTCGGCAGCTGGGTAGGCGGCGACCGCGACGGCCACCCATTCGTGACGTCGGAAGTCACCGCAGAAACCTTTAGCGAACTTCGTAAGGCCGCCCTGGATACACTCGCAAGAAAGCTCAAGCAGCTCTCTCGAGACATGGCCTTGTCAAAGCTCTTCCAATCCCCTCCCCACTACCTCATCGAACGACTTTCAGAGCTAGACCCCAAGTGCCTGAATCCTGCAGATATTGAAGAGCCATGGAGCCGCTTTGCCGAACTCATCCGCGAAAATCTTCCACGTGGCAAAAAGGCGAACCGAGGCTATAGCCAACCAAGCAACGTCATCGCTGACCTCACCCTTCTCCAACGCTCCCTCAAGGAGTCTGGAGCGGGTCGCCTCGCCCAAACCTACGTCATGCCAATTATCCGCTTCGTGGATACGTTCGGCTTTCACATGGCATCCCTGGATATCCGTCAAAACAGCGGCTACCACGACCGAGCCATTTCTCAACTGCTGGTAGCTGCCGGCGTCACAGACGGAGAGAACTTCGCAGATTGGACCGAGGAACAACGCGTCGCATTCCTCAACGAAGAGCTCTGCCACGCTCGCCCCTTCACCCAAGAGCACGACCAGCTCGAACTCGAAGCCCGCGAAGCGATCGGCAGCTTGAAGGTCGTCGCCAACCAAGTGAAGACGCACGGCCGAGCCGCCGTTGGGCAATTCGTCATCAGCATGACCCGCTCCCTTTCCGACTTGCTCGTCATGTACGCGCTCTGCCGCGAAGCAGGACTCACTCGTATGACGGACAAGGGCAACATCTGCCTCATCCCCATCTCCCCGCTTTTCGAAACGCTCGACGACCTGCAAAACAGCGAGGGCATCATGGAAGCCTTCCTTTCCCACCCGCTCACCAAAGCCAGCCTCCCTTGGCAAAACCGAGCTCTCGACGAAGGCTTCGCCAACTACGGCGTTCCTGAAATCGATCCCGAAGCGCCGCTCGTACAAGAAGCCATGCTCGGCTACAGCGATTCCAACAAAGACTCCGGAATCATCGCCAGCCAGTGGGGACTCTTCAACGCTCAGTCCAAGCTCATCGCCCTCGGCGAAAAGCACGACGTATCCATTCGCTTCTTCCACGGACGCGGCGGCACCGTTAGCCGCGGAGCAGGCCCAACTCACCGCTTCCTCGAAGCCCTCCCCCACGGATCTCTCACGCAAGGTTCACGCGTAACGGAACAAGGCGAAGTGATCGCCCAGAAGTACGGCAACTTCCTCACCGCCGCCCGTAGCCTCGAACTGCTAGTTGCCGGATCCGTCGGACCTCAGCTCGCAGAAAGCCCGAACAAGCCTTCAGACGCGCTTTCGGAAGCGATGTCATTCCTATCCGAATACAGCGCTAAAAAGTATCGCGAGCTGCTGCATGAAGACGACTTCCTCACCTTCTACCGCCAGGCAACACCAATTGACGCTCTCGAGCAAAGTCGCATTGGTTCCCGCCCATCCCGACGCAGTGGCAAACCAAGCCTCAAAGACCTACGAGCCATCCCTTGGGTCTTCAGCTGGAACCAATCCCGCTTCTACATGCCAGGCTGGTACGGCGTCGGCACCTCACTCGCCGCCCTCAAGGAAGAAAAGCCAAGCCTCTACGCCGAGCTAAAAAACAGCGCCAAAACATGGCCGTTCCTCCGCTACGTCCTCTATAACATTGAGACCAGCGTCGAAAGCGCCGACACCCTTATGATGGAGTCCTACGCCGGACTCGTATCGGATAAATCAGTACGTGAGAAATTCATGAAGCTGATCACCGACGAGCGAGCCGCCGTACGCGAAGCCCTGCAAGACCTCCTCAACGGTCCACTCGAAAGCCGACGTCCCCGCTTCTTCAAGACGCTCCATGCCCGCGACAAGTGGCTCGACCTCCTCCACGCCCAGCAACTCGAGCTCCTCACCACCTGGCGCCAATCCCGCTCCGAAACCGATCTGCGTCGCGTCCTGCAAAGCATCAACGCCATCGCCGCCGGTCTCCGCACAACCGGGTAGAGCCCTCACAGGAGGGCAACGCTCCGTCGTTGCCTACAACCTAATCCAGAAACAGCCTTCGCTCTTCCGGCGAAGGCATTCTGCAGCTGTCGCTTTTCCCGAACCAGCGATACCGTCTTTCCGCTACCCAGTCATAAACCGGGTCCCGCAACCTCGCCGGCACTACGACCAGCGGGTAAGACAGCTGTAAGCCTCCCCCAATCGCCCGGCCAATTTCCAACAGTGCGCGCGTCTTAGTGAAGACCGAGTCTCCGTCAAAGAAGCAGATAGTATCCAGGTTCTCTCGACGCGCGTCAGACAAAACCGACTTCGCAGTGTCTCCCTGTAGCGGAGCGAACCGGAGCACCTCGTCATCGTCCAACCGGATAAGCAAATCTACAGATTTATTGCAAAATCCGCAGACCCCATCGAAGAAAACGATGTTTTTCAAATGCTCCATCGACAGCGAAACTAGCATGCTGCCCCCGCGCGTCAAACCACCCATTCCGCAAAAACTCATCCAGCACACTCAAGCTCTCCTAGCCAAAACAGCGATTCCTCCCTAAACTCCACCCTATGCTCCGCATCCTATCCCTCATCCTCCTTTCCACACTCCACATTTCACACTCCACACTCTCCGCCGCTTCCGGCGAGCCGCCCCCCAATATCATCGTCATCCTCGCCGACGACCAAGGCTGGGGCGACCTCTCGCTCCACGGAAACAAGAACCTCCTAACCCCAAACCTCGATCGACTAGCGAACGAGGGAGCCCAATTCACAAATTTCTACGTCCAGCCCGTCTGCTCCCCGACCCGCGCCGAGCTCCTCACCGGCCGCTACTACCCTCGCTCCGGCGTATACTCCACCGGAGCGGGCGGCGAACGCATCGACGCCGACGAGCAGCTCATCTCCGAGGTCCTGCGCGATGCAGGCTACGCGACCGGCGGATTCGGCAAGTGGCACAGCGGCACCCAAGCCCCCTACCATCCCAACACACGCGGATTCGACGAGTACTACGGCTTCACCTCCGGACACTGGGGCAGCTACTTCGACGCCATACTCGACCACAACGGCAAGATGGTCACCAGCACCGGCTATCTACCCGACGCACTCACCACAGCCGCAATCGAATTCATCAAAAAGCAACACCAAGCCGGACGCCCATCCTTCACCTACCTCGCCCTCCCAACCCCTCATTCTCCCATGCAAACCACCGATGCGGATTGGGCCCGCTTCGAAGGCAAAACGCTCACCTCGCTCGCCACTCATCCAGAAAAAGAAGATCACCAGCACACCAGGGCCGCGCTCGCCATGGTCGAGAATATCGACTACAACGTTGGCCGTATTCTCGAGAGTATCAAAAAACTGGATGCAGACAAAAACACCATCGTCGTTTACTTCACCGACAACGGCCCCAACGGCTGGCGATACAACGGCGGCATGCGTGGCAAAAAAGGAGGGACGAGCGAAGGCGGCGTCCGCTCTCCTCTCTTCATCCGGTATCCCCAAGCGATAGAATCCGCCACGACAATCGAAACGATCACTGGATCCATCGACCTACTCTCCACCCTCTGCGATCTCGCGGACGTCGAGTGGGAACCGAAACAGCCCCTCGATGGAATCAGCGTCGCTCCAGCTCTAACTCAATCCGACTGGCAAGCGCCTGAGCGATTGCTCTACTCCTACTGGAGCGAAAGAGTCAGCGCTCGCAGCCAGGACTACCGCCTCGATTACGAAGGTCGCCTCTACCACATCCCCAGCGACCGAGTGGAAAAAGTTGACCTATCCAACAAGAAGCCGGACCTCACGGCAGCAATGAAAGCTGCCGTCGCCACCTGGAAAGAAGCCCTCCTCACTCCAGAAAACATCAACAAGGAACGCCCGCTCACAGTCGGCTACCCCGGACTCGCCACTACCCAACTTCCCGCCCGCGACGCCAAATGGAGCGGCAACATAAACCGCTCCGCCAAGTGGCCGAATTCATCCTACCTTACGGATTGGGTACACAATGAAGATCGCGTCTATTTCAACGCGGATGTAGGCGAAGCCGCTACCTACCATGTCTCGATCCTCTACACCGCCACCAAAGATGCAGTCGGCTCAAAGATCACTTTAGCCTCAGGCGAGGCTTCAACATCCGAACGTATTCAAAAAGCCCACACACCACTAGAATACGGCATGAAGTACGACCGCGTCGACCGCTCCCAAAACGGAGAATCCTACGTCAAAGACTTCGCGACCTTGGACATCGGAAAAATCGAGCTCAAGGAAGGAGCAACGACATTGGAACTATCAGCTGACTTCCCAAGCGATGATGGCGAACTCGAGTTCCGAATGTTGATGCTAGAGAAAAGGTAACCCCCGTAGCGCGGTGCTTCAGCCCGCGTCAGCAGCTCGCCACACAAACGGATAATCCTCAGCCCGATTAACCAATCCCGCTTTCACCGGATTATCCAAAATATACTCCTCAACTCGCCGAAGCTCCGCAAAATTCCGCATCCATCTGTCAAACCAGTCAGGATGCCAAAACGCACCCCGTCTTCCAAGCAGTTCATTCAGCTCCTTTGCGCTTCTTCCCTTCAAGCGAGAGACGAAGTCTCTCAGTCCCACTGGCGACTTCTCACGCCTCATCGCCAACAAATGCACATGGTTTGGCATCACACAAAAGGCAGAAGGACACCAATTCGCTTCAGCGAGCCAATCTTCGAAAATCTCGATAAAACGTCGTGCAAGCAAATCATCCGAAAAAGGGCAGAAACCATATCCAGAATCCAGATACTTTTCACAAATAAGAAAAAGCTGACGCTGCAAGTGCACAAGCTGATCAGATACTGACTCAACCCGATCCATAGACTCTCGAATCTCTTTCACTCTAGCAACCGCCTCTTTCGGCATCGATCCCGCACAGCGAATCGTTATGAAAAACGAAGCCCCTTTCACCTCCCAATGAGGCAACCGATTCCGCCATCGCTGTTCTGTGATCCTCAGATCAGACACGGCACCAAACTGTTTGCCTCGACGCGCAAGTCAACCCGTAGCGCGGTGCTTCAGCCCGCGTAAGTACCCGTACAAATCTCCCACGATGACGCGGGCTAAAGCACCGCGCTACCTACAAAAAAAAGGACGCCCCAACCGGAGCGTCCTTCAAATTTTAAAGCGTTAGCCTCTCGGCTTAGCTGAGCGTTACGCCCTTCTTCTCTGCAGAACGGAGAAGAGCGTCGGCCATGTCGGATGGTGTAACCGCAACTTCGATACCGCACTCTTCGAAGACCTTGATCTTCGCAGCAGCTGTATCTTCCGCGCCACCGACGATCGCGCCAGCGTGGCCCATACGGCGGCCTGGAGGAGCAGTCGCGCCCGCGATGAAACCGGCAACTGGTTTGTCGCAGTTTTCAGCGATCCAACGGGCTGCTTCGACTTCAGCGCTACCGCCGATTTCACCGATGAGGATAATGCCGTGCGTGTCTGGGTCTTCGTTGAAGAGCTTGATCACGTCGAGGTGAGACGTCCCGTTCACTGGGTCACCACCAATGCCCACACAAGTGGATTGGCCGATGTCCTTAACAGTGAGCTGGTAAACCGCTTCGTACGTCAAAGTACCGGAGCGGGAAACAACGCCCACGTGGCCCTTCTTGTGAATGTAGCCTGGAGCGATACCGATACGGCAACCACCCTTGGAGTCTTCGCCTTCACCTGGAGAAACGAGACCTGGGCAATTTGGTCCGACGAGGCGAGTCTTGCTGCCTTGCATCGCACGCTTTACTCGAACCATGTCACGGACAGGGATGCCTTCGGTGATCGCAACCGCGAGGTCGAGCTCGGCGTCAACACACTCGAGGACCGCGTCTGCGGCGAATGGAGGCGGTACGAAAATAGCGGATACAGTCGCGCCAGTCGCTGCTGCGGCTTCGGCTACTGTGTTGAAGATCGGTACTTCGACACCTGCGTGCTCGAAAGTTTGGCCGCCCTTGCCTGGCGTGACACCGGCAACGACTGCTGTACCGTACTCGATCGAAAGGCGAGCATGGCGAGCACCGAACTCGCCGGTGATGCCTTGGATCATGATCTTAGTCTCTGGCGTAATGAGAATGGACATCTTATAAAATTGGTTAGGAGTTCGGCGCTTACTTAACGAGGTTTGCGATTTTCTGAGCTGCGTCAGCCATGCTGTCGCCGCTTACGATGGTGAGGCCAGAGCCGTCGAGAGTCTTCTTACCGGCGACTACGTTGTTACCTTCAAGACGAACGACGAGCGGAAGCTCGAGGCCGACTTCCTTCACTGCTTCCACGATACCGTGGGCGATCACATCACAGTCCATGATGCCACCGAAGATGTTAACGAAAATGCCCTTCACGTTGGCATCGCCGAGGATGATCTTGAACGCCGCAACGACTTGCTCACGTGTCGCACCACCACCTACGTCGAGGAAGTTCGCTGGGCTACCGCCGAAGTGCTGGATGATGTCCATGGTCGACATCGCGAGTCCCGCTCCGTTGACCAAGCAAGCAATGCTGCCATCGAGAGCGATGTAGGAAAGGTCGGCCTTAGAGGCTTCGATTTCCTTGGGGTCCTCTTCGTTGAGATCGCGTAGGGCAACAATCTCGGGGTGACGGTAAAGAGCGTTTGAGTCGAAGCTGACCTTGGCGTCGAGGGCCATGACTTCTTCGGATTCGGTCGTGATCAATGGATTGATCTCAATCATGTCCGCATCCTTTTCGCAGTACATCGTGTATAGATTGCGAATGAGCTTGGCCGCATTCTTGGACTCGAGCTTGCTAAGGCCGAGCTTGGTGACGAGTTCGCGGACCTGAAAGTCTGCGAGACCGTAACCTGGGTCGATGAATACCTTGAAGATCTTTTCTGGCGTGTTCTCAGCAACCGCTTCGATATCCATACCGCCTTCGGTGGAAGCAACGATTACCGGGCGTGAGCTTGCTCGGTCGAGGAGTACTGCGAGGTAGTATTCCTTCTTAATATCCGCGCCTTCGGTGAAGTAGATCGTCTGTACCTTGCGGCCCGCTTCGCCCGTCTGGATCGTCACGAGCGTATTGCCGAGCATCTTGTTCGCGTAGTCGAGGGCTTCTTCTTTGGTCTTAGCGAGCTTTACGCCGCCTTGGAATCCGTCGGTGAAGGTTCCCTTGCCACGCCCCCCCGCATGTATTTGGGATTTCACGACAACCAAGCCTTCGCCAAGGGAGTCGATGCACGTCCCGAACTCATCACTCGAGCTCGTAGCGGCCCCCTTTGGACAAGGGATGCCGTATTCTTCAAATAGCTGTTTCGCCTGGTATTCGTGAATATTCATAGCCTTTGCTGGAAAATTAGCGGGACCAGAGCAAAACCACTATTGGGAGGTTAATCAACCCCCCAACGCTCTAAAACGAACTTTAGAAGCCCCAATCCAACTAGGGCATTAGCTTCTTTCAGCAAAATAGCGAAAGACGCTCATGTTCGAGCGTCTTTCGAGGGAAAATCCTACAACTTCAGATCGCCGAGCAAGCGCTGCGTCAGGAAATTTGCCTGCATTGTGGACACCTCTTTGATGCCCTTCTTCGCCAGAGCAATCAACTTGGCCAATTCGTCCTCCGAGAAAGTCGCTTCCTCGCCCGTGCCTTGCAGCTCCACGAACTCACCCTTGCCTGTCATGACGACGTTGAAATCCACGCTCGCGTCACGATCTTCAACGTAAGGCAAATCAAGCACCGGCTCACCTTCGTAAACGCCCACGCTTACTGCCGCCACTGAATCGCTAAACGGATTCTCCTCCAGCTTACCTTCGTCGATCAGCTTTTGAACAGCCAGCCGAGCCGCCAAGTAAGCGCCCGTGATCGACGCAGTACGAGTACCGCCATCGGCCTGTAGCACATCGCAATCCACCCAAAGCGTATGGCCCGGCAACTTCTGCAGATCGATAACCGCCCGCAACGAACGACCAATCAGGCGCTGGATTTCGATACCCCGACCGTCCTGCTTGCCACGCGACGCGTCACGCGTCTTACGGTCGAGCGTGCTGTAGGGGAGCATCGAGTATTCCGCAGTCAACCAGCCACCTGAAACGTTTTGCGCACGCATCCAACCCGGTACGCGTTTTTCCAGCATGGCTCCGCAAATCACCTTCGTATTGCCAAAACTCACTAGCACCGAGCCAGTGGCATTGGCCGCGAAGTCCGCCTCGAACTTGATATCACGCAGGGCGTCACACTCACGCCCGTCAGGTCTGGAAAAACTGCTCATGTCCGGGCAGCACAACTCCTCCCCGCCAGCCACACAACCCAAATTCTCAGCAAAGCCGCACACAAAGAAGGTTTGAACTTTTTCCCGTCGGAACGATCATCAACTCACTATCATGAAGCCAACTCAAACTCCCAACCGACCCGCTTCAACCATGCGACTCATCCTCGGAATATCCTTAGCTCTCGCCACTCCGTTTATCGCTCTCGCCGAAAACCTCAACTGGACGACCCAAGAACAGCACTTCCAAGCCGACTTCGACGACACGGAAATCATCGCAAACTACGCGTTCACAAACACCAGCCAGGAGACGGTTGAAATCATCGAGACCAGCGCCACATGCGGCTGTACCGTTCCGACCTTGGAAAAGCAAAGCTACGCCCCCGGCGAAAGCGGCGAGCTCAAAGCGGTTTTCACCGTAGGCTCACGCCAAGGCAAACAACGTAAAGCCATCACCGTCGCCACCAAGGATAGCGCCGGAGCGGAAACCACCTACGAGCTCAAGCTAGACATCGACATTCCCGTTCCCGTCACCTTCAAACCCCGCGTCCGATTCTGGAAGGTTAGCGGCGAGGCCACGACCCAAGAGATCGAGGTCACCTTCCACGAGCAAATGCCCATGTCGCTAGCAAAGCTCGCCAACAAAGATCCAGACGAACCAACCAATTTCGACTACCAGATCGAAACCCTTGCCGACGGACTAAAGTACAAGATCAAACTCACCCCCAAGAAGCCGGACAAGAAATCCCGCACCACCTACTACCTCGTCAGCGAACAGGACGAGAAAAACATCCTCAGACGGTATCCAATCTACGCCTACGTGAGGTAACCCCCGTAGCGCGGAGCTTCAGCCCGCGTCCACAGCGCAGATTCGAACGCCCCCAAAACGTGGGCTAAAGCGCCGCGCTACCCTAAAACGAAAAGGCCGCCCATCACAGGCGGCCTTCAAAATTTTCTAAATCTGTCGAAGCAGCCTACAGCATGCTGCCCGGCTTAACCTTGAGCGATTCAGGGAACTTCTTCGTCCACTTCGCGGTGGCACGCTTGAACTGAGTCACCTGCTTGCCCGCCGCGCCAACGAAACGGGAAGACTCGGAAAGCAGCTTCTCGAGCTGCTTGAGATTGAGCGGGATACGCTCGTCCGCAGCCAAACGCTCAGTAAGCTTCGCCTCGCTCGGACGCCCTTCGCGGATTTCCTTACTCGCAGCCAACGCATTCTCCTTGATCGCCAAGTGAGCCGTCTCGCGACCGGTACCCGCCTTAACAGACTCCATCAATATAGTAGTCGACGCCAGGAATGGAAGCTGCACCGCATTCTCAGCCGCAATCGCCTTCTCAAACGCGCCCATCTGTCCGAGCACGGTGAGGAACGCTTCGAGCAAGCCATCAATCGCAAAGAACGCATCCGGCAACATCACGCGACGTACCACGGAACAAGACACGTCGCCCTCGTTCCACTGACCGCCAGTCAAGCCAGCCGCCATCGTCGCGTACCCCTTCAAAATCGTACCAAAACCGTGAATACGCTCACTCGTACGGCAATTAACCTTGTGCGGCATCGCGGAGGAACCGACCTGTCCCTTCTTGAAACCTTCAGTCATCAGACCTTGACCAGCCATGAGACGAACCGTCGTAGTCATGTTCACAGCGGAAGAGGCAAGTTGCTCAAGAGCGGAAACCGTATCGAGATCAAGACTACGCGGATAAACCTGACCCACATTAGTCATCACGTTGCCGAAGCCGAGGTGCTTCACGATCTTCTCTTCGAGATTCGCTACCGCTGTCGCGCTACCATCGAAGAGGGTTTGCTGATCGAGCTGAGTTCCCACCGCGCCCTTAAGACCACGAGCTGGGTAACGCTCTACCAAATCATGCAATCGCTCGATGCCGATCAAAAGCTCCTGACCCGCCATCGCCAGACGCTTGCCCAGAGTCGTCGCCTGCGCCGGCACGTTGTGCGTGCGGCCAGTGATCATCAGATCCTTGTACTCGACCGAGCGTTCGCAAAGACGATTGAGAGCCGCGATCGCCTTTACGCGGATCTGCTCGAGCGAACGCAAAACCTGGAGCTGCTCCACGTTTTCCGTCAAATCGCGGCTGGTCATACCAAGGTGGATGTACTCGTGACCCGCCAGACCATTGAACTCCTCGATGCGAGCCTTCACGTCGTGGAGAAGCTGACGCTCGCGGGCGTCGATGCTCTTCACGTCGATCGACTTCTTAACCTTCTCGTAATCCTTGATCGCCTTGGCCGGGATCTTAAGGCCGAGCTCACGTTGCCCCTTCATGACCGCGATCCAGTAATCGCGCTCGATCAGGATGCGCCCTTCGGGCGACCAAATTGCCTTCATCGCGCCGGAAGCATAACGCTCCGCCAACACGTTCGGTATAACTGACTCAGACTGTGCCATAGGAAAAAAGAGCCCAAACCCTAGCTTTTCAGCCCTCCAAGGAAAGCTTTTATTCTACACGCGAAACAACCGGTACCCTCCTCTCGCAAATAAAAATCTCGAAATCCTCGCCAATCTCCATCTCCTGCCAAAGTCACACCTCCACAGCCATGAGCGGAAACGAAGAACAAACGCCACGCGTCCCACGCAAATTCAGACCAGAACCCTTCGGCTACCACGAGATCGTCGAGCTCGATATCGAAACCCTCACCAACATGGGGCAAGGACTCGGCCGCATCAACGACTGGGTCGTCATGGTCCGCTTTGCCCTGCCCGGCGAACGCGTAAAAGCCCGCGTCTACCGCAACGATAAAAATTTCTCGGAGGCCGACCTCGTCGAAGTCCTCACCCCGTCCCCTGAGCGCATAGAAGCCCCTTGCCCCGTCTTCACGGAATGCGGCGGCTGCCAGTATCAGCATTTCGAATACTCAGCCCAACTCGAGTGGAAAACACGACAGGTCAAGGAGTTGCTCTGGCACATGGTACGAGTGGAACATCCGGTTCTGCCCGCCATCGCCTCCCCAAAACTCTACGGCTACCGCTCGAAACTCACCCCCCATTTCCAGCTTCCCCGAGGCGACAACCCCATGACGATCGGCTTCCTCAAGGCCGGCACACGCTCGCGCTACGTGGAAGTCGAACATTGCCCGCTCATCTCCGACGAGATGAACGAAACCCTCACCCGGGTCCGCGCCAAAACCCGAGCCCGCCACCAGGAAAAACCATTCAAAAAAGGCGGCACCCTCCTCATTCGCGAACACCTGGACGGCGTCTCAACCGACCCCAAGCAGACCATTCGCGAAAAGGTCGGCGACATCACCTTCTCGTTCATCGCGGGCGAGTTCTTCCAAAACAACCCCTCCATCCTCCCCGCATTCACTGGCTACGTACGAAACAAGGCTCGCGAAGCAGGGGCGAAGTACCTAGTCGACGCCTACTGCGGCTCCGGACTCTTCACCCTAACCGCCGCCCAAGACTTCGAGCAAGTCGTCGGAGTAGAGGTCTCAGAGCAGTCCATCGAGTACGCCCAGAAAAACGCCGCCGACAACCAGATCGAGAACGCGAGCTTCGTTCTGGGCGACGCGGCCTCTATCTTCGAACACATACAATTCGAGGGCAGCGATTCGGCCGTCGTCATCGATCCGCCACGCAAGGGCTCGAGCGAGGATTTCCTCAATCAGCTCATCGACTTCGGGCCACGCTCAGTCGTCTACGTCTCCTGCAACCCCGCCACCCAAATGAGGGACCTCAAAGTCCTTCTAGAAGGCGGCTACGCTATCGACGAGATTCAGCCCTTCGACCTCTTCCCGCAAACCCGCCACCTCGAGTGCGTGGTCGTGCTTAAAAAGCAAGACTAGTTGTCGCCCGCGAGCAGGCGGTGAACCACCTTCTCGAGCAAAGCCGGCTTAAACGGCTTTGAAATCGCCGGGTACTCCTTACCCGCGACCGTCAGACGCGCTTCCTTGTCCGGAGCCGTCTTCTTGCTCAGCAGAGACGTCAAAAAGAGGACCTTCAGGTCGTGATTCGCCTCGGTCGCGCAGATCTGCTTCACCGCCTCGGACCCGTGCATATCCGGCAGCAAAACATCCACGATCATCAGATCAGGCTTTTCCTTCAGGGCCATCTCGATCGCGAAGCGACCCTCGTGGCTCTCGCGGACATCGTAGCCTTTCGTTTCTAGGAAAGTGGATACAAGACGAGCAGAGGAACGGTCGTCTTCGAGCAGGATAATCTTCTTAGTTTCTTCCATCGGTGGTGAGTCAGTCCCCTATCTATCGACCAAAATCCACATTTCAGAACCCCGTTTTAATGCTTCAGCGAAAGCCCCCTACGGGAAGACCTCAGTTTAGCGACGCTTTGACAGATGTAAAAGCCTCACGGCTCTAGGGCCTTTATCTTATCCCGAACCACCGCGGCCATCTCGTACTCCTCGCGGCTTACATACTCGTCAAGTCGACGCTTCAAAGCCTCGATCTCCTCCGGCGAAACTTCCCGAGCCTGACCATTCGGAACTTTTCCGACGTGAGACTCCCCTCGATGCAGCTTCTTGATAACTGGATCGAGCTTCGCCTCAAACACCTCGTAGCACTTCGGGCAACCGAGGCGGCCATGCTCCTTGAAGTCCGACGGCGTCAAGCCGCAGCCCGTGCAGGCACGCTCGTTGAGCTTAGGCCCCTTAGGCTTCTTGCCTCCATCTTCAGTCCCGACGATGTCCCAAGTCATCCCTTCCTGAATTTCCTTCGCCTTCGGGCAATTCGCGCAGACCCCCATCTTTACAGCTTCACCATCAACGACCTTCGTCAAATGGATCGTAGCGGGAGATTGGCATTGGGAGCACTTCTTGGGACGGGTTTCACTCATAGGGTCAAATTCTGGCCTTCCCTATACTTCGGCCCGATTCCCCCTAAACCTCAGTGAAAAGATCCAATTTCCGCACAAAATATAAGCCAACCCGCCTCCTCAGCTCGACACAGACAACCCCCTCCCGCATACCAAGCCCATGTCCGAACACATTGCCACTCTGAGCTGGGAACGCGGAGAAACCGCATTCGACTACAAAAGCTACTCCCGCAACCACAATTGGGACTTCGGAAGCGGAGTCACCGTCACTGCCTCAGCAGCGGAACAATTCCTCGGCGATCCCGAGCAAATCGATCCCGAGCAAGCCTTCGTCGCCTCCCTCGCGAGCTGCCACATGCTTACCTTCCTCGCCATCTGCTCCATGAGCAAGATCACCATCGAAAGCTACAAGGATCGAGCCGTCGGGCACCTCGCCAAAAACGAAGCCGGCAAACTCGTCATCACCCGCGTCGACCTCTACCCAGAGATCGTATTCGCCGAAGGAAGCGCCCCCAGCCAGAAGATGCTCGAACGCCTCCACCACAAAGCCCACGCCGACTGCTTCCTCGCCAACTCCGTCACCTGCGAAATCGTCACCCATCTCCCGAAATAGGATGGGAGAGTAATTCCGCAGCGAATACACTGCATAATTTTCCTAAATTCTTTTTAGGGGAATTTTAGAGTCGCGTGTCTTCACATATGCAGAAGGCGCGGCCGCGTCTTCCTGCACTCCTTACGCCACGAACACCTAAACGTGCTTTTAGCGAGACAACGCTGAAGCACGGTTCAAAGCGACTACCCCTAGAGCAAAGCTACCCTCTCTCGACTCCGAACTAAGGCGTTAAGGCGGAGCTATGCTCACAACCCACCTATAACCCAACTGGAAAATGATAAAACCCAAGTTCCTAAGGCCACTGTGCCTTGCATTGCCCGCCTTGATTCCCGGAATCAATGCGTATTCGCAAAGTGACGACAAAGACATCGTCTTCGATCTCTCCCCATTTCACGTTGAGGCGACTGATGACGAGTTCTACGAAACGACCAACTCGCAAGCGGCCACCCGCATGAGCGTTCCCCTCAAGGACGTACCCTTCAACCTCCAAGTCATAAACCAGCAGCTCATTGACGATACCATGGCATTTGGTGGACAGCCTCTCGGCTTCGGCGGCGGCGCCAATCGTGAAGCGGTGAGCTGGTCCGGAGCAGTGGAAGGCAAAAGCGTTCGTGGATTCAACACACTCGAATTCCTTCGCAACGGATTCCTGAGGTATTCAGATAATGGATCTGCCACAATCGAAAAGGTCGAAATTATCAAAGGACCTAACTCAATCCTAGACGGCGTCACAAAACCAGGCGGCGTAATCAACGTAGTCACCAAAAAGCCGAACCCACACCGTGACTTTTCCAAATTCAAGTTCGTCTACGGAATCCCACTCGACCGCATGGTCGCGAACTTCGACTTCAATCGCCGACTGTCCATGCGCGAGGACGGCGAGGCGTTCGCCACTTTCCGTCTGGTTGGCGGGATCGAGCGCTCCGAATACGTCACGAAATACCGCAAGCGTAAATTGGAAAACATAATGCCTTCGCTCACCTTCAACTTTACTGAAAACACGCTCCTAGGCATCCAACACGAGTACTACAAGGTAAATGGCGAACGCGGCAACGGCGACGACGCTTTCGGTAACCGAGTCAACGTTGACGATCCCAACGGCTTACGCGGTGAAGTCCCCTTTCTTCACTACTACAACGGGAACTACGAAGAGGGACAAATCAAGCAATACATGAGCTGGGGCGGGCCTGACCTAAATGAAGCGCACCCCGAGGTCGTCAACGATACGCTCGTATCGTTCGAACACCGCTTTCAAGACAACCTCGTATTCAATTTGGACTACAACTATCACAACCGTAAGGTGAACTGGGGTACCACACTCAATAACCAACGCACACAAGTCGATCCCGTCGACGGTATATTCCCAGAAGATGGAACCCCATTTCGCTGGCGTCGTCGCTTCCAGGATAACAAGCGCACTCAAATCGTCGAAGGCTTCAGAGGGCAACTCGCATGGTCCTTCGACGCCGGGGAGCAAACCCACCGCTTTGTCGCAGGATTCCTCAACCAAGAGGAACACTCGAACGGACATTCCGACTACCTGGTGGGCGGCGAAGACCTTTTCAACAACGGAGTGTTCTTTGGCAACAACTCGATGGAAGACGCGATCGCCGCTGGACCGGATGGAAAACCGGATCCACTTTGGGACCGCTTCCCTCTCTTCGAGGCAGACCCCGATCTCCGTTTCCCCACTGGCGGCCAGTTCATTCCATGGGGCGACAAGTGGCACAAGTACGTCGACACCACTTCATTCTACCTCAACCACCACACAAAGTGGTTCAATGACAAGCTCACCACCCTGGTCGGGGTGTACGACGCATCACTCGACATCTCCAACCCCATCTACAACCGCACTCGCGAAGACGTACCACTTGGCGATCTCGTCCGTGAAACCGGATTCGACGAAGGAGAAGCCATGCCGCAAGTAGGCGCAGTGTATTCAATAAACAACACACTTGGAATATACGGAAACTTCTCTCGTTCGATGAGCGACAACGGCGGAAAGGAAGACGGATTCAAAAATCCCCTTGGCCCCAAACAAGGAGAAATCCACGAAATCGGAGCAAAGTTCACCACCAACGACGGCAAGGTGAGCGGCGTCATCAGCCTTTGGGAAATAACCGAGTCCAATTCCGGTCAATGGGACGAGTATGCGCCAAACGAAGACAATCCAACTGGGGACCCCGATGACACCGAGAACCCTCCAGGAGCTTGGGTCGCAGTAGGTGAAGTCACCGCCAAGGGCCTCGATGCCGACTTCTTCTTCTACCCGATAAAGAACTTCAACACAGTACTCAGCTACGGATACAAGACCAAGGAAACAACCGAGGACCTAGACGCCAGCCGCATCGGACGCCCTCACAATATCTACAAGCACAAGATCAGCTTGTTCAACAAATACACCTGGGCAGACGGCCCGCTTGCCGGCATGTCAGCAAACCTAGGACTGACCTACCGCAGCAAGCGGCAGCGGCACCACGACCGCTTCGGAGCGCCCGCCTACGAAGACCCGCGCTTCGGCCTTCAAGCCGGAGTCGGCTACAAGTGGGAAGGTGATCACATGAATTACAAGGTTCGCCTCACAGCAAAGAACCTTGGCAAATTCACCGAAAGCTCATCCGGCTACATTCCTGGCACCCGCGATGCCTACTACCAAGAATTACCGGCCGAATATCTGCTTTCATTTGATATTGAGCACTAAGAAAAGAACCAGTATTTGACAGAATCAGCCCGAGCTCGAACTTCGAGTTCGGGCTTTTTGTCCCTTCCCCACCCCAAAAGGCAAGTTCTCCGACTAACCTAGTCATAGAAAGCGTAACGACCCATGAAAATCCGCGTCCCACGTATCCACTCGCTTCTCACAGCCATCTGTCTCGGAATCCTCTCAAGTTATCCCTCACCGTCGGATGCCTCCTCTCCCCGACAAAAGCATAGGATCAACTTAGAATGGAAATACCATCGAGGCGACTTGGACTCTCCGCCGATCAGAAATGCCTTTAACGACTCGAACTGGGAAGATGCTGTTCTACCTCATACATACAAACTTACATCCATCAACCTGGACGACAATTCCGACAAAAGCGACCAGCCAACCTTTCACCGGGACATCTCTTGGTACCGTCGAACAATAAAACCTGAGTTCACACCAGGGCAACGAGTCTTCCTCGAATTCGAAGGGGCCCACCAGAAGACCGAACTTTGGGTAAATGGCACCTACGCAGGGGAACACGCGACCAGTGCCTACACACCTTTCCATTTCGATATCACCGAACTCGTGCTTCCCAACCAGGAAAACACCATCTCCCTAAAACTCGACAATCGAAAGACAGATCAAATCCCGCCGGACGGGCACATATGGGACTTCGTTCTTTTCGGAGGTCTCTACCGAGATGTCTATCTCGTAGTCAAAGACCCACTACATCTGACCTTTCCTTGGGAAAAACGCGAAGCAGGGGTCGCTATTACCACCCCTTCGGTTAGCAAAAGAAACGCAACCGTATCGATCCGAAGCACCGTCCGCAACCAAAGCACATATGTGCGAAACTTCACCGTGGTCAACCGTATCATCAACGCTGGCAACGTCGTCGTAAAAAAACTCGAAAAGCAGGCGACCGCAGCTCCCGGCTCAGACACCACCTTGATCACCACCGGTGGAATCGACGAAAATCTAAGACTTTGGTCGCCGAACGACCCTTATCTCTACCGCGTAAACACTCAGATTATTTCAGACGGCCTCATAGTCGACTCAGTCGACAACCCGCTCGGATTTCGTTGGTTCGAACATCGCCTCGGAGAAGGATTCCTCCTCAACGGAGATCCACTCAAATTGATAGGAACCAACCGTCACCAACAGTATCCATACATTGGCGACGCCGTCCCAAACAACCTCCACCGATCCGACGCCATCAAAATCAAAGAAGCTGGCATGAACATCGTTCGGCTCGCCCACTACCCGCACGATGATTCGTTTCTCGACGCCTGTGACGAGCTAGGAATTTTGATCGCTGAAGAACCTCCCTCCTGGATGGAACTCGGCCCAAAAATCTGGATGGATCGTCTCGAAGAATCCACGCGAGTTATGATCAGAAACCACCGTAATCATCCGTCCGTTTGGGGTTGGGGGGCAGGTATCAACCACCGCGGTCCCGTCAAACGCCTACACTACGCCGCCAAAGAGGAAGATCCCTATCGCGTGACGATGAACAACGGCACCGTCTGGACTGGTCAACAGCACTCCGGGATAACAGATCTGTACGCGGTCATGGCCTACAAGAACCCGGATCGCCCCGAAGGTGAGCTCATGTTCGCCATGGAGCATAGTGGCTCCATCGACACCCGCGAAACCGAGGAATTCATGAATCGTTACATGGGGGATCCAAACCGCATCGGTACCGCCCTCTGGAGCGCCCATGACAACTACTCCTTCAAAAAACGAGGCGGCAAGTACACCAACCTCTCGCGTTGGTCCGCCGCCACATGGGATGCCTTCCGCCTCCCGAAGCCAAACTATTTCTGGTACAAAGCCCAACTGAGCACTGAACCCATGGTTCGCATCGGCGACTACCGAGCACAAAAAGAGGACGAGATCATCATCTTCAGCAACTGCGATTCCGTGGAGCTCTTCCACAACGGAAAGAGCCTCGGAGCCAGAACAGCCGAGCGCCACAGCAAGAACGAACACATCCCCGCTCCTTCGATAATCTACCCGTTCGCTTGGAAAGACGGCATCCTCGAAGTAAAAGGCTATGTGGATGGTGAAGCCGTCGCGACACACTCGGTTCGAAAGCCAGGAGAGCCACATCAAATCGACCTGCAGTTCGATACCGATGGGTTTCATGGATACGCCGACGGCACTAGCATCGTCATGGCTTACGCTCGAGTGCTCGACAAAAACAAGCAGATCATCGACGCGGATACTCCACTTGTGAGCTTCGATATCGACGGCCCCGCAGAGATCGTTGGCGATAACACGATCGGAGCAAACCCTGTCACATGGGAAAATGGAGTAGCTCCAGTCCTCATACGTATAGGCCGATCAGCCGGTACAATAACGCTCAAAGCAAGCTCGGACGGACTAAAGCCAGATCAAGCGAAACTCGACATATCCGGGCCAGAACACGCTCCTTCGCTTACCGCTAAACCCTTCTTCGAACCTCTTCGTTTGCGAGTCGACTTCGGCAACATCCAACAACACATCGAAGATGAATGGTTGGCTTGGACCGACGGCGCGCCAGACACCGAAGAAAGAACGATTAGAGGGAACTGGACCGCTTGGACCGAAGGAAGAAAAGACGTATCCAAAAAGTCATTCACTTCGAACATTGGATTAAAAATTGAAGCGACGATCTCAGGCAACGGCACCCCCCTTAACTGGACCCATAACTGGGGAATGCCTGGCGATCTGTGCTTCATGGCAGAAGACTCTGTATCCACCGAGGCAAACGGAGGAGAAATCTCACTAAAACTCAAGAATCTGCCTCAAGGGACCTACCAGATAAAGACGTGGCACCATATCGCGAATCGGGGAGATGCTGAGGTGCCGACGCTTCAAATAAAATCGTCAGATGCGGTTCATAATTCTAAAGTTCGGCACGCCGCTTTCCTACCGAGTTATGGAAGTGCGATCAAAGTGTCCTCGGCTGGTATCGGCGGCAAGGGAGATGGAAATTCGAACAAAGCAGCCAGCACCTTCGCCCTCACAGAGATCGTTTCTAACGGAAGGGATGCCATAACGCTGTACTTATCCGCAAATGAGACTTCCGGAACGATCAGCCTCTGCGGATTCGATCTAACCCAAACAAAGTCAGAGTAGACAGGAGCCGCACCGCCAGGCAGTTTATGCGTTACCCGCAGTGATCCCATATTTCCTTTAATGGATCTTATCTCCCCATGTGTCTGAATAATCGACAGAGTTCACTCCCCGCCTTAAATGTCAGAACAAGATGCAGAACACGCCCGATGGTTTGTTGAGGAAGTCCTTCCTCATCAAGGGGAACTGCAATCCTGGCTCTCACGTCGCTACCCCACTATTGCTGATCCGGACGATCTCGTGCAGGACGCATTTTCTCGGATTCTGAAAGCTCATAGCTCAGGCCCGATCGCCAATCCCCGAGCTTTTCTCTACGTCACAGCCCGAAATCTAGCGCTCAACAAGATCCGACACCTTCGCTACGAGCGCCCGCAAGGACTCGATCCCGTAGATCCGCTCACAATCGTCGACGATAGTGCAAGCCCCAGCGAAACCACTGCTTTGAGCGAAGAGCTCCAACACCTAATCCAAGCCATCCAAAACCTGCCCGAGCGCTGCCGCCAAGTTATGACCCTGCGCAAAATCTACGGTCTTTCCCAAAAGGAAGTGGCTCGCAAACTCGGTATATCAGTCAACACGGTCGAAGCACAAAGCGCCATCGGACTACGCAAGTGCATCGCCTACTTCAGGAGCCACGGCTACCTGACGCGTTACAGCAAATGAAAACGCCTCCCCAACAACCAAACGAATTTTCCGACATCGAGGAAGTAGCCGCTCTCTGGGCTACTCGTATCGATCGGGGTCTCACAGCAGAGGAGCAAGACGACTATATGCAATGGCTCTCAGAGAGCCCCCGGCATCGAGAAGCCATGCGGCTTTTCCAGTGGGCATGGGATGAGTTCGACCGCCTAGCCGGCCTTCAGACCTCGCACGAAGCCGTTCCAGATCCCGACCTCCTAGCGCCCGGCAGCCGGTTCACTCGTGGATCAAAGATCCGCAAGCTCCTCAAATTCAGTGCCTTCGTGCTGCCCACAGCGATCGCAGCTGCTCTCGCGATCGCCTTCTTCCTTGAACCAGATGATCGGAGCGAACCGCAGTTGGCGACTCAGATCGCGGCCCCAAGCTTCCAAGCTCGCATAGAGAAGCGCACGCTGGAGGATGGATCACAAATCGAGATAAATAGAGGAGGCCTGGTTCAAACTCTTTTCAGCAGCACCGAACGCCGAGTCGTCCTCGTTCGGGGCGAAGCGAACTTCACCGTGGTGAAGGATCCCAGCCGCCCCTTCATCGTGGAAGCAGCCGGAGCATCCGTTCGCGCGGTCGGCACCCAGTTCAACATGAAGCTCGGCGACGAAGCTCTCGACGTAATCGTGACCGAAGGCATCGTCAGCGTGCAAGACACGCTTGCCGCCATAGCTCCTGCTGCCAACGACCAACTTCTTAGGGTAAATCAACAGGCGATCGTCACTCTCGACTCGGGCGACAGCCAAATAGAAGTTACCACATTGAGCTCCGATCAAATCGAAGCCGCTCTCAGCTGGCAGCCCAAGCTGCTCGACTTCGATTCCGCCCCGCTACGCGAAATCGTAGCCGCCTTCAATCGAAGCAACAGCATCCAAATCCTGCTGGGTGACAGTGAACTGGAGAACATCGAGCTCAGCTGCGCCTTTTGGTCGGACAACACGGAAGGATTCGTCCGCCTCATGGAATCCAGTTTCAACATGCAGGCTGAGTGGCTCAGTTCCCGCGAACTCATTCTCCGCTAACCCTTCGACGTGAGCCCCATCCGAGCCATATCTCTGCTCACAGGTATCGTCCTGACACTTCTCGCCCTACAAGCTTGCGGGGCCAATTCCGGACAACGAATCGAAGTCCCCTCTGGAGACGCCACCATCACGCTACTAGAGTTCGCGCGACAAGCTAAGGTAGAAATCATTTTCGACGCCCAAAGCGTATCGGGCATCCAAACTCAATCTGTTATGGGCAAACACCTGCCTAGCGAAGCGCTCGACCTGATGACCACCGATACCCCCCTGGTGGTTGACCAGGACGAACACACCGGAGCCTTCGCTATTACTCGTAAAACCTAGACAGCACCCAACTCTTTCACCATACCCCAGCCGTTGCGAAACGCCTGGTTCGCGACACGATTAAACTACACCCAGACTGAGACCGACAGGAGCACATCCCCATGCTGCTCGCGACTCGCCGCTTATTGATACAATCCCTTTCCCTTATCGCGCTCGCTGTAGCCAGCGTGCCTTTTGCGTGGGCGGACGCCAGTATCGACTTTGACATACAGCCCGGCAAAGCATCCAAGACACTCAAAGAGTTCGCGAGACAAGCCGAGCTCAGCATCGTCTTCGACTCCAGGAGCGTGAGAGAGGTGGAGACCAATTCGGTCTCAGGAGCGCTATCCGCGAAGCAAGCCCTCGCCCTCCTGCTTGAGGGGACAACACTCGTCTTCGAGCAGGACGAGGAGACCAATGCATTTGCCGTCCTCCGGAACCAAGTCGCAATAGACGAACCGAAGGCGCCAGCTCCAAGAAAACAGAAGCCCCCCCCAAAAAAGCTCCCGCTCAAAATTCGACGAAATTCTTGATGCCGAAAACGGAAAGTTCTTTACGCTCTCACCCTTCGTAACCAACGCCGACGAGAATCCTGGATACAAAGCCACCTTCACCCAAAGCGCCACCGGACTCGACGTCCCGCTCGAGGACATCCCCTTCAACCTTCAGGTGGTAACTCGGGCCTTCATAGAAGACACCATGGCCTACGGAGGGCAACCCCTCCCATTCGGAGGAGGAGCGAACCGCGAGGCAACCTCATGGCTAGGCACCATCGACGGCAAAGGCGTTCGCGGATTCGACACTCGCGAATACCTCCGCAACGGATTTCTCCGCTACTCAGACAACGGATCGGCAACGATCGATCGCATCGAAGTCATCAAAGGCCCCACCTCAGTCCTCGACGGCGTCACGAGTCCAGGAGGAGTGATCAACGTGATCACCAAGAAACCGATTCCCAACTATGATTTCACGCGCTTGAACTTCGTCTTCGGCAGTCCCTTCGATCGCATCGTCGCGAACTTCGACTTCAACAAACGCCTCACCCCCAACCGCGCCGAAGGCTTAAAAGCGACGCTTCGCCTCGTCGGAGGCTACGAGGAATCCGGCTATCTAACCGAACATCGCAACCGCCGGCTGGAGAATGTAATGCCTTCGCTCCTGTTGGAGTTTACCCCACACACGCTTCTCGGAATCCAGCACGAGCACTATAAGGTGAATGGCGAAAGAGGAAACGACATCAGAGCCCTACGCACCACCGTAACCGAAGAGCACCCCTCAGGCCTAGACGGCGAAGTCCCAATCCATTTCGCCTACGGAGTTCCCCAGAACATGTCCTGGGATGGTCCCGATATCAATACACCTGAAGTCGCCAAGGATACTCTCATATCCTTCCAGCACCAGTTCTCGGACGATGTCGTATTCAACATCGACTACAACTCCCACAGTAGAGTTTCCAACTGGGGCCCGGTCACCTTTACCGGAAGCGTGGTTGAAATCGACGAAGCCCCCTACTGGCAACAGTCTTGGAGAGAAACAGAACGCGACCAGTCCGTAACCGGCCTCCGCATCAACCTCGCCAGCAAACTCTCACTCAAACAATCAGAACACCGATTCGTATTCGGCTTTTTAGGACAAGAAGACATCAACAACTGGCAATCCCAGAACTACCTCAACGAAGAGGGCGAAATTATCCAGCAACGCTTCTCCCTGTTTGATCCAAACCCTGCTCTCTTCGCCCCCATACCATCCCGCTTAGAGCTCTCACCCAACAAACGAGACGACACCTTCACACAATCTCTCTATCTCAATCATCACGCAAAGTGGCTAGATGGCGCTCTCATAACCCTCTGGGGGGTCTACGACACACGGCTCGATTCAGAAACGGAAAGGGTCAACCGAGGAGAAGGATTCGCCATCGCCCCCAATAGCGAGTACCAATCTCACAAGACAATGCCGCAGGCGGGCATCATCTATTCGCCTATCCAAGACCTCGGCATCTACATCAACTATTCTCAATCCATGCAGGGCAACGCCGGACGCTTCGACGGCTGGGGGAATTCGTTTCCAGAAACGCCAGGTGAGATTCGCGAGATCGGCAGCAAGTTCACCCTCGCCGACGGAAAGGTCAGCGGCACCGTCAGCCTCTTCGAGATCAAAGAAACGAACCGAGTGGTCTTCGACTGGTTTGCCCCCAATCGCGAAAACCCAACCGCAGATCCCAATCTACGCCGAGGAGCGAACGTATCCTTCGGAGCTCTGGAGTCCCAAGGAATCGACGCCGACATCCATCTCACTCCAAACAAAAACATCAACGCCGTATTCAGCTACGGGTACAAAGATATCGAAATCACCTCTGATCCCGACATCTCACGCATCGGCCAAAGCACAGACAGCTACAAACACAAAGTCAGCCTATTCGGGAAACACATTTGGAGCGATGGAGCCCTTGGCGGCTTGTCCGCGAACGCGGGTCTAATCTGGAAAAGCAAACGGCAACGGGAAGCAGACCGATTCGGAGCTCCTTCGTACGCAAAAGACCAATACAAGCTGCAGGCTGGATTCAACTACTCCTTCTCATTCGGCGAGATCAACTACAAGCTAGGATTCACAGCCAAAAACGTGGGCAAGCTTAGCAAACGCTACTACGGCTATGTCCCAGGCACCCGAGAGCCATACTATTTCGACAGCCCCTCCGAATATCTGCTCTCTTTCGATCTCGAATACTAGCTCAGAATTGAACTAACGCAACGCAAGCTCGCCATGAGCGCAATTCGTGCTACAACAGTAGCACGATTTCCACGTCCTCACGTATCCACCATGGCTGACATCATCAACACTCTCAATGGCATCATCTGGTCAAACTGGCTCGTTGGCCTCTGCCTCCTCACCGGGCTTTACTTCACCTTCGCGACTCGCTTCCTGCAGGTTCGCCAAATCGGAGCCATGGTGCGCTACCTTTTCTCCGGAAAGGAGTCCGAGCAAGGCCTCTCCTCCTTCCAAGCCTTCGCCCTTGCGGTTTCCGGACGAGTCGGCACCGGCAACATCGGAGGCGTCGCCATCGCGATCGCCGCAGGAGGACCGGGCGCCGTTTTCTGGATGTGGCTTATCGCCTTCCTAGGCGCTGGATCCGCTTTCGCCGAAGCGGCCCTCGCCCAGGTCTTCAAGCAAAAGATCGACGGCGAATACCGCGGTGGTCCCGCATACTACATCGAGCAAGGACTCGGCACCAAGTGGTACGCCGTCATATTTGCCATCTCCACCGTCATCGCCTGCGGGCTCCTCCTCCCTGGCATCCAATCAAACGCCATCGGCAGCGCCGTCGAAACCGCCTTCGGCGTAGACCCTAAGATTACCGGCATCGGCATCATCGCCCTGCTCGGCCTCATCATCTTTGGAGGCGTGCACCGCATCGGGCACGTCGCCCAGCTCGCCGTGCCCTTCATGGCCCTAGGCTACGTGCTGGTCGCCCTCATCGTCATCGTGGCCAACATCTCCCAAATCCCCGCCGCCTTCGCTACCATATTCAGCTCAGCCTTCGGGACTGACGCCGTCCTCGGCGGCATCATTGGAGCCGCCATCCAACAAGGCGTGAAGCGTGGCATCTTTTCAAACGAAGCAGGGCAGGGTACCGCCCCAATCGCAGCCGCGACCGCCGAGGTCAACCACCCCGCCAAACAAGGCCTCGTACAAGCCTTTTCCGTCTACGTTGACACATGGTTCGTCTGCACCGCCACAGCCTTGATGATCATCGTCACCAACTCCTTCAACGTCGTAGTCGAAACAGCAGAAGGAGCGAAAGAGGCCATCGTGGAAAATCTCCCCGGAGTCGCCTCCGGCCCTGCTTTCACCCAGCACGCGGTCGATACGCTTTTGCCAGGCTTTGGCTCTGCATTCGTGGCGGTCGCCCTGCTCTTTTTCGCCTTCACGACCCTGCTCGCCTACTACTACTACACAGAGTCAAATCTCGTCTACCTACTCAAATCCGGTTCGGCCCGCAAAAACGCCACCCAAGTCGTCCGCCTCGTATTCCTCGCCCTCATCTACTACGGCTCAATCAAATCAGCCGAACAGGTCTGGGCAATGGGTGACATCGGAGTTGGACTCATGGCCTGGCTCAACCTGATCGCGATCCTTCTGCTCAGCCCCACCGTCTTCCGCTGCCTGAAGGACTTCGAGTCCCAGCAAAAGTCCGGTCAAGATCCTAGCTTCGATCCCGAAGCCGCCCAAGTCCCCAAAGCCACCTTCTGGAAAAAGTAACGCCCATCGCCCCAAAGGGCTCCGCTGCAGGCTAAAACCTAGCACCCAAAACCCATTACCAGAATATTTGAGCTAGGCTCAAATATTCCACCGCGTCTTCGCCTTCTGGGTCGGCTTGTGAACTTTGAAGAGCTTCGGATCGTGCTCCCGATTGGCGTGCTCGGCGGTATCCTCGTCGAGCTCCTTGAGCAGTTCCATGACCTCGACGAGCGCGTGAGACTTAGGAATATCGCGAGCATTGCTATGGGCGTAATGGCCTTCGCAATAAATGTGTATCGCCTTGCCAATTTCCTTGGCTGCCTCCCTCACATGGTCATTGATAAAGCCATCATCATTCGGTTCGTATCGCCCTTTTTCCATAAGCCCCAAACCCAACTTTCAACCACATCACTGTAAACCCTAATCCAACATCCAACCCGGGAACCTGACACCCGAAACCTGGAACCTTCTTCAAATGACAGACAAAAAGATCTCCTTCATTGGCCTCGGACGCATGGGAGCCAACATGGCTCGCCATCTCAAAGACAGCGGCTACACCATTGCCAGCGTCTACGACGTCTCCAAGGAACTCACTTCCTCCATCGCCGAAGAGCTCTCCGCTACCGCCGCCAGCACCACCGCCGAAGCGATCGAAGCAGCCGACATCGTATTCACCGTAGTCACAGACGACGCCGCCATGCGCTCCATCTTCACCTGCAAAGGGCTCGGCAACGCAGCCGGCAGGCTGTTCATCAACTGCGCTACACTCTCTCCGCACGCCCACACGTCCGCCGCCAATGCGGCCGCCACAGCAGGAGCCGAAACACTCGAAGCCGCCATGGCCTCCTCCATCCCCCAAGCCCGCTCCGGCAGCCTCTACCTCATGATCGGTGGCAAAGAAGCAGTCTTCGAAACCTACAAACCACTTCTCCAAGACCTGTCCTCTGATCTCGAATACATCGGACCTGTCGGTTCCGCCGCGAAAGTAAAGGCCCTCGTCAACATGGTCATGAACATCAACACCGCCGCGCTTGCAGAAGGCCTCGGACTCGGTGATGCCCTCGGACTCGACCTCGAAAAGCTCACGAAAGTTTTCTCAAAAACCGGAGCCAACTCTCGCGTACTCGAAACCGATGCGGAGGACATGCTCATTCGCGACCACGACTGTTTCTTCTCCGCAGCCCATGCCGCCAAGGACTCCGGTATCGCCAACGCCCTCGCAGCGGAAAACGATGTATCCGTTCCACTATCACAAGCCACCGAAGCTCAGTACCAAAAACTAATCGCTTCCGGAAAAGGAGAGCTCGATAAATCCGCCGTCGCGGAGCTCACCTTCAAAGGCCGAAACGAAAGCTAGCTTACGAACGGTCAGACCTCGCCGCAAAGCCGTCCTCCAGGGCGGCTTTTAGTTTATCCACCTTGATCGGCTTCGCCACAAACCCGTCCATCCCTGCATCCGCGCAGCGCTCGCGGTCAATCTCCGTCGCCCCCGCAGTCATCGCGATGATGTAAGGCTGCTCCTCCTTCGGGTAATCCGAACGAATTCTTCGCGTCGCCTCTAGACCATCCATTTCCGGCATCTGGGCATCCATGAGGATCACATCGTATTTCACTCGTGAATACGCGTCCAAAGCCTGCAAGCCATCCGATGCCGTATCCGCCTTAAGACCGATCTTCTTCAGCATGTGGCGAGCCACCTTCAGGTTAACGTTGTTGTCATCCACCAGCAATATCCGCCTTTCGCGCGACTCCTCGCCTCCATCCGGAAGCGCCTCCTCCAAAACCTCTTCCCGAGCAACCCGACTTTCACTAAAGCCCAAAGCAGTTGCGCTAACTCGCAGCAACAGCGAACGCCGCACCGGATTCACCAGACAGGCGCACGCCGGCAATTTCTTAAGCTTAGCAGTCAGTGCCGACTGGCCGGCATTTGTCATAGCAACAACAGGCAATCGCTCCAATCCAGGCGTCGCTCTCAGGCGTTTAACGAATCCCTCCGTGTCAACATCCTTAAGATGGGCGCCTAGCCAAACCAGATCATAGCCATCCGCCTTCTTAGCCAAAAGCTCCAAAGCAGTCTCCCCTTCCCGCACCACTTGGGCAAACGCTTCGCATTGCGCCGCGAGGTGCTCGTAGATTCGCAAAGGCGTTTCGTAATCCTCTACGATAAGTAGACGCTTGCCCTTCAAAAAAGCGTGCTCGGGTACGAATTCCTCACGTTGCGACCCCTTGGCCGGAGCCCCTATCGTAAAGCTAAAGCAGCTACCCTTGCCCAGCTCGCTCGTCACCGAAATCTCCCCGCCCATCATCTCCACGAGGCTCCGGCAAATCGAAAGACCCAAGCCGGTTCCACCAAAGCGACGATTGATCGACGCATCCACTTGCGAAAACGCCTTGAACAAACCGTCCACCTTCTCCTCCGGAATACCAATCCCTGTATCCACAACGTCAAAGCGCACAAGGTCGCCCCTTTCGCTCGACTCGCTTCTCACCGAAACCGAAATCTCGCCCTCCTCCGTAAACTTCAAAGCGTTGCCCACCAAGTTCACGATCACCTGGCGAATACGTGTGGAGTCTCCAATTCGCTCCAGCGGAAGCCCAGGCTCTAAATCGCAATACATGTTGATCCCCTTGCAGTCCGCCGCATGAGCGAGCAACTCCAGAACTTCCTCAACGCATTCGCCGACATCAAACTCGACCTGCTCGATCTCCAACTTTCCAGCTTCGATCTTCGAGTAGTCCAAGATATCGTTTATGATGGTCAAGAGCGACTCGCCCGAATTCCTCACCGTACTGAGATAGCCCTCCTGCTCATCAGACAATTTCGTATCCGAGAGAATGGTACACATGCCAAGAATCCCGTTCATAGGAGTTCGGATCTCATGCGACATGTTCGCCAAAAATTCCGACTTGGCCCGGTCCGCATGCTCCGCCTTCACCTTCATCTCATGCGCCTGCTCCAGAGCAACT
The DNA here is from genome assembly GCF_016595505.1 of Pelagicoccus mobilis. Lineage (GTDB taxonomy): Bacteria > Verrucomicrobiota > Verrucomicrobiia > Opitutales > Opitutaceae > Pelagicoccus > Pelagicoccus mobilis. Next base: position 70,944 of record NZ_JAENIL010000003.1, on the reverse strand, counting down.
TCCAGTTCGCTGTTCTTTAGAGCCAGATCCTTCGTCTTCTCCTCCACATTCTTCGTCAAAGCAAGATTACTCAAACGCAAGTTCCGGCTCCTCAACAAATACCACGCCCAAATAGCCCCCATCAAAGACAGAACATAAAACACATACGCCTCGATTCTCATATGCCAAGGACGCTGGATACGAAACGCGACACGAGCGATTTCCCCGGCATCCCCATAGTCATTCGTCCCCATCACCTGGAACTCGTAATCGCCAAACGGAAGATTCGTAAAATCCTTGTACGCCTCCCTTGACGGCTCACTCCAATCCGACTGATACCCCTCCAGAAAAACCTGATACTGATTCATCCCCGGAGTCTCGTAGTCATCGAGAGAGTACATAAACCGAAGAGAACGCTTCGAATACGGCAACACATACTCGCCATCTCGCCCCATTTCCGCCCCGCTAAAAACAGACTTACCCGTCTCCAAATCAAAAACATCTCGTATTCTCGTATCAAACGTTCGGATACCCGGAGGATCCATCGAAACAACCGATCGCACAACACCCGCGTCGCTCCCCACCCAAAGAACGCCATCCCCGCTCACATGGAACGTATTCGCCCGGTGCGAAGTCCCCTGAGCCAAACTTCTAAGCCCCTTGAAATAAGGACCAGCAGGCAAGAGCGCCAATGTACCGCTCTTAGCCGACTTGTTCACCCAGAAGTTACCCTCCTCATCAGAAATCATGACCTTGAAACTGGCAAGAAACAGATCATCCGTCAGCAGCTCGTGATCCTCGCTCACCGCAAAACGTCTCGTCGTCTCGTTCCACTGCAACAAGCGCTCCCCCTTAGTCTTGAAAACAAAACCTTCCCCAACCGCAAACGGGCGAGCACCCGTCGGCGGAAGCCCAAGCTCGCCAGCGGCAAATACCTCCGCCTTAGGCGGCACATCGCCCAGGTTCGAGACCCTAGCCAATCGCCCTCTCTCCAATTCCAGCCAAAACTCTCCCTTCGAATTTTGAGCAATCGTCAAAACGCCCTCCCCCTCCAACTCCTTACAGGTGCTCGACACGTTCCATTCGTCTTCAGAACGTACCCAAATCTGGATACCGTCACGAAGCCCAGCGATCGCCTTCATCGGGTCCAAAATCGAGGGCTCTATGCATCGATAGTTTCCAAAACCCAATACACGCGTCTTCCCCAGCTCGCTCACTAAATCCAAGCGTTCCCTACTTGCCACCAGCATGCCGCCCGCCACGTAAGCCAAAGTGGGCTCATCCGCTATCTCGCCCACGGGCACCATCCGCTTCATCTGCTTGTTGAGGAACCGATAGACCCCTCCATCCGTGACAAAGTACATCACGCCGCCGAGCTCCATGACTTGCGATACAGGATCGCTCAGACCATGTCGGTGGTTGAACAGCGAAAGCGGCGCCTTCAAATCGACTCGAAAGATGCCTGAGCCATGCCCCAACCAGAGGCTGCCGTCGCTCGCAACATGAGCCGTCTGGAACCGGCGCGTCCCGACCCCCTGCAACTCCATGATCCTAAAGCGCCCAAACCCTCGACGGTCCAAAACCCAGACCCCGGAGTCGGCCGTAAAAGCGATCACACGCCCATCGTCCAAAGGCTCCAGAAAAGTATAACTCCGCCTGTGGTCCGGGTGCCCAATAGCCTCCAGATTCTCGCCATCAAAACGGGCGATCCCCACCCCGCGAACAGACAGCATCGCCTCTCCGTCCCCCAAAACACATGCAGCGGAAACCCGCTTCCACTTGATCGATTTCAATCGATCAATCTTTCCGTCCGGTTCGAGCCTAAGCAGGCCGCCCGCCACGAAGGTAAGGAACTTCTCACCATTCAGTTCGAAAAAGTGCTGCACGACCTGCCCTCCGAGAGACCAAGCCTCCACTTCCCCGTCCTTAGAGAGCGAAAGCACGTTCTCGCCTGTCACTACGAATAGAGTCCCCGCTTCATCAAACAAAACGGGCCGCCAGCCCCTGTTCTCCCTCAACTCCACCGGAAAACGGTCCGCGATAGAAACAAACGCCCCAGAGGAATCCAACACGCCCAGCCCCTCCCGCGTGCCGACGTAAATCGTCCCGTCATCCGCAAACAGGACCCGCTCCACCGGGCTGACATTGGGCGGAGTGAGTCGCTTCCATCCCTCTCCATCGCCCTTCATGAGAGAAGAGCCCGCTACGAGATAGATACTTCCATCCCGATCCTCGCCGATCTGCCCCACTCGCTTCTCCCCCCCGATCAGCTCGGACGGGATCCATGAAGAAATCGGGGAGCCCCTTCCATCAAAGCCATGCACAGCCTGGCTTCCTCCAAACAAGAGAAGGAAGCCGCTCATCAAAGCGGCTGCTAGCTTACGAAACGAAATCACGGGAGTGGGAGGCGTTAATTAATTCGGGTTTCCGCCTAGTCACTCTATACGAACAGATTCCCCACCACTTGAAGCAACAAATCACCAATCAGCAAGAATACCGACCACCTACTTCAGTCACAAATCTTTAACATTCAAGTCATTATACAGCATTCCGATAAAGGACCAACCACAACGACACTCAGTAAAACCACTAAGGTTCAAGCCTTACCAGCATTTCCGAACCTTTCCTCATGACCGAGCTCAGACAACACCCACTCGCCTTCCTGCTATCAGCCCTAGCCCTGATCGGAAGCGCCCTAGAAACGAACGCCCAAAGCCTCTCAACCGGAGGGTTCGTCAGTGTCGGCTACCTCGAGTCATCCCATTATAACTACTTGGCCGACAGCGAAAAAGGCACTCTCGACTTCGTGGAGATCGGCCTCAACGCATCCTGGACCCCCGCCAATCGCACCACCATCAACGGCCAAGCCTTCCTCTTCGAGCTCGGTCCCTACGGAAACTACACCCCGCTGGTCGATTATCTGTTCGTCGACTACGCCAAATCTAAGGAACTCGGCTTCCGGGCCGGCCGCATCAAGCGCGAACTCGGCCTCTACACTCATATCCAGGATATCGACATCGCCCGCACCTCCATCCTCCTTCCCCACGGCATGTACGATCCGCGCTACCGCGACTTTTCCGCCTCAGTCGACGGAGCCTCCATGTACGGCAGCTTCAACCTGCCCGGCGACCAACGCATCACCTACAACCTCTATGGAGGCTTCGCCCAGGCCGACCCAGAAGGCGGCCTCGCCGGCTTCTCCCTCACAGCCATATCCCGCACCACCATAGACAACCGCATCAAGACCCTGGAAGCGGACGGGACCTACGGGGCCCAGTTCTGGTACAATCCCAACATCGAAGGCCTCCGCGTCGGCTACGGACTCTCGCGCTACTTCGGCATCGACATCTCAACTCAAGGCAAATTCCCCGACGCCCTTCCAGATCCACTCCTAGCTGGCAAAGAGCTGATCAATCTCGGGCAAGACCTGACCTACGAGATCGATCAGCTCTCCATCGAGTACTTCCTCGGAAACTGGAACTTCACCGCCGAGTACCAATGGTCCCACGTCGGGCCAACCATCGACCGCATCATCGGCGGCGTCTTCTTCCCAGACACCACCCCGCCTACCGAATTCGAAGTCTGGTACGCCAACGCCTCGCGCCGGTTCGGCAAGCTCGAGTTCGGCCTCACCTACACCTCCTCCCCCTTCAGCAAGAACGACACAAACGTCGGCAACGCCACCTACCAAAAAGACACCCAACTCTCCGTCCGCTACGACGTAAACGACCACTGGACCCTCAAGGCCGAAGTCCACTCCATCGAGGGAACCAAGCGACTCTTCAACCAGCACGGTCAGAACCCCGTGCTCGACCAGGACGACTGGACGCTCTGGGCCGCCAAAAGCACCTTCACCTTCTAACGCGAACCTCGGATGACCAATACTCCCCACAGACCGATTCCGCGCTTCGCCCTCGCCCTCGCGTTTCTCCTCGTCGCGAGCCTCAGGCTCTCGGCCGATCCGATCCTGCTCAACCCGGAGAACAACACCCCGGTCAACGAGGAGTACCTCCGGTCGATTCTCACCGGCACCGAGCGCTTCTGGGAAAACGGTCACGAAGTCCTCATCGCCGTCCTCAAAAACGATCCCAAAGCCGAACAAGCCCTCAACCGCTTCAGCGGTATGACCGCCAGCAAATTCAAGAACCACTGGCAACGCATCGCCTTCAGCGGACGCGGCAAGATGCCAAAGCAATTCAGCGACATAGAAGACCTCGTCGAATTCGTGAAGCGAAACCCCGGGGCAATCGCCATCGTATCCGATGCCAAAGAGCTCCGAGGGGTAAACGTAGCAGACCTTTAGCGCCTGGAAAACTCAGTCAATCAACTCCCACATGCTCCCCCACATAAAAGAAGCAAAACGAGGACTCGCGCACGCGACCCTCCTATGCCTGTTCTGCACCTGCGGCCTCTCGCAAACGCTTTCAGTAGGAGGCTTCATCAGCACAGGCTATCTCGAATCCTCCCACTACAACTATCTCGCCAACACCGAAGAGGGAACCACCGACTTCGTAGAAGCAGCCCTCAACGCCTCCTGGACTCCCGCCAACCGCACCACCCTCAACGGTCAGGCCTTCCTCTTTGAGCTCGGTCCCTACGGAAACTACGAGCCATTCATCGACTACCTCTTCGTTGAGTACAGCTACTCCAAGGAATTTGGCATCCGAGCCGGGCGCATCAAACGCGAACTCGGACTCTACACCCACATCCAGGATATCGATATATCGCGCACGTCCATTATCCTCCCCCACGGAGTCTACGACCCGCGCTACCGAGCCTTCTCCGCCTCCCTGGACGGAGCAGCCATCTACGGCACTTTCGGCCTGCCCGGCCGCCAGCGGCTTACCTACAATCTCTACGGAGGTCACGTCAACATCGACCCCGAAGGTGGATTAGCGGGTTTTACACTCACCGCCACCTCGCGCCTCACCATCGACAACCACATCGAGACAATCGACTCCAACACCAATTTTGGAGCTCAGTTCTGGTATTCGCCCGGGATTGAGGGCTTACGTCTCGGATACGGTAGATCGGAGTATTACGACGTCGATATCGTCAGTCACGGAACCTTCCCCTCAAACATCCCAGACCCCAATCTCGCTGGCCTCGAATTCATCTCCAAAGCGATCGATACCTCCTTCGCGCTCGATCAATTCTCAATCGAATACTACGTGGGAAACTGGAACTTCGCAGCAGAGTACCACAGCTCCACCGCAGACATTACCCTCGAGCAATCTATCGGCGGGATTTCAATCCCTTCAAGAGGGCGCAACCCCGACTTCAGAGCCTGGTACCTTCAAGGCTCGCGCCGTTTTGGCCCGTTCGAAATCGGCCTCACCTACGCTGAAGAACCCAATAACTGGGAGCCCGAATTCGATACCGTGAACGCGAGCCACCAGAAAGACCGACAAATTTCCCTACGCTACGACGCGACAGACAACTGGACCCTCAAGCTCGAGGCACACTCAATCAGAGGCACCCGACGCCTCTTTAACCAGCACGGACAAAACCCCGTGCTGGGCCAAGACAGTTGGACCCTCTGGGCCGCCAAAAGCACTATCACCTTCTAGCCCAAGCCAGCCATGACAGAATCTCGATACCGAGCCCCCCTTCAGACTGCGCTAACAATCGCCTTGCTCCTGATCACATCAGTCGCGCTCTCCGCCGACCCCATCGTCCTCAATCCCGAGAACCAGACGAACGTAGACGAGAAATACATCCGCTCCATCCTCACCGGCACTGAACGCTTCTGGGAGGACGGGAACGAAGTCCTCATCGCCGTCCTCAAAAACGACCCAGAAGCCGAACAGGCTCTCAACCGCTATAGCGGCATGACCTCCAGCAAGTTCAAAAACCACTGGCAACGCATCGCCTTCAGCGGACGCGGCAAGATGCCCAAACAGTTCAACAACCTCGAGGAGCTCATCGAATTCGTAAATCGCAACCCCGGCGCCATCGCCATCGTCGGAGAGGGTCAAAAACGAAACGGAGCGACCAACTCTCCGCTCACCCTCATCTCCACCATCGCCCACCACGCTTCAGGCCCCAGCGACCCAACTCCCCCTGGGCATTAGCAAGCAATCCGCTTTCCGCGTTGCGACCCGGTCCGCTTTGCCTATCTTTCCTCGCAAAGCCATGAATACCGCTACCCTCTCCAACCGCTACGGCCAACGCATCGACGCCACCTTTCACTCCGCCCCCAACGACGCCTACCTCGCCCTCCTCGGGCACGGCATCACAGGCAACAAAGACCGCCCCCTCGTCGTAGGCCTCGCCGAGGAGCTCGCCAATCTCGGCATTCCCTCCCTACGCTTCTCATTCGCCGGCAACGGCAAGTCCCAAGGCCGCTTCGAAGACTGCACCATCACCTCCCAGACCGAGGACCTCGTCGACCTTCTCGGTCACGTATCCAACACATCCCGACACATCATCTATATCGGTCACAGCCTCGGGGGAGCCGTAGGCACACTCGTCGCCGCCAACGAACCAAACCGTATCCATACCTTGGTGTCACTCGCTGGCATGGTCCACACGACCGCCTTCTTTCAGCGCGAATTTGGCGAACAAACACCCGGCGACGGCTTCATGTGGGACGAGCCAGCCTGCCCCCTCTCGCAAAAAGCCTGGGACAACGCGCACGAGATCCACAATACGCTCGACGCTGCCCAACGCATAACCCAACCCTGGCTCCTCTTCCATGGAACCGACGACGACGTGGTCCCCGTTTCCGACAGCCGCGACGCCCTTGCCGCCACCGCCTCGCCTCGAACCGACTTCTACGAACGCCCAGGCGAAGAGCATATGTTCAGCAAAGAAGCCTACCCCGAAATCGCCAAAGCCATCGTCAACTTCCTCAGGTAATCCCCCCGGAGGGCAACGCTCCGTCGTTGCCAACAACCCGATCCGACAGAAACAAACTCATCAGGTCGGCTTCGCCATACCGAGCAAAACATAGGCGCCTTCAGCACTAAATCCGTCAAATCCTTCGTTCGCGCAACGAACCCTAAGTCGAGCAAAGCGAGACCCTGACAATCCTACAGCCATACAACGAGACACAACGCTCCGTCGTTGCCAACAACCAGATCCGACAGTCGCAACCCAGAACTCAACCTACGTCAACGGCTGCCCATGCGCCGCCCGCCATTTCGCGTCGCTCCGCACCAGCTCCAAGCCCCTCTGCGCCACCTCGATAAACTCGTCGTCATCCAAAGGCTTCACCCGGCGCAACGTCTCTAGCGCCTTTTCCAAGTAGGCCTCCGAGCCCAGCCCAATAACCGCCGTAGACAGTTTCGGAAGACTCAAGGTATAGCGCATCGCGATCTCGTAATCCTCCTCCGGAATCTTAAACTTCCGACGCCCTCCGCCAAACACCTTCATCGAAACCAAGCCCAAATTCTTGTCGCCCGCACGGGTCCAAATCTTGTGTTCGAAATCGTAGGTGTGCTGGTTGATGTAATTCACCGCCACCATCAAGGCATCGATTTCTTCCGAATCGATCGCATAGTGAAACCGGCTCGGATGCAGATGCCCGCTCGCCCCGATGAAACGAATCATCCCCTTCTCCTTCGCTTTTCTCAAAGCCCCCATCGCCCCTTCGTCGCTAAAAAGAAAATCCAGATTCGGAAACCGCCCCTCGTGCCCGAAGTTGTGCAGATGCACCAGATCCAGATAGTCCGTCTTCAAATGCTTCAAGCTCGCCTCCAGCAAACGCCAAGTCCCCTCGTAGGAAGCCTCCTCCGTTTTCGACACCAAAAAGACCTTGTCGCGCTTCCCTCGCAACGCATTGCCCACATGACGCTCCGACTCCCCTGCCGTGTAGTTCGGAGCAGTATCGAAATAATTGATACCCGCATCGATGCAGCGATCAACGATCCGCGCCGACTCCTTCTCATTCGCCGTATCACGCCCCAGAGGTGCGCAGCCCAAGCCGATCTTCGAAACCCGAACGCCCGTCCGGCCAAGCGTTTCATACGCCATGCCAGCCGACTTCACATCAGCAGCCCAGGCCGAGGACAGATGTCCCAAAGCCCACATTCCACCTCCGGCGATCGCCGCATTCCTAACAAATTCTCTTCGCTTCATATCGGGGTATCTTTTTGAGGAAATATCCGCCAATTATGCCCTCCAAACACGCAGCTGTCAATATTCGCCACCCGAGAGAAAGAAGCAACACGAGGTCAACTCCACACGGCATCTATTCCGAAGTCGACGAGATGGCCTCTCACACTCGAAAAACCTCGCGAGGCGATTGCCCATAGGCGCTCACAAACACTCTATAAAATTGGGCGTAGCTTCCAAAGCCCGCCTCAAAGGCTGCTTCCAAAACAGTAATCCCCTTCGACTCACGATACACACTCCAAAAGCGACCTAGCTTGATCGAATTGCGATAGCGACTCAAAGTCACGCCAACCTCTTTCCGAAACCTGCGACTCAAGTAAGCGGAGCTCACTCCACAGATCTCTGCTAACATATCCAAATCGTCACTACACTCGCCAGACTCCAATAAGTCCAAAGCCTTGCGCACCGCCTCGTGCAGCTTCACCTGCTTCCCGCTCACCCCCCTCTCCAGCTGAATCCTCCAGCACCGCAACAGCAAAATCCGCAAACCTGCATTCAAGAAGTCCGGATCCCCATGCTCGAAGGAGAAGTCCTCACTCAACCCAAATCCCGCTTCCTGATTCAGTAGATCGGCATCCAGTCCATCCTTCAAAAACTCCGGCAAGCTAGATTCCAAGGCCGAGTAGACCCCTGGTTCGAGCTCAGCGTGCAAAACACCATCCACCTCCGGCCTATCCTTCAACAACCCCGCATAACGGTCGCTCACGCAAACCTTCCTTATCATCTCCGGTTTGAACACCGCCACATAATAACGGGCATCCTGAGTGCGATCCACCAGCTGATGCTCCTGCGATGGAAAAAACCAGATGAGAGAACGTTTCGGAAATCGGTAACGCTGCCCCTTCACCACGTAAGTCACCGCCCCCGACACCACGATATTCAGCTCAAGCTCGACATGGCGGTGAGGCTTCAGCACCGGTGGATTCCGGGCCGACTCTGCCAGAAACAAAAATCCCTCATACTCGGGACCTATCTTCAAATTTTCCAACATTAGGACAAAAAGCGCAAACTATTGTAACGCAGAAGAGAAGAACTTTTTCGAGCTTTATGCCATACTGACAAGACCAAGAACAACGCCATCTACACCCCTAATATAACTCATAAAATTCACTAAAACCATTGGGGAAAAAATGGCATGAACGAGACACTCGAAAAACTAGTCGCGGCGATAAAAACCGGTAAGCGCAAAGACGCGAAATCCGCCACTGCAACCGCCCTCGAAAACGGCACCGAACCTCAGCTCATCCTGGATGCGCTCACGGAGGGCATGAACGACGTCGGAGTACGCTTTCGGGCAAACGAAATTTTCGTTCCCGAAGTCCTCGTAGCAGCGAGAGCGATGCAAAAAAGCATGGACCTGCTGGAACCAGTGCTTGTCGCATCCGGCATCGAACCAGAATTCTCAGTTGTAATTGGCACCGTGCAAGGCGACTTGCACGACATCGGAAAAAATCTAGTGGGAATGATGCTCAAGGGCGCGAACTTCAAGGTCATCGACCTCGGTACAGACGTATCGGCCGATGCGTTTAGCGCGGCGATCAAGGAACACAATCCCAACGTCATCGCCTTATCCGCATTGCTGACGACCACCATGCCATCCATGGAAGAGATCGTCGACTGTATCAACGCTATGGACACAGACGTCAAAGTCATGGTCGGCGGAGCTCCAGTCACCCAGGAGTTCGCAGATAAGATCGGCGCCCACGGATTCTCGACCGATGCCGCTAGCGCCGTCGAACTCGCCAAAAAGCTCTGCGCCTAGCTCATGCATACCCCAACAGCGATGACCTCGAAGGAACGCATCCGCGCTGCGATCGACCACCAGCAGCCGGACAAACTTCCACTCGACTTTGGCAGCAGCTTCATCACCGGCATCCACTGCAGCGTGGTAGAGCAACTACGCAACCACTACGGTCTCGAGAAGCGGCCGGTCAAAATATGCGAACCCTATCAAATGCTGGGAGAGGTCGAAGACGACTTGCTCGACGCGATCGGGGCAGACGTGAAACCGATCTTCCCGAATCGCACGATCTTCGGATTCCCCAATGAAAACTGGAAGGAGTGGAAAACACCGTGGGGACAAACCGTTCTCGTGTCCGAGCACTTCAAAACCACCCAGGACAATTCGGGCAACACCTACATCTACCCAGAGGGCGACACCCAAGCCCCTCCCTCTGGACACATGCCCCAGACGGGATACTTCTTCGACACCATCGAGCGCTTGGATCCCGACTTCGACGAGGACGATCTCAAGCTAGAGGACAACCTCGAAGAGTTTGGCCTCATGTCACGAAGCGAAGAGGCCTATTGGACGGAGCAAGCAGCGAAAGTACGCGGCAGCAACCGCGCGATCTCCACCCATCTGAACGGAACAGGTCTAGGCGACATCGCCCTCGTGCCCGCCCCTTTCCTCAAGAACCCGAAAGGAGTACGTGGGGTGGCGGACTGGTATATGCTTACAGCGGACGAACCTGAGTTCCTAGCCGAACTCTTCGACCGGCAGACTGAAATCGCTCTGCAAAACATGGAGAAGCTCAATAAGATCGCTGGCGACGTCATCGACGTAGTCGTCGTTTGCGGTACCGATTTCGGAACCCAAGCCTCCTTGTTCTGCGGTGTCCCTAAAGTACGAGAAATCTGGCTTCCTCGTTACAAGCGTATCAACGATTGGATACACCAAAACACAAACTGGCGTACCTTTAAACACTCCTGCGGCGCAATCGAACCCCTCATCGAAACCTTCATCGATAGCGGTTTCGACACACTCAATCCAGTACAGTGCTCAGCGACCGGAATGGATCCGCTCGGCCTCAAGGAAAAGTACGGCGACCGCATCAGTTTCTGGGGCGCGGGCGTAAACACGCAGCAAACGCTCCCCTTCGGCTCCCCCGAGGATGTAAGAAAGGAAGTCCTCAATCGCTGTGAAACCTTCGCCCCTGGAGGAGGCTTCATCTTCAATGCGATTCACAACGTTCAAGCCCTCACCCCAGTCGAAAACTACATAGCAATGATCGACGCCATCAAAGAATACAACGGCGACAAATAGCCCCCAAGGTAGGGCCCGATGTCCCAATCGGGCACCGCAAAACTTAAACACTATGCCAAACAAAGATCTCTTACTCAAAGCGCTGAAATGCGAGCAAACAGAACGCACACCTTGGGTCCCATTCGTGGGAGTCCATGGTGGCTCACTCGTAGGCGTCGATTCCGAAGCGTATCTAAAATCTTCCGACAAAATCGTCGAAGCGCTAAAGGTCGCCGCCGATCGCTACCGGCCAGACGGCCTCCCAGTCGTGTTCGACCTCCAGCTCGAAGCGGAAATTCTCGGATGCCAACTCAGCTGGGCGAAGGAAACACCTCCCTCCGTTGCGTCCCACCCACTGGATGACGATTACGACATGGACAGTCTTCCAGAATTCTCCGTCGAGAAAGGACGCATCCCACTCGTGCTCGACGCAGTACGTCGTGCGAAGGCGGAACTCGGTGAAGACATCGCCCTCTACGGCCTCCTGACCGGTCCGCTCACCCTCGCTCTTCACTTGCGCGGAGATGACGTCCTACTCGACATGTTCGATGAAGAAGACGAAGTCCCCGAGCTCTTCGACTACTGCGCCGACATCGCAAACCAACTCGTCGACGCCTATATCGAAGCCGGCATCGACGTCGTCGCTGTGGTAGATCCGATGGTCAGCCAAATTGGTCCTGGACACTTCCGCGACTTCGTTGCGAAGCCCCTCAATAAAATCTTCGACCACGTCCGCTCCAAGGGGGCTCTCTCATCGCTCTTCGTCTGCGGAAACGCCACGCGGAACCTCGAAGCGATGTGCGAGACGAACTGTGACAACATCTCAGTCGACGAGAACGTAGATATGGTACAGCTCGCTAAGATCGCTCGAAACGCAGGCAAGTCCTTCGGTGGCAATATGCAGCTCACCGTCGTTCTCCTCCTAGGCGATGCGAACGACGCCAAGCGCGACGCCGTTCGTTGCATGGACCAAGCCGGAGAAGGAAACGGTTTCATCCTCGCCCCTGGGTGCGACCTCCCCTACGCCACGAAACCCGAAAACCTCGAGGCCGTCGCCTCTCTGATTGGAGACAACTACCAAATCGATATTGCCCGCAACCTTCCCGCGAAGGATGCCAACGACTCTTTCGAAGACGTCGTACCACCCGATTACTCAAAGGAAGAAGCCGTCATCGTTGACGTGATCACCTTGGACTCCGCCGGCTGCGCTCCCTGCGCTTACATGGTCAAGGCCGCCCAAGAAGCAGGAAAAGCGTACGGCAAGGCGATCGAAGTTCGTGAACACAAAATCACCGGACGCGATGGACTCGGTTACATGACCAAACTCGGAGCCTCCGCGATTCCAAGTCTTTGCGTCGACGGAAAGGAGCAATTCGCATCCATCATCCCTGAACGTAAAGATCTGGTCGCCCGATTCACCGAAGCCGCCGAAGCAAAATAGGAGGGCAATGCTCCGCTCGCCTCATCAACCACCGTGTCCAAAACTACACTACAAAAGAAACTGCCCATCATCCTCGTAACTGGATTTCTCGGCAGCGGAAAGACAAGCTTCCTGCGAAACCTTGCTGAAAGGCACCCGCAGAAACGCCTGCTCTTCCTCGTCAACGAATTCTCGGAGACAGGTGTAGACGACGCAACCCTCGCAATCACCGGCCGACCGACCCAAAGCGTGGTCGGCGGCAGCCTCTTTTGCGAGTGCAAGGCAGGCGAGTTCGTCAAACTCATGCGGACCCGCGTTCTCTCCGAGCACGAGACAAACGGCCTGCACGCAGTCATCATCGAAACCAGCGGAATCGCCGACCCAGAGGCCATCGGCGTACTCATGGACAACCACGGGCTCAGCGAATACTACGAAGTACAACAAGTAGTCGCCATCGCAGCTCCACAAAAACTTCCCACTCTGCTTGAAAACCTTCCTTCAATCAGAGCTCAGATTCAAACGAGCCAGGTCGTTCTCCTAAACAAAATCGATCTCGCCACCTCAGAGGAAATCGAAACCGCCACAGTGCTCATCGCCGAGTGCAACCCTCAAGCCAAAGTCGCCCAAACAACCTACGGCGACTTCGATCTCGCATTCGAGAGCGTCGCCCCAGAGCTACCCCACGAGGAGCTCTCCACCTGCGACGCGAATCCTTTCTCCACAGAGACTGTCGTGTTCGATGCCCCGATTCCCAAACAAGTCCTGGTCAAATGGCTCGACGACATTCCAAGCTCAATTCTCAGAATAAAAGGTAATATCGAAACGGATACAGGTTGGTTCGACGTTCAACGAACGGTCGATAGCAAGCAGATATCCGAGATAGACAACCAAAACGAATCATCACTCGTCCTCATCTCGCACGACGACGATGAGGAAACGCTCGATACTATCGTAGCAGAACTCGAATCACAGTACGCAAAATGACACCTTTCGAACGCTATCAGCACATGCTCAACGGCGAGCCCGTCGACATCTACCCGCGCACCCCCATCCTGATGCAATACGCCGCTGAACACATCGGCAGCAACTACGGCGCCTTCGCTTCAGACCATCGAGTACTCGTCGAAGCAAACATCGCTTGCGCCAAAGACTTCGACTTCGATCAAGTCAGTTGCATATCAGACCCATACCGGGAAACGTCGGGCTTCGGCGCCGAGATTAAATACCATGAGAACGGAGTGCCCGAGTGCGTGACTCCGCCGCTTGCCGATCTCGACGAGATCGAGGATCTCGAAGAACTAACCATTCCGCAGACCGAAAACAGCGTTCGCATGAAAGACCGCGTCGACGCGATCAAGGCCTACAAAAAACAGCTTGGTGAAACCTATAGCATCCTAGGCTGGGTCGAAGGCCCGGCCGCGCTCGCCGGAGATCTGAGAGGCTTGACCGACTTCCTCATGGACTTGATCGACGAGCCAGAATACTCGGCCCAACTCCTCGACATCTGCACCGATACCTCCATTCAGTTCGCCCTTGAACAAATAAAAGCCGGAGCAGACACCATTGGAATCGGTGACGCAATCTGTAGCCAAATTTCCCCTACGAGTTACGACGAACTGATTTGGTCTCGCCAAAAGCGTCTCGTCGACGCAATCAGGTCCGCCGGAGCAAGCGTCCGTCTCCACATCTGCGGCCAAACCCAACACCTCTGGCCAAAACTCAAGGAGCTCGACATTAACATCTTCGACTGCGACCACATGGTCGATCTCCAATTGGCCAGAGCTACGTTCCCTCCAAAGGTGGTACTCGCCGGAAACCTAGACCCCGTCGGCGACATCCGAAACGGAACCCCAGACGAGATCAAGGCCAAGCTGAATCACTGTATCGACTTAGTAGGTACACAATTCATGGTCAACGCTGGTTGCGAAATACCCTCTGGCACCCCCAAGGAAAACGTCGTCGCTCTCTGCGAGCCAATCACACCGCGATGAGTCACACCGCGACAAACATCGCCCTACTCTCCTGCGACGTCTTCCAGGACGAGATCGAGGCCTACTCGGAAGGAAGCAAACAATTCGCCGAAATCGAAACCCTAGAAATGGGGCTGCACGACAATCCAGACCGACTGCGTTCCGAAATCACCGCCGCCATTTCCCGCATCGAATCGAATCCGGAAGTCGAGACTATACTGCTCGCTTACGGCCTGTGCGGCAACGGCTTGACAGGTATAGAAGCAAATCGCTGCACCCTTGTCATTCCGAGAGCCCACGACTGCATTTCCATACTCCTCGGTGGCATGGCACCGCATCGTGATCAGCTCTTGAAGAATCCTGGTACCTACTTCTACTCACCCGGCTGGATACGGGGCAAAAGAGTTCCCGGTCCGGACCGAGAAAAGCACATCCGCACTCTCTACGCGGAGCGTTTCGAAGACGATGAAGAAATGATCGACGAACTCGTAGACGCCGACCGTGACGCTTTCCGCCACTACAACTGCGCCGCTTACGTCGATATCACCAACAACCAAACAGCTGAAAGCTACTGCAAGTCCTGCGCGCAACACCAAGGCTGGACCTACAAACGCATGAACGGCAACCCTGCCATGCTGCAGGACTTGCTGTCCGGCAACTGGGATCCAAGTCGCTATCTGCACGTCCCGCCGGGCAAGCGGATCGTGGCGGGCGATTCGGATGAAGTTTTCCAAATCGAGGGATGAGCGATCGATTCATCACAGTCGAAACGCCGGAGGGAAGAAGCTCAAAACTTCGTATCACCGGTTCAGATACAAACGAAAACCTTAGCGCAACCCTCGCAAACGCGAAGCTCGCTCTCAATACGAGATGTGGCGAGCGCGGCATCTGTCGCGGGTGCCAAGTCTCTTGCACCTCTGAATCAGCAAACGAGAGCGTCACCCTAAGAAGCTGCCAAACCCTTACCGCCGAACTCCCAGCGGACCTGCTCTCAATCCAGATCCCAAACAGCTCCTGGCCAGACCAGAGTTTGCTCGGTGTCAGTCACTTCGAAATTCGTCCAAGCGACAAACAACTCTATACAAACGGAAAAGGACTCGGCCTCGCGATCGACATCGGAACCACAACCCTGGCAGGAGCCCTCTGGGATCTGAGCAACAATACTTGCCTCGCCCACGCTTCGCTCGCCAATCCCCAACGTCGCTATGGAGACAACGTGCTCTCGCGCATCAGCTACTCCATTGAGACTGAAAACGGTATCCAAAATCTGCAGAGCTCCCTGATAAAAAAGGGTATCGCTCCCTTAATTCGCACCCTCTGCAAAAGCGCGAGTCGTGACATTTCCGAACTTGGACAAGCCTACGCAGCCGGAAACCCAGTCATGCTTCACACCCTTGCCGGCCAATCTTTGAAAGGCCTAAGCACCTACCCGTTCAAACCGGCATTTTTGGACCCACAGGAACTCGAGGCCGAACCGCTCGGCCTAGCGATTCCATGCTCGCTCCAGCTCCTTCCGTCCTTCGGCCCCTTCGTGGGAGCCGACATACTCGCAGGAGCGCTCGCGGCCAGTTTTCACACCACCCAAACGCCCTCGCTCCTGATCGACTTCGGCACCAATGGGGAGATCCTGCTCAAATATGAAACAGGATACTTCGCCACCGCCACAGCAGCCGGTCCTGCCTTCGAAGGGGGACGCCTCAGTTGCGGGGCAAGCGCCGGAGAGGGCATCATTTCTTCCCTTACATTTCAAAACAACGCCTGGAGCTACACCCTCTGCTCAGGCGAGCCGGACTCGCCCGCACGCGGTATCTCCGGCGCGGCTTACGTCGATTTCATCGCGGACGCTCTCGCGAATGATCTCATAAACGAGTTCGGGCGTTTCGACCGTGAACACCCTTGCACACACATCCGAACAGACGGCGATGACAAAGAGGCCATTGTCAAAATATGCGAAGACGTCTGGATCAGCGAAGCAGATGTCGCTGAGATCATGCAGGCCAAAGCGGCGATCGGAGCCGGAATCAGTGTCCTGCTCGAAAAGGCGGATATCGAAGTCGATGATCTGAATTCTATTTTTGTGGCCGGCGGTTTCGGGTATTTCCTAAATCCGAAAAACGCAGTCGCCATCGGTCTGCTCCCCTCTGTCCGAGAGGAAAAAATCGAAACAATCGGCAACGCCTGCCTCGGCGGACTTTCCGCCATTCTTCAGTCGGACTATTCAACGGAGATTGAGACCCTTCGCTCCCAATGCGAGACCGTTGAGCTCAACCTCATTCCCTCCTTTAAAGACCACTTCACCGACTGCCTTCTTCTCGAACCCATTGAGTAGACCGAGAAATGCGTCGGAGCATCTTTGGCTCAAGATATCTTATTCGATACAGATCATCCCCCTTCTCCTTCGCTTTTCTCACCTAAAGACACGAACCAACCATGTCACTTCTGCTCCTCCAACGGGGTTACGGACGGAATCGCGATACAATCGTCGAGGTGAAGACGAAGCCTCCCTCAAAGTTTGACAAGCCACACACGATCACGATTCTAGCTCCTCCATTCCAAATGTCGTTTCGCACATGACCTTGCACCGCAATTGCGCATAAGTTTGCACTTTGCGGCTTTTTTGTACCCATTTTCTGGTGATTTCTCCCCCATCAATTGCGCATGAATTTGCACGAAACGACATTATTGCACACAAGCTTGCACAGCGTTATTTGCACACAAGCTTGCACTGAGATTTATTGCACAAGAGATCGCACCTTGTAACCATAAGTTGAGTACAATTTGAAAACAATTTTGCACAACGTTCTAGAACATCGGCTTTTAATCGATAACACTATTTCAAATATTCAAGTCGAGACAATGCCAACGCCAGTGAATTCCGCATGATCCGTTGACGGTGCGAATATCTCCATGAAGTGAGGTAAACATCTGACACACCTGAAAGGCATTGGTGATCGGCTTAGAACGAGAAGAGGTTCAAGTAAAACTGAGCAAGAGGTATTCTCTCATCTGTATATTCACATATGTGGAATCTTAATTTTAAGATCGCATTTTTACGACTGGCATCTGCTATCCCCCCGACTCTCCATAAGAATTCCACACTCCCCGAAAACAATCTTGCCGCTTCTTCCTTTAGTAACGAAACGAGGGGTACCTGTATGCTGCGAGCGATAGACTTTAATACGGTTCCCTTACTCACGCTCCTCAGCCGAACCGCACTACCTTCCTGCCATCCGAGTTCTCTCGGGTTCATTTCCTGAAAAGCATCGGGATCTTCTTATTCGTCTCGAACACACTTTCCTAGCACAGGAAAACTTTAGGCAGGTATTTGAAAACAAAAGAAGCATCCACAATTTGAATACACCTCTAAAAACAGACAAATACCCTGTAACGGTGCCAGTCGGACCGTAAAGGCTGAGCGAGTTCGCCCTAAGCAGCTTATAGTGCAGCGAGCGCCAAAACCGTTTGTAAGTGCGATAAGATCGAGTCATCGGCAATAAGCATCCCCTTCCCAAAACCTAGAGAATCTTCTCAAGGAGGTATTCAACGACCGTATTCCAATCCGCATACCGACAAGAGCCAAACTGAATTAACTGTCCCTTAAATCCTTCCTGCTCCTTCCCTGAAACATGATCATCAATGAGGTAATCGCCAATGAGCAAAAACTTGTTCGGACATATTATCAGTTTCTTCGTGAACTGGTAGCCGAAATGTTTTTCGATCCAGATCCGCTTTTCACTATAGCAAGCCGGATTTCGTGTTGATGGGGCAGTTAGAACATAAAGGTCAGAGTGCTTCCTTAGTTTGTTGACCGCCTTAATAGCTCCATCAATCGGTGGCAGATCGGAAAAGAATCCCGGAACACTTTGCGGATACTCTATTTCCAGCCGCAATCGCAACGCTTCAAAGTAAGAGCCAGAGTAGTCGCACATCACGCCGTCCATATCAACATAGACGATCTTTCTCGATCGCGATTCCGTATCCAATGAACAATCCGCTCCTTCAATCGTTTCTAGCAGCCCCTGCAAGTTATGATCCAGGGGCCATCGTCCCAAGGCTTTCTCAAGAACCTGCTTTGCCTTCTCGCCCTTTCCTTGTTTCCATAGTCCGGTAGCGAGCCCTAGGTAAACCAGTGGTTCTTCATTTCGACCACTCGCGATAAGCTCCCCGCTGTATGCCACCATCTCCGCCCACCGCTCGAGCATCCGATAGCAGTCGATCCGTACAAGTTTAGCCCCATGCAAATCCTCCGCTTCCTCAGCGCTGAGCGTCAGAAGATCCTGCAGCACCTGCTCGAACAATTCCGGATCGTTGAGTTTATGGGCCTCAGTTTGAGCCTTCTTAATTTTGAGTAGATTCTCTGTCATATTGTTACGTGCACAGCCGACTGCGAGCGAGTACCGCCGGAGCCTGTTTCAAACGCTGTCTAGAATGAGGCCATACTACATCAAACGGTTAGACATCCGCCGTCCTACACCCAGCTTCGCGCTAATTTTGATCGTAGGAGCTTTACGAAACCAGAACGGGGCAAGAGGTAGAGTTCAGCAAACAGAGAGTCTCCCTAGTCGAGATTACGAGAGTTGTGCCACTTGAATCATCGAACTGTCCCTTTATGCATATCGCAGCGCCTCGACTTCCCTAGCTACCGTTACCCGAGACCTAACCCCGAGCTAGAAAACCGATCAACAACGTAGCATGCCCACTAAAGCGAATTCAGCCCTAAAAAGTGAACCCGAGCCTTTCCAAGAACTTTTAGAACCGAACCGAACGCCCCAACAGACTCTCCACTCTATACCCCCGCCAATGTCCTAGGCCCTTTCGTATTGTAATACTCCATACGCTCTAGATCGCACTATAGCTAGAGCCTCGATAAAAAGCAATCGGCCCACACGAAAAATCCAAAACGCAACCCCAATCAAAATCCGAACTCAGCATGTCTACTAAATCCGGAATCACACATGGCTCGGGGTTCTACCTCTACAAAGAATGCTTCGAGGATGATCGCATCTACCTTCGCCTCGAAAAACCCCAGTTCGAAGCCACTCCGGACGAACTGACGCTTTCCATCCCGATCGAGATTTGGGAACATATTCGCCATTACAAAGCAATGGAGACTCCCTACGCTAAGCTCTCGAACGCAGAGTTGGATACAATGGCCAAAGTGCTCGCCAAGCAAGCGAGAGAGGCTTCCCGCAAGGAGGGACGTGAGAGGATCTTTGGAGCGCTCAACCCGCTAACAGTGAACACTGAAGAACTAAGCGAAGAAAACGCTATCGCAGAAATCGCATCGCGCTTACGCAAGCAACGAGACAAAGAGCGAGCTCTTCTGGATAAAATCGAGTCTTTCGCTCAAACAGACAATTCTAGCGAATGACTCCCACAGCGTCACCAACGACCGGAAGGAAACGCCCTTCCTAGTCTTCGGGCAAAACACCGCGACGTCGAAGGTCGTCCTCCTCTTCCTGGGTCAGCGGTACATCTATGGTGGCATCTTCTTCAGGAGTATCTTCCCGCTCGAGCATCTCAATGAGAGCTGGGTCGACCACCTCGGACGTGCTGCAGAACTTCATGTAGTACTCCTCCGTTTTTTCTATCGGATTAACGTACCTCTTGTCACCCGGAGAAATGCTACTGAAGCCGACTCCTGCCTCTATCGCGTCAGGATCTTCTTCGTTTAGCCAATAACAGTAACTCCCGTCCGGGCGATAAGACCAGTGACACCCCTCGTGACTTTGCACACCTTGGCATTTACCGCCCAATAGGCTATCGTCAGAACATTGGCGTTCCCATACGGTCTTCCACCATTTCCCGTCTCTGTCTTTGAGGTAGTTGATCCTTCCTTCGTCCGAGCTCGTGACAAAAATCTCCTCCTTTCCAAATTGAGGTCAATCGTAGCCTTGGGATCAAATGCCATCCCGGGAGTCACCTCGCCTGGATACCCCCTTTGGTTCGAAAAAATCCGACTTCTGCATACTTTCCGTTTTGCTGGGCACTGTCTCAGAAACAGTGTTTTTTCTATTCACTGGAAAAGCAATTCTTTCATTTATTAATTGATAATAAGCTATTTAAACTATTCACTTTTCTAGTCAAATGGGATCAAAGCACACAGATAAGATAGAACGCCTGCTCTCCACTAGAGGCTCCCTATCCGCTGCGGACATCGCTAGAGAGCTTGAGGTGAGTCAACCAACAGTATCCCGCGTGCTAAAAGCCTCTTCCAACGTGTTACGCATCGGGCAAACCCGCGGCGCCCGCTACGCCTTGCCACGAGCCCTCAGTGGTGACGAAACGAGCTGGAAACTCTATCATGTCGATACCGATGGCCAAGCCCAAGTGGCAGGAACGCTCCACGCCCTCCATCAAGGAGAGTTCTTCCTCGAGCCCAATTGGATAGACGAAAATTTCGCATACCTTCTCACCGGCGAGGACCACCCTCAGTTGTTTCCTGACCTCCCTTGGTTTCTTGAAGACATGCGCCCGCAAGGCTATCTCGGGCGTCTACTCACCCATACCCATGGACCAACCCTCGGAATAGGAACAAACCCAGAGAACTGGACCATAGACGAGTCCGTAAAGGCTATCCTAGCCTACGGCGAAGACACTCCTGGCAATTTCATACTAGGCGGGCAGGCGATTGATTCCTTTCTGGATAAGCGCAGCCGCTCAGAGTTCATAGACGAGCCGGACCGAAGGGAGCATTACGACCTGATTGCCGACCACATCACCAATGACGGCGAACTTCCCAACTCCTCCGCTGGTGGCGAACAACCAAAGTTCACGACTTGCATTCGCGATCCGAAAGACAGATTCCGGCATGCCATCGTCAAATTCTCAGGCCCACTTCAGACCGACGCTGGCCGACGCTGGTACGACTTGCTAGCCGCGGAAGCCCTCGCCTCCGAGGAACTGGCAAACATCGGCTTTCCGACCGCTCGCTCTCAGTTCATAGAATCCGACCAACGAGCCTACCTCGAGGTAGAACGCTTCGATCGTTCAGGGCGCTACGGTCGCATCGCCACCCTCTCCCTCCGCTCACTTATCGCCGGGCTGGGCGGCGAACTCGAACAACGCTGGAGCGGAGCCTGTCAGACCCTCGTAAGACAAGGCTGGCTCAGCCAAGCCGACGCCGACCGAGCAGCCACCTACGAGCACTTCGGGCGGCTCATCGGAAACTCCGACATGCACCTAGGAAACCTGAGCGTCTTTCTCTCACCTGAGCTTCCGCTTACACTTTGCCCCGTCTACGATATGCTCCCTATGCGCTACGCTCCACATCGTAGTGGCGATCTCCCTACAACTCCCATTGAAGTGCGTCCACCCCGACCCGAAGAAAGACCCCAGTGGCTCCCAGCAGCCCAAGCCGCAAGTCGCTTTTGGAGCAGATTCGAAGAGAAGACTCACTCATCGTCCACCCTACGAGAGACCGCTCGGACAAACCTGGGAAGGATCACATCAATCCTATCAGCTCTAAGCTGAAATAAGCCAGAGTACCCAGTACGCACAGACTACTTGCACTTGCACGATGCCCAGGAACGATCGTGACTTGAAAAAGCCCCAGCCACAAGCGCTAGATCGTCCGGACCAGTAACGTTTTCATGGTGGCGAAGAGATGTAGTGGTAATGCGGTTACATGCTCCAGGTTCACGAAAGTTTTTCGATACGCAGCACGCACCCTTTGGATCCTGATTCGATACCAATATGCAGACCACGTTTGGGGACAAAGGCATACTTGACCGGCATTCGTGAATTTCGTAATTATCGTAACGTGAAGCGGGTTGGTCGAAACTGGTGAACTGCTGGAAACATTCTGCGACTACTGCGGGAAACAAACGAAAGCCAGCACGCTATCGGGCAGTATTGGACTGCTGCTTCAACTGCGACGCCAAACTCAACAAGTATTGCGAGCATCCACCCGAAACACTCGGTCAGTACGAACGTTCCCATAGGAGCTTCAACAACAGAAAATACTATGTATCGGCAACGAGGTCCGTAGGAGAAATGCTAGCCTACACCGGAGACACAGCGACTTTCTGCTTCGGCAAGGCGTTATACGCTCATTTCAGATTCTTCAACCTGAACAGTGGACGAGAGCAAAGCCAGAGTCTCGGAGTATCGACATCATGTATCCGTTCCTGGCTGCGCGACAGCACACTGCCAAAAATCGACGAGTTTCTTAACGTGCTCTATCGCTTCAACGTGAAGCCAATCGAATTCCTCACCCAACGACATTTAGAAATCGGATCAAGCGGACAGACGACTCTTCCATTCGAAGTAGCAAACCAACCCGCGAAAAGGAGGAGCAAAACTGAGCTAAACCACGAAAGAACGGAAGAACTTCTCACCAAAGCCCTTTCGAGCAGAGTTTATTCTCGAATGTCATTCAGGTCGTTCTGCAAAAACGATCTGAAACAATCCCACGGGGCCGTCAGAAACAGATTCCCGGAAATCGCGAAAGAGTTCAGCTCGAAACACCTCCACTACAGGGATGCCCGATGCCGAGTATCAAAAGCGGGAATCGAAGCGGAAATACGCGAAGCTGCTAAATGGTGTCGCGAACAAGGCATGCCAACGAACAAGCGAAACATGATCCATTTCTTAAAAAAACCAGGGATATTCAGAGGCGAATGGACAAATGAGCTAGTGAGCACTCTACAGAACAGCACCTAGCACTCTACCCCCGGTGAAAAGTGGCCTTCCTATCTCGAATATTTGACGCGTTTCCACGCCGACTTCCCTCAGGACAAGAACAAGGGCTAGAAACGAATCAATCACAACTCTTGGCTTGCAGTAGCTAGATTTATCGCCATCCAGCTTACTCACCATCACCAGTTGTTGTTTGCACATAAGTTTGCACTCGCGAAAATTGCACATGAGCTTGCACTTAGTGCCAACTTATGTGCAAAACGACAACATGACTAGGCGGGCCTGTAGCTCAGTTGGTTAGAGCAGTGGACTCATAAGGTAAACCACTGAAAATCAACACCTTGATCTTTAGTTATCTGGAGCGATCTTCAGTCGAGAACACCCACTTTTCGAGCAAAAAGTTTTTGTCCTGAAAATGCTCAAATAGTCCCATTTTTTTTGGCCGGGTTACATTTCAGGGTTACAAAAACCGATTCGTATCCACTTTTTGGGCACTATCACAAAAGCAATCCTTTCGGGGCCACTTTTCGAGATGGTTTGCACCAATTCCATAGGCTTTAAACCACCTATTTTGCCGAAAACAGCTTCAAAAGTGGATATCCATTCCACTGCTATGATCAAAAGTCCCAAAAACTTAATCCAAAGGGTGAAATGCTCTTGAGGATACTTCAGGAATCTCGTGTGTTGTTTCGCACTTCACACCAACTCAAAGATATGTCAGAAAACTCCTTCGCTGCATCCATAGGTCCAGAATTCAACATCACCATTAGCGGTCTTCCAGAAAGTGATGCGTTAAATTTGGTGGGATCGCTAACCACCGAAGGAAGCAAAAAAGTCAGCGCCGAATTCGATCGAGATTTGTTGGCCCCAATTTGCGCTTTGGTCACAGAAAAATTATTCAGCTACGGCCTACCCCTCTCTGAGTTTAATGTAACTGGCGACGACTACACAACCTGCAGCAAAGATGGAGATACGGTTTGCTTCTACACAGGAATGGGCGTTCTGCACGAATCGGAAGAAGCCTACGAGATTGCGTCCAAAGTCTTGTACTCAAGCGAATTCGAATCGAAATTTTGCGAAAGAGTGAAGGAGGTCGTTTTTGACCTTCTGAAAACACGATCCAATTCGATAAAGATCGCAAACATTGAAGTGGA
Organism: Pelagicoccus mobilis; assembly: GCF_016595505.1. Lineage (GTDB taxonomy): Bacteria > Verrucomicrobiota > Verrucomicrobiia > Opitutales > Opitutaceae > Pelagicoccus > Pelagicoccus mobilis. Next base: position 46,638 of record NZ_JAENIL010000003.1, on the reverse strand, counting down.
GATCGACGGGATAGGAGAGAGCTAGAGTTCAAACCACCATATTAAAAAGCAAAGTTTGACCCATATTTCATGACGCTCTTTTGAGTGCATTTTCCTTTAACGATCTTGGGCGATTCGTTTCGCACCTTCTCAGTTTTGGAAACACGATGGAAGCTTCTTTGGGATGACATGCGCATCTCTATCACGATGCTTCTCTTCGCTGCAAAACTTGCACTTCATATTATTTTCTTCGAACGGCCACTCTAACGCTAGCCATTGCCGCCTGACACACCTCACTGACCTATTTCAGTTTTTTTCCTTTTAGCCTCAGCTCCATTTCGATTCGAGCCTGCTCCAACTTCAGATGAAAGGTCTCCTGAATGTCTTCGTCGTAAAAAATCGGGATGATGCTTTTGTTTAAGGTTCTATAGCACTTGAGAACTGCGTCGACAGGCTCTATGTCGAAATGCTCTTTCTCGATTCTGCACCTGGCCAATTTCTCATGAATCTTCTTTTCATGCTTCTTTAAATTGTCACTTGGAAAAATGGCAATAGGCACAAACCTACCGGCCACTCCTGTAGAGTTCAGTTGCTTGATTCTCTGTTCAACTGATTTTGTGGTAATGCCGATTTTGACGCCACGTTGGTTTGGATTCGAAACAACGTAAACGACTCCAGACACTTGGGATACGGAGAAAGGATCGTCCTTACAATCTGGGCACTCACCTACGATGTTGCCGTTGTGAATTAGAACGCTAACTTCCGTGGCACAATGCCGACAGACTCCTTTGATTTCGTAGATCATTTGTTGTATTTTGCCCAACGCCGAGCTTAAGCAGCGGGGCTTGCCGACGTTGTCTGCTGTGCATTTTTAGCTTTAGTACTCATTCTCAAAGCGAAATAGATCGTCTTTTAGTTCCTTCATCAACTGGTCCCTCAAGATGCGCATCGATTGATCTGCTACTCCATGTTCAATAGCTTCGCTGTATTGCCTTTTGTCTAGAGCGTTAGGTGCCTTACCTTTCAGCTTCAATATGTCGAATGTACATCTCCGCAATTCTTCAGCGTGATAACCAATGAACTGTCGATGAAGAAGGAGTTGAAAGAAGATCTCCCTCGATTCTTCATCTTGAAACAGATTGTCCCAGTTCAGATTCTTTGAATTTTTTATTCTTAGTATTTCAGCATACTGGGTGAGTTTTATTTCCTCGGTTTCCGCCGCCATGCTATCAAGCCACGATTTATGCTCGAGCGCTTTTTCTTCAAGTAGTCTGATTTTGCGTTTAGTGAACATTCTTCATTTAGCAACGACTAGCTCAGGCGGTGAGTGCTTGCGCTCGTTGCCTGAAGAGCCTTGCTCTCACCTATATTTTTGAATACGGTATCACACATATTCTCTCTGTTATTAACGACGTTAGTTGGTACAGGAACTGACTTGGGAGAAGTGCAATTGCTTCGGTCAAAATTGCCCTTTGGGTTCCTTTCATGATAACTTCGACTTCCGAAGGCCTATACCTAGCAACAGTTCCGGCATAGAACATAGCTATGAGTGAGTACGCTAGATGATGAAAATCAGCATCTCTCAAGTTCAAGTAGTATTTGTATCCAGAGGGGGTCAGCAACGAAGAGATGCTGAAGGAATGGTACTCTTTCAGTATGTTGCAATAGACTCGGTTCCAGTTCTCGCTAGATAGTTTTTTTCTTTTTTTGCTTCTGTGGTAAACGCGTCCGTTTTCTGAGACTGGATCCAAAAAGTAATCTTTTCTGTTCCCTTTTAGAATTCTGTGAATGGGGGTCCGTTTCTCGTCTTCTTTGCGGTAAGACAAGAGCGTGAATAGCCACTTGTGGTCATCACTCGTACGCACATCGATTTCCACGGGTATGAACCGTTGCTTCTGACTTCCAGCAAATCCAAGTTCGTGGCAAATCGAATGAAGCTCTGGAATGTTCAGGCAGGCATCGATAACTCCGATGGTGGATGTTCTCGTTGTAGGAGAGCCAAGCTCTCGAGCGAACTCGTAAAAGATGCTCTTCCCTGACTTTGGTCGGTGTTGGATACTGACTTTATGTTGTTCTCCGTGTGGCAGTGACAATCCGTGGTGTTCCTGCGTTGTTTCCAACTCAACACCTCGAACAGAAACAAACGCTTTCACCAAGTTTAGCATACCATAGTAGGAAAGCGTTCCTTTCGTTGGTAGTGAGGCACCCGACGCAGCCTTGTAAAAATCCTCCGCTAGATTGGCGTAGTAATTCGCTCTTGTGAAACACTGCCTGTTAGTGCCTCTGCTAGCTTCTGCCTTGTCTCTCAAGTAAGAATGCAAATATGACCACGGATCGGCTGTAAGCATCTTTCTCTCATCTGCCTTCGTTTGAATATGCCGAAATTCTACCTTCGCATAGTTCAGGCGCGCTGGCTTTCCTAGGTCTGGTGATTTAGCCATCTATTTTTTTGATAACGTCGAGTACTTGCGCTCGCTGCCTGAAACGTCTGTTCGAGTCACTTCTTTTCCATTTCGTTAAGATATCGCTTGGTGACAACATCGCTTTGTATCCAGTTTATGGTCAGAGAAACTAATCTCTTAAGGTCTGACGAGTCGTGACTCGTCCAACGTCTTTCGTAGTGAGTTTCATCGTTACCAAGCCATGCTGCTCTTTCGGCGCAGGCTTTAACGTTAGGGTCGGTCACTCTGCTGGCTATAACGTTCCCAAGAAATTCTTTCTTTATCTTTTCTTCGTCGCTCGGTGAAAGATGTATGCAGTAATCCTTGATCAGAAACTCTAAGGCTTTGCGGAGTCCCATACCGTGTATGTCCTCTAGGCCTAGTTCTTCAGCTTGTAACGCTTGAGAATACAGCTCTTCGAAAGAACTCGAGATGTCAGATATCTCTTCTGGAACGGGGTATCTCTTTTCTTTAAAAGGATATGATCCTCTGACCGTGTACGGCGCGCTTAACCCTATCTCTTTTTTGTACTCGGTGATAAATAATGAGCCGCATGAGTTGCGCGGACATCGATAGACGAACTGCAAAATCTCTGGTCGGCGAGAATACTCTCCGCAGCACATGTAGCCATCGGTAATTTCCTCCATTTTTCCAGCATGGTGGCATACAGGGCATGTGTCGGGTCCTAAGCCCATCTCTATTCGCTCATGTGTTTCGCTACCGTTTGGGAGGAGTATCTTCATTGCTTTGTTTTCTTCTTCGAACGAGTGATTCAGTGATTAGTCCGATACCATCCGAAAAGGGTGCATTCTCAAGCTAGAACCTAGCGACAATACCTAAAAACCGAACTTCATTAGTCGCATATAACGCCAAATGGGAAGAGATGAGAATATCCAAGAACAATTTGTAGTTTCTTTACGTATACACGTGTATATACCCCACGGGTAAACACTTCTCCCAATGGACAGTTATTGACCATATAAACAAGGAAAGGGCCGGAGCGGCGAACCGCCCCGGCCTTACGAACCGCCCGAAGTACCACAGACTAAGCAGCCTCGGATTCCATGACTTCTGCTGATGTAACGCTTAAACGATTCTGATACACCTTTGAGCGAAGTATCTTGAGCGTGATAGGCTTGAACTTCTCGTGACTCGGAAACTCGAGAACCTCCAAGCCCTCCAACTTCAGTCCTTCGACTTCGGATGGGTCGACATACTGCGTCCAAGAGAGCAACTCCCCATCATATGCGATGTCGTGCGAGATCATCACGCTAACGCGACCATCGTCTTTGCTTTTGAAGGCTCGTGCTTTTGAGCCGATTACCGTCCCCCTAAGATAGAGACCATCATTTTCGATTATTTGGTGAGTATTCATAATATGTAATTTTCTAATTGTTTTGGATTGTTGATACAGAAACGGGCATTTCCTAGATACCTGCCTTCTTTGGCAGCGGAGAGGGCTTCCTTGCCCGCCATTTCTGAATAGGGTTGATTGAGTTTTATTTGCTTGTAGCGTTTTAGCTGATCCTTGAGGACGGCCGTCTTTTCCCAAATTTTCAGCCGTTCCCCGATGGTCGTTTTTGTTTTTCTATCGGAGCCACCCTTAGCGTTTTTCTTCTTCGCAGAGGGTGGCTTCGTTCGCTTTCGGTAGAACCCCCGGGAAGCCTGAAATATTCGAATTCTCTCTCGGCCCCTCACCCACTCAGGAATCTCTCCGGACTTCGTCACGTACTTAAGAAGGTACCGAAAGTCCTCATTCGAGATGCGTGCCACGTTTGTCCTCCCGTAGTTCCAAAGCTTGTTTAGGAGACCACCAGGCAAGAATCGCTTGCTTAGGAAGATGCTGTGGAAGTGAGGCCAACCGTTCTCGTGGAACTCGAGCTTAACACAGTATGGTTTATCCACCTTGTACTGCTTACCCTCCCACTTCACACCGCGGCGGAGCTTATGGAAGATTCGCCTCAACTTATCGCGTGCCTTGTCAAACGCCGCTTCCGGCTCGCTGAAGAGCTTGGGATCGACAGTAAAGGTAAGGAATAAGCATCCCCCTACGTCGGGCAGACGAGGCTCTAGATCAGCCAGCACCTTACGAATACCAACGGGGCAGAACCAAGAACGAGGAACGTATGGAGAAAGCTCTCCAATTGCCTGAGCATTCGATCTATCGTCTGTGATCTCAACCTCAACCCGGGCGTCCTTCTCGTCGAATAGAGAAACCGCCGGACTCACAGGAAACTCCCTCCATTGTCACTGGTTTCAGCGAGAAAACGCTCGATCTCGCGAACCGAATACAAAGGTCGGCGGGTCGCTCGTGATGGTTTGAGCAGTCCTCTCTTGGCGAGACGATCAATAGTGATCGGGGTTACACCCAACGCCCGAGCGGCTTCTGTTCTTGTGTATGCGAGGCGAACCTCGCGTTGACTGTTATTATCTCTTGTGGACATGCCCCAGAGAATAGGGGCAAATCGCAAATCTCGGAAGGGAGGAAGAGCTAACCGAGCACTTCCTCCGCCCACTTCATCCTCCGCCCCCCATTGGACAAAACCATCCCACCACGACACCCAGCATCAAACCACTTCAGAACCTCCCTCGCCTTATTCCGTTGCTCACGCAGTTTTCTTTTAACAGAATCTTTGTCACCACCTTCCGGGTACAAATTCAGATATCGCTCCCAACTTCCCCCGCTTGCCTCAAACCGCCTCAATACTCCAAGCCATTCCAACGCATACCTTTTGTTGTATCCAAGAGGCTCTCCACCTATACCTTTCAAAAGACTCGATTTACTAAACGACGATTCCAACTCCTTCGGCCAGTGAACCTTCAGCTGCTCAATAATCTGCGAAACAACAGCTGCTGCATTGAGACTAGTAGGAACCTTAAGCAGGTAGTGCTGAGCACTCTCGCACTCATCTGCATGGTAGCGTAGACCATCCTCACCGACACAACCGAAAGCTTCCTTTGCTTCGTCCCATTCAATCGTTGGCGACTGTCCCTTTGATAACTTATGCAAGCTAACTACCGGCTCAAACTCTCCCTTTAGGCCGCTTAAGAAATGTTCTTCTCCAAAGGCATCGACGGATCTAACCCCAAACCTTGGGAAACTCTCTGAAAAATGAGTAACGAACTGCAGAGCACTAAAATACGGTAAAGACCGAATCTCCTCACAACGTGCCTTGAGCTCGCTAGGGATCGGCTTCGTAATCCAATTCGCCGGCTCAGATTCAAGCAGCACCGCAAACCGCTCTTTCGTTGGCTCAGACTGTCTCGCATACTCCCAAAAGAAAGCGGCACTTACGGCATCGTCCGAAATGTCGGTAAAATCCCATTCGGACCTCGGTAAAGGCATCGGTCTATCGATTGCGGGCGTTCGGTTTTTCATCGGTCAAATTTGTCGTTCTCAGTCGGTTCAGAAGGGGCATATATCGTTTTCCACCGGTTTTTCGGTCGAAAGAACCGGCAACCGGTCACACCATCAACCGGGCCATTTCCCGGGAGTGAGAATTTCGCAAATGTCCGTAGGTTTCGGATACGAGCTTGCCGCCATCGTTATGACCGACCCATTCGGCGATTACTTTGAAGTCGATGCTCTTTTCTATCGCATTGCTCACAAAAAAGTGCCGCATGCAATGGTGACCGAATTTCGGCAAACCCGCTTTTCGGCAAGCGGTAGCGAGGGCCTTTTTCGCCGAATCGATCCGAATAATTCGAGAAGTCGGTTTCGGAACGGCAATCGGTCCGCCGCTACGTTTCGATACCGAACCGACGACCGCTCCCGTTTCGATCATTTCTTCCAGAAAACCGCGCATAACCGGGAAAAGCGGAACGACACGGCTCTCGCCGTTCTTAGTTCCGATATCGCCGCCGGAAACGGTGAACAATTCCCGTTCAAAATCGATTTCACCCCAAACGATACGAGTCGCTTCACCGACCCGCATTCCCGAAAACGCGAGCAAACGAACGAGGCTAATCGCCGGTCGAACACGCTTATCCTTCTTTGCCATCTGTTCGAGGGTAGAAACGAGAGTCTCGAACTCGGTCATACTCGGAACGACTATCGCTTTCTTCCGCTGCTTGATCGGTTTGAGCGATTCAGCGGGATTCGACAAAACGATACCGATATCGATCGCATAATCGAAAATCCGCTTCAACACCTGCAACTCGTAGTTAAACGATCTGGCCCCTACCGATTTGCTCCGAACCGTCGCCCAACGCTCGCAATCCATCCTATTGACCTTCGCAACCCCAAGCCCCCTAAAAACCTCTTCGAGTCTCGCTACACACCGCTCGTAACGTAAGGCCGTGGAGGGCTTTAGAGGAGCGTTTGTGATCTTCAGCCAACGCATAGCCAGCTCCTCAAAAAGCATCTTCCGGTCCTCAACCTTGGTCGTCAGCTTACCTGCATTTGCTCGAAACTTCTTGAGTCGTCTTTCCGCTAATTTTCGGTCTTGTGTTTTCAGTGAACGCCTAATTTGCTTCCCGCCTCTTTTCACGAGAGCGAAGTAGGTTCCAGACGATTCGTTTAGGTACAGGCATTCGGCGACTTTTTTCATTTCGCAGGGTGTTTTCGAAAGTTGAGAATTCCGGGTTACAAATCCGGGTTACAATGATCGGTATTTAAGCAGAAAACTTAAGACCTAAGTCATTATCTCTCAGTGATTTGGGCCTGTAGCTCAGTTGGTTAGAGCAGTGGACTCATAATCCATTGGTCCTCGGTTCGAGTCCGAGCGGGCCTACCAATTTCCGGGATTCGGCTGTTCCTAGAAGGAACTCCGAACAAGATGATCGCCCTCTCGTGGCGAATTCGGTTTTCTCGACTCCTGGCCAATTCGCCTTTGTCTCCCTCTTTCACGGAGAGACGTCTTTCGGCTCTCCCCACTCCTCGATGAAAAACAGCGACCCACTCAAAGCCCCCGCGCTCTCCGGATTTCTATTGGCCCAGCAAAAGCCGCTCGGCTGGTTCCACTTCTGGCGCACCGTCAGCGTACTTTCGACTGTCCCATTCCCCCTCATCACCCAGTACATCGTCGACCATTCAATACCAAATCGAGACATGGTCGAAATGCTACTGTATTGTGGATACGGTGCCGCGCTCATAGCCGTCCACTACGGCGTCATGGTCTTTGCACTACGGATTCTCTCCGAAAAAGTGCAGCTCATCATGGTGCGTCTGCGGTCCCGCATCTTTCGGAAGCTACAGTTCATGCACTTCGGATTTCTTGATCGCACCCAAACCGGAAGACTGCTCAGCAAGTACGCCTTCGACACCCAAAACATCGAAGGAGCCATCATCCCCATTCTCACTTCCATCATACCGGAAGTGGTACGCTCAGTAGCCCTCATCGCCGCGCTGATCTGGATCAACCCCTGGAATGCCGCGTTCGTCGCGGCAACGATCCCCATCTTCGCTTTCATCCGCTTCAGATTCGCTCGCAAGATCGAACGCACGAACAGGGAAGTCCGCCTCGCTCGCGAACGCCTCACCGGCAAAGCCAGCGAGTACATATCCGCATTGAAGTTGGTTCGCGGATACGGACAAGAACCGCAAGCTCAGGATGTGCTGGACCATGCGAGCGACGCCTACTCAAACTCACGCCAGGGGCAAATGATGGTCAACCAAGGGATGAACGTCGTCGTCTTCAGCATGCACTCCGCGATTAACATTCTCGCAGTCTGCTTCGGCGCCTATCTCGTTATCAAAGGCAACATGAGCCTCGGCGCCTTGATCGCGCTCGTGGGCGCCCTCCCGGTTATCCTTACCCCCATAAACCTCTTCGCGCAATTCAACATCCAGTACCTACTGGCAGCCGAAAGCTACAACAGCATCAAAGAGCTCATCGACTCGGACTACGTCGAGCAATGGCAAGGCGAGGAACGCCCCGAAAAAATCAAAGGCCAGGTCAAGTTCCAAGACGTCTCGTTCAGCTACCAAGAAGACGGCCCCCCCACCCTCTCGCATATAAATCTCACCATCTCAAAAGGAGAAAGCGTCGCCTTCGTCGGTCCAAGCGGTTCCGGAAAAAGCACCCTCGTAAACCTCCTCCTCGGCCTCTACGCGCCCACCAGAGGCGAGATCCTCATCGACGGTACCGCTCAAGCGAGCATCGATATGCGCCACCTCCGCCAGCAGTGCGCCATCGTCATGCAAGACAGCATCCTGCTCTCCGGAACGATCCTCGACAACATCCGTTTCGGACGCCCAGAAGCCTCCGAAGCAGACGCAATCGAAGCGGCCAAAAAAGCAAACGCATGGGAGTTCATCTCCCAACTCCCCGAAGGCCTGCAGACCCGAGTCGGCGAACGAGGAGCCAGCCTCTCTGGAGGTCAACGCCAGCGCGTTGCCATCGCCCGCGCCATCCTGCGCGATCCCGCAATTCTCGTCCTCGACGAAGCGACAAGCGCCCTCGACAACGAAAGCGAACGCCTCGTCCAAAAGGCCCTTGAAACACTCTCGGCCGGGCGCACCACCATAACCATCGCCCACCGCCTTAGCACCATTCGCAGCGCCGATCGCATCGTAGTCGTCGAGCGGGGTCGAATCGTTGAAACCGGGACCTACGACGAACTCTCCGCCATCTCTGGCAGCAAATTCCAGGAACTCCTTCAAGCGCAAGGGTAACTTCAACTGTAGGTCGCCGCGCCGAGCATTGGCGTCAACCCTCACTCATTCGTGAGAGCGCTAGTAATTGGCGATACCGCTAGCGTTCGCTCCATTTCGCCCTACCTTCTGGGAAACACCCCTTTCCCATGAAAATCCTCAGGCTTCTTCCCGCGCTCTTTGGCATCCCTCTCAGTGCCCAGCTTCAACTCAACGAACTCGAGTACCTCGAGATGCCCGGCCTCAACGTCATGCTCGCCCATGACTACTATCCCGAAGGCCACCAAGGAGGCGTCAGCATTATCCAGAACGGACTGCGCGTAGCCACCAATGGCGACCTCCGCCTCAATCGCACCCCCGGTCAATGGGATCCCATTCCCGCCAAGATAGGCGAACGCAAAGTCGACCCCCAATCAGGCGCAATCTCATGCCGCTTCAAGTTCCCCGACGACTCCAAAAACAGGAAAGGATTCAACCCGATCGAGTATCCAGATCTCGAATTCAGCTACACTCTCACCATCCAGCCAGACGAAGAAGCGGCCTTTTTGGTAACCGTCGATCTTGATGAGAAGCTCCCCGCCGCATGGGATGGCAAAGTCTCATTCATGCTGGAGCTCTTCCCAGGGTTCCTATTCGGAAAATCCTTCATCATGGAAGGCAACCACTCCGGACTCTTTCCAAGACAAGCCAATGGTCCCGGACGCTACGATGAGAACGGCACCTACCAGATAGAAGCCCTTGCCCAAGGAAACGCCCTTTCCATCGCCCCTGAGTCGGACCAGCAACGACTCATCATCGAACGCAAGCTCGGCAGTGAACTCGAACTCGTCGACGGACGTGGGCTTCACGACAACGGCTGGTTTATCGTGCGAGCGACCCTCGAAAAAGGAGCGAAAAAAAAAGCGCTACAATGGAAGATCACCCCAAACGTAATCGAAAATTGGATATCCGAACCAGTCATCCAAGTATCTCAAGTCGGCTACCATCCAAGCCAACAAAAATTCGCGGTCATCGAACTCGACAAGAACGACGCCAACCGCCCGAAGCTCACCCTCAACCGCCTGCAAACGAATGGCACCCTTAACCCCGTAGAGAACACAAGTATCGAGGACTGGGGACACTTCCTTCGCTTTGACTACCTTCGCCTCGACTTCACCCAAGTAAAAGAACCGGGCACCTACATCGTTACGTACGGCGAGCAACGAAGCCGCCCTTTCCGTATCGCAGCTGACGTCTTCACCCGGCACGTCTGGCAGCCCACCCTCGAGTACTTTCTGCCCGCCCAAATGTGCCACATACGCGTCAACGACCGGTACCGCGTCTGGCACGGAGCTTGCCATCTAGATGACGCCCGAATGGCCCCGCTCGACCACAACCACTTCGACGGCTATATCCAAGGATCAGATACGCGAACAAGCTACCAACCAGGAGACAACGTTCCCGGACTAAACCGCGGGGGATGGCATGACGCGGGCGACGATGACCTGCGAATCGAATCCCAAGCAGGCACTCTAGTCGGACTCGTACAAACCTACGAAGCCTTCGGCGAGCTGTACGACAACACGACCATCGACCAAGAAACCCTGACCGTTGAAGTTCACCACCCCGACGGGAAAGCCGACATCCTTCAACAAATCGAGCACGGAGCCCTCTCCGTGGCTGCAGGGTACCGCGAACTAGGCGTCCTCTATCGCGGCATCATAAACCCGACTCTCAGACAATACGTTATGCTCGGCGACACCGCCAACATGACCGACAATAGTCCCTTCGACTCCTCCATATCCGATTCCCGGATACCAGAAATCGGCCAAGGCATCACTGGATCTCCCGACGACCGCTGGGTCTTCACAACTCGCAATTCCGCTCGCCACGAAATCATAGGAGCTAGCGGACTAGCAGCCGCCGCTCGTGCTCTAGCCGAGCACAATCCAGATCTCGCTCAAGAATGCCGAGACTTCTCTATCAGACTGTGGGAGGAAATCGAAACCGACAACCCAAGCGTCAAAATCCCGCTCGCGATCGAACTGCTTCTCCTCACCCAGGAGCGCAAATACGCCAGCTTCCTCACAGAAAATAGCGAAGCGATCACCAGTGAATTCAGCCGATACGGATGGCAAGCATGTCGGATCCTCGAAAAAATCGACGATCCAGAGTTTCGCCAAAGCTTTCGCTCCGCAGCTGAAAAGCACGCAAAAACGATCACCGAAGCGGAAGCGAAGACTCCCTACGGCGTTCCCTATGAGCCTGGCATCTGGGGTGCAGGATGGGGCATCCAAAGCTTCGGGGCTAAACAATACTACCTCCATACAACCTACCCCGATCTCTTCTCAAAAGACCTCATGCTAAACGCCCTGAACTTCGTACTCGGCTGTCACCCCGGCTCAAACACCGCCTCCTTCGTATCAGGAGTCGGCTCTGAGTCAGTGATCGTCGCCTACGGACTTAATAGAGGCGACTGGTCTTACATCCCCGGAGGAAGCGCTTCTGGAACTGCCTTAATTCGCCCCGACTACCCAGAGCTCCTCACTTGGCCCTTCTTGTGGCAACAAACCGAATACGTTCTAGGCGGTGGCACAACCGACTACCTGTTCCTCGCCCAAGCTGCGGACCACCTTCTCAACCAACCGTAGCGCTGTGCTTTAGCCCGCGTCCGCGACGCAGGACAACACACGCCGTCCCAAACCTAATGCCTCACAAACGTCAGCTCCAGCTCCTCAATCGTCTTGCCCTTCGTCTCAGGCATCATTTTCCGGATGATCGGCAATGACACCAAGAGAACAAAGGCGAATATGAAGAAGATGTATCCGGCATCCATGCTCGCTCGCATCACCGGAAACAGCTGAGCGACCGCAGCGCTCGTCAACCAAATAGACAGGCTCGCCACTGAAATTGCCTGACCGCGTATCCGATTAGGAAATACCTCTGAAATAAACACGAATTTCACCGGGCCAATCGCTGCCGCAAAGAACGCCACAAACGCGTTAATCGCGACCACTACCGGAATGCCCACTGCATCATTCAAAAACAGGACACCAATGATCAAATGGGAGATCAATGCACCTACAGAGCCGATCAACAATAGCTTCTTTCGCCCCAGCGTATCCATAAACCTGAGAGCCGCAATCGTGGCCAGCATGTTCACGACTGCGATTGTGCCAAATCCCCCCAAGGCCCCGCCAAGACTGAATCCTGCCGCCTCAAAGATGTCAGGCCCGTAGTACATAACTGCCGCGATGCCGCAAGCCTCCGCAAAGAAACAAATGATCACCGAAAGCAAGAGCGGCCGACTCAACTTAGCAGTAAAGAGATCTCCCAGCTTAACATCAGTTTCATCTTTCACCGCCGCCTGGATTTCGGCTTCCACAACAGACGCTCTCTCCTCTCCATTGATTCGCTCCAACACCTTCAACGCTTCCGCGTCCCGCCCCTTCTTGGTCAACCAGCGAGGAGTCTCCGGCAAAAACGCAGTACAAGCGAGAAACACCAAACCTGGCAAAGCTTCAGCAGTGAACATCGCTCGCCAGCTGTTCTCGACGGCAAACCACTTCCAAGTTTCAGAGAGGGACTCGTTACCCTGATTCGCCTCCGCGTAGTTGAAAATCCCATAATTCACGAACACGCAAATCACGATCCCGATCGTAATTGTAAACTGATACAGCGTAACCAAACGCCCTCGGTGCTCTTCAGGCGCAACCTCCGATATGTAAAGCGGACACACCATCGTCGCCGCACCGATCCCCATGCCTCCAATAAGTCGAGCAATGATCAATTGCGTCGCGCCATTAGCAAAACCGCTCCACAAAGCGGATACGAAGATCAACACCGAGGCTAAGACGATCAGCGACTTGCGCCCAAACCGGTCTGCAATGAAACCCGAACAAAACGATCCGACACCACATCCCACCAACACGCTGCTCACGAAAAAGCCTAACTGGCCCGGAGAAAAATCATACAGCTCAGACACCTGCGACGTAGTACCGGAAACCACAACCACATCATACCCAAACAGGATCCCGCCCGCCCCAGCAACAAGGCAGATAAACCAAAGATAGACGTTCGATCCTTCGTGTTTCGCTTCAGCAATACTCATAGTTCAAATCCTCGCCCCACTTCCAAGACCTCCACACTTCGCTACCCTCGCAAAAAATCGCTCTTACGGGGAATAAAGTTCGAGACAACGGACATCGGGGTAATCGCGAATCAAGGAACTTTCTCCGTAAATATCAATTTAAATCTGAAATTCATTTTCATTTTTAAAACCTCCAAATTTTTCCGTCAATGCGGTTGAGCTCAGAGTTCGGGAAACGGAAGCCACTACAATCATTCGGCAGCACTCTTCGTAGAAGGGAGCATGAGCACAGCGTCAAACACCCTCACCTCCCTCGCAAAAGACCTCTCCCAAGAGTATCCGCGCAGCCCGCGCGAAACGCTCGGCGGTTACGTCGTCGCCGCTCGAGCCCTCGACAAATGTCGAGCCGTACTTGCTGGAACAAACGGCGAATACCATTTCGATTGCCCGCTTGATAATACCTTCTTCAGCTTCACCGGCATCAAGGGCGACGACTTCAAGGAATTCGTGGCTACCGGCGCCGACGACGAAGCAGTCGGGGCTTGGATAAACGAAAACTCACAAGTGAAGGAAAGGCGGGAAGTCATCGCCTGGAACAACAAGATGCGATCCACTCGGCCAACCGACATGCCGATCGAACTACAGGAGTTCCTAGAAGGCTACATCCCACAATTCATTCCATCGGGTAAAATCGTGTACGTCTGGTTCGACGTCTACGATATAGAAGAAGAACGCATCTAGCCAGATACACATCAATCTCACAAAAAAGCCGCGATCAAACGATCGCGGCTTTTCTGGATTTAAGATAACAAACCGAAAGTCTTCTAGGCGGCTTCGCCTTTCACCATCTGGCGACGGAGGATGACAAGCGATGCGACACCGAGTCCCAACATCGCAATCGTCGCGCCGGTATCCGGAACACTCATACGTTCCGCTTCGATCGTCAGCGACGCCTCTTTGAGATAGAAATCCCCGTATCTCGCCTCTACCGAATAGTCTACAATCCCGTCCTGCAGTTGAGAGATGATATTAGAGCTCAGACTCTTGCTGTACCAATCGAAAGTCAGAGGAGTAGATGAATGATAGCCATCGACTTCCAAGTCATCCCACAAGGTCTCACCTCCAACAAGGATCCGCACCTTCTCCAAGTCCTTGTTCTTCTTATCGAGAGGATCGCTCTTTTTCCAGTAGTCATCGGAGAAAGCGAAGGAAACCGTGGCGCTGATGACTTTCATCATCTCAGGGTCGAACCCAGCTCCCAGCAGATCAAAAGTCTTATCCCAACTCTTCACGCCTGAGCTGGAATTCCAATTAGCCATGTACTGCCAATCAGGCTCCCCTTCCTTTCCGTCCACATCGACATCAGTGAAGGATAAGGCACTGGCAGATACCGTTAGGCCGAGCCCGCATGCGAAAATAGAGAGTGCTTTCCAGAAATTCATACTGCTTCCAAGTTCGAGACGCGAAACGTCTCGCTCCTCTGATTAACGCCAAGCGAACGACCTCGCTTAAGCGATTCTCGCCGAATCCCGAACAGGCCAGCGTTTTTCTATGCTACTAAGCTGGAGCCATGAGCGCTTCCCTCTACGAGCAACAGGCAAAGCCCCCAGCCTCATTAGCCTTGCCCCAGAGCATCGATTCAAGACAGTCGCAAGCTTCCCCTACTTGCCGCCAACGCAACTCCCGCCTCACAAATGTCCAGAGCCCTCAATCTCCTCGCCAACCTCTTCCCCATCTGGGTCGCCGCCGCCTGCATTTGGGCCCTCATCGACCCCACCTGGATCGCCTGGTTTCAACGCCCCCACATCATCTGGGGACTCTCCATCATCATGCTTGGCATGGGCATCACCCTCAGCATCGACGACTTCAAACGCGTTGCGACCATGCCCAAGGCGGTCGCCGCCGGAGTCGCCGCCCAGTTCGTCCTCATGCCTTTCTGGGGTTGGGCGATCGGCAAAGCCCTACAACTGCCAACCGACTTCGCCGTCGGACTCATCCTCGTCGCTTGTTGCCCAGGAGGCACCGCGTCAAACGTCGTCGTCTTCATCGCTCGAGCCAACGTCGCCCTCTCCGTCCTCATGACCATGTGCTCGACCGCCGTCGCCATTGCAGCTACGCCCCTACTAACCTCGTATTTGGCTGGCCAATACGTTCCGGTCGATGCAGCCGGACTCTTTCTCAGCATGATTAAAATCGTGCTCGCTCCCGTAGCGATTGGCGTAGCTCTACACCACCTTTTCCCGAAGCTAGTAAAAGCGGTTCTTCCCGTAGGCCCCCTTGTTTCAGTAATCGTCATCGCTCTCATCTGCGCGGCTATCCTCGGTGCGAGAGCAGACGCAGTGCTCGAATCGGGCTTGCAGCTTCTAGGAGCCGTCATCCTGCTCCACAGCGCCGCCTTCGCCTCGGGCTATTTCTTCGCCAAAATCCTCGGCTACGACAAACTCATTCGCCGCACGATATCGATCGAAGTCGGCATGCAAAACTCCGGATTGGCGACCGCTCTTGCCACCAAGCACTTCGCCGCCAACCCCCTCACCGCAGTCCCGTGCGCCATCTCAGCCGTCATGCACTCAGTCATCGGCTCCGCTCTCGCCGGCCTCTGGCGACTCAAGAAGTAGCAAGCATTGCAGGTTCCAAGTCGCCACTCATCAGCAACATCAGTGGCAGTCGTCACATAGCTTTAGCTGAGAACTTTCCCAAAAAACGAGCCCGACCTGTCACAGTTCATCGCCCCATCTCGTCAAGGGAGTTGATGAACACAAACACAGCTCCCGACAATCGCGCCCAAGCACTGCAAAATATCGAAGCGTTCGAAAAGGCTTACGACTACGACGCCTCCTACATGAAAGTCATGCTGGACGAAGCGCCCGAAGCCCTTGAAGTCTTCAATCACTTCGTCCCTATGGCGAGCCACCGTGCGCACGCGCCCCTCGACGTGTACATGACCGCGAAACTCACCGCATACCGACACGCGGATTGCGGCCCTTGCCTCCAACTTGCGGTTCGAGTCGCGCAGCAAGCCGGCTTCGAAGACGAACTGATCGCCGCAATCGTTCTCGACCAAGGACAACTCCCTCCTCACCTCCTCCGCGTCCAGGCGTTCACCAAAGCATGCCTCGAAGAATCGGAAACGTGCGAGGAACTAAGAACCGAGCTCAAATGGGAACACGGAAAAGCCACCATGATCGAACTCGGTCTCGTCATTGCAGCGGCACAAGTTTTCCCCATCGTAAAACGGAGCATGGGCTACCACACAGCTTGCTCGCTCATTTCCATCGACGTTTAAAAAATGCTTCCTCCAGCCCAAGACCCCACCGCCCACTACCGCCGAGACCTCGAGCGACTCGGCTATCGCATGCTCGGGTCTTGGGCTGACGCCGAGGACATCGCCCAAGAAAGCCTCCTCCGCTGGCACAAACTAACTCCAGAACAACAAGCCGAGATTCGCGAACCCCTCGCCTGGCTAAGAACTGCCGCCAGCCGCATTTCCCTCGATCGCTTAAAATCCGCTCAACATCAGAGAGAAACCTATGTCGGGCCATGGCTCCCCGAACCACTTCTAACTGACGAACACTCCCCAGCCGACCAGGCGAGTATCGAAGATTCCATTACATATGCGCTATTGCATGCCATGGAGAGACTGAGCCCGACAGAACGAGCAGCCTTCATCCTTCACGACGTCTTCGACTACTCGTTCCCACAAATAGCAGACATCCTCAAAAAAGAAGAAGCCAACTGCCGCCAACTCGCATCGAGAGCCCGTCGAGCTCTCCGTGCAGAAAAAGCAAAACGCCCCGTCGAACCAGAATCGCATCAGCAGCTCCTGACAGCCTTTCTAGCCGCCGCCGAAGCAAGAGATGCTCAAACGCTGGAAAGTTTGCTGGCACAAGACGCCACCTTGTACTCCGACGGTGGAAAACTCGCCAAAGCAGCAAGACGCCCGCTACACTCAAGCGAGATCATCACCCGCCTATTCCTCGGACTCTCCCGAAAAGCGAAAAAAACCGGGCTGCGCTACGAAGTGCAGCTAAAGCAAATAAACGGGCAACCAACAGCCCTCATCTACAACGGCAATCAACTAGAAACCGTATTGTTCATCACAATACAAAACCAGAAAATAGCGACGATCTACCAGCAACGGAACCCCGAAAAGCTACGTCACCTCCTAAAGCAACTAGGCTAAGGACAACTACTTTTCTTCCTCAACCTCGTCCTCGTCGAGAATTCCGATCACTTCGAGTTCGCCCACAGTCGCTTCGCCAGCGCCCATGTTCACCTTCT
This sequence comes from Pelagicoccus mobilis, assembly GCF_016595505.1. Lineage (GTDB taxonomy): Bacteria > Verrucomicrobiota > Verrucomicrobiia > Opitutales > Opitutaceae > Pelagicoccus > Pelagicoccus mobilis. Next base: position 29,273 of record NZ_JAENIL010000003.1, on the reverse strand, counting down.
CCTTCGCCAAGTCATCCATGTGCTCGCCAAAGTAAGGCGCCGCCGCACGGGAGAGAGAAAGGTAAGCATCTCTAAAATTCGCCCCTGTCGAATCCATACTGAATCGAGTCGACCAAAGAATAGAGATCTTCTTTTCCCCTTTCAGCTTCTGAAAATCAAACGCTTGCACCACGATGAAATAGCGTTCGCGTTGAAGTAAGGACTCCAACTCGTAATACTCTGAGCTACTCGTTGATCTCGAGTTCAAAGCCCGATCGATCCCAAGCAGTTTCGCCGTACTGAAATTCTGGCTACGAGTCGTTCCGTCATCCACCATAAACGAGTCCGAGTACCCAGCGTCTATAGAATCAAACGACCCATAGTTTCCGCCCGAATCGCCAAACCCATCTTCGCCTCCACCAGAGTCTCCGCTAAAGTCATCGGTCGTCCCTCCACCTAAATCGGTTTGCCCAAACAGCTCGGACCAATCAACCGGAGAGTCCGTCGTCCCCCAGCTGATAACGACGAGCATGTCGGCCGTATTCACATCGCCCGATACAAACATCCCCTGCTTTTCCAAACGAGTCGCGATTTCGAAAGCTACCTTCTTAAACGGCATCGTCTCCAAACTCTTGTCACGGATCTCACCGCCAAAAAACTTCCCCTCCATCAGATTATAGGTCAAACCGTCCGGATACTGAGCCTTGAGCTGGTTAAACGCTTCCGTCGAGCGGGCGTCCACCAATACACGAGCATTTCGACGAGCGTCCGCTTCTGGCAAAACCACCCAAGCAGACAGCAGCAACAGACTAAAATATAGACTGAAACGAGATAAAGACCGGGAGTTCATGTATGTAGGATTTCGAAAATGACAATCGGAGCGCATGCCCCTATTTACTCCACTCCCCTAGGCATCCCATCTAAGCACCGCAACTTAAAGAATCATCGCTAGCTCGCGCCCCTCGGCGGTCACCCACTATGAATGGCGTTTTTGTGCATACTTGTGCGCTTCTATGAGGTTTTTAGAATCGATCGAATCTCCTCGACCTGGGAAGGACTTAAAGGACCGAGTCGCATCGCCTCAGACGCGGACTGGGCCTGCTCCACGGTCCTAATTCCCGGTATAGGAATCGACGCCTCGCTCGTCGCCCAAAGCCAGGCCAAAGCCCCCTGCGACTCGGTTCGCCCCTCGGAGCACAAGATTTCGCGAACCGCCAGCAGCTTGCTCAAAAACTCCGGCTTCGGCCTCCCGTTCTCGAAATAGCTCAACCATTCCGGCGCCTTCGACCTGATGTCCGACTCGCTAAGCGTACGCCCTTCGATCGACTTTCGACTCAACATCCCCATCGCCAGAGGGGAACGATTCACGCCGGCCAGCCCCATGCTCTCACAAAGCGCGTCCATCTCCGGATTCGCCCGCAAAACGTTTCGCTCGTACTGAATGGCCACACAGCCCTCAAGCTCGGACGCCCAACTGGCCATCTCGACACTGTCCGTGCTCCAGCCAAAGGAGCGAATCAATCCCTCGTCCACCAACGAACCCAAAGCGGCAAACGCATCCACCCTCTCCGCACCCTCCAACTCGGGAACATGCAAGAAATAGAGGTCGATCCTATCCAAACCCAACCTCTTCAAAGAAGCCTGACAGGCCGCCCGAATATACTCAGGAGCAGAGCTAGAACCCGTTACCTGCTTCGTCGCCTCGTCGAAACAGAAGCCGCACTTAGTCGACACCACAATGTCCTCCCGCGTGTCCGCAAGCACTCGGCCGATCACCTTTTCGCTGTGCCCAGCCCCGTAAAGGTCAGCGGTGTCGATGAAGTCGACTCCTCCCGCGATCGCCTCCCGCAACGCCGCCTCCGATTCCGCATCGTCGACTTCACCCCAGCCCAACGGTTGCTGGTCTTGCCAAAAGGGTCCGCCAATCGCCCAGGCCCCAAAACCAAGCGCGCTGCACTCCAAATCCAATCCAGCGATTTTTCTCTTCATGCCTCCCAAAATTAAGGATAACACAAATTTGGCGACACTTTTCGTGCATCTTTGTGCATTTTTACTTGCCCATACTGTGCATCGCGGCGACCTTTGATTCACTCGCGGGAAGCGAAAACACTCAATCAGTTCAACAAGACACCCCTTATGAACATAGAAGCTGCCACCGAAGAATTCTGGAAAAACGGCTACCTCGTCATCGAAAACGCCTTCTCCACCGACTTGATGGATCGCCTGCATGGGCACATCATGGACCACTTTTCCCAGTCGGATCCCTCCATCCTCACCGACGAGTTCACCCAAGTCTCCAAGTGCGAAATCGTACCCTGGTTCCCGCAACGTGACGGAGGTCCAGCCGACTTCGATGAAATCGACCAAGTCCCACTGCTTTCCGCTCTCACCGACGCGATTCTCGGACGCAACTGGAACAACCTCTACAGCATGGTCATGTTCTCCGCAAAAGGCACCAAAGGCCAAGCATGGCACCAGGACTGCCCCCCAGAAGACAATTCCCGATTCAACCTGAACCGCCTCATCTACACCCGCGACATCGTCCCGGAAATCGGCGGCCAAGTCATGGTCGTCCCAGGCACCCACCGAAACACCGTCCTCCCCGCCGGAAACCCAGACGACGACCTCGAAGGACAAATCGAACTCCGCCCCAAGAAAGGCACCCTAGTCCTCCTCCACGGACACACCTGGCACCGAGTCCTGCCGGTCACCGGCGGACACCGCGTTTCGACCAACTACCGGGCCGGCCCCGCCGAAGTCGAAGCCGACGTCACAGACATCTGCGTCTACCGCAACATGCGCTACCAGTTCTCCACCCAATCCATCATCGAGCAACGGTAGGGCGGTCCGGCCCAGACCGCCGCACACTCACAGCTCCAAGCCCCCTTTTCGTAACACTAGGAGTCAACTTTAAGCCTCCTCCCCCCATGTCCCCCCAAACCCGTCACACCGTTCTCATCGCCTCAATCGTCTCCCTCGGAGGCTTCGTCTTTGGCTTCGACGCCTCCGTCATATCGGGCGTCGTAGGCTACGTCCGCCAAGAGTTCGGACTCAACGATTGGCAAACCGGCTTCGTCGTCAGCGCCCCCACCCTCGGGGCCGTCATCTCCGCGCTCTGCGCCGGACCGCTCAGCGACAAGATCGGGCGCAAACGCACCCTCGTCATCATCGCTTTCCTCTACACCCTCTCGGCAATCGCTTCCGCGCTAGCAGTCAGCTTCACAACCCTCAGCGCTGCACGCTTTATCGGAGGACTCGCCTTCGGGTCCTTAATGATCGCACCCATCTACATAGCGGAAGTATCGCCAGCCAAACTAAGAGGGCGGCTCGTATCCATAAACCAACTAAACATCGTAGTCGGCCTATCCGCCGCCTATTTCGTCAACTCTCTCATCCAAAACCTAAGCCAGCAAGATCTGCAATGGGTCACCCAACTCGGACTAAGCGACAACCCCTGGCGTTGGATGCTCGGCTTCGAAACGCTTCCCGCTCTCGCCTGGTTCCTCCTTCTCCTCGCGCTCCCCGAAACGCCACGTTGGCTACTTTTAAAAGGTCGAGAGGAAGAGGCTCGCAAAGTGCTAACCCGTCTCCACGAGTCTGATACCGTAGATGCTGAAGTAACGGAAATCCGAGATACCCTCCCTCAAACAGAGGAGCCTCTTCTCAAACGCGTCATCGAGCTCTTTTCCCCTAAAGTTCGTTTCGCCATCCTCCTAGGAGTCATCGTCGGCATCGCTCAGCAAATCACCGGCGTCAACGCCATCTACTTCTACGCACCCACCATTTTCGAGCAAAGCGGAGTCGGAACCAACGCCGCATTCACCCAAGCCATCTGGGTAGGAATTATAAACGTCATCTTCACCCTCGTCTCCATGGCCTGTATCGATCGGTTCGGTCGACGCCCCCTGCTTCTAGGCGGACTAGCGGGCGTATTCATAAGCATGTTACTCACTAGCTGGGGATTCTCGGAAGCGACTTACCAACTCACCGAGGAAGACGCGACCGCTCTCTCAGAGAGCATTCCTCCTCATGCTTTAAGCCCCTTAATCGGCCAGACCTTCGACAGTGACCTTAGCTTCAAAGAAGCCATTTCAAACGCCATCGGTCCAGAACAGCTCACCCAAAACGAAAGCGCCCTCATTCAAGCAGCCATCGAGATCAACGCGACTCTCGTGCTCGTCGGCATCCTAGGATTCGTCGCCTCCTTCGCCATCTCACTTGGACCGGTCATGTGGGTTCTCTTTTCAGAAATGTTCCCGAACCGCATCCGCGGCATCGCAATCTCTTTCGTCGGACTCGTGAACAGCGCCGTAAGCTACGTCGTGCAACTCGTCTTCCCCTGGGAGCTCAACACCCTCGGCACCGCGACCACCTTCCTCATCTACGGCAGCTTCGCCCTATTCTTCCTATTCCTAGTCGCCGCGCTCCTGCCCGAAACCAAAGGCAAATCCCTCGAATCACTCGAACACGACCTCGCACGCCCATGAACAAACAACACATCCGCTGGGGAATAATCGGACTGGGTCGCATCGCGAATTCCTTCGCCCAAGACATCCCATTCACCACCAACGCCAGCTTGCAAGCGGTCGCCGCTCGAGACGGAGACAAGGCGGACGCCTTCGCTCAAAGATACGGAGCAACGCACGCATACGACAGCTACAATGCCCTCTTCCAAGATCCTAGCGTAGACGCCGTCTACATCGCCACGCCACACTCTCTTCACTTAGAGCAAGCCACAGAAGCAATGAGAGCCGGCAAGGCAGTGCTTTGCGAAAAACCAATAACCACCTCCCCCTCGGAGCTTGAACAGCTCACCGCTATCGCCGCACAAACCGACTCCTATCTCATGGAAGGCATGTGGACCTACTTCCTACCCGCTGTGCAGAAAGCGAAGCAATGGGTCGACACAGGCCGCATCGGAAAACTCCTTCACGTAAAAAGCGACTTCGGGTATCCACAACTTCCCTACTCTCCAGACAAACGAGAATACAACGCGACGCTTGGAGGCGGCACCTTGCTCGAGATGGGCATCTACCCCATCGCCCTCGCCCGCTTGTTCTTCGGCGAAGACCCCATAAACGTCGACCAACAATCCCATCTCGCCCCCAACGGCGTGGAGGACGACACCACAACCCTTTTCACCTACCCGGGAGACCGCTACGCAAACCTTGCCTCCTCATTCCGGTGCAAGCTGCAAAACTGGACCTACATAATCGGCGAAGACGGATATATCGCGATTCCGGATACATGGAGAGCCAACCGCTGCCTTCTCTACGAGCTCGACACCCTCGTCGATGAGTTCGACGACAAACGTGAAAGCTTAGGCTTCCACTACGAAGTCGAAGCAGTCAGCCAAGACATACTCGAAGGAAAGAAAACCTCCAAGATCGTCCCCCACTCGACCAGCATGGCGTTCCAACTCCAAATCGAGCAGCTACGAAAAATGGCAGGAAGCCTGCAACCCTGTAGCGCGGCGCTTTAGCCCGCGACCAGAACGCAAGAACCACCGCTCCAGGTCGGAAACGGGATCGTGTATCATTTAGATACACGCACAAACGCAAGTAGGATATGTCCGGTCAACGCCCGGACCTACAGACAATGAAGCCAATATTTCTGTAGGTCGCCGCGCTGAGGCGACATTCAAGCTACGACCGAACAAAAGAAAATAGCTCCAGAGAGCTTTTTGCATCCACCTAAGCCGCACCACCTCCCCAAACAAAAAGGGCGAGCCGAAGCTTGCCCACCCATCATCAATCATACGATTGAAGAATCACAAATGCTGATACAAGGGACGATCCATTTCTCGACGGTAATTCTCTAAAACCGTCTCATTTTTCTGGATACGACAATCACCCCAATCATACCACTGGAACCCCAGCTTTTCGGACCAGTACGCCCACTCCCAATTGATGTAACAGAAGGATTTAATCTCCGGATTGTCCCGAATCATCTCGAAGAATGGGCCAAACCATTCGTCCCAATCCTCTTGCCCATCGAGCACCCCCACATAGCGGGGAGTTACTTCTCCCAACATGACCGGCATCTCGTGCTCGCCCGCCAAATCACAGAAATCGGCAATCCACGGCATCGGAATCTCATTTGCGGAAAAAACATCCACACCCCACCAATCGACCCACTCGTCACCAGGATAGAACGCAAAAACCTCTTCGATCGGACGAGGCCCCGCCGATCCCCCAGCAGAACACCAGACGGTCGCAACAGGCAGCTCCCTTTCCCGCATTGTCTTTGTAATTCGTATCCAACTACCGATAAACCCTTTCTCCGAATAGTTGTTCCACCCCCCCTCGAACTCGTAGCCAATCCGGACAAACGAAGGACGACCAATCAGCTCCAAAGCATCGCAAAACGCCTTAATCTGAGCATCGTAGTCACCGCGAGCGATCGCGACATCTAGTCCAGTCCCATCATCAAGGCCACCGGTCATGTTTAAGCCGACCTGCGGCATCAAGCCATCCTTCCCTGTCGCATCCAAATCTCGCTTTACGCCACGGCCCCACTCCAGGATACGCTCCGGAGAGTGACTCAGGCTTATGTACGTCATCCAGGCTACCGGATAGCGATTCTCGCCAAGAGCTTCCGCATATTCCAAAAAACCAGCTGGGTCCTGGCCGCCTCCGTGCAAAACCGTATCCACTGGCTCGTAGAGGGCGCCAAAGTTCTTTCTCGGCGCGAAGTCATCTTGCGCGATTGAACAGGCAGCGAGAAAAGCCCCCACCCCAAAGGTCGTAATCAAAGTCTTTTTCATAAATCCAAAAAGGTTTGGGACGAAATCGTTTATGTATTCATAAAGTGGGCCCGTCGACTAGCGACGGACCCACCCAAATCTCAGTTCAATAAACTACATCAACAGCCTAGAAATCGCGACCGTAGGAAATCTTCGCGCTCAACGGAGCGGAATAGATCAAGCCGTAAAGATCACGATCATTGAGAAGGTTCGTGACGTTCAACTGAACATGCTGCGGCTGATCGCTCTTCGTGAGCCAATCGTAGCGAATCATCGCGTCGATGTTGTGACGAGGATCAGTGTAGAGCACCAAAGCGCGTCCGTCCTCATCGAAGATGTTCTGACCAGATCCACGGGTAACCCCAGAGATGTACTCGCGCTTAGACTCGTAGTAGCCACCGAGGCCGACTGTGGTGCCCTTCAGCTTACCGTCGGTGAACTTGTAGCTGCCCCAGAAGTCGAAACGGTATTTTGGAGTGTCATCACCCGCAAGCTGACCTTCGCCAGTACGCGTCTCAGTTGCAGGGCCAAGACCACCCGGCGTTCCAGGGTCGCCCCAGATGTCTTCACGCGGGAAGTTGAAGGTACCCCATGAGGCGTTGTCGTAATTCCAGACTGCCCAACGGTCCTCACGGTGTGGATACGCCATCCACTGACCGAAGTTAACACGCTCGACTTCAGTGATCGCCGCATTCGCAAGCAACTGCAGGTTCTCGTTCACACTATACAGGATCTGAGCATCCCAACCCTTGGACTCGTCGGTCTGCAAGATCGTCGCATTGTTGGAGCCGTTACCGTGGAACGCCATTGTATCCATCGTCGCATTATTCACGAGAGAATCGCCTGATTCGCCTTGGTAAAGGAATCCTGCCCAGTTGCCCGGATCGATCGCGTTAGCAGCAAATCCCGCGTCGAGATAAGCGGCACCATCGGGCATGCTTGCGTTCACATACCATGTTGGGCTGCCGTTTCCTTCGCTGGATTGGAAGATGGCTCCGGAATCAACACCAGCCAACCAAGCATCGTAAGGAGCGCCTGAGTCGAGCTTGCCAGAACCTCCATTCGATCCGCCTTCAGCTTGAGATGGCGTCCAGTTGGAAACGTTATAGACGATGTCCTTGCTTGGGTCGAAGCGTGGGTTGCCCAGAGTTACAGGCGAGAACCATGGAGCTCCTACAAAACCGACCTTCTCGATCTTGTACTTGCTCACCGTACCGGAAATCTTGCCGTCCAGGAAGTCGAACTTCAAACCGATCTCCTCGCTCTTCGCAAAGCTTGCACCCGCTGGAGCACCTGTATCCGGCAAAACCTGACCGGAGAAGTTTGGCTGCAAGCCCTCCGACTCCAAAGCAAAGATCGAAACATTGTCGGTAACCTTAAAGCTTACACCATACTGGTTCGTGTCATCCTTCTGAGTTTCTCCGATCGTAGTGTTCGTCGTAAATGGATCCCCGGGAGCGTTACGTCCAGTATTCGTATTCAAAGTGTCGTTCTTGTCACGACGAGCGCCCACCATGACCTTCAAGCGATCATTCAGAAAACTGCCAAGGTAGCTCACATAAGTACCTTCGTTAACCGCTTCCGAGTAGCTGGTGTTGTTATGAAACAGACCTGCAGTCGGGCTTCCGTCGCCCTGCACGTCGAAGCGTAGAGGCGTCAGATCGTTAGGAGCGCGGTAATTGAACTCGCCAGGATTAGTAATCCAAGAGGAGGAGTTCTTTTCGTGCTTGAGGTAGGAGAAACCAATCAAGATCTGATTGTCGAAACGCAGCCACTCTGAACCGTTTTCGAGAAGCTGCTTACGCAACGCCAGCTCCGCACGATACTGATGACGCGTATTGTCGTCTTCGTTACGGCTCCACAGGTACTGAGCAATGGAGTTTGGCACCTCGCCCGTCTGAACGTTGTCGTTCGCGCTCGCCTTGCCTGGCTCGATCGGCTGAAGCTCAATCGTCTCCTGCAACTCGACCGGACCGAGGTTGGTAAACAGCTGAGCCGCAATATCGCGCTGCTGCGTATCGTGAGTCGAGTAGTTGTAGCCAGCGAGGAAGTTCACGCCCTCAAAAAACTCGTGCGTCACCTTCGCTAGGAAGTTGCTAGACTGGCTATCGAAATAGGTATCCGGCCCCGTAATACGGACTTCTCTCGGATCCGCACCAATCGGCGTGTAGAAACCGCTATGCTCGTTTTGGTCGTTGTTGATTCCAACATTAGCCACCGAGCGAAGACGTCGCGCGCCGATGCCGCTAAGGTTTTGCTCGCCATATTCAGCGTCAAAGTAGATCTCAGTCTTTTCCGTAGGATTCCACACGACCGCAGGCGTCACGAAGAAGTGGTCCTGCTCGAAGTAATCCGTGTGATCAGCAGAAGACTGCAAAGCGCCAGAAATCCGGTAGGCCACCTTTCCATCTTCCGACAAGGCGCCGGTTGAATCAAACGTTCCACGCATCAACTCGTCCGTGCCCACAGTCACGTCGAACGAGTTGGAACTCACGGCCGACGGGCGGCGTACCATGTAATTAACTACACCACCAAAATTGCCGGTTCCGTAGAGCAATGCAGCCGGACCACGCACAACCTCAACACGCTCGATGTTCACCGAATCGGTCGAGTTCTGGCGAAGGAAGCCATCACGCAAAGAGTTATTCGTCACAAATCCGCGCAGCTTCAACTGCACGCCGTTCATGTTCGCAGTCGCGCCCTCCGGATTATTAACACCGCCAGGACCTTGATACGCGGAAGGACCGCGGCTCGCCAAGTCGTTCTGCGACTCGAGAATCACGCCGGAGCTGTACTTCAGCGCTTCACGCAAATCAGTCGCGCCCGTATCTTCCATAAACTGGCGAGTCACGACCTCCAAAGGCATCGGAGTATCCTTGATCGCCATGTTGATGCGCGTGCCGGAGATGGAGTTCGTAGCACGGTAACCCGAATCATCGCTTCCATCCACATGGAAAGGCGACAGCTCATAGACTTCGTCCTCGTCTTGAGCGGAGAGATTTCCGCCAAGCATAAGGAAGGGGGCGGAAAAAAGCGCGACACACTTAAGCGCGCTCGCAGGTTTGGTAGTTGTATTTTTCATAAGCCTGGTCTGGTGCGGCGTCAGATTGCAGGGGTCTTTCAGACAACAAATCCGACAAAATCACGGCCGCAACGGCAGCTATCAGTTTCTAGTTTCAGGGGGGGGGTAAGCAGTCGCCAAATCAGTCCACGGCGCTGCGATCTGAAAATACATATCCAGCGCTCAAACGAATTTCACAAGCTTTTTGTGCATCTTTGTGCATTTTTTATTGCACACTTTTATGTACACGTGAAATCTACGTTTACAAACCTATCTATGAGAGGTTAGAGAATAGCATAGCACATTACAGTGCAACTCTGTGCACCTTTTAAAATTTCACACTCACCCCTGCGACATATGAGCTCCACTCACCAGAACCCCTTTCTCCCCGGCTTCAATCCAGACCCCTCTATTCTAAGAGTCGAAGACGACTACTACGTCGCCACCTCCACCTTCGAATGGTTCCCCGGAGTACAAATCCACCACTCCAAGGATCTCGTAAACTGGGAGCTCATCTACCGCCCTCTCAACCGCCGCTCCCAACTCGATATGCTGGGCGGTCCCGACTCCGGCGGCGTATGGGCCCCCTGCCTCAGCTACTGCGACGGCGAGTTCTTTCTCGTCTACAGCGACGTCAAAGAGCTCCGCGGTAACTTCAAAGCCAGCCGCAACTACATCGTCACCTGCGATAAGATCGACGGCGACTGGTCCGACCCGATTCACCTAAACGTGAGCGGCTTCGACCAATCCCTCTTCCACGACCCCACTACCGGCAAGAAATACCTCCTTTGGCTCATTTGGGACGATCGCCCCGGCAACAACCCCTTCCACGCAATCCGCCTTCAGGAGTACGATCACGAATCGAAACAACTCGTCGGAGAAGCCCGCACCATTTTCAACGGCACGGAACTCGGCTGCACCGAAGGTCCACATCTGTATCACATCAACGGATACTACTACCTGATGACAGCCGAAGGCGGAACCGGCTGGGACCACGCGGTCACCCTTTGCCGCTCCGAAAAGATCGAAGGCCCGTACGAGGTATGCCCGCACAACCCTATCCTCACCTCCCGCGGGAAACACGACAGCGTCCTCAAGCGCGCCGGACACGCTTCCATCGTAGAGACTCAGGAAGGCGAGTGGTTCCTCGCCCACCTCTGCAGCCGCCCCATCCCCGGACGCGGACGCAGTACCATGGGCCGCGAATCCGCCCTGCAAAAAGTAGTCTGGACCGACGACGGCTGGCTACAGATGCACCACGGCGAAAACCACCCGGACCAGCACGCCCCCATCCCCATGAACTTCAACAGCAAGGTAAAGCCACGAGACAACTCTCGTCACTACACCTTCGACCAAGACAAGCTCCACATCGACTTCCAAACCCTCCGGGTTCCGCTCGACGATAAGCGCCTCAGCCTGTCGGAGCGCCCTGGGCACCTCCGACTCAAAGGCGAACTCTCCTTCTGCACCCGCATGGAGCAATCCATGATCGCTCGCCGCCAACAAGCCCACCGCTTCACCGCGACCACCTGCCTCGACTTCCAGCCGACCAGCTTCCTTCAACGCGCCGGGCTCGTCTACTACTACAGCAGCCAAAACTACATCTACGCCGCCCTTTCGCACGACGAAAAGCTCGGCCGCTCCCTCACCGTACTAATCGCAGAGAAGGATATCCATTTTCGCATCGCCATCGAGCCCATCGCCCTGCCAGAGAACGGTCCCGTGCACCTCAGAGCCATCGTCAACTACGACGACCTACGACTCGCCTACAGCCTGGACGGCGAAACCTGGCGCCCCGTCGGGCGCGTGTTCGACTCCTCCTTCCTCTCCGACGAAGCCGCGGGAGCTCACGAGAACTTCACCGGAGCCTTCATCGGGCTCTGCTGCCAAGACATGACCGGAAGCTTCGCCGCAGCCGACTTCTCCTACCTAGACTACCAGGAACGAGGCGACGAAGCCCCCACTCTCAAAAACGTTGATTCCCGCACGGACAGCCTCCTAGTTTAGGCTTTTATGGCCAAAGTAAACCAGCAGCTCATCGCGGACAAACTCAACATCTGCCGCACCACCGTCTCCCGCTGCTTCTCCAACCACCCCAAGATCAACCCAGAGACCCGGGCCAAAGTCCTCGAGTTGGCCGCCCAGCTCGGCTACCGCTACACCGCCCAACGCGCACCGCGCAACCCGGAGAAACAAACGGCTAGAGAAATCGGCGTCCTCATCGGCGTCCGCCCGGACATGACCGAGCTCCCCGCCACCTCCCAATACATGCTCAAAGGCATCAGCGAACGGGCCGCCGCCCAAAACCTAGCCCTAGACGTTCGCTACATCGATCCCGCCGAGCTCGATGAAATGCTGCAGTCCACCTCTCGCACCCCCAAAGGCCTGCGGGCAGGCAACGGCACCTGGAAAGGTGCCATCCTCATTTTCCCCTTCACGACCGAAACCATCGTAAACCTCTCCCGCCGCGTATCCACAGTTTCGATCGCGGAGGACTACAGCCAAGGCGGCATCGACTGTATCGATGTCGATCACCACGCCGGCATCTACGACATGGTCTCCCACCTCGCCGATCTCGGCCACAAACGCATCGGCTTCCTCTCCTGGCGCTACTCCGTCGAGTCCCCCTGGATGTACCGCCGTTTCGGCGCCTACGTCGACAGCCTCTACCGCCTCGGCATCGACTTCGACCCCGAGCTAGCCCTAAACGTCCGCAAAGGCGAAGATCTCAGCGTCGAACAACTCGCCGACACCGTAGCCCAGCAAATCGAAAACGGCGTCACCGCCTGGGTCAGCGCCGCGGACCACCAAGCCTATCGCCTCATTGCCGATCTCCAGAAGAAAGGCATCAGCGTTCCAAGGGATTGCTCCATCACCGGCTTCGACGGCATCGAGCCTCCCCTCGGCATGCCGCGCCTCACCTCCATCAAAGTCCCCTTCGACGAGATGGGCGTCTCTAGCGTCATCCGCCTCCTCGAGCGCATGAAAAATCCCGCCGGACACCGCCGCCACAACCTAGTCGAAGGCCGCATCGTCATCGGCGAGACCACCCAATCCCTGTAAGGTCGACGCGCGCCACCGCACCGCAACATCAGGTAGCGGCCGTTGTCCCTAACGGCCACACCGACTCACTAATCCAAACTCGCTGCCCACCGTGTCACACCGTGGGGGCTGGAAAACCAAAGGAACCTTGCCTCCAAAGGCACCGCGAGTAATCTAGCCACTAATGTCCATCAAGGAACAGGCACTACGCACGATTCAATCACTTCCCGAGAACGCGAACTGGGAAGAAGTGAAAGAACGCATCAACTTTGTATCTGCTATCCGCAAAGGCCTAGATGAACTCGACTCGGGCAAAGGAATTCCAGTCGAGCAAATCGAACAGGAATTATCCGAATGGATTACAAAGTAGTCTATTCCCCCTCCGCTAGGATAGATTTGAGGGAGATTGTCGAATACATCTCCAACGACGACATAGCCGCTGCAAAAAGAATCGGCCTCGCCCTGATCGGTGCCACCAAAAACCTCTCAAGCTTCCCGAGAAAGGGCAAAATCGTACCAGAATTCGGAATCGACTCTCTCCGCGAAATACAGCTCGCCCCTTACAGGATCGTGTACCGCGTTTTCGACAAACCAATGATTGTGGAAATTGTTCGAGTATGGCACGCAGCTAGAGGAAGGCCTGAAGTTTAGCCAATCCCTGCAACAGGGCTGCCGCACCGCAACATCAGGTAGCGGCCGTTGTCCTCAACGGGCACAAGCTCGCCGCCGCGCCCCCTCTCACGCTCAAACCCATTTTTTTCTGGAGCGCCAACATGGAGCTAGGCTTATATGCCAGCAAGCTAGCCCTTCATGTTGTTACCCAGGATAACTTTGAGTCATCGCGTCTGGACTCGAATTGGAATGCTCTTCGTCGCCCTCAACTGCCTCGAAGCGCGGTCCAACGAGAGCGAGAACATAATCGATCTCCTCGTCGTATACACATCGACCTTCGAAGACTGGAAAGGGAATGCGGACGTAGTAGAATCCATCATACAAGCGAGCATCGTTTCCGCGAACGAAGCCTTCACCAACAGCAACGTCGATATTCGTCTACGCCTGCGAGACATAAAAAGAGTCGACTACCGACACGGCTCGGATGATCTAAGTTCGGAGCTCGACATGCTCACCAACGGAACCGGCGCCTTCTCAGAGGTCCAAACCTGGAGAGACGAAACGGGAGCCGACCTCGTCTGCCTTTTCGAGGCGCCCTACAGGCAATTCCAGACAACCATCGGGAAAGCATGGGTCCTGAACGATGAAGACGGAAATCCAAGCCGTGGATACAGCTTAGTCGTGGGAGACTACGCAACCACCGGACAAATCCTGCAGCACGAGATCGGCCACAACCTAGGAGGAGCCCACGAGCACGAAGACAGCGATAGCACCGGCTTGTACGATGATTCCCACGCCCACACATTCAACCCGCTCCACGTCCAAGAATTTGCCGCGAAAACTGTAATGTATCGCAGACCTGGAGACGCCATAAACTACTTCTCGAATCCGGACGTCGAGTTCTGGGGAAGCCCAAGCGGCGTCGCTTCGGGCGAGCTTGCAGCCAACAATGCCCGAACCCTCAATGCGGTTTCCAAGACAGTATCCAACTATCGACCCTACGTGCACCCGGATCCGATTTCCGAAGCCGGTGAAAACTACTTCGTAATGGACGACGATGGAGACGGACTCGCACGCGTCCGAGTCGACGGAAGCGAATCATGGGCCCTGGAAGGCATAGAGGAATGGCATTGGTCCTGGGAAGGAGGAACAGCGTCAACCGAGTCCGCCGAGTTCGATCTCCCTATCGGCGTCACCGAGCTCACCCTGACAGTCATGGATACGGCTGGCGTGACAAATTCGGATACCATAGAAATCGAAGTGCTAGAACTCTCCGGGGCAGTCGACGCAGAGACAACGGAGTCTCGTTCCTTTGTCGTGCATGAAAACGGGATCGTCCGCGCAAGAGGCTTTGGCAACTACCCAAATTTGGGCTTAGAAAGCGGGCGTGGCATCTTGGACGGAGAGGAAACCTTCGTGCAGCTACGCGGCGTAGAGCGCGTCCTATCCGAAGGCGTTCACACAATCTTCCTCATGGATGATGGCAGTGCCTACGGAGCCGGAAGCCGTTCGTTCGAAGGCCTGCCAGGCGCATCCCGTTACGCTTCGGATACACCGACTAAAGTCATTCCTAGCGGAGTAAAATCAGCAGCTGTAGGCGACGGCTACTTCCTCTTCGTCCTCGACGATGGCTCCCTCATAGGAGGCGGTGAAAGGCTCTACAGTCTAGGCGACCTTGAGCGTTTTAGCCAAGGTGCACGCGATGTGGCAGCAGGCGACAACTCAGCCTTGATCCTGATGGACAACGGGGAACTGTGGTGCGTGGGCGAGATCGCGTCGTTGGCCCAAAACAGGAGCCCAGACTACGGAGTCCCTCTGAGGCTCTTTGAAAGCGGAGTAGTTTCGATCTCAATACACTACACGTTCGCAACTGCCGTAATGGAGGACGGAAGTCTGTGGCGCTTTCAAAGAGAAGACATCACAGACTATGATGGAAGCGACCCGACAAACATTCGGTTCACGCCTGAGAAGATCTTCGATTCCGGCATTAGAAGCGCGTCACAATGGTTTGGACACACAAGCGTAACGACCGAGGACGGCGGACTGCTCGCCCTCGGCAATCGAGTCTACCCCCCGATAGGTCCGATAAATCCAAGCGCTGTCGCAATCGATGACCCAGTCGAAATCGCAAGGCGGCACGTTGTCTCCTCATCCCTAGCCAGAGACGTTCTGGTTGTTATCGGAGAAGATGGATCAGCATGGGGATCCGCATCCGACTACCGCAGCGCCTTCGGAAGCCTTGACGTAGGCGAAGAGCGTCTATTCGTGCAACTGGCCGCGCCCGTCCGCGAGTTGGATTTCATCGCCCCCGTAGCGAAAGCAGGTCCGAACATCTTCGATGTGAACCGCGATGGACGCAACAGAACCTACGCAAACAGAAGACAATGGCTGGAGTCTCGCTTCAACCTGAGCGCTCGTGACTCCGATCTAGATTGGCTAGTCAGCAGATGGGAGTGGAACGGCGGAGACGGATCTGGAGAAGGCCTCCAGCCAATGATGATATTTGAAGACGGGAAACACACGGTCACCTTGAAAATCACCGACGTGAACGGACTGTCCTCCGAGGACACTGTCGAAATTACCATCGACACTCCCCAAACCTTCATGGAGTGGCTCAAAACCCATTATCCAGATTATGAATTTACCGAAGGACAATCCTATTACCTCATTGATTCCGACCACGATGGATTGAGCAACGAAGTGGAACGAATCCTCGGCAGCGATCCTTCCCAGTACACCCAGGGCGTACTCGAATCGTATCGCATCCTGGACGGGGCTGTTCACCTCACCTTTCGCGACGGGGTGGACGTTACGCGATTCAGAGTGGAAACATCTTCCGATCTCAAATCCTGGAGACGACGCCTACCCTCCTACACCGAAGAAATGCAGCCCACGGTTTCATTCGAGATCGAAGACTCCGTTCCACTCTTCCTTCGAATAGAAGTACAATAAATGAACCCCTTATCCTTCAGAGTCACCCTAAGCGGGATACTGCTACTAGCCGTTCTAGCACCCCTCTATTTTTGGGCGGATAGAGAACCGCGCACCGAAGAAAACGATTCGACTCCCTCCACCAAAACAGCCCCGACCCCAACCAACCCCGAGCTTCAAGACAGCACACAAAAGCCCCCGACGGGCCTAGAAGAAAAAGCAACCACCGCAGCTCCAGAACCGCCACGCGCCTCGGCCATACCGATCACCCTAGAAGGTATCCGGCGTTTGGATATCGGCAAACAACAGCAGCACCATCACCTAATGCAGAGATGGGAGGGACGAATCAAACCCGAGGTAAAAAACTGGAGACAGTTGGGATACGCAAACGGAACCGTACTAGACTTTCCCCTACCTGGACAATCACCAGTCTCAATTCAAATCGGACGCCTTGAGCGATTCGGCCCCAACAAAGGCGTATTCGTGGGAAACATCAAAGACCACAAACTTTCCAACTGCCTTTTCAGCTACGTCAACGACTCGACATCAGGGATGATAAAAATCCCCACCCAAAGAGTTTCCTGGGAGTTTTATAGCAACAAAGAAGGAGGCGTGACTTTCGATCTCATCGATCTGAACAGCCTCGCCGCCTGCACCTCTTGCTCAGTCGATTAACCCCTACAAACGCTGCGCACGCTCACCGAGCCATAAACGCCAGCACTTCCTTAAGCGACGGCACGCTACTTTGAGCGCCTGCACGAGTCACGGAAACGGAGGCAGCCGAACACGCGAATCGAGCCGCTTCGATCTCATCGATTCCCTGCGAAAACGCGGCTGCGAACGCTCCATTGAAGCAATCCCCAGCGCCCGTTGAGTCTTCTGCTTTCACGCTTACCGCGTATATGCGCTCAACCCCTTTCGCCTCAACGAGAAGCGCTCCGCGTTCTCCCAGTTTCGCGAGCACCTTGCCGACCCCAAACTGCAACAACGATTGAGCTGCCGCTATAATCTCAGCCTCACTTGACTCTTCGCTCAAGCCAACACCAGTCAGCAACGCAAGCTCACTCAAGTTCGGCGTCACATAATCAACCAAGCTCAGAACGTCACGGTCAAGCGGTTGGGCTGGAGCTGGATCCAAAATCGTGATACAGCCTGCGTCACGAGCACACTTCAACGCCTTCTTCACAGTCGCAATAGGCGTCTCAAGCTGAAAGAGGGCAACCTTCGCACCCGCAAAACACTGCGCATCTCGCTCCAGTTCTTCCTCGGAATAAGCCCCATTCGAACCCGGAACGACTACAATTCGATTTTCTCCACTCGCCTCAACTGTGATCGCTGCGACGCCGCTCGATATCCCATCCAAAGCGCGAACCGCCTGCGTCTCAACCCCAACGGACTCAAGCCCTCTCACGAGCTGCCTTCCATAATCATCATCCCCCACGCGACCTAACATCGCCACAGAACCTCCAAGCTTGGCAGCTGCAAACGCCTGATTCGCCCCCTTCCCTCCATTGTGGACGGTAAAACCTGTACCAGTGAGCGTCTCTCCTCCATTCGGAGCATGATCAACACTTACAACCAAATCCGCGTTCAAACTTCCAAGTACAACAATCTTACTCATCGAATTTCCTTACACTCCAGTACCACAGGATTCGCGAACCACTAGGTCAGTATTCAACACTAAACTACGAATACCCAAATCAGGAGCCTCAAGACGCTCCAACAATAATTTAGCGGCACTCCGACCGATCTCACGCACCGGTTGAGCCACTACGCTCAAAGGGGGATTCATCGCAGCGGCCCACGGCATGTCGTCGAAGCCCATCAAGGCGACTTCGTCAGGCACCTTCAAGCCGAGCTCCGTCACTGCACGCAAAGCACCCAGCGCTGTTACAAAACTTCCCACAAAAACTGCCTCCGGCCGATTTTTCTTAGAGAGCATCGCTTTAGTCAGCTCATATCCAGATTCACTCTGAAACGATCCCGACGCCATCCAACTCGGTCGTAATTTCAAGCCGGCATCTTGAAGCGCTCGGCGATACCCAGTCCCTCTTTCACGAGCAACAACGATCTCATCCGGCCCATTCACAAGTCCGATTTTTCGATAGCCGGCCTCGATTAAATGGGTAACCCCCTGAAACGCACCCGCCTCGTTGGCGACCGTCACACTATCCAAAGCCAATCCACCCGGTACGCGGTCAATCGCTACTACTGGTAACTCCCCGTCACATAAATCCTGATACGCTTCAGCCGACGCAGAGCTCGGAATAAACAGCAAGCCACAAATCCGCTCCGATTGCAGCATCTGTAACTCGGCCCTTTCTCGATCAACATCCGAAGCGGAGTTAGCCAAAAAAATGGTGTAGCCCGCTTCGTGAAGCACTTCCTCAATCCCACCGACGATGCCAGTAAAGAACGGGTTCTGCAGGTCCGGAATAACAACCCCGACCAACGTACTGCGCTGAGACCGAAGCCCACTCGCCATTCTATTACGCTGATAGCCCAGCTCTTTAACTGCCGTCTCAATCCGCTGCTGTGTTGCTTCGCTCGCTCCCCCTAATCCTGCCAAGACACGTGACACTGTGGCCGTAGACACACCGGCATGACGCGATACTTCACGTATGGTGGGTTTTCGCTTAGGAGAGCTTGCTCTTTTATGAGAGGACATTCGAAAAGGGAGATTTCTAAACCGGATTGACAGAAGCACGACTTGAAGGAAAGGTAAAACGTAAACGTTTACGTAAATCCATTCACTCATATGAAAATCACCCCATTTTCTAGCGCTTTTGCCGCACTGGTCCTCTCTTTAAGCTTCCTAGGCTGCTCCCCCAAGAGCGACGAGGCCGACTCGAAACCGGAGGTCGCCCTGGTCATGAAATCCCTAGCCAACGAGTTTTTCCAAACGATGTCCAAAGGGGCCGAGGACCACGCAGCTAACAACACGGAGAGCTACTCCCTCATCGTTAATGGCATCAAAAACGAAACCGATCTCGGGCAGCAGCTCAACCTTGTCGAGCAGATGGTCGCCCGCGGAGTTGACGCGATCGTTATCGCACCAGCAGACTCCAAAGCGCTCATCCCCGCCCTGAAGCGAGCAACCGATGCGGGAGTTCTTGTGATCAACATCGACAACCGCCTCGATAAGACAGCAGCCACCCAAGCAGGCCTCAACGCCCCCTTTGTCGGGCCCGACAATCGTGCGGGTGCGAAAGCAGCTGCAAGCGTACTTACAGAGCAACTACAGTCAGGCGATCAGGTAGCGATCATTGAAGGGGTTCCTACTGCATTTAACGGACAACAGCGCCGACTCGGATTCGAGGACGCGCTCAAAGAGTCCGGAGCTAAAATCGTCAGCGTTCAAGCCGGCAACTGGGAAATGGCAAAAGCGAACACAATTGCCGCATCCCTACTCACCGCACACCCCAACCTGAAAGCGATCCTTTGCGCCAACGACTCCATGGCCCTGGGTGCAGTCGCCGCCATTCAAGCCGCCGGTCGAACAGAGGTCAAAGTCGTCGGCTTCGACAACATTTCCGCCATCCAACCAATGATCGCTGACGGACGCGTACTCGCTACCGCCGACCAGCACGGCGATCAGCTCGCAGTCTACGGCATCGAAGCCGCTCTCGCTATCCTTGCGGGAGAGCAAGCCCCTGCCGACCGCACCACCGCCGTCGACGTCATTTCCAAGTAAATACGTTCCCAAAATGTGGGAGCGTACTTCGCAAGTCCTCCATAGCTCGTCGAGCGACGGACGGAGTCACGCGATTAACGCTCTCATTCACCACCTAAACTTTGGTGCCCCTTAGTGAACTTCGTGGGCAAAAAACGCCATCAACACACTTCTCCAAGTCTCTGGACTCCACAAGTCCTACAATGTCCCAGTCCTCATCGACTTTGACTTCGAGATCCGTGCCGGCGAAGTCCACGCCCTCATGGGGAGCAATGGTGCTGGAAAATCTACGCTCGCGAAAATACTCTGCGGACTGACCCCTCGAAATAGCGGCGACATCGTTTTTAACAACGTGCCGCACTCCCCTGTATCCAAACAGGATGCCAGCTCGGCAGGGATCGTGATCGTGATGCAAGAGCTCAACATAATCCCGACGCTCAGCATCGCCCAAAACCTCTATTTCCACGACCTTCCCACCACCCGATTCGGCATCATCGACAGGGCTCGTCTCCACTCTGACGCCCAAGAAGCATTGGCCCGCGTGAAACTCGGCCATCTCAACCCTAATCTAACTGCCGAAACCCTCGGAGTCGGCCAGCAACAGCTTCTCGAGATAGCGGCCGCGCTCACTCAGGACTGCAAGCTTCTCATCCTCGATGAACCCACAGCCGCCCTCACCGACCCCGAAATCGAAACTCTCTTCGAGCAAATCAAGCAACTGACAGCTCAAGGTGTTGCCATCCTGTATGTCAGCCACCGCATGGAGGAGATACGCCGCATATCAGACCGCGTCACAGTCATGCGCGACGGTCGTCGTATCAGCACTTACGATACAAAGGACGTCGACCAAAAAACTCTAGTGAGAGAAATGGCCGGCAAAGAAATCTGGAGCACCTCTCATACACCGAGTGACTTGAGCGAAGCCCCGGTTACTCTGGAAGTCCGGAAACTCGCGAACCCTCCTCTCGTCCAAGACCTCAGCCTCAAGCTTCGAAAAGGAGAAATCCTGGGGATCGCCGGTCTCGTAGGCTCGGGTCGCACCGAGTGCTTGCAAACAATATTTGGAGCGACCCCCGCAGACTCTGGCGAAATCCTCGTCAATGGTTCCTCAGTTTCGATTAAGCACCCTAGCGATGCGGTGCGGCTGGGGATCGGAATGATTCCTGAAGACCGAAAATCCGAAGGGTTGCTCCTCTCCCAGAGCATTCGAGCCAATGCGACATTGGCGAGCCATGACACGTTTTCCTCGTTAGGACTTATCGACCAAACCAAGGAGACTCTGGAAACACAATCAGCCTGCGGAGGCTTTTCAGTTAAACACGATCACAGTGAGCAAGCAGTCCAGGAACTCAGTGGCGGGAACCAGCAGAAAATCGTCCTGATTCGTTGGATACTGCGAGACAGCGAGATTCTGCTATTGGATGAGCCAACTCGTGGGGTAGACGTGGCAGCCAAAGAGAGCATCTACACCTCTCTTCGCGAACTCGCAGCAAAAGGGAAGTCCATCCTGATCGTCTCCAGCGAACTCCTCGAACTCATGACTCTATGCGACCGTATCCTCGCCTTCTCAGGCGGCCAAGTCGTCCAGGAATTCACCCCTGACAATTGGTCCCAAGAAGCGATCACCGAAGCCGCTTTCAAAGCCTATCTCGAACCCACAATCGACAAGGCCCCAAACAAGTGAAAAAGCCTACACAAAACTCCCCTTTCGCCCTCAGCTCACTAAAGGAGTACGCGAGCATGCTCGCGATCTGGATCGGCCTCATCATCCTGTTCTCACTCCTGAGCGACCGTTTCTTCAGCGCTGCAACCTTCTCGAGCTTAGCGAACCAAATCCCGGCTCTCACTCTCGTAGCCGCAGGAATGACTCTCGTCATCATCACGGCGGGCATCGATCTCTCTGTCGGCTCGATACTCGGACTGGCTGGATCAGTATTTGGCATTTCACTACTCGGGTGGGGACTACCGCTTCCACTTGCAGTTATCCTCGCGCTGGTTGCGGGAAGCCTGGCGGGTTGGGTCAATGGTTGGATAAGCGTCAGTTGGCGAGTTCCCTCATTCATCGTAACCCTCGGCATGTTGGAAATCGCGAGAGGGCTGAGCTACCTCGCCACAGATTCCCAAACAATGTATCTAAACGGAGCCCTCGGCTCCCTCTCTCGCCCAATAGCTGGGATCGGCATTCCGGTCACCTTCATTGTCGCGATAATCATTGTCATTCTCCTGCAATTCATCCTTTCACGGACTGTATTTGGCCGTCGCCTCATCGCTATCGGAACGAACGAGCAAGCCGTCACGCTCGCCGGCATACGCACTCAAGGACCACGCGTCGCCGTGTTCGCCATCGCAGGTTTTCTCGCCGCTATCGGTGGACTCTTCTATACCTCACGCCTCGGTTCTGCAGATCCTAACGCCGGAGTCGGTCTCGAGCTGTCCGCAATCGCAGCGGTGGTAATTGGAGGGACCAGCCTCATGGGTGGACGCGGCTCAGTCATCAATACCTTCTTCGGTGTCCTGATCATCGCGACCCTCGAGTCAGGTCTTGCGCAACTTGGAGCTTCTGAACCTGTCAAACGTGTCATAACGGGTGCCGTTATCGTGGGAGCTGCCTCGCTCGACGCCTGGCGCAATCAACTTCAGGGCGGAGCCCTCGGGTTCCTTAAAAAGCTAGTTCAAAGGTAGCGTCCGCTGTCCCAGCGGACACCCATCTCATCTATGAAATTCTTCACTAGCATCCTCCTTCTCCTCACCGTCACCGTCGCCTCCGCGGAGGAGCTTACTCTCATGAGCTACAATATCCGATTGGACCTTGCTAGCGACGCACCAAACAACTGGGACAACCGCAAAGAGCAGCTGGCCGCACAAGTTGTAATCACTTCTCCAGACATCCTCGGCATACAAGAGGGGCTTCCGCATCAAGTCAGTTTCCTTGACGAGCAACTGGCCGACTACAGCTACCTCGGAGTCGGACGCGACGATGGCAAATCGGCAGGTGAGTTCAGCGCTCTGTTCTACCGGAAAGATAAGTACAAAATTCTCGATAGCGGAACATTCTGGCTTTCTGACACACCGGATGAACCCTCGTTTGGTTGGGGGGCCTCTTACCGGAGGATTTGCACCTACGCCCACTTCAAGAACAAGGAATCAGGAAATTCGTATTGGGTTTTCAATACACACTTGGACCACCAAGTCGCCGCAGCACGCCTCAACGGTGTTAAACTGATCCTCGATCGCATATCGAAAAATGTTTCCGAAGGAGAGCAATACTTCCTCATGGGGGACCTAAATGCCACTCCCGACCTTGCTCCCATCAAGCTCATCTCAAAATCGATGATCGACGGTCATCGCCACAGCAAAACGCCTAGTTTCGGCCAAACGGGAACGATGAACAACTTCGATACACAAACCGTTCCTTCACGCCGTATCGATTACATTTTCTCAAGCAGGTCCGCTGGAGCTCCAGACAGATTCGGTACTCTTAGTGACCTGGTCGATGGTCGCTTCATATCTGACCATTTCCCCGTCGTCGCCACTTTCACACTACAAGATTGATCTTATGAAAACAGCACTCTCCCTTTTCGCCGCCCTTCTTGTCGTCGTTTCGATGCAATCGAAGCCCACCCCTACCATTCTCTCCACGGACATTGGAAGCGACATTGATGACACCTGGGCGCTCGCCCACATTCTCCGGTCCCCGGAGCTCGACCTGAAGATGGTCCTGACCGAGACAGGCGAAGCCCTCTACCGAGGCCAAGTCACTGGGAAAGTACTCGAGATAGCCGACCGAACAGATGTCTCAATCGCCCTCGGTAAAGATTATGGCGTGATGACTGATGAACATCGTCACCAAGGACCATGGGTCAAAAACTACGACCTCTCCAACTACCCTGGCACCGTTCACCAAGAAGGCATACAAGCGTTCATCGAATTGGTTAAAGAGACGGAAGGGCCTATCAACATTATCGCGATCGGCCCGCCTCCATCCCTCGCCGAAGCCCTCAAGATAGCCCCCGAAATCGCGGAAAAGTGCCACTTCTTCGGCATGCACGGCAGTTTCGATCTCGGTTACGGCGGCAGCCCCGAGATCTCTGCCGAGACAAACGTGCGCGTCGATCCCGAAGCATTCCGCACCGTCATTGGAGCTAATTGGATTTCCAAAACGATCACCCCGCTCGACACTTGCGGGCTCTTCTACCTCGGCGGCGACAACTACCAAAAAATCTGGGCCTCCACGCAGGATCCGCTACTGCGCTCCGTGATTGAAAACTACTGCATCTGGGCTCCTCGCGTTCCCTGGATGGAGTGCGAGTTTTTCGCGACCCAGAGCTCCACCCTCTTTGACGACATAGCCGCCTACATGGCCTACGATGGCAGCCTACTCAACTACGAGGAAATCAAGTTTTCCGTCACAGATGATGGATACACGCTTCGAGACCCTAAAGGCCCGTACTCAGCCAAGGTCGCAATCTCCTGGAAAGACATGGAAGCCTGCCAGGATTTCCTGACCAAACGCCTCTTGAAAAGGTAGGGCGTGACCGCCGGGCACGCCGCAGAGGATTGAAAAGGTAGCGGCCGTTGTCCCAACGGCCATTTCGTTGAGGGGGGTGCCCGCTAGGGACAGCGGGCTCTACCTCACTTGCCCTGACGCTTCGCAAACGGAATCCGTATAGGAAATCGTTGAGGCAACCCCATCCTACGGATTAAGCTCTTCCATGTATTTTTTGAATACAACACCTTGAGCGGTAGGAGTGTAATCCCAGTCGGAAAAGAGCTGCGGAGACCAATGGGCATCAAACACCCACGCGGTCCAAGAAATCCCCTTCTTCTCGAAGTACTCGATAACGGCATGTCCGTAGGTCTCGTCAGCAATCACTGGAACGTGAGCTCCCGGACCATCAGCGCTCATAAAACCAAACTCGGTGCACATCATCGGATACTTGTCCGCCACGAAGCCCCAATCCTTCTCCCAATCCTCTACCCAGGGTTCAGGGCGTTTCTGAGGATAGGGGTGAGCCACATAGGCAACTCCTGGAAAAGAGATAGGGTCCTTCTTAACGTCAGTTAGATCGTATCCAAAATTGAATCCCGCTACCATTGGGATCTTCTTATCATCGATCGCCCTGATCATGAAAATCAGCTCTTCCATGTACGCCTTGTATTCCGACCATGGCAAACGCCCCATGCGGCCACCACGATTGGTCGGTTCATTCCAGAGCTCGAAAAATGGCACGGCGGGATTCCCTTTGTAGCGCTGAGCAATCGTATGCCAGAAACGGAAAGTCTCCCCTCGGTCTGTGATATACATCGGGCGATGGTAAACATCCGTCAGCGGATTTCCGATTGAGTGCCAATCAATGATTACATACATGCCAAGCTCGGCAGACCAGATAACCGCCTGATCCACGAGCTTCAAATAAGCATCCTCTCCCAGCCTACGCCAATGAGACGGGTGTATCGCGATACGGACTACATTCGCATTCCAACTTGCCGCCTTCTCGAAGTAGTCCCGATCCCATTTGCCACGATCTTGCATCACGGCCGGATCCACCAGAGCGAGCCCGCGAAACATCACCGTTTCGCCTTCCGGATTCACAAACCGATTTCCGTCCACCGAGATTTGCGGCAGGTTCTTGCCCACCTCCAAAGCCGCCAGCTCATCACTAAACGTAGCCTCTCCTGAGGCGAATCCCACAACGAACACGACAGCACACACTGCCGCAAAAAATCTCCATCTATTTCCACTCATAATCCTTAGGGGTTCAATGCCTCGATAAAGTGCAGCGGCTCGCCCATTCTGCAAGCGGACGAGGCCGACAGCGGAGCTCGTTCAAATGAACCAGTCGCAAACAGGCATTTGGAGCATGCTGGACCTAAGCACCACCTACTTCCACGATCGTTTTTCCATCCGACCAATAGGTGTCCAGAAGCACCGTCTTAGGAGACTTGGGCACTCCGCTTAAACCGCTGGTGATCTGGTCATTCAGAGCGGCTATCGCCAAACGCGCGATCTCCAGATCGTCGTGGGTCGCACCAGCATAACAGGTTACCGACACATCCGACCCTTGTTTATCGAGAGCGGCGAATGCGATATCCTCGGGAATCCGCCACCCTTTCGCCTCCAGCAACTCTCCGATGAACTGATGTCCGATCAGGAGATCGACGCCCTCACTCTCGATCCACTCCTCCGCTTTATCTTGAATTCCATGCTCCGTAATCAGAGCCGGCACTCTACTTTCCTCGGGCAAAGTGAGCATGAAGGAATCGAACGCCGCCCGATATCGGTCGCCTACTCGTATGTTGGTCCGCTCAAGCGTCACTAAGCCCGGCCGCTTGTATCCAAATTCATAGGCCTTCTGGAGACACAATCTGAGAGCGTGAAACTGATTCTCCGAAACGCAGTCCAACTTCGGTTCCGCCACAAACCGCCCAAAGGTAATCACTGAAAAGTCATCCCAAGCGAGCTTCGGGTGCTCCATCTCGAGCTTCTGAATCAAGGGGCAAAGCACAATGCCCCTGACTCCTCTCGACTTAAGAATTTGCGAATGACGGCGGGCAGACATCTTCTCATCCCAAACGTAAAGCTCGTAGTCATAGCCCAAGAGCTCCGCATGCACTCTGGCAGCTTCCGAAAACGCTGAGAAGCGTGCTCTTAGGTGAGGCCCGACCACCAATGCCAACCGCGCCTTACTGCTTCGACTCGCCCCGTCATTTCGATAGCGGGCAAGCGCTGACAACATCGGGTCCGGGCGGTAGCCCAGCTCATCCGCTGCAGCTTGCACTCTCTTCCGAGTCTTCTCGCTGATTGAGCTCGCTCCCCTCAACGCACGCGAAACGGTCGAGTGCGAAACCCCCAGCGAAGCCGCCACATCCCGCAAAGTAACCCGTCTTCCTTGTTCTCCGGACATTGAGCGCACCAGTGTGCGCATCTGGCAGTTCGTTTCTAGGACATTCTCGGGTTTTAAAAGCGAGTACAGCCCGCAACCGGGCTGCATTCAGCGTCATGAACTCACACCCCCACGCTCTCCAACTCCTCCTAGCAACCTTAGCACTACTGGTTTCGCCGCTATGCTCAGCAGAACAGACGAACTCAAAGCCTAACGTCGTCCTCATCCTCGTAGACGACTACGGCTATGCCGATATCAGTGCCGAGGGAAACACGCAGGTCCAAACGCCGAATATCGACCGTATTGCAAACGAAGGCATGCGCCTGACTCGCTTCTACCAAAGCGCAGGGGCCTGCGCTCCGACACGAGCGTCCTTGCTCACGGGACGCTACTACTACGAGACGGGTGTCTGGGGAGTGCATTGGGGGCGCGACTCCCTGCATCGCGACGAGAACACTCTCGGAAACCTAATGCAGTCCGCTGGCTACAAGACCGGAGTTTTCGGCAAATGGCACAGCGGAAAGTCCGACGCCTATTTCGGCTGGAGCCGTGGCTTCGACACCAGCGTTCATACCGAACTCTACAAGTACCACAGAAATCGCATCCTTACCGACCGACGGATCGTCACCGTCACCGATCCAATCACGGACGTTGTTGGTGACCGTGCCGCCGCCTTCATCGAAGCAAACAAGGATCAACCGTTCTTCTGCTACGTCCCCTTCCAGGCGATGCACGAGCCTTTCAACTGCCCCGAACCAATCTTCGAGAAATACAAGCAACAAGGATACTCCGACCACGTGGCCGCTCTTTACGGGATGGTTGAGGTTTTGGACAACAACGTCGGCAAGCTGCTTGACGAACTCGAAGAGCACGGCCTCAGCGACAACACCCTCGTCCTTTTCATGGTCGACGACGGAAGCTCCCCTGGCTTTCTCCACACCTACCAAACGCGCCGTATGAACGCGGAGGAGAAAGCGGAACGACGCCGCGGCTGGGCTCGGGAACTTCGCGGCACCAAGGCCAATATCTCGGAAGGCGGTCAGATCAGCCCCTTCTACGCTCGTTGGCCAGGAGTCATCGAAGCCGGCACCTCCTCCGATGCTCTTTCGAGTATAATCGACATCTACCCGACACTGGCCGACATCTCCAACATTCCGTATCCAGAAACTCAACTCCCCCTCCGCGGCTTCAGCCTCAAATCCGTCCTCGCTGGCGGGAAAAGCCTCGACGAAGACAGGGTCCTCTTCGACGGAACAAATCTCTACCTGCTCGAAAGAGAGCGCTCCTTCAAAGACGGAACGCCTCGAATCCGCCAGCTCTCAGCTCACTACCGAAACTGGAAATACATCAGGGAGGACAACTACATCCACGGAGGTACAGACGAACACTTCCACAAACTTTATAATTTGGATACAGATCCCAACGAGACAACTGACTGCTTCGCCGAACAAGCAGAGATCGGAAATCTCCTTAAAGCTCACACTCAAACCTGGTTGGACTCCATAATCGAAAGTGGACGCGGCTTTGAGGAAACGGTCATTCCAGTGGGGGACTGGAACGAAACAGGAACTCCCATCCATCTCGACGCCACCACACGCATCGTCGGCCCTCTCGAACGACCGGGATCTGGCTTCGAGTTCACAGGATGGACTGAAATCGGCAGCGCCCTCTCCTTCAATGTGGATGTGCTTGAGACAGGAACCTATCGCTTCGAGCTCGACCACTCCGAAAGCGACTCTGGGGCGATCTTCCAAATCACGGCTGGGTCCGCCTCCAGCGATTGCCAGATAGGAAGCGGGAAGCAGTCCTACTCAGATCCAGTGAAACTCAAAGCTGGGGCCCAACAACTTACAATCACACTAAAGGATCCTGGATCGAGCAAAGATCCACTTGATCGACTAAAACACCTTGTCGTCCATTGTATCCCCGATTCAGATACAATTGATATCCCAACAGGGATCGGCTTCACCCTATCAAAGGCAAAGAAGAGCAAGCCCATCGCAAAAGCGGTGCAAACCTTCGAGTGCAGAGAATTTCAACGGTCAAGCGGCAACGTTCCCACTGTAACAGTTGGTAAAGCCCAAGAGCTGACCGTCGCCCCTTCTGTTGATAATCCCGAAAGTCTCAGCAGGATCGATGTGTGGCTCGGTTTTGAAAAAATCCATTCCAGCACTATCCCCCAAACACTTTCACTACCCAAGCTAGCAGAAGGTCACCACACGCTCACCTTGGAGTTCATCAGCCGTGAAGGGACTCACTCAACCTCGAGAGTCGAAATCGACGTCGAAGGCTGAGCAAATGTAGGAGCGTGCTTGTCACGCGATTCCCACGGTCCAGATCCACCCA